>NZ_JBUZNO010000003.1:0-394830 GCF_055326245.1 Tessaracoccus luoxuelianae
AGCCTCGATCCACCGATGGGTTGGGTGGGTTGAGCGTGCCGTGACGAACGAATGCCCTTGCTACTGGGATATTGGGACTTGTCTAGAGTCAAAAATCACCAAGTAGGAAGAGCATCCGTCAGATGCAACTCTCTCATACTCCTCACGCTGTTTCTGTCAGCTTCGATGACCCGAATCTTGTGTCGGCCGCTGGGCTGGTCCCGACGATGAGACTGGCCCAAGCTGCGGGGCTGCAGGACCTGGGCGATGCGCACTTGAGTGTCCCCACCGACAAGGGCGCCAACGCCGGCGCGAAGGTCACATCGTTGGTGGCCGGGATGGTTGCCGGAGCAGACTCCATCGATGACATGGCCCTGCTGCGCCACGGCGGCATGAAGAAGCTCTTCTCCAGCATCTATGCCCCCTCCACGTTGGGGTCGTTCCTGCGGAAGTTCACCTTCGGGCATGTCCGCCAACTCGACGCCGTCGCGTCCCGGTTCCTGGCCGCACTGACCGGGCTGACCTGGCTGCTGGGCAACCCGCAGCAGGCTTCCAGGACTCCCGGGGTCGCGTTGCTGGATGTTGATGACACCATCATCGAGGTCCACGGCCACCAGAAACAGGGCGCAGGGTTCGGCTACTCCCGGGTGCGTGGGCTCAACGCCCTGATCGCCACCTTGGCCACCGCGACCACGGCCCCGATCATCGTGGCCCAGCGGCTACGCAAAGGGGCCTGCGGGTCCCCGCGCGGGGCGAACCGGTTGATCGCCGACGCGGTGAAACAGGCCCGCCGTCTCCTGCCAGCGGGAACGCCGGTGCTGGTGCGGATGGACTCGGCCTACTGGGGTCGGCCCTCGCTCTGGGCCGCCATTCGCGGCGGGGCCAACGTGTCAGTGACCGTCAAGATGAGCCCCACCATCAAAACCGCCATCGCGACCATTGATGAGCAGGCCTGGACCACGATCAAGTACACCGACGCCATCTTCAACCCCGACACCCAACAGTGGATCTCGACCGCAGAAGTCGCCGAGGTCGCCTTCACCGCGTTCTCCTCGCAGAAGAAGGCTGAGCAGATCCCTGGACGGTTGGTGGTGCGCCGGATCCCGGACTTCAACGCCGCCACCAAGGCCGCCGCCGGGCAGGACGGACTCTTCGACACGTGGCGGTTCCACGCCTTCTTCACCACCACCGACCCGACGGTGTTCAACACCATCACGGCGGACACAACCCACCGCGGCCACGCGGTGATCGAGCAGGTCAACGCCGACCTGAAAGCCTCCGCCCTGGCTCACCTACCCTCGGGGGTGTTCACGGCCAACGCCGCCTGGCTGGTGCTGGCCGTCATGGCCTTCAACCTCACACGCGCCGCAGCCACCCTGACCGGGACTGGACTGGCAAAGGCCACCACCGCCACCATCCGCCGCACACTGATCACCGTCCCAGCCAGGATCGCATCCTCAGCCCGCCGGCTCGTGCTGCATCTACCAACAGCCTGGCCCTGGGAAGCCGCCTGGACTGACCTGTTCAACCGGGTCAACGACCCACCCGCCCCAGCAACGGCCTGACCACCCCAGCAGCCACCCCTGCGCAACCCCAAGGAACCCTGGACACCACGGACAGCAAGGTCCGATGCCCCTTCACACCCTCACACCAGAAACCCGGCACCACCAGCCAGAACCGCACGGGCACAGTCGAAAACCCGTCACGCAGCACACAGGCTCTCATCGGTCGGTGGATCGAGGTTTAGAGCGTCCGCATGGGCACCGCGTTCCCGCTCGGCCACTACGGCGCCTTACCCTCGCCTGGGAGTTCCTGGCCGGATTCCTCCTGGCACGGATCGTGGGGCTCGTCCGGAAGGTCCCACAGCTCCTTCTCACCGGAGCGGGTTGCCTGGGCGCAATGATGCTGGGGATCAGCTTCGTCGGCATCACCCCCGGAGACTCCCTTTCCCCCGGGGAAGTGGACCCTCGTTCCCCTCGTCTGCACCGTGGAGCTCCTGACAGCCGGACGACGTGCGGAGAACGGCGTCGCACGGCTGCTCTCCAACTGACTGATGGTGACGATCGGCGACTGATCCTCTTCCCTCCACCTGTTGCATTGGCCGCTCATCGTCGTCACAGGGGCGACTTGGCCTTTCTCGGTTGTCGCCCGTGCTCGCTGGCGTCCTGTCGATCGTCCCGGCCTACCTGACCCACCGCTACGTGGAGCAGCCTCTCCGAGCCATGAACATCGCCGGTGTCCGCGCCGTGCTGAGAACCGTCGGCGGGATCGTGCTACCGCCCACGACCGTGGCCTTGTTGGCTTGGCTGGCCCTCACGCAGGCGGTTCCTCCGGCGATGGACCCGGGGGGACGGCTAGGGCCGACGCACGGCAGCGGACGCGCCGATCGAACTGGAGCTCATAGCGGGACGAGCAGATGCCCCCCTCAGCAACGGACTCTGCGGCACGACGCTTCCCGGCCAGGCACGGGTCCTGGGATGCCGTGCTTTCCTTCCGCGGCACGAGACCATCTCATCCGACCTGAGGGCGGTCCTGTCTGAGACAAATGCCGCAGTCGTTGGCGCGCACGAGGCATTCTGAGATGACTCCACCTGTCGTCGCGCTACGGGCCGCGAGGCCCTCTCCACGGACGGCGACCACGTTTCCGAGGCTGGCGCCGTCCTGCTGTTGCAGATGGCACTGGCGCAGAGTCGAGACCTCGCGGTCGCGCTGGGGATCCGCGCATCTCCCTAGCGATGGGGCTGGGACGACAACGTCGCCCCCGGTGTCGTGTTGCCCTGGTCTCCTCCCAGCGCCGTTAAGATGAGGCCAGCGGGCCGTCTGCCCCGCCATCCCTCTGGGGTAGAGGAGAAGCCTCATGCTCGGCAGCTCACCGCGTGAGTCACCCATTGTTCCTTTCAACGACTTGAAACGGGCAACCGCAGCGCGGCACCAGAACCTCGGGGAGGCCGCCTGCCGGGTGATGAACTCCGGATGGTTCGTCCACGGCGTCGAGCACAAGCGCTTCGAGACCGATTTTGCGGACTACCTCGGCGTCGAGGACGTCATGGGGGTCGCGAGTGGAACAGATGCCCTCGAGTTGGCCTTGCGCGCCGTTGCCACCCCTGAGAGAAGAACCGTCGTCACCGTGGCCAACGCCGGCGCTTACGCGACGTGCGCGGCGCTGGCGGGGGGGTTGGACGTGGCCTTCGCCGACATCGACCCCGACAGCCACCTCATCTCCCCGGAATCCTTGGCCACGCTCTTGAGTGAACGGGTGACCGCCGTCGTCGTCACCCATCTGTACGGACGGTTGGCCGACACGGCCGCCGTCCGGCGACTTTGCGACCCACTCGGCGTCGCCGTCATCGAGGACTGCGCACAGAGTGCTGGAGCGAGGAACGAGCACGGCATGGGTGGCGCCGTTGGACACCTGGCTACGTTCAGCTTCTACCCAACGAAGAACCTCGGCGCTCTGGGCGACGGCGGGGCCATCGCGACGTCCGTCCCCGAGCTGGCAGAACGGGTCCGACAGCTACGCCAGTACGGCTGGACCAAGAAGTACAACAACGCCATCCCCGGCGGCCGAAATTCTCGCCTGGACGAGATCCAGGCAGCTTTCCTCAACCAACGTTTGCCTCTACTCGACACGGGAAACGAGCGGCGTCGCGCCATCATCAGCAAGTACGCGAACTCGGTCCCTGCGAGCGTCCGAGTGCTGCCGGCCGACGGCCTGCACCACGCAGGACATCTCGCGGTGGTGGAGACTGCCAACGCAAGTCGACTGGCAGAGCATCTGAGCAGCTACGGCGTGACCACTGAGGTTCACTATCCTGTCCCGGACCATAGGCAGCCGTTCATCGCCAGAGATGCAGTCATCCCCGTAACCGAGTCGAAGGTGGGGCGAATCCTGTCACTCCCTTGCTTTCCCGAGCTCACCGACGACGAGGTCGCCCGCGTTTGCGAAGCACTCAGTCTCTACCAAGACACGGAGTAAACATGGACTACTTCGTTCATCCGCAAGCAATCTGCGAGTCGTCGACGATCGGATCGGGGACGCGCATCTGGGCGTTCGCGCACGTGTTGCCGGGCGCGAAGATCGGCAACGATGTCAACATCAACGACGGCGTGTTCGTCGAAAACGACGTGATCATCGGCGACCGGGTCACGGTGAAGTGCGGAGTCCAGGTGTGGGACGGAGTGCGGTTGGAGGATGACGTCTTCGTCGGCCCAAACGCCACCTTTACCAACGACCCCTTCCCCCGCAGCAAGCAGTACCCAGACGCCTACACCGCGACGGTCGTGGAAAAGGGCGCCTCGATCGGGGGTGGCGCCGTCATCCTGCCGGGCCGCACGATCGGGAGCAGGTCGATGGTCGGCGCCGGCGCAGTGGTGACGCGGGACGTTCCGCCGAACGCCATCGTCGCCGGCAATCCCGCCCGGATCATCGGCTACGTCGACGACCACCGAACCGCGCACGTCCCGTCGGCGACCACTACGCATGACGAAGCAACCGGCCCCGGAGAAATGGTGAGTCTGACCGTGGCGCAGGACCTACGCGGATCGCTGTCGGCCCTCGATTTCAGCGCGATCCCGTTCACCCCCCAGCGCTTCTTCAGCGTCTACGCGGTGCCTAGCACCGACGTGCGCGGGCAGCACGCGCACCGGCGTTGCCACCAGTTCCTTGTCTGTTTGGCGGGCCACGTCACGTGCCTCGTAGACGATGGGCAGAAGCGGTCCACCTACCTGCTCAACAACGCCGCCAAGGGCGTCTACATGCCGCCTATGACCTGGGGCTCGCAGTTCAACTACTCGCCCGACGCGGTGCTGGGCGTCTTCGCCTCCCTCCCCTACGACGCGGATGACTACATCCGTGACTACGCCGAGTTCCGTGAGCTTGTCTCCGTCGAGAGGTCCGACGATGCCGGGAGCTGAGCCTCGCGTCACGTTGGTGGCCGCCTGCTACAACCACGCGCGCTTCCTGCGCGATTGCCTGAGCTCTGTCGCGGCTCAGACCATCGACTCCTTTGCCCTGATCGTCACCGACGACGCATCCACGGACGGCTCCCAGGACCTCATCCGGGCCACCCTCGGTGAGTTGGGGCTCGAGGCCCGGACCATCTTCAACCCCTCAAACCGCGGCATCTGTGCCACCTTCAACGCGGCGTTGGCAGAGGTCCGTACGCCATACGTGGCCTTCCTCTCCACCGATGACGTTCTGCTGCCCACGCGGCTTGAGCGCCAGGTGGCCCTGCTCGACGCGCTCGGCCCAGACGTGGCGTTCGTCTACGGAGACATGCCCGTCATCGACGGCGCCGGCGAGCGAACCGGCGGCCGCTTCTACGGGCCGTCCATGCGGAACCGGTACCGCCCCGTTAAGGAGGAGATGTACCGGGAGCTGTTGAGCGGCAACTTCATCGCCGCGCCGTCGGTGATGATGCGGACCGACGCGCTGAGGGCTGTGGGTGGCTATGACGACCGCCTCGTCTACGAGGACTACGACGTCTGGTGCAGGTTGACGCGCGAGTACCGCGTCGGCTTCGACGACCATGAGACCGTTCTGTACAGACGCGAAGGGGGCCAAGGCAACCAGACTTCCCTCTCTGACGAACTGCAGTCTGCGCGTCGCGCCACCTACCTCCTCACCAATGTCCGCATCCTCGCGAAGCATCTCGGTCAGTCGCGCGAACTAGACCAGCTCATTACGGGGCGCGCCTTCAGCTACGCCATGGAGGCGTACAAGCTGGGGGCGCGGGACAAGGAGCTGTACCAGGCATTCCTCGCACGGTTGCGGGTCAGCCCCAGCGCGCGAGGGGTCGTGCTGACCCTTCTCACCGTCCTCCGCGTGCCGATCCAGAAGTTCCTGCCGTCGCTTCGCTGACTCCGTGCCATCTCAGAGACCACTCGCCCGTTCCGAAAGGAGGCTCATCGCATGCCCCGCTGTCTAGTGCTGTTCGACGGGCGCGCCAGCCTCGGCCCCTACGGCATCGACAAGCTGGCGGACTTCGGCTACGAGCTCGTCGAAGTCCCACCCGCCGAGACGCAGCGCCACCGGAAGCTCCGTGACGTAGCGGAGCATCGGCTTGGCGTGCCGCTCGATAAGACTCTACGGTCGGCCTCCAAGGTGCCGACCGTCGACGTCGTTCTGGCCTTCCTGGAACGCCAAGCGCTCGCGCCGTCATGGTTGAAGCTGCACCACATCCCGCCGTTTTCGCGTAAGCCCCTGGCGATGCTGGCTTGCTGGTTGGCTGACGAGCTTCGCGCCCTGCACGCTGACGACCGTCGCAATGCCGCTCGTCGCTACGCGGGCGTCGACCTGACGATGGTCTGGTCGACGAACCAGATCGACATCCTCGTGGACGCGGGCTTTCGACCTGACCAGGTTGAGGCCATCAGCTTCGGGTTCGCACCGGGGCTCTTTCAGTTCGTTGATCCGCTGGAGCGGGACGGCACGATCGCCGCGATCGGATCGGACCGCGGCCGCGACTACCCGACGCTGCTGGAGGCGGTTTCGGGGACTGATCTGGCCGTTGATCTCTACTGCCGCGATGACAACCTCGAGGGGGCGCCTCTCCCGGACTGCGTGCGCTTGGTAGGTATCGTGCCGTTCGAGGAGTACCGATCGGTCCTGCGCCGCGTCGGAGTAGTGGCCGTACCCACCAAGGTGATGGCCTATCCCACCGGCCAGACCGTGGCGTTGGAGGCTGCCGCCTCCGGCGCCGCGGTGGTCCTCACCAACACCCCTGCCATGCACGAGTACTTCCCCGAGGACACCGCGATGTTCGTGGCTCCCAACGACATCGATGGGTGGCGCAATGCGCTGCGGTCATTGCGCGACGACCCCGACCTACGGATGCGGCTGGGGAGGCACGGCGCACAGCACGTGCGCACGCGGTACACCTATGAAGCGATGTGGCGCGAAGTTGACCAGCTCTTCCGCTCCCGGGGTTGGATTGCCGGGCAGTAGCCCCAGCCTGCTTCCGCCAGTCCAGCGCTCTATGGTGGTGTGATGCGTATCGGAGTCGTCACGCCGTGGCCCATCGATGACCCCCGGGCGTGGTCCGGGGTGGTGGCACCGATGGTGTCGGCCCTGGCCGAGCGGGCCGAGGTAGTTCCCTTCGTCACCCGAGACGTAGGGGACTCGATCGTGGACCGCGCCTTGGCGCGCGCTCTTGACGGACGGTTCGGCGGCCGGTACCTCGTCGGACACGCCCTCGCCACCGGCGCCAAGCACGGCCGGAGCCTTGCGAAGCGGCTCAAGGAGGAGCCCGTCGACGTCATCCTCGCCATTGCGGCGTCGCAGGACATCGCGTTCCTCGACACCGACATCCCAATCGTCCAGGTGTCTGATACGACGTATCGGGCCATCAAGGACTTCTATCCTTTGTTCAGCAACCTGACTCCGCTGTCCGACTTCCAGGCAGCCATCCAGGCCCGACGCTCATCCCAGCGAACCCGGCACTCTCTCGCCGCCACCCGCTGGGCGCGCGACGCGTTGATCCGAGACGAGGGCTTCTCCCCGCAGGACGTGACAGTGGCGCCTTTCGGCCCGGCGATTAGGCCGACCGGGGAGGAGGCCGCCCGTCCGTCTACAGGACCGCTTAGGCTCCTCATGGTCTCGAGCAACTGGGAGAGGAAGGGTGGCCCAGACGTCCTCGCTACGTGGCAAGAACTCACGCGCCGGGGTATGGACGTCGAACTCACGGTTGTGGGTGAAGCGCCGTCGCTCCCGCAGGAGGTCCGTGGCCTCGGCCGGGTTTCACGTGATCAGATGCGCGAACTGTACGCCACCCACCACGTGTTACTTGAGCTCTCGACAAGCAACGCTGCTGGCGTGACACTAACCGACGCCGCGACGTTCGGCCTGCCGGGGGTCGCCACCGACACTGGTGGGGTGTCCACGATTGTCCGGGACGGGGTGACGGGCTTCCTGGTGCCGCCCGCAGCAATCGACAAGGCCGCCGACTGCGTCGTAGCCTTGGCGGACGCGGACACCGCGGCGGCGATGTCTCTCGCGGCGAGGCGCCACGCTGAGGCCACCCTCAACTGGGGGGCATGGGCGGACGCGGCCATTGCCGCCTGCCGGGCGAGCGTCGAACCGGAGCGTGCTTTAATGCCCATTGTGTTCCTTTCCCCCGCGATCCCCTATCCAGGCATTGAGCACGCCGGCGGTCGGTACATCCATAAACTCCACGAGGCTCTCGACGGACGCTCGGCCACCTGTTGGATGGCAATGGACCGGCCGAGCCTCCGACACTCCCTGCAGCAGCCCGGGGTCGCCGACGACGTGGTCCTCCTCGGCAACTTTGACGCCCCCGCAAAGTGGCGTCGCGCCGCCTACCGGCTCGCCGACCAGATAGAGACGCGGCTCTCTCGGATCGACTCCCAGCCGATCCCGCTCGCACCGGCCCTGGACCTCCTCACACACCCTGCGGTGCGAAGGAGGGTCAAAGAGGCTCGCATCCTCGATATCCAGTGGGCCAATTACACGAAGCTCGGCTGTCTCGCCCGTCTGATCAATTCCCGAGCCCGCATCCACTTCACCTTTCACGACGTGATGAGCCAGAAGTGCGACCGATCGGCAGCAGGCGCCCCCGACGCACTGAGACGCGCCAAGTGGCGGCTGGCCGCGTTGCTCGCCCGGCGCTGGGAACGGCGAGCCGTGCGACTGGCTGATCTCTGCATCGTCTTCAGCGACAAGGACAAGAGCCTGCTGGACCCTCGAGACATGGGGAGGGTGGTGATCGTCAATCCCCCGCTCGCCGAAGGAGAGGTGCCAGCGCACGCCCCGAACGACGATGCGAGGGTGTTGTTCGTCGGCTTTATGGCCCGCAAGGAGAACGTGGACGGGCTCCTCTGGTTCCTGGACTCGGTGTGGCCGCAGGTGTTGGCTCGGAGTCCTCGCAGTGTCTTGCGCGTCGCGGGGGGGGCGATGGCTCCGGCCATGCAGGAGCGTGTCGCGAACTACCCCGGATTGGCCCTCCTCGGCTTCGTGCCGGATCTCGCCGATGAATACCGAGCTGCCAGCGCCGTCGTGGTGCCCCTCCTCGATGGGGCCGGGGTGAAGTTCAAGACCATCGATGCACTGCTCCAAGGAGTGCCGGTCATCACCACGACGGTCGGGGCCGAGGGAATCGGCGGGGGTCAGCTCTTCGCAGGTATGACCGACGACCCAACGGAGTTCGCCCGTGCACTCGTCAGGGCGCTGGACAGTAACGAAGAGGCCGTCGACGCCGCTAAGCCAGGCCAGAAGTGGGCTTGGGGTCGCTACAGCGTCGACAGCTTCCGGTCCACGATTGCGTCGCTCTACCTCTAGAAGTCGTCCGTCCTGGCGTGTGACGCGCTGCTCAAGGCGTCTTCCAACCGGCACCCAGTGATGCGTCGGTGATGCAACTGTGCGGTTGAGGGGGACAATTGAGGCATGGCGAATAGGACGGCCAGCCCTAGCCTAGCTAGGCTAGCGTTGGTCTTGCGTGAGGGTGATCGGGTCGAGTTGGAGCGGTTGACCCGGCTGGCGACGGTGGTGGCCTCGACCGCGCACGGGCGCGGATGGGACCGGTACGAGGGACGAGGCTTGTTTGGTGAGCCCCGCCCGGGTCGGCCCAGGCAGGTGGATCGGTTGCCGTCCTCGCCGCGACGCTAGACCCGCCGCCGGCCAGCCTGGGGGAGACGCACGGGTCGTCGCGGCTACTGGCTCCTCGACTGGGGGTTGACCACGCCACGGGCGCGGCGGTGTGGTGAGCTGGTAGCCAAGGTCACCGACGTGGTCGGCTCGTATCTCGCGCCCCGGACAACTCGATCGTGCTGTGCGTTGGGCCCGCAGCGACAACTCGGGCTTGGTCTGGGTGAACGTCCGCCGTGGGCACGCCCGATCGGCGCACACCAGCCTGGGCTTCACCACGATCTCCCCCAGCCTGCCGGCGTTCGGGAGGTCCTGGACCCGCTGCCGGCACCAAGCGTGGACCCGCTCCGACACCACCCGCAGTCGGGGCAGCAGTGAGCGTGTCGGCCTGAACGATCACGCGCCGACCAACCAGGGGGAGATCGACCGCGTCGATCACGTGGTACTAGGGCAAGTTGAAGATCACGCTCGCGGCGTCACGCCGCGAGCCCGCAGGCTCGATCACAGCTCGTGGTCCTTGTCGTTTGGACGGATGTCTCGCAACACCCATCCAGCGCAAGGCCACGAGCCCCCGCATCAACGGCCCACAGCCCTCAACTGCGAGCAGCCCATTTGATCTCATGGGATCTCGTGGGCGATCTCCCGTGCGCCGCTGCCGTAGAATCTCTGCATGTCGCCCAATCACATATTGCCTCCATCGCCGCATCACGAGAGACAGCCAATGAGACGAACACTCGCCGCACCACTCCTATGCGCGGTATTCTTGGCCAGCGGCCTATTGGCAATGCCCCGGATGGCTGCTGACTACGCGATATTCGCCTCGGTTGCCGAGAGGTTATTAGCCGGCGATCGACTCTACGAACAAGTCTGGGACAACAAGGATCCACTGTTTTATTATCTGCTGGCCCTGTCCAGGGCTTTCCACCCAACCGCAGGGTACCTCCTTGAGCTATTTTGGATTTCCGCGGCCGCGTTCGCCGTCTATCAGATCTCTCGCTGGCGCGGAGCGACCCCCACAAGATCCACGTTCGGAGCCGCCCTGACCACGATTATCATGACTGGTGGCGTTGCTTGGGCAGGCTACACGCACCTCCCCGGCACCGCACTAGCGCTCATCGCAATCATGGGAGCGTTGCGGCGACAACCCCTCGTTGCTGGTATTGCGCTTGGGCTCTTGACATTCGCCAAGATCACGTCCCTCCCCGTTGCGGTCGGCGCCTGTCTGGCAATCGTCGTCTGGCGTCGGGATCCGAAATTCGGCGCGGCCTGTTTCGGCGCAGCCATGATGACTCTTGGTACTTTCGTGGGCTTTATGGCCCTACGGGGCGAGCTCGCTGCCTATTTTCAGGCACTCCGCCGCAATGTGGGCTACTCATCCGTGGGCGGCACCGGAGCTTCTCACTTGGCTAGTGTCTTCGTCGCCCCACCATCTGCGATTGCTCTTGTCAGCCTAGTCGCACTTCTGATCTGGCAAAGAATACGCCTCGTGAGAGGACAGGCGGAAGACGCGGCCGTCTGGCTGGCTGCGGCAACGTCAGCATGCGTCGCGCTGGGCGTTTTGGCGCTTACTGGAATGTGGGATCATCACGCGCAAATCCTCTACATCTCGGCTGCCCTGTGCGTTCCGAATCTCGCGGCTTCAGCGCGTTCAGTCCAAGCGATTGCTCTGTGTGTGTTGGTGGCGGTCGCGCTCGGTGGATTCTCGGTCGAGAAGTACAGACGGTCTGTCAGAAACCTAACCCTGACCAGCCAACTGGGCCAAGTCCCCGAGGTCTCGAGGGCACTGGCCCGCGAGGTAGGCATAGCGAGTTTCGCAAGAGTGGGCAGTAATGACGATGGCTGGAATGCTACTGGCCTCAAGAACATGCGACTCCAGTGCCCTGTTTTCCATCAGTACAGCTTCGACCCTTCTGAGACCTTGGCTGCTACCGCCACTTGCCTGGGGACGGCCGACGCCATCATCGTCAGTCGGAACTTCTCGACTACCCCGATCAACGCGTCGTGGGACGGGTTCACTCGTAGCGTCACGGCCGTTATCGAGCAACGAGAATGTACAACTTACCGCGACGGCACTTTGTGCCTGCGTCGCTGACGGGCCCCGAATCGGCGGGTCCCAATCCCTAGCGGTCGATCTCGTGGTTAGTTAGCTAGCTATTTCGACCTGAAGAAGTCCAAGGGGTGTCAGTGCTGAATTGGGGTCTAACTCGGTGAGATGATGGTCTCGTCTTCTGGGGAGAAGGAACGAGACCGTCTTGTTACGCACTGTAGGCGATCAGCCGTCTTTGTGGGAGTCGCTGCTGCCGGCCGAGTTGGTGGTGTTGCCGGTCGGGTTGGCTCGGGTGGATGCCTTGTTGGATGATCCGGTGTTCTTCGCCCCGTTCGTCGGGTTCTTCGATGAGCGGCTGGGGAGGCCGTCGATCCCGCTGGAGACCTATCTGCGGATGATGTTCTTGAAGGTCCGCTATCAGTTCAGCTTCGAGTCGTTGTGCCGTGAGGTGGCCGACTCGATCTCGTGGCAGCGGTTCTGCCGGATCAGTTTCGGTTCCCGGGTGCCGCATCCGACCGCCTTGATGAAGATCACCTCCCGCTGCGGCGACGTGGCGGTGTCGGGGTTGAATCAGGCTCTGCTGGCCAAGGCGGTCGAGGCGAAGCTGGTCAAGACCGACAAGGTCCGCGCGGACACCACGGTGGTCGAGGCCGACGTGTCCTACCCCACCGATTCGGGTCTGTTGGCCAAGGGAGTGTCCCGGATCGCGGCCACGATCGCTCGGGTGAAGGCTGCCGGTGGCGCGACCCGCACCCCCGCCGCGGATCGGCGTCGGGCCGCGGGTCGCAGGGTCCGCGCGATCGCCGGGAAGCTGAAACTGCGTGGCGCCGAGCAGCGCGGTCAAGCCCAGACCGCGGTGCGGCGGATCACCGGCGAACTGGCCGACCTGGCCGAGCAGGCCATCGCCGAGGCCCAAGCCGTGGTCCGTAACGGCCGCCGCGCCGCGAAGAAGGCATCCGGCCAGGCCAGGGGCCGGTTGAAGCGGGCGGTGACTGACAACCCCGATGACCACGCAGCATCCTTCACTTGTCGAGTGTCTTCCGCTATTGGTCTCTTTAGCTTCGCAACTCCAAGTGTCCTGTAGTCAGAAGGCGCTCTACCTCATTACGGCACAAGTCGCCCACACCGCCATGAACGATCGAGGCTAGGATGAAGCCGTGTTTAGCTAGCAAGGGGAGCAGCGATGAAGGTCCTGATTAGTTCCGCCTATCTCGGTGGCGCAGGAGGAGTGGAGCGGGCCATGTACTCAATCTTGACCGCTCTGGCTGCCGACGAAGTTGACGTCGTTGTCCGTCGTCGCATCGGTGGTCACTTGGCGGAAGTGGCTGGTCGCCCGAACGTCTTTACCGTCCGGGATTGGCGTTGGCGTGGTGCTTCCCGCGAGGCGGGGCCATCAGGATTTCTCATGCAACGAGTAATCAATCCGCTTCGGCGACGCTTGCTGCCGAAGTATGACGTTTACCTTCAGCTGTTCCACGGTCATGATCTGACAGGGACCATCAACGCGTCAGTGAAGCTTCTCGTTCCGGCCGGCAACCCGGTTTCGCCCTCCGAGGCGCGCTACTTTGACCACTTGGCACTTGAGGCTCCCGACAATATTCGGTTCGTCCCAGCGGGAGCCAGTAGCGTCGTGCTTAACCCTCCGGTTCCCCCCCTGAGCGACATTGCCGTACCGCCAGATGTTGAGTTGCCGAACGACTACTTCCTGACAGTCTTCAACCCCTACAGCCCAATTAAGGGCTCTGATGACCTAGCTATGGCCCTAAGGTCAGCACCTCTCCCCATCGTTTGGTGCCACAGTCAAAGAACGCTGCAATTTGATATCTCTTCGGAGCTAATCGAGCATCCGCGGCTGATCCACATTGACGACCCGTCACCATCGGAGATGAGGTACTTATATGAGAATGCGCGAGCCTACCTGTCGTTTTCCAAGAGCGAGGGCTTCGGCTGGAGCATTGCCGATGCGCTTCGGTACTCGCGGGCCGTGGTGTCGCGACAGGTCGGTGTTCTCTCTTTCCCTGACGCTGCTGCACTTCCGCAAGTAATCCTAGTCACCGAGCCGTGGGCCGTCGACTGGTCTTCGATTGAGGATCGGGCGGGCGAGCCCGATGCTGCGTTGGCTTGGCTTTCTCTGGACAGATTCCGTGAGCGACTCATAGAACTAGCAAACGGGAAGCTCCAGCTAAGCTAGGCCGTCTAGCTCGCCCGCCGCTACGAAACCATCTGCGAGTCCTGCCCCAAGTTCTTCACCACCCATGAGCTCCTGCAACGCGAACGAGACGACGCCTGCGCCAAGGCCAGACCCGCCGCCTCGACGTCGAGACCGGCCTGCTCGACGCCTCGATCAGGCCCCGCTTGACATCGATCACTCCGGTCGACTGGTGCACCACGGGCGGCTCCACTCCTCGGTCGGCTACGTCCACCGGTGCGCCAAGCCACCTGCGACCCAAAAAGACTATCCATGACCCTCAGTCCCGGGAGAGCTGGTCCTCCGATCCAATGAACCGGGGTGGTTGACTGACTCCGCCACGAACGATCAGGGCTTGCTCCTCGTGGTGACGTTCAGGCCCCTGATCCACAGCCTTCCATGACGAGAATGGGATATCCATCCTGCCCGTACTAACATCGGTCCATCGCGACAAGAAGGGGGCATGATGGTGCATCATCGGCTCAAACTCGGGCTTAGGTGCCCCGAAGACCTTGAGCCCCCTGCCCAAGGTGCTCCGAAGAGGCGTGCTGCCAGACAGTCACTCGAAAACCTGTGGCTCCCGCGTGCGTGAGATCCGTGAGGTGGTGGCCGACCTACGCGTGGCCTTCACGCTGGTTCCCTGGCGGATGCGTCCCAAGCTCATCGGCATCCTCCTCGGCTCGATAGCAATCGCGGCCTTCGACCTTGTAGCGGTCCTTCTCACCCTTCCGCTAATGCAGTTGATCAGCGGCTTGACACCCGAAGAGTCTGGCATTTTGCGATATATCGCGGACTTCACCGGGGTCGAAGGCCAGCAGGGATTGCTAATCACCGTGCTGGTCGCTGTAGTCGCCATGATGCTCCTCAAGAACCTGACCGCACTTTCCTTCCGATGGTGGAGCCTTGGAGTGATGGCACGGGCAACGTCCGATGCCAGCTACTCCATGTTGGCGCTTTACACCACCTCCCCGTGGGCCTATCACCGCCAGCGCCAACGAGACGGCATCTACCAGGCGATGACGGGATACGTACCGGGCGCATTCGGAACAGCCGGGGACGTCATCATTCTGGCCGTAGACATTTTCTCCGCCATCGCTGTCATGGCTGCGCTGCTCATCGTCTCTCCTGGCGCCACCCTCGTGGCTGTGGTCTTCTTCGGCGGAGCTGCCTGGGGATTGCAGTTGGCCTTGAAGGGCTCCCAATTGAAGCTAGGCGAGGTTTCTCGGCAGGCTAATGTACGGAGCTGGTCGTATTTGACGCCAGCCATCGATGGGTTCAAAGAGGCACGGATCTCTGGAGCAAGCGAGCGCTTTTCGCTCGACTATGCCTCCACACGCTACGAAGCCAGCATCGCAAACCGCAGCGTGGGGATTCTCGCGGAGATACCCCGCGTGATCCTAGAAATCCTCATGATTCTGGGGATCATGGTCGTGGCAGGGTTCCTGTTTGCCACCACTACCCAGTCAGTGGCATTCGCATTCTTGGGAGTATTTGCGGTCGGCGCGCTACGCATCGTGCCATCGCTCAATCGTGCGGTCGCGACACTAGGCCGCATTCGCACCGCGGTGCCAAATCTCCGAGCTCTGACGAAGGACATTCGATCACTCCGTTCGGAGCCGCGCCTGACCCTGGAGGCTCCTACACACACCTTTCCCATGGCAGACATCCGGTTTGAGGCCATCTCCTACACGTTCGCAGATGCCGAAGATCCTGTTCTGATCGACATCTCGGGGGTCATCCCGAAGGGTCACACAGTCGCGCTAGTCGGCTCAAGCGGCGCGGGCAAGACCACGTTCGTGGACATGTTGCTGGCTCTGTTCACCCCCGGTCAGGGGTCCATGACCGTGGATGGTGTGAGTATTCATGACCACCCCACAGCCTGGTGGAAGCAGCTCGGGATGGTAGCTCAAGACGTATTCGCGATGCCCAGAACCATTCGCGAGAACGTTGCGTTTGGATTCCCTGAAGACCAGATCGACGACGACCGAGTCCTCGAAGCACTCCACCTCGCACAACTCGACGAGTTCGTGGAAGACATGCCCGACGGCATCCACAGTCTACTGGGGCAGCAGGGGCTTCGGCTCTCCGGCGGCCAGAGGCAGCGCATCGGGATAGCACGCGCCCTCTACCGGCAGCCCCAGGTCCTCATCCTTGACGAAGCCACCTCGGCACTCGACAACGAAACCGAGTCTCGCATCACCCAGACCCTCAAGTCGCTCCATGGCAAGGTGACTATCGTCGTCGTGGCCCATCGATTGTCGACAGTCAAGCACGCGGATCAGATCCTCTTCTTCTCGAAGGGCAGGATTGCGGCCCGCGGCACCATGGCCGAACTGGTTGAGTTGAACGATGAGTTTGCGAACCTCGTCCGACTCGGTCAGCTAAACTAGGCTCAGTCGCAAGCCTCGCCGCGTCCCTTTGGGGCCGCCTTACCGAAACCAGTGAGCTTCAGTGACCGTCGATATCGTCGTCGTCATCCCGTGCAAGAACGAGGCAATATGCCTCCCACGGCAGCTGGCGGCGTTGGATAGACAGACTGATCTCGACTTTGAAGTAGTGGTGAGCGACAACGGCTCGACGGACGCCACTTTATCATTGGCTTCTAGCTGGGGTGCTCGGTTCCACGGGGGAATCCGTGTCGTGGATTCTTCAGCCAGGGCCGGTGCAGCGCATGCGCGGAACGTGGCGGCACGTGCCACCTCGCAGCCACTTATCCTCTTCTGCGACGGTGACGACGTAGTCCACCCAGAGTGGGTTGGGTCGATGCGCGCGGGCTTAGCGACAAACTACATCGTCACTGGGCCACTCCATCTAAAGTACGTCGGCGCTTCCCATCGCGACACCATCTGGAACGGCAATGAGGTCCCCATCTCGATGAGATACCGACCCTACGCCCCCAGCGGCAACATCGGGATTCGCAGGGCCGCGTTCGAGAAAGTCGGCGGCTTCGACGAAGCCCTCTCCATGGGACAAGAAGACGTCGACTTCGGCTGGCGGGCCGGGGAACTTGGCTTCCGCATCGGCCACGCTCCCGGGGCCATCCTTGACTACTATCAACGCCCCGATCTCGGGTCATCGATTCGGCAACAATTGCGGTATGGAAAGGCGCACGTGATGTTGTACGACAAACACCGTCACTCCCACGACATACCACCCCCAGCCTCAGACATGGCATCACTTCGTTGGTTTTGGGAGTGGGCGAAGCAGCTGCCCGGCGCAGTTACTTCTGGCCGGACGCGGGACTCGCTATTAGCCGCAGCATTCCAAGGCGCGCGCTTCTACCATTCACACCGGGTGGGGAGAAGTCCACTATGACCTTGCTCAGCGTGGTGATACCTCACTATGGGCCTCCCGAACCGACACTTGCGCTGGTGGAGCAGCTACTGGCTCAACGCGATGCACCCGAAATTGAGATCGTTGTCTGCGACGATCAATCGCCCGATCCGTTCCCTTCCCGCGAGGGCTGCAACCTGGTGGTGCGGACGAGGAACGGCGGTTTCGCCGCTGCCGTGAATTCTGGCGCGCGAGCGGCGACCGGGGAGAAGTTGCTGATTCTGAACAGCGATCTCGAGATTCCAAGCGACCTGGTCAGCTCCCTCGTCCAGATGGCTGCGGCGACCCCGCCGGCTGTCATCGCGCCCAAGGTCCTAGACCATGAAGGACGAGTCACCTACACCGCTCGACGCTGGCCGACTCTGTTGAACCAGTCGATCGAGTGGCTTAGCCCGCTCGCACGTTGGAGGAATCAGGCCTGGATGAGACGCCTGCTGGGGCACGATGTACGCGTACTAGGCGCGGCCCAGCCCTTTGACGTGGACTGGCTTGTCGGCGCCGCCTTCATGGTGCCTACCGCAGTGTTCCGGGCCGTGGGCGGACTGGACGAGCGATTCCACATGAATTCCGAGGAGGTCGACCTCCAGCGCCGCCTTGCCGACCGCGGTGTCAGACGCATCTACGTGCCATCGGTGACGGTCACACATGAGGGAGGCGGGTCATCCGACCCCGCCAAGCGACGTCAATGGCTCGTCACATCCCAGCTCAGGTACGCGGACAAGTGGGGCGGGCTCAAGCGCCTTCGAGCTGCACTGACAGCCGCCACAGGGATCAATTTCGCATGGAACTGCGCGCGCCGTCTCCGCGGAATTGACGTCAAACCGTTGAAGGTTGCCCGTGAAGAGTTGTCCCTAGTCTGGGCCCGGATATGACTATCAGACCGCGAATCCTTCTGGTGAGCCCCATCTTCCACGGGTACTGGAGATCAATTGAGGATGGCTTCCGAACACTTGGCTTCGATATCCAGACGCAGCAGTACGACCGCAAGAACCACCTATTCGACAAGGTGGCGCACAAGTTTCTTCAAGAGCTCCCATCCATGGCCGGCGTCAAGAGCGACGAGGTGAACCCGACCGTCACAACGCGAGCAGCCGAGGCGATCCGGAGCCACCGGCCCGACGTCACCATCGTGATCCGCGGCGATCAGTTCGGGGAGGAGGTCTTCGACGCGCTGGACGACGTGGGATCGAGGAAGATCGTCTGGCTGTGGGACGAGGTGCGCCGAACCTCGCACACGGTCGAGCTCCTGGACCGCTACGACCACCTGCTGTCCTACTCCCCCCTCGACACCGCCGCCTTCATTGCCGACGGTAGGCAGTGTCTCCACATCCCCAACGCCTTTGACCCGGCCATGTCGCCAGCGCCTCGCCACACCAACGAAGTTGTGTTCATCGGCGCGCGCTACCCCAGGCGGGAGCATCTTCTCGTCCGCCTCGCAGCGCGAGGAGTTCCCGTCAGGGCCTTTGGCCGCGAGTGGTCACGGCATCCCTTCGACCGAGCCCGCACCTGGCAGGTCAGCCGACCCGACGTCCCTTCAGCACGCGACATCAGCCGCCTCGATGGGTACGCGCTGACCGCCGGAGCGCCGGCCGCGATCAACATCCACGGGGATCAGGACGGCTTCACGATGAAGACCTTCGAGGTGCCCGGGGTAAGGGGTGTCCAGCTGATCGACCGCGACGACGTCTCCGACTACTACGAGCCCGGCACCGAGGTGGCCGTGTTTCACGACGAGGACGAGCTGGTGGACCTCTGCCGCAGGGCCGTCAGCGATGATCGGTGGGGCGACACCTTACGCGAGGCTGGCCGCAAGCGCACGCTGGCCGAGCACACCTGGGCGCACCGCGCCGCCAAGATAGCAGAGCTATGGGCCTGAAGTTCAACGACTTGGCGTCGTGGCGCCGCTGGCAGGACTCGCGCCGTCGTCTTCATGTCTGGAAGGACCGCATCACTCCACGAGGCCTCCCAAACACGACGACCCCGCCTCCGATGAGGTTCTGGATCCGGGGGACAGATCCTCGACTTCTGGTGGCCTGCGATTCGAACTCCCCCACCAACTATCACTCCCTCCTGGCTCCCCTCAACGCGGGTGCTGACCTGCCCGTCGTCGTCGCCGCCCCCGCCGACGTCGAGTTGGGGCTTCCCGACGGCCAGTGGGCCGAACTCGGCCAGCTGAGTGATCTCCTGACGGGTGTGCGCACCGTCGCGACTATCGGGGACCATCTGCAGGTAGGCGCCTGGGCACACGCGGAGGCCCGCGCGCGGGGTTGGCGCGAGGTGGTGGTCCAGCACGGTCTGCTCACACCGTTCGCCCCTCCCCCACCCCGGGGAGTCGAGTGGCTGGCTTGGTCGGGAGGTGATGCCCACTTCATCGCGGAGGGCCGTCCTGACCTTCAGACCCACGTGGTGGGCTCGGCGATACTCGCCGCCGCGGCACAACACCCCGCGCCGCATGTGAGCCGTTTCGAAACGCCGGTCTTCCTCGGGCAACTGCACGGGGCTGAACTCTCCCGATGGGCCATGACCCGCTCGGTGACCGACTTCTGGCGAAGGACCGGGGCCATCTACCGCCCCCACCCGCGCGAGGAGGACAGGCTTTCGCGAGCGCAGCACGCACTCTGGCGTCGGATGGGCATGAAATTCGACACCTCGTCGAGCCTCAGCTCTCTCGGCCGCCCGGTGGTGAGTGCATTCTCCACTGGCGTCCTGGAGGTCGCCGCCCGCGGGGTCCCGGCCTGGGTTTATCACCTCGATCCGCCGCACTGGCTGGAGGAGGTATGGGACCGCTACGAGATGCGCCGTTGGGGCCAACCTCCCACAACGCCGACGGGGTGGGTGGGGTCCCCGTCCGCCATTCTCCAGGCCATGACAGATTCCGGAGCCGCTCTATGACCACCTCCGACGCCACCGCCCCGGCCGCCACCCTCGTCCGGCCACGAGCCTGTCTGGTGTCAGGAGCCGACGAGATCCGCCTGCGCTCCTACGTCAACCACACCATCTACGCCCGCACCCACGGCTTGGACTACCGCCTCGAGTGTGGACTTGACCGGGGCATCACGAACAAGTTCTTCTATAAGACCTCAATCATTCGGCGCGTGCTGCCGCAGTATGAGTGGATCATCTGGATCGACGACGATGCCTACTTCACCGACTTCGACCGCGACAACCTCAACGAGTTCGTCAATGAGGCCGAGCGCGCGGGCAAGTTCATGGTCATTGCCAACGGCCCCACAGAGCCGAACGGTTTCTGGTCTGTCATCAACACAGGCGTCGTGCTGTTCCGGAACGATCCCCGGACCATCGAGCTGCTCACTCTCATGGAGCGCAGCGACCTGGCAGAGGTCCGAAGGTGGTGGGACGACGAAAAGCACGGAGTCTTCACCAACGGAGATCAAGATCAGATGCTCTGGGCCCTTGAGACGTCGGGGCTGATGGGCGACATCACTATCGTCGACCACCGAGAGTTGAACTCCCGTGGCCACTACTACGACAGATCGCTTTCCGACGCGTTTGTCATGCACTTCTGTGGTCACTACGACAAAAAGCTCGGAATTGCGCGTTTTGCCGAACGACTCGGGGTCGGCCAGGAGTTGGTCCCCGAGCACCTCCTGGATGAGTTCAGCGCGCAGGTTCGTAGTCCAATGAGACCAGCCGAGTATTGGTTGCGGGCCCGCCGCATGGATGTTGTGGGCCGATTCAAGCGGCGCTTCCGCCCGCTGTGGCATTGGCTGCGGGCCAAGCGCGCGGCTGCACCTTCTCGATAGTCGTGGGGCTCCGCTGTGTGACACGATGGGTGCAGTCCGGTGTTGCAGACACGGGTGCATCCAAGCCGCCGGGGGGCAATCACAATGATCATCGACCGTCACGTCGGACAGTTCGCCGTCCGCGACGATGAAGCGCTGCTCGCAGCGCTTCGAAAGATCGACGCCAACAAGTCGCGGATCGTCTTCGTCGTGGATGGTCACGGACATCTCGTCGGATCCCTCACCGACGGGGACGTGCGCCGCTGGCTGTTGTCCACTGCCGACGCCAACCTCGATTCCCCAAGCCGGCAGGCCGCCAACACCTCATGCGTGCGTGCCCGCATCTCTGACCCGCATCAGCAGATCGCGTCGCTCATCTCCGGGCCCATCAGCCACGTGCCGCTCCTCGACGATCAGGGCCGACTCGTGGCCGTCGCCAGCAACGACCGCCGCGCGCTCCACATCGGCCGCCACCGCGTCTCCGCCGACGACCCGACGCTCATCATCGCCGAGATCGGCAACAACCACCAGGGCGACGTCGCCTTCGCCAAGGAGCTGGTGGACCTCGCGGTCGACGCAGGTGCCGACATCGTGAAGTTCCAGCTCCGCAACATGGACGCCCTCTACCGGCAGAGCGGGGCGGCCAGCGGCGGAGAGGACCTCGGCGCCCAGTACACGCTCAATCTGCTGGCCAAGTACTCGCTGAGTGCGGAGCAGATGATCGAGGTGTTCGACCACTGCCGCACCGTGGACGTCGACGTGCTCTGCACCCCCTGGGACTCCCCCAGCGTCCAGGTGCTCGCCGACTACGGCATTCCAGGCCTCAAGGTGGCCTCCGCCGATATGACCAACCACACGCTGCTGGACGACATGTTCGCCACGGGCCTGCCACTCATCGTCTCCACCGGGATGAGCACCGAGGCCGAGATCATCGAGGCAGCGGACCTGCTGCGCTCGTCGGGCTCGCCGTTCGCGATGCTGCACTGCCAGAGCACCTATCCCGCGCCGTTCAAGGACATCAATCTGCGCTATCTCTCCCGCCTCGCCGAGATCACCGGCGGGCCGGTCGGGTACTCCGGGCACGAGCGCGGCTACCACGTGCCGCTGGCCGCCGTCGCGATGGGCGCGCGGATCATCGAGAAGCACTTCACCACCGACCAGAGCCTGGAGGGCAACGACCACAAGGTGTCTCTCCTGCCCGGCGAGTTCAAGCAGATGGTGTTCCGGATCCGCGAGCTCGAGGAGGCGCTCGGCGACGGCAGCGCCCGCGTGGTCTCCACGGGCGAGTCGATGAATCGCGTCAACCTGGCGAAATCACTGGTCGCCACCCGCCGCATCGAGCTCGGCGAACGGATCGGGCGCGACGACGTCACGGTGAAGTCCCCCGGCCGCGGCCTCCAGCCGAACAAGCTCCACGAGCTGGTGGGTCGTACAGCCGGCCGCGCTATCGACGAGGGCGATTTCTTCTACGCCGGCGACCTCAGCGACGCCCCCGTGGGCAAGCGCAACTACTCGTTCCATCGCCCGTGGGGCCTGCCGGTCAGGTACCACGACTTCGCGAAGCTGGCCCAGGGCACCAATCCAGATTTCGTCGAGTTCCATCTCTCCTACAAAGACGTCGAACTCGACGTCGACGAGATCTTCGCCGGAAGGCTCCCCTACGGCTTCACCGTTCACCTGCCCGACCTCTACGCCGGTGACTTCATCGTCAACCTCGCCAGCCCCGACGAAACGACGTGGGAGCGCTCGATCATCGAGACGCAGCGGGTCATCAGCCTGACCCGGCATCTCACCCGCTACTTCACCCAGGACGAGGCGCCCGTGGTCATCGCGACAATGGGTGGCTTCACCGCAGACGGATTCGTCGACCCGAGCGAGCGCCCCGCCCTGTACGCCCGGATCGCGCAGGCCATCGAGCGGCTCGACACCGCCGACGTCAGGCTCACCGCCCAGACTCTCCCGCCCTACCCGTGGCTGATGGGCGGCCAGCAGTATCACAATCTCTTCATGGGGCTGGACGACACCGTCGAGTTCTGCGAGCAGTACGGCCATCGGCTCACGCTCGACATCTCCCACTCCAAGCTCGCCGCCAACTTCCACAAGCAGGCGTTCAGCACCTACGTGGAGAGGCTCGCCCCGCACACCGAACACCTCCACATCGTCGACGCCGAGGGGGTCGATGGGGAAGGCCCGCAGATCGGCGAGGGCGAGGTGGACTGGCCGCTCCTCGCGAAACAGCTCGACGAGCTGAGCCCCGGCGTCTGGTTCATCCCGGAGATCTGGATGGGGCACACCGACGGCGGCGCCGGCTTCTGGACGGCCCTCGAACGTCTGGAACAGTGGTTCTGACGTGAGACGAGCCCTGTGGGTCACCCCGGTGAGCAACCTGGCGGGCGTTGCGCGCAAGATTCTCGACGCGGCCACCGTCGGCATCCCCGGGTACTGGCTCACTGTAGCCGCGCCTGCCGGTCCGCTGCTCGATCGGCTCGACGAGCTGGGCGTCCCCACCCTCGCCCTGCCACTCGACGGCTCGGCAGCCGACGCTGTCCGCGAGTTGAGGGCGTCCATCCGCGCGCTGAAACCGGCCATAGTCCACTCCCACCTGGCGCGGGCTGACTTCCTCGTCACGGCCGCGACGGTCGGCCTCCCCACGCACCTGGTCTCTACCGAGCACGGCATCGCGGCCGACGAGCGGCTCTATCACCGCGGCAGGGCCAAGGCGCTCGTCCGCCGAGCTCTTCACCACGTCCGCTCTCGACGCTTCGACGCGCTCATCGCCGTCAGCGAGTCAACGAAGCGGGAAATGATTCGCGCCTGGCGCCCCACGACTCCCATCTCCGTCGTCCTCAATGGCGTCAACCGCCTGGAGATCACACCCCGTGAGCCAGGGATGAGGTTCCTCAGCCTCGCCCGGCTGGCCCCGGAGAAGCGCATCCCTGACACGCTCCGCGCCTTCGCGCGCCTCGGTTCCGGTCTCCCCCACGCGACGCTCACAGTCGCTGGGGAAGGGCCCGATCGGATGGCACTCGTGGGCCTCGCCAAGGCTCTCGGCATCGAAGACTCCGTGACATTCCCCGGCTTCCTCGAGGTCCCAGAGGCCTTGGCCCATCACGACGTCCTGGTGCAACTCTCGGCGTGGGAGAACGCGTCCTACTCCGTCCTGGACGCGGTGGCCCACGGTCTGGGCGTCGTGGCAACACCAGTGGGTGGCAACCCAGAGATCCTGCCGGCGTACTGCATGGCTGAGGCCGATGATGTCGCACGCGTCGCGGACCTCATGCGTGAGCAGGCGTTCGACGTGGAGAAGCGACCCGAGTTGCCCCCGCACTGGCCATCGGTGTCAGGCATGGCGGCTCAGATTGCCGAGGTGTATGAAAGGGTGCTGCGATGAGGATCAGCTTCGCGGCCAACCACGGCGACATCGGCGGTGGCGAAGTGATGCTGCTCGCCATGGCCGTAGCCGCGCGAGACCTGGGGCACGACGTTGAGGTTGTGGTGCCCTCCTCGCCAAGGTCACTCCTCGAAGCCGCCCGGGCCGAGGGCCTGCGGGTGGTCGAGATTCACGCCGACAGCACCCTCGGCTACCTTCGGGGACTGCGTCGCTGGACTCGGAGGGAACGCCGGGGCCTATTGTGGTGCAACGGGCTTCGCCCCGCCGCGGCCACCGCAGCGCTGCCCAACCGTGTCGTACACCTCCACCAGCAGCCCACGGGAGAACTCAAGGCCATCGCGCGTGGCGCAACGCGGGGGGCCCGGCTCGTCGTAGTGCCGTCAGAGCTGATGCGACAGCAGGTGGGGCTGGGATCAGAGGTGATGGAGAACTGGACCGCACCCCTTGACCCTTCAACTGTTGAGGGACGCACCCACTCCGGTGCTGTCGTCATCGGCTACCTCGGACGCCTCTCTCCGGACAAGGGAGTCCACGTTCTTGCCCGGGCGATCCGGCTGCTCGACCAGGAACGGCCGGGCACCTACCAGCTGTACCTCGCCGGGGAGCCCCGCTTCGTCCCGGAGTCGGACATCCGGATGGTCGACGATGCTCTTCGGCCGATCGAGCACCTCACCGTACGAGCGGGCTGGGTGACCCGCGAGGAGTTCTTCTCAACTGTCGACCTGGCCGTTTTCCCTTCCGTGTGGGACGAACCGTTCGGGCTGGTGGCCGCAGAGGCGATGTCGGCACGCTGCCCGTTCGTCATCACCCGAGCAGGCGCTCTTCCCTCAGTGGCGGGACCCGCCTTCCCGTGGATGGCAGATCCCGGCGACGCCGACGACCTGGCGCGGACAATCCAGGCCGCGCTCGTCGGCTACAGCACTGCCCACCTGGACGAGTCTCACCGACGCTGGGCTCAGACTTTCTCACCCGAGGCCGGACGGCACCGCCTTGACGAGGTCCTGCAACGGTTGGAGGCGCAACAGTGACCCTCGCCTCGATCATCATCCCCAGCCGCGGCGGCGCCAAGCGCCTGCCGAGGCTGCTCAACGCCTTGGCTGCCCAGGACGATCGCGACTGGGAGGCCATCGTCGTCATCGACGGCGACGTCGACGGCTCCCGCCAGGCGGTGGAACGGTATCGGCACCTGCCGGTCCGCTCGACCGTGTTCCCGGAGAACCGCGGCAGAGTGGCCGCCCTCAACGCAGGCTTCGCAGCCGCCGAGGGAGACGTGCTGATTCGCTGTGACGACGACCTGGAGCCAGGCAGCGACTACGTGCGGCAGCACAAAGCGGCCCACGAGTCGGAACCCGGAGGCGCGATCGGTCTCTACCTCAACCAACTTCCAGACACCCCTTACGCGCGCTGCTACGGTATCGACGCGGATGAAGCCTTCCGGCGCGATGGGTACCACAGCCAGCAAGCCTGGCGGTATTGGGCTGGCAACTGCTCCACGACTCGGGACCTGTGGAACGCGGTCGGACCCTACGACTCGGACTACAGGGCCTATGGCTGGGAGGACGTCGACTGGGGGTACAGGCTCCATCAATATGGCGCCCCGGTGCAACTCGTCCGCGAGTTGGAGACACCGCACTTCGTCGCCGCAGTCACCACCCAAAGCCGGGTGCAGCGGGCCTTCCACTCCGGTGCCGCTCGTCGGTTGTTCGAGGCCAAGCACGGAACTGAGGTGCTTGGCAGCGCTGAGCCGTCAGACGGGGGAGTGTGGAATCGCGCGGTACGAGCGGTCGGACGAGCCCCCTCGAGACGGTTCCTGGACGCCGCTTCGGCTGCCGTCGACGCTGGCGCACGCGTGCTGCCGCGTGCACTCTCACACAAGGCCATCGCACTGCTGGTGGAGGGCGGGTCCGTTGCCGGATACCGTCATCCCGACGACGTCACCACGGAGCTTTGATGGCCGCCCGTCCCCGCGTCGCGATCGCGCACGACTACCTGACACAGCGGGGCGGCGCAGAGCGCGTCGTCCTCGCCATGACGCGTGCTTTCCCGGAGGCCACCGTTCACACCACCGTGTACAACCCGGAGACCACCTTTCCCGAGTTCCGTGACGTGCGCGTGATGACAACCCGGCTCAATCGGATCGAACTCCTGAGACGGGACCACCGCTACGGGCTTCCGCTGTATCAGAGCGCCATCGACAGGGCGCCGATCATCGATGCCGACATTCTGCTGGTGTCCTCCACCGGCTTCGCGCACGGGTTCCGCACCACCGGAAGGAAGCTCGTCTACTGCCACTCCCCCGCTCGATTCCTCTATCTGTCCGAGGAGTATCTCGGCGCACCGGCGGGCCGATCCCCGGTGGGCTGGGCCCTGTCCGCGCTGCGTCCCGCGCTCGTGCGGTGGGATCAACGCGCCGCTAGGTCCGCCGACCGCTACCTCGCCAACTCCACCGTGGTCCGTGAGCGGATCAGGGACGTGTACGGCCTCGACGCCGCCGTCGTGCCGGCTCCCCCGGCCGTCCACGACGCCGTGCCGCCGGAGCCCATCGTCGCACTGGCGGACTGGCCGTCCTTCCACCTGGTGGTCTCACGGCTGCTCCCCTATAAGAACGTGGACACGGCCATCGACGCGTTCCGCGGCCTGCCCGACGAGCGCCTCGTCGTCGTCGGCAGGGGCCCCCTCCGCGACCAACTCCACCGCACTCTCCCTCGCAACGTCCGGATGCTCGAGGGGCTCTCCGACGGTGAGCTGGCCTGGGCTTACAGCGCCGCGGAGGCGCTCATCGCCCCCAGCTTCGAGGACTATGGGCTCACCCCGCTGGAGGCGGGCATGTTGGGCACGCCCACCCTCGCGCTGCGCGCCGGCGGCTATCTGGACACCGTCACGGAGGGGGTCAACGGCTCGTTCTTCGACGTCTCCACCGCAGACGACATCGCGCGGGCGGTGCTGGCCAACCGCGGCCGCGCCTGGAACGGCTCCGAGATCCGGGAGCACGTGACCGCGTTCGACGAGGCGCACTTCGCCGCGGCCCTGAGGCGGCGCGTGACTGAGCTTGTGTCACACTCGTCGGATCACATCGACGACGGGAGGGCACGGTGAGCACTACGGACACCAGCTCCGTGGCCCTGTCAGACAGCGAGGCCCCCGCCGAGAGCCGCTGGCTTCAGGAGTGGGGAGACATCGTCATCCCGGTGTTCCTGCTCGGCATGCTCATCCCGGTGCGTGGGGTCGAGTTCCTCATTCCTTCCCTGACCCTTCCGGTCAACACCCTCGCCTGCGTGGCGCTCGTGGCCATCGGCGTCTGGGCCGGCGCCCGCTGGAGGGCGGGGAGCGCCCTGGTCTCGCTGGCAGGGACGGGGCTGGTGCTCTGGCTGGTGGGCTGGACGCTCTACGTGCATGGGTTGGGCGAGCTCCGGCGTTCCGTCAACATCGTCACCCTCTTCGCGGTGGCCGCCGTCCTCGGCGCCGGGCGCCTGCACGTCCGCTCGGTCAGCCGGGGCGTGGTGATCGGCATGCTCGTCGCCCTCTCTGCGAGCGTTGCTCTCCTTCCCAGCAGCAGCTACGTCGGCAGGCTCACCGGCGTGCTGGGGGATCCCAACGCCGCGGGCTACGTGCTCACCACACTGGGCTTCGCCACCATCCAGTCGCTCCGCACGCGACGCGCCCGGATCTCGCTCTGGGCTGTGGTGGGCGGCGGGGTGCTCCTCACCGTCTCCCGGACCACGCTGTTCGCCTACGCTATCGCAACGCTCTGGGTGTGGTTCGCACCTCGGTTGAATCGGCTGGTGAGCCTGGTCGCCATCGGCAGCACGGCCGTTCTTTACGCGTGGGCGGACGCCTTTGCGGAGGAGCGCGGCTGGTTCACCGACCGCGCAGGCTCGGACGACCTCCGCGAGGCCCTCGCCCTGGCCGAACAGCAGATGGTGCGCGAAGCCGGATGGCTCGGCGAGGGTCTGGGCACCGCCGTGGTCGACATCCGCGGCACCACACTGTTCTTCCACAACAGCTACCGGGCGATGCAGATGGAAGGTGGCCTCCTCGCGATGGTCCTGCTGATCGCCCTGATCATCGGCGTCTTCCTCATGTTCCACCAACTGCCGGCGCTGGACCGGCCGGTGTGGGCCGAGGCCGCGCTGATCTGTGGCCTCATCGTCTCGTTCAACATCGGCTTCTCCCTGACGAGCCCGCCGATCGCAGTCGCCCTGGGGCTGTACCTCGCGTATCACGGCGCGGCACGCACGAGGATTGAGGCGGAGGCCGACGGCGGTCAGTGACCCGCGCTGCGCTTGGCCGACCGAGGCACGGCCACCGGGACCTGGGGCGCCGTCTCGAGCGGCTCCGGGGCGGGGGCGGCTCGCCGTACGGTGATGGGCGCCGCGTCCTCCTCGGAGAGCTGGGTGTCGCCGGTGCCGTAGTAGGCCTGGTACGCACCGCCATGTCCGGCGCCGTACACAACCTCACCCATGCTCTTGCGGTGCGCCCGGTGGAGCACCGTGCCCAGGACCGAGCCGCCCACCTGCTTGAGCAGCTTCGTCGCCATCCGCAACTGTTCCTTGTGCGTCTTCCCGACGCGGGCCACCAGGACCGCACCGTCGGTGGATGCCGTCAGGAGGCCCGCGTCGGTGACGGCCAGGATTGGTGGCGCATCGGTGATAACGAAGTAGTGCTTGGATAGGCTGGCCAGGAGCGTCTTCATGCGCCGCGACCCCACCATCTCCGACGGGTTGGCCGGCACCTTCCCGGAGGTGAGGACCATGAGATTGGGCTCGCTGGTGCGCTGCAACGCGTCCTCCACCGACACGTCGCCCACGAGCACCTGCGAAAGCCCGATCGCGTTGTCCGCGCCGAAGATCGTGTGCTGCACCGGTTTGCGGAGGTCGGCATCGATGAGCACCACAGGCTGCCCTGACCGCGCGATCAGCACCGCGAGAGTCGACGAGATGGTGGACTTGCCCTCACCCGGGTTGGCCGAGGTGACCACGATCGACCTGGGCGGCGAGTCGATGTTGACGTAGCGCAGGTTGGTGCGGAGCTGGCGCAGCGCCTCTCCGGCCGGACCGAGCTTGGACAGGCTGATCCGAGCCCCGGTGCGCGCCTCGGACAGTTCCTTGGTGTCCGGGATCACACCGAGGACTCCGTGCCCGGTTTCAGCCTCGACGTCCGCCATAGTGCGCACCCTCACGTCCAGCTTCGAGCGGGCGAAGGCAACGGCCAACCCAAGCCCGAGCCCGGCGCCGGTCCCGATGAGGAGGAGTCGAAGCCAGTTCGGCGAGACCGGCTCGGAGGATGCGGAGGCGGGGCTGTATGTCGCGATCCGAACCGCGACATCGTCCGGATTCGCCGGCGTCCCCTCCTCAGTGGGGGTGCGCATCTCCAGGGCGAGCGCCTCGGCGGCGAGCGCCTCGAGTCCGGCGTCGGCCAGCAGCCGCGCCTCCTCACCCGAACCGCCGGTGGCGCTGACTGTGAGCAGCGGCGTGCCCGTCACAGTACTGGCGCTGATCGATCCGTTGGCGGCCGAAGGGTTCTCCTGGATGGAGGGTGCCTCCGCGGCGCGGTCCCGCACGGCCGCCGTCCCGGCCAAGGCCACGTAGACCGCCGCGCGCTGTTGCGCGAGGGCGCTTCCGCTCATGGCGCCGCCGACGCTCGTGTTGTCCCCCGCGACGATGATGCCCGTTGCGCTCGACTGGTACACCACCGGCTGCAGGTAGGCGTAGCCCGCCGCCGCCACGAGGCCCAGGAGGGTCATGATGGCGATCAGGCGCGCGTCGTGGCGCAGAAAGCGGACGAACTCGATGAGCGTCACGTACGGAACCCCCGGACATAATCGCGGGTGCCGCCCCGCGGTCCTCCCGAGTATAGGCACCGCCCGCAGGGCACGCACCGTCGAGGATTCGGCGTCCGCCACACCCACTGGCTAGAGTGCTCGGAAGGGGGTGTTGGGGAGCACTATGCGTAATCTGTATCGCTGGGCACTCGTCGCCCTGGATACTGCCCTGATTTCTGCTGCTGCGGTCGCCGCGGTGGCGCTGCGCAGGTGGGTCCCCTTCCTCCGGAGCATCAACGACGCGGAGCAACTGGTCATCCCCGTGGCTCCACTCATCGTGGTGGGATGGCTGCTCGCACTGGCCTTCGGGGGGGCATACCGCCCGCGTCACTGGGGCTTCGGAGTGGCCGAGTACCGCCAGGTGTTCAACTCATCGCTGCTGTTCCTGCTCGCTCTGGGCTTCTTCGCCTTCATCTTCAACTACCCGCTGTCCAGGGGGTTCGTCGCCATCCTGGTGGCCATCGGCATCCCCGCCCTGCTAATGGGGCGCCTCACCGCGAGGCGGATCCTGCAACAGCTGCGGGTGTCCGGTCGCTTCTGTCTGCCCACCCTGGTGGTCGGGGACAGTGGCGCCGTCGACGACGTCGTGGCCGTGCTGCGGAGGGAGACGTGGCTCGGCTACACCCCGGTGGGCGTGGTGGCTCCGCCCGACGACGAGTCGATCGACGTCGACGCGAGGTCAGACAGCGACATCGACGAGGTGGGCACCCTCGACGACCTCCTGAGCGTGATCGATCGCACCGGTGCCCGGGCCGTGATCTTCACCACGGGCTCCGTCCGACGCGGGCGCGAGTTCAACGAGATGGCCCGCAAGTTGGAGGGCCACCGCGCCGAGATGGTGGTGGTCCCCGCCATGACCGACATCTCCAGCCAGCGCATCCACGTGACGCCCGTGGCCGGACTCCCGCTCATGCACGTGGGAAAGCCGCAGGCGGAGCGGTCCCTCAGGTTCACCAAGCGAGCCTTCGACCTGGTCGCCTCAGTACTGCTGTTGGTGCTGCTGTCCCCCCTCATGCTGGTGACAGCCCTCGTCATCAAGCTGAGCGACGGCGGGTCCGTGCTCTTCAGGCAGCAACGCGTGGGCATGGGAGGAGAGCCGTTCCAACTGCTGAAGTTCCGCTCCATGGTGCAGAACGCCGAGCAGATCCGGGCCGAAGGCCTCGAGGACGCCAACGAGGCGGAGGGTGCCCTGTTCAAGATCAGAAACGACCCCCGCATCACCCCCTTTGGGCGCTTCATCCGCCGCTTCTCCATCGACGAACTCCCCCAACTGTTCAACGTGCTGCGAGGGGAGATGAGTCTCGTCGGGCCGCGCCCGGCCATGGAGCAGGAGGTGGCGCTCTACCTGACTCATGTGCGGCGTCGATTGGACGTGCGGCCAGGCATCACGGGCCTGTGGCAGGTGTCGGGCAGATCCGACCTCGGGTGGGACGACACCGTCCGTCTCGACCTCTACTACGTGGACAACTGGTCCATGCTTCAGGACATCGTCATCCTCCTGCGCACCTTCCGCGCGGTCGTGAGCTCGCGCGGCGCCTACTGACGAGGATGGAGCGAGCGCCAAGGCATCCACCGGCTAGGCTGGCCGCGTGACCACCGCTGTGCGCCCAGGGGAGGGGGTCGCAGGGCTCAGCCTCTCCTCAACCTCGATCCCCGGCCTCCTGATCCTCACCCTGCCCCTCCACGGCGACGCCCGCGGATGGTTCAAGGAGAACTGGCAGCGCGCCAAGATGATGACCCTCGGGCTGCCCGATTTCGCGCCAGTGCAGCAGAACATGAGCTTCAACGCCGAGGCCGGCGTCACCCGCGGCATCCACGCCGAGCCGTGGGACAAGCTGGTCTCAGTCGCCACCGGGCGCGTGTTCGGGGCCTGGGTGGACCTCCGCGAGGGCGACACCTTCGGCACCGTGGTCACCCACGAGATCGGCCCAGACACGGCCGTCTTCACCCCCAGCGGCGTGGGCAACGCCTACCAGGCCCTCGAAGCCGGCACCTGCTACTCCTACCTCGTCAACGAGCACTGGTCAGCCGAGACCAAGTCCCAGTACACATTCGCCAACCTCAACCACCCCGCCATCGCCTGGCCCCTGCCCCTCGAATCGGCCATCGTCTCCGAGGCCGACCGCACCCACCCGGCCCTCGCCGACGTCATCCCGATGCCCCGGCCCCGCCCCGTCGTCACCGGGGCCGGCGGCCAGCTCGGCCAGGCACTGCGCCGGCTCCTTCCGGACGCCCAATTCCTCGATCGAGACGAACTCGACATCACCGATGCCGACGCCGTCGCCGCCTTCCCGTGGGGACGGGCCTCCACGATCATCAACGCCGCCGCCTGGACCGCCGTCGACGCCGCCGAAGCCGACGGACGGGTTGCCTGCTGGGCGGTCAACGTGACCGGCACTGCCAACCTGGTCGCAGCCGCCAACCGCCACCGGCTCCCCCTCGTGCACGTCTCCTCCGACTACGTCTTCGACGGCACCCGCGACACCCACGCCGAGGACGAGCCCTTCTCCCCCCTCAGCGCCTACGGCGCCTCCAAGGCCGCCGCCGACGCGCTCGTCGCCACCCTGCCCCGGCACTACATCCTGCGCACCAGCTGGGTGATCGGAGACGGCCCCAACTTCGTGCGGACCATGGCCCGCCTCGCCGACTCCGGGATCAGCCCCGCCGTCGTCGACGACCAGTTCGGCAGGCTCACCTTCGCCGACGACCTCGCCCGGGCAACGCTCCACCTCGTCGAGACGGGCGCCCCTGCCGGCATCTACAACGTCACCTCCGACGGCGACCCGATGTCGTGGTTCGACGTGGCCACCGCCGTCTTCGACGCCCGCGGCGCTCAGGGCCGCGTGACCCGCACAGACACCGCGACATTCTCAGCCGGCAAGATCACCGCACCTCGCCCGCGACACAGCACCCTCGACCTGGCCAAAATCAAGGCCACCGGCTTCCAGCCCAGTGACGGCACCGAAGCCCTCCGCCGTTACCTCGACACCCTGCGATGACGAAAGAGCCCTCCCTCCACGTCCGGCTCCGGCTCACCCACGGCGTGCTGCAGCGCATCGCGGACAAGGCCGGGGCGGACGTCCTGCACGTCAAGGGGCCGGCCGTCGCGCGGGAACTGCTCGACACCCGCGACATCCACGACGCCGAGGGCGGCTTCGAACGCACCGAGACCGTTCCCCGTCACAGCAGCGACGCGGACCTCCTCATCCGCCCCGAGCACGTCCACCGCTTCCTCGACGAGGCCTCCAGGCACGGCTGGATCCGCAAGACCAGCTTCTCCACCAGCTCGGCCTTCGGCCACGCGATGAACATCTTCCATCCCACCCTCGGCAACGCCGACGTGCACCGCCGCTTCCCCGGCCTCGCGCCGGAGGCGTTCGACGAGCTGTGGCGGGCCCGCACGAGCACGGACCTGGGTCACGTGCCGTGCCCCACGCCGTCGGTCACGGCGCAGCGGCTGCTCCTCCTCCTGCACTCCGCGCGCAGCGGGCCCCACCACCCCGATACGGGTCGTGCCTGGGACCGCGCCACCGCCGACGAGCGCACGGGGGTGCTCGCCCTGGCGCGGCATCTCGGCGCCGAGATCGGGGTGGCGGCCGCCGTCGGGGACCTGGAGGCCTTCAGGGACCATCCCGAGTACCTGCTGTGGAAGCACTTCCGCGACGGTAACCCGAGCCGCCTCGACGAGTGGCGGGCCCGTTGGCGGGCCGCCACCACCGTCGGCAAGAAGGCCGCCGTCGTCCAAGGGCTGCTGTTCTTCGACCCGTCCCTGCTCGAGGCCGAGCTGGGGCACGCGCCCAGCCACCGCGAGGTCGCTCAGCGTACGCTGCTGCGATGGAGACGACTGCTCGGCGAGCTGGCCGCCCGTCGCACCTCGACGGGGGGCAGGGCATGACGCACCGCCACCATCCCGACGTGGTGTGGGAGGACGACGAGGATCGCGTGGTGGCGACGGCCCCCACCGTCGGGGAGGTGGTGATCCTCGACGGCACCGCCGCCCTCATCTGGCACTGCCTCGACGGCGCCACCACGGCCGAGATCGTCAGCACCGTGAGCGAGGCAACCGGGACCGAGGCGACCGAGATCCACGCCCCCGTCGCCGCCTACCTGGCGGATCTCACCACGAGAAGGCTGACGGTCTCCGATGAGTGAGGCGCCCCACACGCTCACCCTCGCGGGCCTCGGCACCGGCGTCGCGGTGGACCTCGGCGACTCCGGCCTCGACCTCGACGCCGTCCGGCACCTCTGGGCCCGCTGCCTCTCCCGCGACACCACCGCCCAGGCCGACGTCACCGTGAGGAAGAACTCCTCACAGGAGTCAGCCACCCAGCAGATCACCCAGGCGTTCATCGCCGCCCGCGCCGGGCAGCTCCTCATGTTCCACGCCGGGGCGGTGGCACACCCGCAGACGGGGCGCGCCCTGGTGTTCGTCGCCCCCGGCGGCACGGGCAAGTCCACGCTCACCCGCCGCCTCGGGAGGAGCTACGGCTACCTCTCCGACGAGACGGTGGGCATCGACCCGGTCACGCTGCGGATCCACCCCTACCCCAAGCCCATCACGCTGGCCCCGGACCACGGGCACCCGAAGCGGGAGAACTCCCCCGACGACCTCGGGCTGCTCCAGGCCCCCCCGTCTCCGACGCTGACTGACCTGGTGGTGCTGCGCCGGACCCCCGGCCGCGACACCGCCGCCTTCACTCCCCTGCCCGTCCTCGACGCCCTGGCCATGATCGCCCCGGAGACCTCGTCGCTCTCGAAGCTGCCCCGCCCGCTGCACCTCATGGCCGACGTGCACCGTCGCGCCGGCTGCACGCTCGTCGAGTACGGCGAGGGGCACCAGATCCTTCAGTGGTGCACCGACCGCTTGGAGGGACGGCAGTGATCAGGCGCGCAGACCTCACGGACTTCCTGCCGGTCGACGGCGAGTCGCTGGTCCTCCTCGACGACCAGGTCCTCCGCCTCGGCCCCGTGGCCACCCTCATCCTGGAGGTGCTGGGCGACGGGCCGGTCACCCTCGACCAGCTGAGCGACGAGCTCGCCACGGCCTTCGGCACCCCGCCCGACGGCTCCCTCGCGGAGGCGGTCGCGGCCCAGTTGGGCGCTCTGAACGACAACGGGCTCCTCATCATCGATGAGGAGCCCGCGGGTCACGACCCGAGCGTCACACGGTGACCCAGGTGGGCCTCTCCGGGAGCAGCGCCTCGAAATCGGCGACCAGGGATTCCATGTAGGCGCCCCGGTAGGTGCCGTCGAGGAACTTCGGCAGCGCCTCCTCGCGGAACCGTCGCCAGGACTCGGCCTCGCCGCCCGGCATGATCGGGTAGAACAGGACGCCCTCGGAGAAGGCGCTGTCGCGGTCGCCGGGGGCATCGCCGATGAGCATGATGTGGTCGTCGTCGTACTTGCCCTTGGCGGCCCAGTGCACGTGCTGTGCCTTCGAGCCCATCTCCTGGCCGGCCACCACCTTCATGTATTTGGCCAGGTCGTGCTCGTGCCACTCGCGCTCGAGCGCCTCCATGGGCGTCGCGGAGACGGTCATGCAGTCCACGTCCGGCTGCATCGCCTCGATGGCCTCGCGCACACCCGGGAAGGGTGCGCAGCCGTGCACCATCCAGGCGATGAGCTCGTTGACGCCCTTGCCCCAGGCGATGCAGCGCTCGATCTCCTCTGACGGATGGGCCTCGGCGAACTCGGCGATCCCGCGATCGGAGCGCGGGTAGCCGGAGTCCAGGAACCTCCGCAGCTCGACGCCCTCGGGCACCTTCACGCCGCGTTCCAGCACCTCGGGCCGCTGCCTGAGCAGCTCGAACAGCCGGGCCAGCGCCACCCAGCGGTTCTGGCCGCGGGTGGTGGAGTGGAGGTTGACGAACAGGGCGGTCTCGCGGACCAGGGTGGAGGCGGCCTGCAGGTCGAAGTACTTGATGTAGGACGGCGTGAAGCACTCCTGGTGCTTGATGTCCATGGCGTCCATGGCGCAGCCGTCGGAGTCGATCCCGACGAAGAACTGCTTCGTGGGCTGGAAGTCGAGGAGCACCTGGGCGCGCTCGGGCATCTTGTCGGTCATCGTCGGTCCTCAGATCCGGGTGTCGGGGAAGGGGAACATCTCGGTGTTGGGCGTGCCCTTGAACTCCGACTTGCCTTCGAGCTTGTCGAGCACGATGTCGAGGTTGAAGTCGTGGTCGTCGTAGGCGTTGATGTAGGTCTTGACCTGCGGCATGTCGGGCAGCATGTTGGGCGACGCCGTCGACACCAGGATGGTGGGCAGCTCGTGCACGTACCAGGGCATGTCCAGGGTGCCCTTGGTGCCGGGCCAGTAGGGCCGCTCGACCGCCTGGCCGATGCCGTTGACGTTGGCCACCGACAGCACCATGTCGTAGTTGTCGGTGAGGTCGGCGATGGCGGACTTGCCGGCGTAGGCGTTCTGCAGAATCGCCCTGACCTCGTCGGCGCTCTTGCCCTTGATCTTGTCCAGCTGCGACTCGTACAGGTCCGCCTCGTAGCCTCGCTCGCGCAGCTTGTCCGCGAACGTGGCGGCGGGGTGCTTGCTGCCGCCGTCGACCATCATCGCGAAGGGGCTGGGCGCGGCGCCGATCGGGACGACGAGGATGCGCTTGAACGTGGACGTCGAGATGGGGAGGTTCCCGGGCTGCTTGTTCTTGACCAGGGTGATGGCGGCGTCGGCCACCTCGACGGCGACCGCCTTGTGCTCGGGCAGGCCGATCCTCGCCAATGCCTCCTCCTTCGGGGGCAGCAGCTCGTTGCCGGGCTTCTTGTGGAGGCCGAGCATCGCCTTCAGTCCGAGGATGCGGGTCAGCGCCTCGTGGAGCCGCACGTCGGAGAGCTTCCCGGACTTCCAGCCCTCCATCATCCAGCCGAAGTCCTCGTCGGGATCGTTGAAGAAGAGGAACAGGTCGCAGCCCGCCTCGATGGCGGTGGGGAGGATGTCGGAGCGCTTCATGGCGCCGGTGAGGCCCACCATGTGGCTGGCGTCGGTGACGACGACGCCGTTGAAGCCCAGCTGCTCGCGCAGGAGGTTGGTGTTGATCTCCTTCGACAGCGTGGCGGGGAGGATGTCCTCGTCGGTCATGTCGGGGTTGAAGTGCTTCTGGTACGACGGCAGCGCGATGTGGCCGGTCATCAGCGACGGCAGGCCGGCGTCGATCAGGCCCTTGTAGAGCCTCCCGAAGGTGTCGTCCCACTCCTCGACCGAGAGCCAGTTGGGGGCGTGGGAGAGGTGCTGGTCACGCTCGTCGATGCCGTCGCCGGGCCAGTGCTTGGCGGCCGGCGCGATGCCGGACTCCTGGATGCCCTTCATGTAGGCGAGGCTCATCTCGAGCACCTGGTCGACGTCGCCGCCCCAGGTCCGCCGCGACACGATGGGGTTGCGCCAGTTGCGGTACACGTCGACGATGGGCGCGAAGGACCAGTTGCAGCCGATCGCCGCGGCCTCCACGCCGGAGATGCGGCCGAGTTCGTAGGCGTAGCGGACGTCGCCGGCGACGCCGATCTTCGCCTCCCAGCCCACGTAGGTGCCGTCCGTGCAGGCACCGTTGCCGCCGGCCTCGGTGTTGGCGGCGATGAGCATCGGGATCTTCGAGTTGGTCTGCAGGATGTTGTTCTGCTCCCACACCTCGTCGGCCTTCGCGGGGGTGTAGCGCACGGCGCCGATGTGGTAGGTGTTCAGGACGTCGGTGAGGTACTCCTCGGTCCGCTGGGCGCCCATGTTGACGAAGAGCTGGCCGATCTTCTCCTCGTCGGTCATCTCCGCGATGGTGGTGTTCACCCACTCGATCGCCTCGTCGTCGAGGTTGAAAGGCGTGGCCTTCAGATCCACCATGATGCTGCTCCTTGCTCCGTTGCTGGTGACTTCACGGTACGAGCTGCCACCCGCAGAGGGCACATGATTGCCGTTTGTTGCCACGCTCAGCGCAGCGTGCCCTGCGCATGAGTTGCCACGTCCCCGGCGCACCGCCAAGCAACAAGTGGCAACACCTGCCGCCCGGGCCACCACTCGGGCCATCCTGAGGGGGCACACGACCCAAAGGAGCATCGATGGCACTCGCCACACCAACCCCGTCCACCGCCGACATCGGAGTCACCGGGATGGGGGTCATGGGCTCCAACCTGGCCCGGAACCTCGCCCGCAACGGCCACGCCGTTGCCATCCACAACCGCAGCGCCGCCAAGACCGAGGCCGTCATGGCCGCCCACGGCACCGAGGGCACTTTCGTGCCCGCCGAATCCATGGACGACTTCGTCGCCGCGCTCAGCAGCCCCCGCGTCGCCATCATCATGGTGGCCGCAGGGCCGGCAACCGACGCCGTCATCGAGGAGCTCGCCCCCCGCATGGACAAGGGCGACATCATCGTCGACTGCGGCAACTCCCTGTTCTCCGACACCCGCCGCCGCGAGGCCGCCCTCCGCGAGCGCGGGCTACACTTCGTGGGCGCCGGCGTCTCCGGCGGCGAGGAGGGCGCCCTGTGGGGTCCGTCCATCATGCCGGGCGGCTCCGTCGAGTCCTACACCCGCCTCGGCCCGATGTTCGAGTCCATCGCAGCGCAGGTCGACGGCCAGCCCTGCTGCACCCACGTCGGCTCCGACGGCGCCGGGCACTTCGTCAAGATGGTCCACAACGGCATCGAGTACGCCGACATGCAGGTGATCGGCGAGGCCTACGACCTGCTGCGTCGCGCGCTGGGCCTCAGCCCCGCCGAGATCGCCGACATCTTCGCCGAGTGGAACACCGGCGATTTGGACTCCTACCTCATGGAGGTCAGCGTCGAGGTGCTCCGCCACGTGGACGCCACCACCGGCCAGGCCCTCGTCGACGTCATCGTCGACCAGGCCGGCCAGAAGGGCACCGGATCCTGGACCGTCCAGACCGCACTCGACCTCGGCGTGCCGGTCACGGGCATCGGCGAGGCCACCTTCGCGCGCGGCCTGTCGTCGTCGGTCGAGCAGCGGCTCGCCGCCCGCAACTTCGACGGTGGGGCCTCAGCCTGGGACGTCACCGACCGCGACGCCTTCATCGAGGACGTCCGCCTGGCGCTGTACGCGTCGAAGCTGGTGGCCTACTCGCAGGGCTTCAACATGATCCAGGCCGCCGCCGCCACCTACGGCTGGGACATCAACATGGGCGAGCTGGCCCGCATCTGGCGGGGCGGCTGCATCATCCGCGCCCAGTTCCTCGGCGAGATCACCCGCGCCTACACCGCCTCGCCTGACCTGCCGCTGCTGATCGGCGACAGCTACTTCTACGACAAGATCGTGGCCACCCTCCCGGCGTGGCGCCGCGTGGTCAGCCAGTCCGCGCTCCACGGCGTCCCGGTGCCGGTGTTCTCGTCGTCGCTGTCCTACTACGACGGCGTCCGCGCGGATCGGCTCCCCGCCGCGCTGATCCAGGGCCAGCGCGACTTCTTCGGCGCGCACACCTACCGCCGGATCGACCTTGACGGGTCCTTCCACACGCTGTGGGCCGCCGAGGGGCGCCCCGAGGTCGAGGCCTGAGGCGCGGGATTATGAAACTCCGTGACGATGCGCGGTGGGCCCTGGTGGTGCCCACGTCCATGGGGGTGCGCCTCACGCCGGTGAACCGGCAGAGCGTGCACACCTCCCGGGAGTTCACGCTCCAGGCCACCTCGGCCGAGACCAACGTCGCGTCCGTGGTGTCCTACCTCGGGCTGCCGGTCAAGGTGCTCACCAACTTCGTCGAGGGATCTCCCATCTCGGCGTTCATCAAGGCGGACCTGCGGGGTCGCGGCATGGCGTTCGAGGGTCCCGACGTGCCCCAGGGCGACGCGTGGGGCCACCGGCACCAGTTCAACATCGCGGATTCGGGCTTCGGGGGTCGTGGCCCGCGGGTGTGGAACGATCGCGCGGGCGAGGTGGGGCTGACCCTCTCGGCAGACGACTACGACCTCGACGCTCTGTTCGCCGTCGAGGGCGTGGCAATCCTGCACCTCTCCGGGCTGGTCGCGGCGCTCTCGGAGCAGACGGCGACGTTCTGCCTCGAGGTGGCCCGCAAGGCCAAGGAGCATGGCACCGCCATCAGCTTCGACCTCAACTACCGGGCCTCCTTCTGGAAGGGCCGCGAAGAGGAGCTACGGGCCACCTTCACCGAGATCGCAGGGCTCTGCGACATCCTCTACGGAAACGAGGAGGATTTCCAGCTCTGCCTGGGCATTCCCGGACCGGAGGCCGGCGGCGAGGCCATCGGGGCCAAGATCGACAGCTTCAAGGAGATGATCGGGCGCATCCGCGAGGCCTACCCCCAGGCCTCCTACATCGGCACCTCGCTGCGTGAAGTGGTCTCGGCCAACCGCCACGAGTGGGGCATGGTGCTGTGGGGCGACGGCGACTTCCACGTCGCCGAGCTCCGCGAGATCGATGTCATCGACCGCATCGGCGGCGGCGACGGCTCCGTCGGCGGCGTGCTCTACGGCATCCTCCGGGGCTGGCCGGCCGAGCGCTGCATGCAGTTCGGCTGGGCGACGGGGGCGCTGGCCGCCACGTCGCTCAACGACTACGCGGCACCCGCCGACGAGGAGCAGGTCTGGTCCATCTGGTCCGGGAACGCGCGCGTCAAGCGCTGACCCGCTCCACCGTTCCATCCACTCCCCCGGGCCCGCATTCAACAGGCCCGGGGGAGTGCCCATCCACGAGAGTTAGGCTGAACCATGACCGAGCTGTATCCGGACGTCGCGCCGGCCGCCACCGTCGGAGGCCCGCAATCGACGCTGACCGAGGATGAGATCCGGCGCTTCGTCGCCGACGCCATCGGCGCCTACGACTTCGACGGCAAGCGCGTCACCCTCGTGGTGCCCGACGGCACCCGCCACGCGCCCATCGCGATGCTGTCCCACCTCATCCGCGACGCTCTGGGTTCGCGGCCGAAGGACGTGCGGGTGGTCATCGCGCTCGGCACCCACGACTACATGTCCGAGACCGCCATCGCGGCCCTCATGGGCTACGAGCCGGGCCATTTCGCCGACGAGTTCCCCGGATGGCAGATCTTCAACCACGACTGGCGCAACGACGACTGCTTCGCCAACCTCGGCACCATCGAGGCCTCACGCATCGGCGAACTGACCGACGGCAGGCTGACGGACCGCGCCATGACGGTGCTGGTCAACAGGATGGTCGTCGACACCGACATCTCGCTCGTGCTCGGGCCGGTGCTCCCGCACGAGGTGGTGGGCATCTCGGGCGGCAACAAGTACTTCTTCCCGGGGCTGTCCGGCCACGACGTGATCGACATGTCGCACTGGGTGGGGGCCCTGATCACCAGCTACGAGATGATCGGCAGCGTGGGCATCACGCCGGTGCGGCAGATGATCGACGCGGCGGCCGAACTCATCCCGTCGACGAAGCTGCTGCTGGGCATGATCGTCAAGCCCGGCTCCGACGACCTCCAGTTCCTGGCCTTCGGCGACACCCGCTCCTCGTGGGAGGCGTGCGCGGAGGTCTCCGCCCGGGTGCACGTGAAGTACGTGCCGAAGGCGTACAAGCGGGTGGTGTCGATCATCCCGACGATGTACGAGGACATGTGGACCGGCGCGAAGGGCTTCTACAAGATGGAGCCTGTGGTGGCCGACGGCGGGGAGCTGATCATCTACGCGCCCCACATCACGCAGGTCTCAGTGATGCACCCCGGCATCGAGGAGATCGGGTATCACAACCGGCAGTACTTCGTGGGGCAGTGGGAGCGGTTCAAGGACCACCCGTGGGGTGAGTTGGCGCACTCGACGCACCTGCGCGGGCTGGGCGACTACGACCCGGCAACAGGGGTCGAGACCAACCGGGTGACGGTGACCCTGGCCACAGGGATTCCGCGGGAGGTCGTCGAGGGGATCAGCCTGAACTACCTGGACCCGGCTGAGGTGGACCTCGACGCGATGGAGGCGGACCCGGACACGCTCGTCGTCCCGAAGGCGGGCGAGCTGCTCCACCGCACCGAGGAGCAGCGCAACCGCCTGCCCGCCTGACCTCCGTCCCGACGCCTGCCTCCCGTCCCGACGCCTGCCCTACGTCCCGACGCCTGCCTTACGTCCCGACGCCTGAGGAGTCGCCTGCGTTGCGTTCGCCCGCCAGCGCTGGAGCGCTGGCGTCGGGAGCTAATACAGGCGCCCAGCCAGGCCGTCGCGTGGCCAGCCACGGAGTCCACTGACAGGTGCCGGGAGCCCTGACACGAGGCCCGCGCGGCCCTTGACCACACTCTGCTCCTCGACCGCCAGCCGGTCACGGGTCGGGTAGTTGAGCCGCACGGGTCTCGTCCCACGTCTCCCCGCACTCGTCTGCCCGTGGCGTGGTCAGTTCCGGGCGTGTGCCGGCAGGGCGGCCCTGGCTCAAGCCTGCTCAGGCGGGACGCCAGTTGAGCGATCCTCGGGATGGGCATCCCTGCGCGCAGCCGCCCTGACGTCCCCCACCCTCGCGCACATCGCTCGTCGGCTGAGACGCCAGCGACGGAACGCGGCACCCATGGCTGAGGCGCGAGGAGCGCCAGCGAACCCAAGCCCCCTGCGCATGCAGACCGGCGGCCGACAACGAGGGTGAGGGTCGACGGGGCGGCTCGGCGCAGTGTTACCCAGCCCGAGGATCGCCTAACTGGCGTCCCGCCTGAACGGACCCTGGCCAGGGCCGCGCCGTCGACACGCGCCCGGGCCCAGCCACGCCACCGGCAGACGCGTGTGGGGAGACGTGGGCCGACGGCCGGGCGGCCTCAACTACCTGAGCCACACCCAGGCCAAGGCCCGACAGCAGAACCGGCCACCACGGCCGCCCGGGCGTCGGGGCAGGGCTCCCCGCACGGCTAGCGCCCCCGTCGCGTCGCCGTCGCCGTCGCCGTCGCCGTCGCCCAGAACCCGTGGCACGAAACGCCGCACGACACCGCCCGCGTGCCCCTCCAGGTACCTGACCATCCATCGCGACGGCGTGTCGCGCACCTCCGATGCCGGGGCCGGGGCGGCGCCTGGGTGGGGTTGGCTTGAGCAAATGGCACGACTCGCGGAGAGCCCCACGCTCAATTCGCGCGGGAGGGGTTCCGCGACCCATGCCATTTGCTCAAACCGAGCCCCACCACAGGAGTGCGACGGGGTCGGCCGTGGCGCAGCCCCTCGCCGCCAACCACGACGGATGGGACGAACCGCCAACGACGACGGGTGGGCGAACCGCCAACCACCACGGGTGGGGCGAACCGCCAACCACGACGGGTGGGGCGAACCGCCAACGACGACGGGCGGGGGGAACCCGATGGGAAGCAGACGAAGAACGGCCCCCGCCTGAGCGGGGGCCGTTCTGGGTGGGACCTCGGTCCCGGTGTCGTCGATGATCAGACGGTGGCGACAGCCTCCGCCTCGGCGCGGCGACGCTTGAGCTCCGCGATGTTGGACTCCACTGCCTTCTTGCCCAGCGGGTAGACCAGCCAGAGGGCCAGGGCGCAGGCCAGGTACATGAGGCCGGGCAGCACCGTCGACAGCATCCAGATGCCCTGGATCGTCTCGGGGGTCTGGGTGACGGACTCGCCGGCGCTGGTGGCGGTCTGGTAGCCGATCCAGCCGAGCGCCATGGAGCCGAGGCCGCCGGCGAGGGCCTGACCGAACTTGCGGGACCACGAGTAGACGGCGTAGACGACGCCGTCGTTGCGGGCACCGGTCTTGACCTCCTGCTGGTCGATCACGTCGGTGATGAAGGCCCAGACGAGGACGTTGAACAGTCCGAGGCCGATGACCGCGATACCGAAGACCACCAGGAAGGCGTAGGGCGAGGTGCGCAGGTCCACGAAGTAGAGCCCGATGTGGAGGAGGCCGCAGAGGGCGACGCCGACGACGCCGATCTCCTTCTTGCCGAAGCGGCGGGCCAGCGCCGGGGCGAAGGCGGCCAGGGCGAGGGCGGGGAGGAAGGACAGGATCTGGCCGATGGAGGCGAGCTCGCCGCGCTCGAAGTACTCGAGCCACAGGAAGGAGCTGACCGAGCCGGCGAACAGCGAGGCGAACAGCAGCATGATGGCGGCGAGGATCAGTCCGCCGAGTGCACGGTTGGTGAACAGGCCCTTGGCGATGGCGGCGGCGCCGGCCCCCTCACCCTTGCCCTTCGTCTCGACGATGACGCGCTCCTGGACGTTGAAGTAGCAGAGCGCGTAGCAGATGATCGCGAGGACGGCGAAGACGACGGCGATGATCGGGAAGCGGCCGGTGAGGATCTCCTTGCCCTGGAAGGCGATGAGCGGGACGGTCAGGGAGATCACGATGCCAGCGAGCGAGGCGCCCATCGAGCGGAACACCGACAGCTGCGAGCGGTCGTCGGCCTCAGGCGAGATGGCCGATGCCATCGAGCCGTAAGGGATGTTGATCATGGTGTAGAAGACCGAGCCCCACAGGAAGTAGGTGACCCACATCCAGGCGATCTTGGCGCCCATCTGGGCCTCGCCGACGGGGAGGAACCAGTACATGGCGAAGATGGCGACCATGGCCAGAGACACCGGAATGGCGCCACGGAGGATCCAGGGGCGGAAGCGTCCGGCCGGGGTGGGCTTGGAGCGGTCGACGATGACGCCCATGGCGACGTCGGTGAAGGCGTCGACGAAGCGGGCCACGAGGAACACCAGGCCGACGGCGATCGGGTCGATGCCCATGCCCTTGATGAAGAAGGCGCCGAGGAAGAAGGCGGACATCATGAAGGTGAAGTCGTTGCCGAAATCACCGAACATGTAGCCGACCTTGTCGCGCCAGCCGAACGGACGGACGTTGGTGACCTTCCTGCTGGAAGGTGCTGCGATGGTTGACATTGGAGTCTCCTTTGACTAGCGGCTTCGACGCCGCCTTGCGGGGTGTGCGGTCAGGCTCCTCGGGTTGTCGATCCGCCTGGTGCAGTGACACACCTGTCGCATCGGCCGATCGAGCGTGGCCAATCGCATCGGTTGCGATCCCGCCACAGTGGTTGTTCGGTAGCGGAAGACTGCGTTCGTCCTTGTCAGAAAGTGTTGACGGCCGAGCCGGCGAACACCGCCGAACTCACGCGCCTGTGGGGGTCGGTGTGGTGGTTCGCTGGCCTCGGCGGATACCGCGGTCTCGCATCTGATGCGATATTGTCGCGGCAGATGCGAGCGGTGGAGGGGGTGTTTCTGTGGGCCAGCACGTGGCGGCGGGGGCGGCGCGACTGGTCCTGGTCGACGGGGTGGCCCTGCTGCATCCCGAACCGCAGGTGTTCGAAGCGATGGTGACGGGCTGGCGGAACCAGATGCTGGCCCGCAACCTGACGGCTTCGACGATCATCGGACGGGAGCGGCAGGTGCGCGCGTTCCATGCCCATTCCAACGAGTTCCCATGGTCGTGGTCGTCGTGTTTGGCCGATGAGTGGTTCGCCGATCTGCGGTCGGTGCGGCACTGCACCCGGTCGACGGTGCGCGGCTACCAGGTGTCGGTGCGCGGGTTCTGTGACTATCTGACGGACCCGGCTTACGGGTGGGCGAGCGTGTGCGAGGAACGCTTCGGGACCCATCCGATCCAGGTGATCAACGCGGTGAACTCCGCCGCGCATGTCGCCGATTCGGAGTCCGAGCCGTCGAAGCGCGCGTATACCCGCGACGAGTTGCAGGCGTTGTTCGATCACGCCGACGACCAGGTCGCCCGCAAGCGGGCGTTGGGGCGCAAGGGATGGTTGGCGGCGTTCCGCGACGCCACCTTGCTGAAGGTGGCCTACTCCTACGGCACCCGCCGCCAGGAAACCCAGATGCTGGATGCCGCCGACTTCGGCCGGAACCCTGATGGTGCCGAGTTCGGCGAGTACGGGGTGGTGTACGTGCGGCACGGCAAGGCCCAGCGGGGGTCACCACCGAAGCGTCGCAGCGTGTTGACGGTGTGGCCGTGGACCACTGACGTCCTTGAGCAGTGGTTCACCGAGGTCCGTCCCCTGTTCGGTGTCGAGTCCCCAGCGGCGTGGCCGTCGGAGCGTGGCGTGCGGATCGGTCTGGAGGTCCTGGACCATCGCCTGTCCGCCTACAGGGAGGCGCTCGGTCTGGCCTCGGGGCTGGACTTCCACTCGCTGCGTCGCTCCTATGTGACCCATCTGATCGAGGACGGGTGGGACCCCAGGTTCGTCCAGGAACAGGTCGGCCACGACCACGCCTCGACGACCTCGATCTACACGTGCGTGTCGTCGGACTACCGGACCAGGACGCTGCGTCGGGCGCTGGACCGCACGATCGCCGACGCGCTCACCACGCAGGGAGGATCACGATGACCCGGCAGAAGCGGAGGGTGTCCTATGAGTGGCGGTTGCGAGAGGTGATGGCCGAGCACCGGATGTACGCGACGACCGAGTTGGTGCCGTTGCTGGCCGAGCGGGGCATCGTGTTGTCGGCCTCCCAGGTGCACCGTCTGGTCACCCAGACTCCGGAGCGGTTGTCGTTGCCGACTCTGGCGGCGTTGTGTGACATCTTCGCCGTCGACGTCGACCAGCTGATCACCACCCTGGCCACCAACGTGGGCGTCCGAAAGATCGCCGCCGGTGACGCGCCAGGCCGCATGGTCCACGCCGAAGGACCCGCCCCCGTCCGGGCCCGGATCAGCCGCCAGGAGTGACCGCCACCGCTGCGGACGCGGCCGGGGCGGGTCTGGTTTGTGCCCGCTGCCAGCGGCCGGCGCGGTTCCCGGCCCGCCGGGACCACCCACCTGCGCCGGACCCGCGCGGGCGGGTGTGGGTGGTCCTGCGACGGTGGCCCGACGGGTTGATCTGCTCCGGTTGTTACGCGCGGGCCTGCGAAACGTACGGCGTGTGCGACGGGTGTGGGACCGACCGGTTGCTGCCCGGACGCGGCCCCCAGGGGCAACGATGGTGCACCGATTGCGCCGGCGGCATCGGTAACTTCACCTGCAGCCGGTGCGGACAGGAGGGCTGGAACCACTACAAGAACGTGTGCGGACGCTGCGTCCTGGTCGACCGGCTCGCCGCAGCCCTCGACGACGGCACCGGACAGATCAGCCCCGAACTCGTCCCTCTCGCCGACTGGCTGGCCGCCATGCGCAGGCCCCGCTCAGGCATCCTGTGGCTGACCAAACCCCACGTCCAACCGATCCTGACCGCGATCGCCCACCAGCAGGTGCCCCTCACCCACGAGGGCATCACCACCTTGACGCCCTGGCGTTCGGTGATCCACGTCCGGGACCTGCTCGTCGCCTGCGGCATCCTGCCACCGGTGGACCGGTTCCTGTTCCTGTTCGAGCAGTGGCTCCCCGGCTGGCTGGACACCCTCCCCGACCCCGACCACCGCACACTCCTCCACCGGTACGCCACCTGGCACGTGCTCCGCCAACTCCGACACAGTGCCGCCTCCGGGCCGATCGGGCACTACCGGCACCAGTCCGCCCGCCACAACCTGCGCGTCGCCGCCGCGTTCCTCAACCACCTCGCCGAGCACCACAGCACGCTCGCCACGTGCGGCCAGGGCCAGCTCGACGCGTGGCACGCCCACCACAGTCGCACCGAAGCCGTCTCGCTGCGCCCCTTCCTGCGGTGGGCCATGACCGGCCGCCACCTGCCCCGACGCCGCTTGACCGCGTTACCCGAACGCGAAGGCAACCCGATCAGCCACCGGGACCGGCTCGCGTTGATCCGCCGCGTCCACAACGGCGACGGACTCGACCTCGCCGACCGCGTCCTCAGCCTGCTGATCCTGCTGTACGCCCAATCGTTGGACCGGATCAGCCGGCTCACCATCGACGACATCATCACCAACGACCACGGCGTGTCGATCCGGCTCGGGACACCGGCCAGCCCCGTCGCGGCCCCGTTCGACCGCCTCCTCACCGACTACCTGGCCGCGCGGCCGGACCTGATCACCGCCACCAACCCCGGCAGTCGCTGGCTGTTCCCCGGCCGCAGCGCCGGACAACCCCTGCACCCCACCTCGATGCGCAAACGGCTCCACCGGTTCGGCATCCCCAACCTCGCCGGACGCCAACGAGCCCTCCGCGACCTCGTCCAACAAGCACCTCCCAGCGTGGTGGCCCGCATGCTCGGCTACAGCACCCCTCGCACCGAAAACCTCGCCGTCGACGCCGGCACCACCTGGCGCCACTACGCCCCCGGCGACCACACCCGCACCCGACAGCCCACCCCCACCCCCTGACCACACCCCCGGGCCGCGCGTCCCGGGTCCCTTCGATCGACCGTGCTGTAGGGGTCCTCGCGGTTCGAACCGGCACCAGCTCGAGGTCGAGGGACAACGAGCCCGGTGGGTTCGTGATCGTCCGGGCTAGTCGCTCAGGGTCAGCAGCATCTTCACCGCGGCGACGGCCAACACCACCCCGAGCAGGCGGTAGATGGTCTTCGTGTTTGGGGTTCGCGAACCGTACCGGGAACCGGCCAGCCCGCCGACCAGCACCAGCGGCACCCACACCGCCAGCGCCGTCCACGGGACCACCGCCACCGACGCCACCTGCCCGGCCAGGCCCGCCGCCGAGTTCAGCAGGATGAACACCGCCGCCACCCCGGACGCCTGCCGGGTGGGCGCCCACCGAGCGAACAGCAACAACGGGCTGAGGAAGATCCCGCCGCCGATCCCGGTCAACCCCGACAACAGCCCCAACACCGCACCCGCGGCCAGCGCGGGCACCACCGGCGGAGTCAGCGTCGGGTCGTCACACGGGCGGGCCCGCGGCAACCACAACGACACCGCCGACCACAACAAGACGACCGCCAACAGGGGCTTGTACACCACCCCCGGCACCGGGAGCTGGCCGCCGACGAACGCCAACGGGACCGCCGTCACCGCCAACGGCCACAACGTCCGCCACGCGAACGCCCCCCGCCGCAGGAACGTCCACGCCGCCACCGACGCCACCACGATGTTCAGCACCAGCGCCCCAGGGCGCATCACCTCCGGCGCCACCGCGAACAGGGCCATCACCGCCAGATAACCCGAACCGCCCCCATGCCCCACCGACGAATACAGGGCCGCGACCACCAACATGACCACACCGATCAGCAGCACGATCTCGAACGGCATCACCGCGCCCTCGACCTCGCCCACCGATCCCTCACCCGGCTCAGGGTAGCCGGTCAAGTGGGACTGTACGTTTTCCGGTGTAACTCCGATGTAGGAGGTACCCGATGAGGATGCAGGTTGAGCCGGTCGCTGAGGCGGTCGTGATGGAGGTCGAGGACCAGGTGACGGCGACGGGAACGCCCCCGCTGGTGGACAAGGATTTGGTGGCGCAGCTCGTGGGCGACGCGCAGCGGCTGGGGCTGTCCGTGGAGGGCGAGGGCGGGCTGCTGGCTCAGCTGACCAAGCTGGTCCTGGAGTCGGCCCTGGAGGGCGAGATGACCGCGCATCTGGGCTATGACAAGCACGAGCGGGTCGAGGGCAGCGACAACGCCCGTAACGGGACGCGGTCGAAGACGGTGCTGACGAAGGCCGGCCCGGTCGAGATCGCTGTGCCTCGGGATCGGGCCGGGTCGTTTGAGCCGGTCGTGGTGGCGAAGCGGCAACGGCGTTTGGGGGCGATCGAGGACGTGGTGTTGTCGCTGTCGGCTCGCGGGCTGACCCATGGCGACATCGCGGCGCATCTGGCCGATGTTTATGGCTCTGAGGTGTCGAAGACCACGATCTCGACGATCACCGACAAGGTCCTGGACTCGATGGGCGAGTGGCAGAACCGACCACTGGACCCGGTGTATCCGGTGGTGTTCATCGACGCGATTCATGTGAAGGTCCGCGACGGGCAGGTCGCGAACCGGCCGATCTACGTCGCGTTGGCGGTCACCGTCGAGGGGAACCGCGACATCCTCGGGCTGTGGGCCGGGGACGGCGGCGAGGGCGCGAAGTACTGGCAGCAGGTGTTGACCGAGATCAAGAACCGTGGCGTCGCTGACGTGTTGATGCTGGTGTGCGACGGCCTGAAGGGGTTGCCCGAGTCGGTGGGCAACGTGTGGCCGCAAACGATCGTGCAGACCTGCGTGGTGCACCTGATTCGCGGGTCGTTCCGTTACGCGGCAAGGCAGGACTGGGACAAGCTGGCCCGCGCGCTGCGGCCGATCTACACCGCCGACACCGTCGCCGCGGCCGAGGACCGGTTCCTGGAGTTCACCGAAGTATGGGGCGCTAAGTACCCGGCGATCGTGCGTTTGTGGGAGAACGCGTGGCCGGAGTTCGTGCCATTCCTGCAGTTCGACAAAGAGATCCGCCGGATCGTGTGTACCACCAACGCGATCGAGTCGGTCAACGCCAGGATCCGCAAGGCCGTCAAGGCCCGCGGGCACTTCCCCAACGAGCAGGCCGCACTCAAGTGCGTCTACCTCGCTGTGATGGCGCTGGACCCCACAGGCAAGGGACGAGCACGTTGGACACAGCGCTGGAAGGGCGCCCTCAACGCGTTCGAGATCACCTTCGACGGACGGCTCTCCGCCGGCCGCCGATACTGAGAGTCAAACAACCATGAGATACACCGAAAACTTGACAGACCCAACGCACCACGGGGGCGACCTGGCGGGGGGCAGGTGGCACCGGAGCCACCCGGCCCTCAGGCGGCCGCGGCTCACGGACCAGGCCCACCAGCACCGCCGAAACCACCGCCGGGACCACCGCCCACCACAACGCGGCATGCAGGTCGCCTTGCAAGACGGTCAGCGCCCACAATCCGAGCAGCGGGCCGACGACCGCTCCAAGGGTGTCACCAGCCCGATGGAAACCGAACGCGCGCCCCAACGCGTCCGGTGGCACTGACCCGGCGATCAGGGCGTCCCGGGGCGCGGAACGGACACCCTTGCCCACCCGGTCCACCACCCGACCGGCCAGCACCAGCGGCCAACTGCCCGCCGCCGCGACCAGGACCTTCCCCACAGCCGCCAGCCCGTAGCCTGCCCCGATGAACCCCTTCCGGCCGGCCCGGTCGGACCACCGTCCCGCCACGTACCGGGCGATGCCGGCGGTGGCCTCCGCGACACCCTCGATCACCCCCAACACCACCGGCGGCGCCGCCAACACACCCGTGATCAGGAACGGCAACAACGGGTACACCATCTCGCTGGCGGCGTCCTGCATCAACGACACCAGCGTCAACACCACCAGGTTGCGCGACAACCAACGCCTCGACGGCGACGGCGAACCCGACGGCCCGCCCCACCCCGTCGGTGTCATGACCCGGGTTCGGGTGACGTGAGCCAGCACGGGAACTCCCACCCCGCGAACCAGCCCAGGGCCTCGACCCACGAGGCGTTCTCCGCCGGCGACGGGGCCGGCGCACCCTGCCGCATCGACCGGCCCAAAGCGTCCAGCCGCACCCCCACACCCGCCAGATAGTCAGCCAGCCCCGTCGCCGACACCTGCGCCGGGGCCCCCGGTCGCGTGAGGTGTCTCAGGCACCACACCCGAGGGTCGCCCGCATCGCTCGTCGGGTCGGGCTGGTCGACGCATGCCGGGCACCGGCGCCGCTCCCACACCGGACGGGTCTCGATCAGCCACTGCCGGGTGAACCGCAACGCGTTCGCCTCAGCCGTCAACTCCGCCGAGTTCGACCCCGCGAACGTCACCGGTCCACCATCCAGATCGGGACCCAGCGCCGCACAGACCCGACACGGACCCTGCCGAGCCAGCCGCGCCACCAACGACCCGCGGCCACCCGACCTGCGGGCGCGGAGCCGGGACACCACCTGCTCCAGCAGGTCGGTGTACAACACGCACACGTCGAACGGCTGGTGACCCCCACGACTGCCCGCCCCGTCGATCCACAACTCGACCTCGACCACCGCGTAGCCCCACGTGTGCCGGGGACACAACCCCAGCGACGCCCGCAACAACTGCCGGATGCCACCGACCATGATGTCGCCGTGCAGGAACGCCCACAATTCGCGTACCTCGGCGGGGGTCAGCGGCTCCCGCGGGAACACCGGCGACGCCCACGTCACCGCATCGACACCCGAGGGCGAATCAACTGACCTGACCATGGGGTCCGTCCTCCCTGTCACACTCGGGAGGACCCATCAGCCAACACGGCAGTTCAGGCAAGCACCTCGGTGGGATCCATCACCACCTCCATGGTAAGCACTCCACCCGGCACCGTCGATAACGCTGAGGATGATGACCAGCCGCCGTGGACCGCAGCCCGCCGAGCCCACCGACACACCCCGGCTCAACCAGCGAATCCGCCCACCAGCCCTCCCAGCAGAGCCGCCCCGATACTCGCCCCCACCATGACCAGCGCAAGGAAGACGGCCGCCCAGGGTCGGTCGGCGCGGACCAGGCGGACCAGTTCGACGCTGGCGGTGCTGAACGTGGTGAACCCGCCCAGGAACCCGACCCCGGCCACCGCCCGGACGATCGGCGGCCCGTCGTGGGCGGCTGCCCAGCCGGCGACCACGCCGAGCAGGAAGGAGCCCAACACGTTGATGATCAGCGTCGCCGTCGGCAGCGTCCGCCGACTGAGCTCGGTGAGCAGCCCGTCCAGCACGAACCGGGCCCCCGCACCCAACCCGCCCGCCAGCGCGACCCACAGCGCGGTCACCGCGCGTCCCCCCAGGCCGCCCGGACCGCCGCCCGGGTCACCCCCATCGCGACAGAGGCGGCCGTGAAACCAGCCAGCACACTGCCGGCCGCGTACGCGACCGCGAGCAGGACCGATCCGTGGCCACCCAGGGCGATGGTCTCCAGCACGAACGTGCTGTACGTGGTGTACCCACCGAGCAGACCCGTCCCGAACGTCAGCTGCAACCCCCGCCGTCGGCGTCCCTCCGGGGCCACCAAGCCGAGCACCTCCAGCAGGAAGCCGAGCAGGAACGCCCCCGACACGTTGATACCGAACGTCGCCCACGGCAGCTGACCGGCCGACGCGGCGAACACGGCCTCGAGCCGATCCCGCACCGCCGTGCCCACCGTGCCGCCCAACACAACCAAGCCCACCAGGGAGGGCCGCAGGTACGCCGGACGGCCCTCCGCGCCGGAGGTGCTCACCGCCATTCCAGGGGGGTCTTCCAGTCGACCACCTCGGTCGGGACCACCAGCACCGGCCGGTGCTGATGATGGGACAGGTGCGCACCCACCGACCCCTGCAACAGGTCGTGCATCCGGCCACCCCCGCCGGGCCGGTGGGTACCGACCACGATCACCGATGCGTCGACCGCCCGCGCCAGATGCGTCAACGCACGATCCGCCCGCCCCGCCAGATAGCGGAACTCCCACCCCACCCCGCTGCCGGACAGGGTGTGCCCCAATGCCGCTTTCAACGCGGCCTCCCGCCGCCGCCACTGCTCGTCATCAGACAGGTCCGGATCCAGATCGGAGTGCTGGACCCGGCCGTCGGGGAACTCCCGCTCCACCACCCGGCCCGGGTCGGCGTAGCCGAAGAACAGGTCCACGCCCAACGCGCGTGCCAACTCCACCGCCGTCAACGTCACGAGCTCGGGCTGGTCCGGGGTGACCCCCACCACGATCGGGTGTGCGGCGAACGGGGTGATCCGCGACGGATGCGGTTGCGGCGGCACCCGGCTCACCGAAGCACGCCCTCCGGCAACCCGAACGGCAACTCCGGCCGCAGCGCGGCGATCTCGAGCAGCCGGTTGTACTTCGCCACCCGCTCCCCCCGCGCCGGAGCACCCGTCTTGATCTGCCCACACCCCGTCGCCACCGCCAGATCGGCGATGAACGAGTCCGGAGTCTCCCCCGACCGGTGCGACACCATCTGCCCGTAGCCGGCCTCATGACACAAGCTCATGGCCTGCAGGGTCTCGGTCACGCTGCCGATCTGGTTCAACTTGATCAGCGCCGCGTTCCCGATACCCGCCTTGATCGCGTCGGCGATGATCGCCGGGTTGGTGCAGAAGTTGTCATCGCCCACTAACTGGATCTTGTCGCCGAGGCGCTGGGTGAGCTTGACCCAGCCGTCGCGGTCGTCCTCACCCAATCCGTCCTCGATGCTCCACACCGGGAACCGGTCCACCATCGCCGCGTAGCGTTCGATCATCTCGTCGCTGGACAACATCACCCCGTTGACCCGGTAGCGGCCATCGGCCTGCCGGAACTCCGACGCCGCCGGATCGAGCGCGATCGCGACCCCGTCCCGGCCCACTGGGTAGCCGGCCTTCTCGATCGCGGCGACGATCAACGCCAACACGTCCTCCGGCACCGCCAGCTCCGGCGCGAAGCCGCCCTCATCGCCCAACCCGGTTGCCATCCCTTGCGCCTGCAACCCTGAACGCAGGGCGGCATACACCTCCGCACCCGCGCGGACTGCCTCCGCCATCGACGTCGCCCCCACCGGGCACACCATGAACTCCTGGAAGTCCAGCGCGTTCGGGGCGTGCGCGCCACCGTTCAACACGTTGAAACACGGCACCGGCAGCCTCTGCGCCGCGCCCCATCCGGGCAGCCAGTCGAACAGCTCCTTGCCCTCGGCCATCGAGGCCGCCCGGGCCGTCGCCATCGACACCCCCACCAACGCGTTCGCCCCCAAGCGGCCCTTGTTCGGCGTCCCATCCAAGCCGGCCAGCCCCTCATCAACCTCAGCCAACGACCCGAACGAGCGACCCACCAGGAAATCGGCGATCTCACCGTTCACGTGGGAGACCGCGTTCAACACGCCGGCCCCCCCGAAGCGGGCCTTGTCGCCGTCGCGCAACTCAACGGCTTCACGCGTCCCCGTAGACGCACCCGACGGCACCCCCGCCGACGCCACCACCCCATCCGCCAACTCGACCGTCACCGACAACGTCGGACGACCCCGCGAATCCAGGATCTCCAACGCACGCACACCACTGAACGACAACGACATGACCGAGACCTTTCAACTCACCCGGGCACGACTCGACCGCCCCCGGGAAACCGGTGGACAGGAGCCATCAGCCAACAGGCGGTTCAGGCCGGAACATTCCGGCCTCGGTGGGGTCCATCACCACCCCAAACCCTACGCCGAACCCGACCGCGACACTCCCAACAGGCCACAGTCCAATCAGCGACCATTCGCCACCCTCGAACACGCCATCGCGCCAGTGCGGGTGGCCATAAGTTGCCATCTCTTGCCGCGGCGCCCGCTGAGCGGTGGTTCGGCGGCGAAACACGGTCCAACGCGACGGCAACTTGTGGCAACCCAGGAGAGGGGCGGGCGGCAAGGTGATGCAATGAATCTCACCGACCACCCGCACGCACCGCCTCGCAAAGGAGCAAGACATGCTGGGAGCACGCCCCTCAGTCAGCCGATCCATCACCACCCTCGACGGTGTGTGGGAGTTCCGTGCCGACATCGCCCATGAGGGCCGCAACGACGGTTGGTACGCCCGCCCCCTGACGGATGCCCGCCCCATGCCGGTGCCGGCCTCCTACAACGACATCACCACCGACACCGCCCTCCACGACCACGTGGGCGTCGTCTGGTACCAGCGCACCGTCACGGTGCCCCGCATCGTCGACGGCGAGCGCCTCATCCTGCGCTTCGGCGCCGCCACGCACCAGGCCACGGCATGGGTCGATGACACCGAGGTGGTCAGCCACGTGGGCGGCTACCTCCCCTTCGAGGCCGACATCACCGACGTCGTCGAGCCCGGCGCCACCTTCCGGCTCACGGTCGCCGTCGACAACCGACTCTCGTGGCAGTCCATCCCGCCGGGCTTCGTGAGGACCGACGAGCTGGGCCGCGAGAGGCAGTTCTACTTCCACGACTTCTACAACTACGCCGGCCTTCACCGCTCCGTGATTCTCTACACCCGGCCGGCGGTCGCGGTCACCGACGTGACCATCGTCACCGACATCTCCGGCACCGACGGCGTGGTGGCCTACGACGTGGTGGCAGAAGGCGCGACGAGCATCCGCGTTCGCGTCCTCGACGCGACCGGAGCCGAGGTGGCCTCCGCCGACGGCGCGAGCGGCGAGATCACCGTCGCCGACGCCGAACTCTGGGCGCCGGGGCGCGGCTACCTCTACACCCTGGAGGTCCACGCCGACGACGACGTCTACCCCCAGCCGTTCGGCATCCGCACGGTGGAGGTCAGGGACTCGCAGTTCCTCATCAACGGCGAGCCCTTCTACTTCCGCGGCTACGGCCGCCACGAGGACAACCTGGCCCGCGGCAAGGGCCACGACAACGTGCTCATGGTCCACGACTTCGAGCTCATGGCCTGGCAGGGCGCCAACTCCTTCCGCACCTCGCACTACCCGTACGCGGAGGAGGTGATGGACTACGCGGACCGTCAGGGCTTCGTCGTGATCGACGAGACGGCCGCCGTCGGCCTCAACGCGGGCATCACGGGCGGCATCTTCGGCGACGACACCCCCCGGTCCACCTTCAGCCCGGACACGGTCAACGACGAGACCCAGCGCGTGCACGCCGCGCACATCCGTGAGCTCATCGCCCGCGACAAGAACCATCCCAGCGTGGTGCTGTGGTCCATCGCCAACGAACCCGAGACCTTCACCGATGCCGGCCGCGACTACTTCGAGCCCCTCGTCCAGGTGGCCCGCGAGGCCGACCCCACCCGCCCCGTCGGCTACGTCAACGTGCAGCTGTCCACGCCCGACAAGGAGAAGGTGGCCGACCTCTACGACGTGGTGATGCTCAACCGCTATTACGGCTGGTACTGGGACAACGGCGACGTGGCCCTGGCCGAGGCGCACCTGCGCACGGAGATCGACGCCTGGATCCAGCTGGCCCCCGGCAAGCCCATCATCTTCACCGAGTACGGCCCTGACACGCTCAGCGGGCTCCGCGACTTCCACCATCGCCCCTGGTCCGAGGAGTTCCAGGCCGACCTGCTCGGCATGTACCACAGAGTCTTCGACGACTACCGCGAGGTTGCGGGCGAGCAGATGTGGAACTTCGCCGATTTCCAGACCACCCCCGGCATCATGCGCGTGGGCGGCAACAAGAAGGGCATGTTCACCCGGGACCGTCTGCCGAAGGCCGCCGCCTACGGCGTCCGCGACCGCTGGCTGCGCCTGCGCGACGAGCAGGGCCGCTGACCGACATGACCTTCCATCGCGCAGCGTGGCCGACGGAGGCGAGAGTCGATCTCCACTCCGCCCTCCCCGCAGAACTCGAGAGGGTCGCGGCCCTAGTGGCCACCGACCTCGCGCCCGACGGCGCCACCCCCCGCGTCGGGGTCGCCTACTCCGGCGGGGTGGACTCGGCGGTCCTCGGGGCGCTCACCGCCCGAGCCGTCGGCCGGGACAACACAGTGCTCCTGCTCGGCGTCTCGCCGTCGCTGGCCCGGCGCGAGCGACGCCTCGCCCACCGCCAGGCCGAGCAGCTGGGCCTCACGGTGGTGGAGGTGGCCACGCACGAGCTGGAGAACCCGTCCTACAGCGCCAACCCCGTCGACCGCTGCTACTTCTGCAAGGACGAGCTGTTCACCCGCCTGGACGCCCGCGTGGTGTCCGAGCTCGGCCTCGACGTGGTCGCCTACGGTGAGAATGCCGACGACGCGGTCCGCGCGGACCGTCCGGGCAGCCGGGCCGCCCGCGAACACCACGTGCGGCACCCCCTCTCGACCGCGGGTGCCACGAAGGCCCTGGTCCGGGAGATCGCCGCCCACCTGGGCCTCCAGGTCGCGGCCAAGCCCGCCTCCCCGTGCCTCTCCAGCCGCATCCCGCACGGGCAGGAGGTCACCGCGGAGAAGCTCGCGGCCATCGACGCCGCTGAGGACGCCGTCCTCAGCGCGGGATTCACCGACTGCCGCGTGCGCCACCACGGCGACACCGCGCGCATCGAGGTGCCGACGACGGAGTTCGGCCTCCTCGCCGACCACGCGCGCAGCGCCCAGCTGCTGGCCGCGGTACGGGCCGCCGGCTTCCAGCACGTCACGCTGGACCTCGCCGGCATCCAGTCCGGCGCCTTCACCCTCTCCCTCCTGACGCGCAGGCCGGAGGCGCTATGACCGACGTGGCACACCTCGACTTCGACCGCTTCAAGCGCCGCGGCTACGCGGAGGCCGTCTTCTGCCAGGGCAAGACGGCCGCGCAGTGCGGCGAGATCGCCCGGATGTGGCGCGAGCGCGCCGCCGTCGCCACCGAACCCCTGGGCACCGTCCTGTTCACCCGCGCCAGCGCCGAGCAGGCCGAGGCCATCCTGGGCGAGCTGCCCCACGCGTCGTACGACCAGACGGCCTCGCTGCTCGCCTGGCCCGCCGACCCGCCAGCACCCACCGGCGGCCGCGTCGTCGTCGTCTGCGCCGGCACCTCTGACCTCCCCGTCGCCCGGGAGGCGGCCCTGACCGCCCGCTATCTCGGCCGCGACACCGTCGAGATCGTCGACGTCGGCGTGGCCGGACTCCATCGGATCCTCGGCCGGCTCGACACCCTGCGCGGGGCCGACGTCATCGTCCTGGCCGCCGGCATGGACGCCGCGCTCGTGCCGGTGGTGGCGGGCCTGGTGTCCTGCCCTGTGGTCGCGGTCCCCACATCTGTGGGCTACGGCGCCACCTTCGACGGCGTGGGCGCGCTCCTGGCGATGCTCAACTCGTGCGCGCCCGGCGTGGGCGTGGTCAACATCGACAACGGCTACGGCGCCGGCCACCTGGCCGCCCAGATCGTGGCACCCAGGGAGCCCCGCCATGCATGACATCGTCACCGGGGGCGCCCACCACTCCCACGGGCACTCCCACGTCACCACCGCCGACGGCCAGGTGGTGGAGGCCGGAACCCGCGTCGAGCCAGGCCACATCCGCCACGGCGACGACGCGCCCACCACGCTGTGGATCGACGCCTCGCAGGGCGCCTCGGGCGACATGCTCCTGGCCGCCCTCCTCGACGCCGGCGCCGACGCCGGGTCCGTGGCCGCCGTGCTGGACCTGATCGCCCCCGGGGCGCTGCACCTGCAGACGCGCCGGGTGGTGCGCGGCCCGTTCAGCGCCCTGAAGGTCGACATCATCGCCGACGAGGTGGACCCGCCGGCACGTCACATCGGCGACATCGAGGCCATGCTCGACGTCCCCGGCATGCCCCCCGCGACACTCCGGCTCGCCACCTCCGCCTTCCGCTCCCTCGCCCGGGCCGAGGCCGCCGCCCACGGCACCGACATCGAGTCGGTCCACTTCCACGAGGTGGGCGCCCTCGACTCCATCGGCGACATCGTCGGCGTCTGCGAGGCCGCCCGCACACTGGGGGTCCAGCGTGCCGTCAGCTCCGTCGTGGCTGTCGGCGCGGGCACCGTCCACACCCAGCACGGCCTGCTCACCGTCCCCCCGCCGGCCGTCATCGAGCTGTCCCAGGGGTGGCAGGTGGAGGCGGGAGGACCGGCCGACGTGGGCGAGCTCTGCACCCCCACCGGCATGACGCTGATCCGCGCCCTGTGCGAGGACGTGGGCCCACTCCCCCGGATGACCGTCCACCGCACCGGCACCGGCGCCGGCAGCCGGGTCCGCGCCGACCGTCCCGGCGTCCTCCGTGCAGTGATCGGCGCCACCACCGCCCAGCAGCACACCGCCGCCCATGACCCGAGCCCGGACCGCACCCCTGACGAGGTGTCCGAGGTCAGCGCCAACATCGACGACCTCGACCCCCGCGTCTGGCCCGCGGTGATCGACCGCCTCCTCGACGCCGGCTCCGTCGACGCCTGGCTCACCCCCATCACGATGAAGCGCGGCCGCCCGGCCCACACGATCTCCGCCCTGGTGCCGCCGGCCTCGGTCGACGACGTGGTGGACGCCCTCATCACCCACACCTCCACCATCGGCGTGCGGATCTCGCCGCCCTGGCGCCGACGGGTACTGCGCCGGACGTGGAGACCCGTCGAGGTGGATGGCATCGAGGTGCGGATCAAGATCTCCGGCGACGGCCCCGGCTCCGCGATCCATCAGGCCACCGCCGAGTTCCGCGACATCGAGGAGCTGGCCACCATCCTCGGCTGCGCGCAGCGCGTCGCCCTCACCCGGGCGCAGGGCGCCGCGTGGCGCGCGGGCCTCTACCCCGGCGCCCCCTGGCCCGATGCGCAGGAGGACGGCGATGACTGACGAGTCCACCCCCAAGCGTCGCAAGCGCGTCACCATCTACGACGTGGCGCGGGAGGCCGGCGTCGCGGCGTCCACCGTCTCCCGGGCCTTCGCCCGCCCCGGCCGCGTCAACGCCGAGACGGGCCTGCGCATCCACGAGGCCGCGGCCCGGCTCGGCTACCGCGTGGATCCGATCGCCCGCCCGGAGGGCATCACCCCGGGCACCAAACTGCTGGCCTTCGTCGTCGCGGACGTCACCAACCCCGTCTACGCCCACATCATGAAGGGCTTCCAGAAGGAGGCCACGGCGCACGGCCACACCGTCCTGCTCATCGACTCGCAGGAGGACGGTCAGATGGAAAACCAGCTGATCCAGAGCGTCCTCCACCTGGTCGACGGGGTGGCGCTCACCTCGTCGCGCCTGAGCGACTCGGCGATCGCCCAGATCGTCAAGGTCACGCCGGTGGTCGCGGTCAACCGCGCGATCGCCGGGCTGCCCTCGATCATCCCCGACACGGCCAGAGGGCTACGCCGCGCCGTCGAGCATCTGGCCACCCTCGGCCACCGGCGGCTCACCTACCTCTCCGGACCCGCCGCCTCCTGGGCCGACGGCGCCCGCTGGCGCGCGGTGTCAGAGGCCTGCCAGGAGCTCAGCCTGCACCTGCGCCGCATCGGCCCCAACGCGCCATCGATCCACGGCGGCTTCGCCGCCGGCCGCGAGTGGCAGGAGCACCCCACCTCTGGGGTGATCGCCTACAACGACATCATGGCCATCGGCTTCATGAAGCAGGTGCAGGGCGCCGGCTACCGGGTGCCCGACGACGTGTCCGTGATCGGCGTGGACAACTCCATCTCGTCGGTCCTGACCACGCCCACGCTCACCACCGTCTCCCCCGCCACGAGCCTGATCGGCGCCCGCGCCGCCCGGGCCCTGATCACCCAGCTCCGCCACCGGGGCGCCCCCAGCGCCGAAACCATCGTTACCCCCATGGAGCTCCTGGTGCGCGAGAGCGTCGCCCCACCTCCACCCGTCGACCCCACGCCCATCGCACCTCACACGGAAGTCAGGTAGAAACGCCATGTCCCCCGCCCCCCTCGCACCCCATCCGGACCGCCTCTTCCCCGCGGAGCCGGGGGTGCGTGACATCGCCCGCGAGCTGTACTCGCACGTCGCCGAACTGCCCATCATCTCCCCGCACGGCCACGTCCCCGCGGAGTGGCTGGCCGACGACGCCCCGTTCAGCGACCCCACCACGCTCCTGCTCACCCCGGACCACTACGCGAACCGGATGCTGCACAGCGCCGCCGGCGTGGACCTCGCCGATCTCGGCGTCCCCGTCGGCACCCCGCTGAGCGAGGCGCAGTCGCGTGCCGGCTTCAGGCTCCTGTGCGAGAACTGGAAGGTCCTGCGCGGCACACCGGTGCAGTTCTGGTTCGAATCCTCGTTCGCCGACGTCTTCGGGGTCACGGTCCGCCCGTCTGCGGAGACCGCGGACCAGATCTACGACCAGATCGCCGAGTGCCTCACCCGCGACGAGTACCGTCCGAGGGCGCTGTACCAGCGCTTCAACATTGAGGCCATCGCCACCACCGACGACCCCTGCTCGGACCTCTCGGCGCACGCCAAGCTGGCCGCAGACCCCACCTGGACCGGGCGCGTGGTGCCCACGTTCCGCCCCGACGCCTACCTGGAGCCCGCCCGCCCCGGTTGGCGCAAGCTGACCGAGGACCTGGCCCGTGTCACGGACGTCGACATCTCTGACTACGCCTCGCACGTCGAGGCCATGCGGGTGCGGCGCCTGTTCTTCAAGGAACAGGGCGCGGTGTCCACCGACCACTCGCACGCCGACGCTGGAACCGAGCGCCTGAGCGACGCCCGCGCCGACTTCCTGTTCACGGAGGCCATGACCGGCACCATCTCCGCGCCCGACGCCGACGCCCTGCGCCGCCACATGATCAACGACCAGGCGCGCCTGGCCTGCGACGACGCACTGGTCATGACGCTGCACCCCGCCGTCGCGCGCAACCACGACCCCGCCACCCAGGCCAGGTTCGGTGCCGACGTGGGCGGCGACGTGCCCCACGCCGTCGAGTTCACCCGTGCGCTGCAGCCGCTGCTGTCGTCCTACGGCAACGCCGACGGGTTCCACGTCGTCGTGTTCACCATGGACGAGACCGTGTACTCCCGGGAGCTCGCCCCCCTGGCGGGGTGGTACCGCGGCATGTACGTGGGAGCCCCGTGGTGGTTCATCGACGAGGCGGACGCCATCATGCGCTTCCGCCGCAGCGTCACCGGGTACGCCGGCTTCAGCAAGACCTCCGGCTTCATCGACGACACCCGCGCGTACTGCTCCATCCCCGCCCGCCACGACGTGGCCCGCCGCGTGGACTCGGCATTCCTGGCCACCCTCGTCGCCGAGCACCGGCTCGCGATGGATGAGGCCGTCGAGACCGCCATCGATCTTGTTTCCACCCAGCCCAAGAAGGTGTTCAAGCTGTGACTACCACCACTCCCGCTCCCGCCCTGCCGCCCCTCACCCGCGCCGGCTTCGGCCGCCCCGCCGCCCCCGTCCGCATGGTCCACCTGGGTCTGGGCAACTTCACCCGGGCACACCAGGCCTGGTACACCGAGCACGCCAGCGACGCCGCCGAGTGGGGGATCGCGGCGTTCACCGGCCGCCGGCCCACGATGTCGGACCTGCTCACCCCGCAGGACGGCCTCTACACGCTGATCACCAAGGGTGCCCACGGGGACACGTTCGAGGTCATCTCGTCGGTCTCCCGGGTGCACCCGGCCTCGGATTTCGCCGCGCTCGTGGGCTACTTCGCATCGCCTGAGCTCGCCGTCGTGACCTCGACGGTCACCGAAGCCGGCTACCACCGCGCGGCCGACGGCCGGCTGGACCTGGCCGACCCCGCCGTCGCTGCCGACCTTGCCGTCCTGCGGGAACTCGTCGAGGGGGGCGACCTCAGCCCCGAGCGGATCGGCGCTCTCACCGTCGCGACGGTGCCCGCCCGGATCCTGGCGGGCCTGCTTGCCCGCCGCGCCGCCGACGCCGGGCCGCTGACGATCCTGCCCTGCGACAACATCCCGGACAACGGCTCCGCGTTCGCCGCCGTCGTCACGGATGCCGCCGACGCCGTCCAGCCCTCGCTGGTGCACTGGATGGACCGGAACGTGGCCTGGGCCACCAGCATGGTGGACCGGATCACACCGGCCACCACCGACGGGGACCTCGTGGAGGTGGCCCGCACGCAGGGCTACGTCGACGCCTCCCCGGTGCCCACCGAGCCGTTCAGCGAATGGGTGATCAGTGGGGAGTTCCCCGCCGGCCGTCCGGATTGGGAGTCCGCGGGCGTCCAGATCGTCGACGAGGTGGAGCCCTACGAGCAGCGCAAGCTGTGGATGCTCAACGGGTCGCACTCGCTGCTGGCCTACGCCGGGCCCATCCTCGGCGTCGAGACAGTGTCCGAGGCCATCGCCCACCCGACGCTGCGCGCCTGGGTTGAGCAGTGGTGGACCGAGGCCGGGGTCGGGCTACAGGTGCCGTGGGAGGACTACGCCCGGGCGCTGCTCGATCGCTACGAGAACCCCAACATCCGGCACCTCCTGGCCCAGATCGCCAGCGACGGGTCACTGAAACTGCCCGTGCGGATCATGCCGACGGTGAGTGCGTTCCGGGCGCGCGGTGAGGTGCCCGCGGCCGCCGTGCGGGCGGTCGCGGCGTGGCTGCTGCACCTCCGCGGGCACGGCGCCCCTGTGCGCGACGCCGGTGGTGAGGGCCTTGCCGGGCTCGTCGGCGAGGACCTGCAGGCCGACGCGGCCCGCGTCGTCGCGTTCCTCGACCCGTCGCTCGCCGACGACGTGCAGCTGCGGGACGCTGTGGCGGCGGCCGCCGAGGAGATCCTGGAACTCGAAGGCAACGCCAGGCGGGGCTGACGTCGCCGCGGGCGGCTGCGGCGGTAGGGTCGGGCCATGCGGAAGGTGACACCCGAGGAGTTGGCGGACCGGATCGTCGCGGGATCGCGGGGGCACATCGCCCGCGCCATCACGCTGGTCGAGTCATCGAAGCCGGAGCACCGTGAGCAGGCGCATCAGCTGCTGCGGCTGATCGCCCCGCTCACCGGCAAGGCCTTCCGCGTCGGCATCTCCGGTGTCCCCGGCGCCGGCAAGTCCACCTTCATCGACGCCATGGGGATCAAGCTGATCGATGAGCGGAACCACCGCGTGGCGGTCCTCGCGGTGGACCCGTCGTCGTCGCGGACAGGCGGTTCCATCCTCGGCGACCGCACCCGGATGGCCGAGCTCGCGGCGCGGGAGGACACGTTCATCCGGCCCTCACCGTCGGGGGGCCATCTGGGCGGCGTGGCGCGCGCCACCCGCGAGTCCATGCTCGTCCTGGAGGCGGCCGGCTACAACGTGATCCTGGTGGAGACCGTCGGCGTGGGGCAGTCAGAGGTCGCGGTGGCGGGGATGGTGGACACGTTCCTCATGCTCCAGGTGGCCCGCACCGGTGACCAGCTGCAGGGCATCAAGCGCGGCATCCTCGAGCTCGCGGACGTGATCGCCATCACGAAGGCCGACGGCGACAACGAGCAGGCGGCTAGGGTCGCGGCACGCGAGCTGAGCATCGCGATGAAACTGATCACCAGCGACACGAAGAAGCGCCGGGCTCCGGTGCTGACCTGCTCGTCGTACACGGGGGTGGGCCTGGACGAGCTGTGGAACACCGTCGAGAAGCATCGTGCCGAGCTGGAGGCGGAGGGGTCGCTGGCCGCCCGCCGGCTGGACCAGCAGCGCGACTGGCTGTGGAACATGGTGCGCGACGAGCTGCTGGAGTCGCTGCGGACCTCGCCTCAGGTGCGTTCTGTCGCGAAGGATGTGGAGGCGCAGTTGGCGGAGGAGTCGCTGTCGGCGCTGGAGGGGTCTCAGTTGATCCTGCGCGCGTTCGCCGACGCCCTGCCCACCTTCCCGTGGGCCCACCACGCCCACCACTCCTGAGTTCCGTCCCGACGCCTGCCCTCCGCCCGGACGCCTGCCTTCCGTCCCGACGCCTGCCCTCCGTCACGACGCCTGCGGAGGCGCCTGCGTTGCGTTCGGCCGCCCGCGCTGTACCGCTGGCGCCGAGAGTTAACGCAGGCGCCCAGCCCAGGCCGGCGCGGCGGCCAGCCACGGGGCAGTCCCACTGACAGGTGGCGGGAGTCGTGAGCCGAGGCCCGGGCGGCCGCTTCCTATGGTCTGCGAGCGGCGGCGAGTCACGCGTGGGTCGGTGATCGAGGCCGCCCGGGCCTCCTCTCCCGCCTCCCCGCACTCGATTCCCCGTGGCGTGGCCGGGGTCAGGGCGTGTGCCGGCCGGGCGGCCCGGTGAAAGTGAGTTGAGGCGGGAGGCCAGCCTGGTGATCCTCGGGTTGGGCGTCCCGACGCGCAGCCGCCCCGCCGACCCCCACCCTCGCATTTGGCTCGCGACGCAGAGCCGACCTGCCGACCCCTACACTCGCACACACCTCGCGTCGGCTCGTCTCAGGGCGGCGGGCCCTGTGGCGCCTGCGATAAGTCTGGCCGCCCGCGCTACAGCGCTGGCTGCCGAACATAGGACAGGCGGCTCCGGGGCGCCTGCGATCTAGAGCAGGCGCCGAGACGCAAGCCAGGCGTCGAGACACAAGCCAGGCGCCGAGACGCAAGCCAGGCGTCGAGACACAAGCCAGTCGACGCGACGGGGACAGCCAGGCGGTGGGTGGTGGGGGCCGGGGCAGGTTGGGTGGGCGTTGATGACGGCGTGGCTGCGCGAAGCGCCGCCGCCGGCGTCATGGGCGGCCCGGCCCCCACCACACGCCGCCAGACCCGACCGCCAAGTCGCCCACCGTCGAGAGGGAGTTACATCGAGGGTTGGGGGACGGCAGGGCGGCACTGCGCAGCGGTGCCCAACTTGACGATCACCCAGCTGGCATCCCGCCTGAGCAGACTGACGCCAGGGCCGCCCTGACGGCACACACCCGAACCCGGACACGCCACCAGCAGACGAGTGTGAGGAGACCAGGGACGAGGCCCGGGCGGCCTCACCACCCGACCACCAACGCACCGGCACCAACGCGCAGACCGTAGACAACGGCCGCCCGGGCGACGGGGCTGGGCTCCCCGCACCGGCAGCCAGGGCCAAGACAGCGGGAGCCGAGGGGAACAGAGACGGCACCGGCGGATCACGCGGCCTTCCTCCTTGTCGCAGCCCGATATCGCACCCGCGCAGGCTCGACGGTTAGACTGGCGGCGAACGTGTGCCTGGGGGGAGGCGCTGTCCAAGCACCGAGAGGAGGCACATGGGAGTCTTTGACAAAGCCGAGAAGCGGATCGAGTCCGCCGTGGGCAAGGTCTTCGCGAAGGCCTTCAAGGGCTTCGTGCATCCCGTGGAGATCGTCGCGGGCATCCAGCGCGAGCTCGACGCGGAGGCCAAGCTGCTCTCGCGCGACAAGCGCCTCGTGCCCAATGCCTTCACCATCGGCCTCTCACAAGCGGATTTCGACAGGCTCGTCCCGTACTCGAAGACCCTCAACGCCGAGATCCTGCCCGGCATCCGGGACCACGCCGCGGACCGCCACTACGTTTTCAACGGGCCCGTCACCATCGATTACTCCCTCGACGAATCGCTGCCCACCGGGCAGTTCACCGTCACCAGCCACGCCCTCCCCTCCGAGGGCGCGGGCCATTCCTCCGTTCCTGCCGCGGTCCCTGGGCGGCTGGTCGTCGAGGTCAACGGCGTGCGGCACCCGCTGGTGGCGCCCGGCCTGCTGATCGGCCGCGGCGCCGAGGCGGACCTCCGGCTCAACGATCCCGGCGTCTCCCGGCGCCACGCGATGATCAGCGTCTCCGGTGACCCGGACCACCCGGTGATCACCGTCGAGGACCTCGGCTCCACCAACGGCGTGCACGTCAACGGGAGCCGGGTCACCAAGACCCGTGTCGGCGAGGGGGCCAGGATCGAGGTCGGCAACACCAGGATGCTGATCCACTCACCGACGGGATCCTGAGCGTGTCTGACCTTCTCGTCGGGACGATCAAGATCGTCTTCATGGCCATGATCTGGCTGTTCATCCTCTTCGTCGCCAACGTGGTGCGCACGGACATGTTCGGTCGCCGGGTGCCCGTCTCATCGCTCGCGGCCATCCCCGCGGACCGGGGGCGGGGCCGCAACCGTTCGAAGCTGCCCACCCGGTTCGCCATCACGGCCGGGGGGCAGCAGGGTACCGCGGTCCCCGTCGAGCCCACCATCAACCTCGGCCGCGCCGCGGACTCCACCCTGCTCCTCGACGACGACTACGCCTCCGCCCGGCATGCCCAACTGGTGCAGAAGGACCCCACCACCTGGGTGATCACGGACCTGCAGTCCACCAACGGCACCTACGTCAACGGCAAACTCGTGACAGAACCCACGAAGGTCACCGTCGGGGACGTGGTCCGCATCGGCAAGACCCTCATGCGGTTCGAGATCTGATCCATGACCTTCTCCCTCCGCTTCGCCGCCCACTCGGAAGTGGGCAGGATCCGCAAGAACAACCAGGACTCCGGCTACGCCTCCCCCACCATGCTGCTGGTCACCGACGGCATGGGCGGCGCCGCAGCGGGTGACCTGGCCTCCGCCGTCGCGGCGCAGGAGGCGGCACGCTTGGATCAGCGCGCGGCTGACGGCGAGGAGATGCTGGAGCGGATGGCCGGGATGATCGCCCGCGCCAACACGAAACTCACGGAGCTGATCGAGGAGGACCTGGAGCTCGACGGCATGGGCACCACCTTCTGCGGCGCCATGTTCAACGGCACCCAGTTCGGGCTGGCGCACATCGGCGATTCCCGCGGCTATCTGCTCCGCGACGGCGAACTCACCCAGCTCACCCACGACCACTCGTGGGTCCAGTCGCTCCTCGACGACGGCAAGATCACCCCGGAGCAGGCCGCCACCCATCCGCACCGCTCGCTCATCCTCAAGGTCCTCAACGGACAGGTCGAGTTCGAGCCGGACCTCGAAGTCCTCGACGCGCAGGTGGGCGACCGCCTCATGTTTTGCTCCGACGGGCTCAGCGGCCTGGTGGACAATGCGACCCTCCGCGAGTTCCTCACCATCGACGACGCGTCGTCTGCGATCTCCCGGCTGTCCGAGACGGCCAACGCCAACGGCGGCCACGACAACATCACCATCGTGATCGGCGACGTCGTGCCTCAGGACGACGCCCTTGACGCGCTCGAGGGCCAGCTCGTCGGCGCCGCCGTCGACCTCAAGGTCCCCCGGACGGGGCAGTTGGCCATGACGAAGGGCGGCACTGGACGCGGGCCGCAGTGGCCGCAGTCCGCACCCGCCGTCGACGTGGAGCACGACGCGGCGGAGGTGGCGCGCTACGCGCCGCACGAGGCGAAGCACCGCTGGCCCGGCATCACGGCCCTGGTCCTCGCCGTCGCTCTGGTACTCGGTGGCAGCGCGTGGGGGGTCATCTCGTACTCGCGCACCCGCTACTTCGTGGCCGCCGACGACGGGTACGTGGCGATCTACAACGGCATCCCCGGCTCACTGCTGGGGCTGGACCTCAACACCCTCACCCAGCGCACCGACATCCCCGTGACCGACCTGCCCCGTTTCTATCAGCGCGTGGTGGACGGCGCTATCCAGGTGGACAGCCTGCCCGCCGCCCGGGGCACCACCCAGCAGCTGCGCACCCTGGCCGAGCGCTGCGTCGAGGTGCGGGAGGAGAGGCAGCAGCCCACGCCGCAGCTGTCGCCGTCACCCAGCCAGACGGCCACCCCGTCGTCGACGATCCCCGGCCTGCCCACCACCACGCTGTCGGCGGTGCCCGGCGCCACCGCGCAGTCCGCTCCCCCGAGCTTCCTGCTTCCCTCCACCCTCGTCACCGCGACCCCCACGGCCAGCGCCGAGGCTGACCCCGAGGCCTGCTGATGACGGCAGCGGTCCAGCCGGCGGTCTCGGATGAGGTGATCGTCTACAAGAAGCGACGGACGGTCGAGCTGTTCCTGGTGCTGTTCGCTCAGTCGTTCGGTCTGGCCGGTTGGGTCATCACGAGCCTCAACCTCTACGGCGAACTGCCCCAGAACCTGATTCCGGTGACCGCTCTCTGGTACGGGATGGGGGTTGCCGCGCACCTCGTCGTGCGCTTCCGACTGCCCTATGCGGACCCGGTGATCCTGCCGTCGGTGTTCCTCCTCAACGGCCTGGGCCTGGCGATGATCTCGCGGATCGACCAGATCCCTGAGCCCGTCAACGACGACGCGGCCACCCAGCTGCTGTGGACGGCGCTCGGGCTGATCCTGTTCGCCGCCGTCGCGATCGGCCTCCGCGACCACCGCCGCCTCCAGCGCTACCCCTACCTCCTGTTCATCTCCGGCCTTGTGCTGCTGCTGCTGCCGCTGCTCCCGGTGATCGGCGTCTCCTCCGGTGGCGCCCAGATCTGGATCCGGGTCTTCGGCTTCTCGTTCCAGCCCGCCGAGGTGGCCAAGATCGCGCTGTCGATCGCGTTTGCCGCCTACCTCTACGAGAAGCGCGAGGTGCTCGCGCTTGCCGGTAAGCGGTTCATGGGCATCGAACTGCCCCGCGCCCGCGACCTCGGACCCATCGCGGTGATGTGGCTGCTGTGCCTGGTGGTGATGGTGTATCAGAACGACCTGGGCACCTCGATGCTGTTCTTCGGGCTGTTCACGGTGATGATCTACGTGGCGACGGAGCGGCCCGCGTGGCCCATCCTCGCCGGCCTCTCCTTCGTCGTCGCCGCCCTTGCCGCCAACCAGTTCACCCACCACGTGCCGCGTCGCGTCAACGCCTGGCTGGACCCGTTCAGCAACTACGACCAGAACCTTCAGATCATCAGCGCGCAGTTCGGGTTCGCCTGGGGCGGACTGTTCGGCCGCGGCTGGGGCCTGGGCCGGCCCGGGCTCACCCCGCTGGCCAAGAGCGACATGATCGCGGCCGCCCTGGGTGAGGAGATCGGCGTGCTCGGGCTCATGGCCATCGTGCTGGTGTACGCGCTGCTGGTTGCGCGCGGCTTCAAGACGGCAGTCACCTCGCCCGACGGGTTCGGCAAGCTGCTGGCCACCGGGCTGAGCTTCACGTTCGCGCTGCAGGTGTTCGCCATCATCGGCGGCGTCACCCGGCTCCTGCCGCTGACGGGCCTCACCACGCCGTTCATGTCCCAGGGCGGCTCCAGCCTGATCGCCAACTGGATCATCATCGCCATCCTCATGGTGATCTCGCATCGCAGCCGGATGCCCCAGGCCGCCACGGCCGCCCCGCGCGAAATGGGTGCGGTCAACGATGAGACGGCGGTGATCAGCCGATGAACGTGCCCATCCGCAGGGTGACGGTGTTCGTGGCCCTCATGATGGCCGCGCTGCTGCTCAACCTCACCGCCATCTCGGTGGTCCAGGCCGAGGACCTCAACGCGCACCCGAGCAACCGTCGGGTCCGCGACGCCGAGTTCGCCCGCCCCCGCGGCGCTATCCTGGTGGGCAACGAGCCCATCGCCGTCTCGGTGCCCCGGCCCGGCCGGTTCCCCTACGTGCGGACCTATCCCGCGGGAGAGCTGTGGTCGACGGTGACCGGCTGGTACTCCTACGACTACGCCCGCTCCGGCCTCGAGAGCTCCTTCAACGAGGAGCTGGCCGGCACCTCGTCCGAGCAGTCGATCGACCGGATCGTCGATCTGGTCACCGGGCAGAGCTCGCAGGGCGCCAACATCTCCACCACCCTCAACCCGCGCGCCCAGGCCGCGGCCGTCCGCGCCCTGGGCAGCCAGCAGGGCGCCGCCGTCGCGATGAACTACGAGACCGGCGAGATCCTGGCCATGGTCTCCACGCCCACCTACGATCCCAACCGGCTGGCCACCGTCGACCTCGAGGTGGCGCGGGAGGCCTGGACGGAGCTCCTGGACTCCCCGGACGAGCCGCTGAAGAACCGCGCCGCCCGCGAGGTGTACCCGCCCGGCTCCACCTTCAAGCTCGTCACGGCTGCGGCGGCTCTGGAGGACGGCATGGTGCCGAGCAGCGAGTTGGATGCCCCCGCTTCGCTGCGGCTGCCCAACTCCAGCCGCTCCATCGGCAACTCCACCAACTGCGGCGGCACCACCGTGACCCTGCAGCAGGCGCTCCAGACCTCGTGCAACACGGCCTTCGGGTCCCTGGCGCTGGATCTGGGCAGCGACAAGCTGCAGGCGATGGCCGAGGCGTTCGGGTTCAACCAGGAACAGAGCCTGGACCTCGCGGCCGCCACGTCACGGTTCCCCACCGAGCTCGACGAGGCCCAGACCGCGTTGTCGGCGATCGGTCAGTACGACGTGGCCGCCTCCCCCCTGCAGATGCTGCAGGTGGCGGCCGCCATCGCCAACGACGGCGTCATGATGTCTCCCTACCTGGTCAGCACCGTGACCAACCAGGACCTGACGGTGCTGAGCTCCCGTGGCCCCGAGGTGATCGGCCAGCCGATCAGCGGCTCCACAGCCGGGCTGCTGCAGCAGATGATGGTGGCCACCGTCGAGGACGGCACCGGGCGCCCCGCGCAGACCGACGGCGTCGTGGTCGGCGGGAAGACTGGCACCGCCCAGACCGCGCCGGACCGCCCCCCCTACGCGTGGTTCGTCGGCTACGCCGAGGACCCGTCGGTGGCCATCGTCGCGTTCGTGGAGAACGCCGACGTGGACCGCGACGACATCTCCGGGGGTCGGCTCGCGGCCCCCATCTTCAAGGCCGTACTGGAGGCTCTCCGATGAACTTCTCAGACACCTCTCAGGTAGATGGCGCACTATTGTGCGTGACTGACCGAAAGGATCGTTAAGCGATGACAGAGCGAGGAGCGCTGCTCGGCGGCCGCTATGAACTCGACCAGGTGATCGGTCGGGGCGGCATGGCCGAGGTGTGGCGCGCACGGGATCTCCGTCTCGAGCGCGATGTGGCGGTCAAACGGTTGCGGGTGGACCTGGCCAGCGACCCCACGTTCCAGGCCCGTTTTCGACGGGAGGCTCAGTCCGCGGCCGGTCTGAACCACCCCAACATCGTCGCGGTCTACGACACCGGTGAGGAGCGCGACCCCTCGTCGGAGGTCTCTGTCCCCTACATCGTGATGGAGCTCGTCGAGGGCGTGACGCTGCGCGAGGTCCTGCGCGATGGCCGCAAGATCGTGCCGGACCGCGCCATGGAGTTCACGGCCGGCGTGCTCGACGCCCTGGCCTACTCGCACCGCGCCGGCATCATCCACCGCGACATCAAGCCCGCCAACGTCATGCTCACCCCCAACGGCACCGTCAAGGTGATGGACTTCGGCATCGCCAGGGCTGTCGCGGACACCTCCGCCACCATGACGCAGACCGCGGCCGTGATCGGCACCGCGCAATACCTGTCCCCCGAGCAGGCGCGCGGCGAGAAGGTGGACAACCGCTCGGACATCTACTCCGTCGGCTGCCTGCTCTACGAACTGCTCACCTCGCAGCCACTGTTCAAGGGCGACTCCCCCGTGAGCGTCGCCTACCAGCACGTGCGGGAGATTCCCGTGCCGCCGTCGGAGATCGACACCGAGATCAGCCCGTCGATGGACGCGATCGTGCTGAAGTCGCTGGCGAAGGACCCGCGGGACCGCTACCAGGACGCCTCCGAGATGCGCGAGGACCTTCTCCGCGCTCTGAACGGGCAACCTGTGCTGGCCGCGTTGCCTGCAGAGCCGGCCACGAAGGTGATTCCGAGCGATCCGATGACCACCACCGCGCGACGGGGGGCTGTGGTGCCTGCTCCGTCGCCGGTGCTCTCTCCCACCGACACGGACCTGATGGAGCCCGAGGAGAAGAAGTCCAACAAGGGCGTGATCGCGCTGGCGATCGTCGCCGGGCTCATCCTGATCGCCATGGGCGTGGCCATCTGGACCATCCTCAACCCGCCTGAGCCGCCGTCGACGGCAACAGTCCAGATTCCGACGGTGGTGGGGCAGACCGAGCTGGCGGCCACCAACATCCTCACCGACGCCCGGCTGGTGCCCAACGTCACCTACGAGGCGCGCTCGGACGTCGACGAGGGGGTGGTGCTGAGCTCGGATCCAGTGGCGGGGACGATGGTGGAACCCGGGTCACGGGTGGCACTGGTGGTCTCCAGCGGGCCGGACGAGAAGACGGTGCCCGATGGGCTGACGGGGGTCACGGTCGCGGAGGCTCGACGGTTGCTCGAGGCGGCCGGACTGACCCAGGTCACCGAGGAGGATGCGGACCCGGCCACCGAGCCGATCGATGCTGTCGCGGGGAATGTGGTGTCGGTGAATCCGGCCTCCGGTGCGACGGTGCCGCCGGATCAGCAGATCGTGCTGACCGTGGCGACGGGTCGTTCGCTGGTGCCCGTGCTGACGGAGCGCACGGCGTCGGCGGCGCAGCGTGAGGCTGAGGCCGCGGGCTTCCGGGTCGAGGTCACTGAGGAGGAGACCACCGAGGTGTCGCCCGGTGTGGTCTTCGATCAGGATCAGGCCGCCGGTGCCGCCCTGGACCGCGGATCGGTGATCAACATCAGGGTCGCGGTGGCTCCCCCGGAGGTTGAACCCACGACGCCTCCGCCCACGAGTGAGCCACCCGTCGTTGAGACCCCGACACCTCCCCCTTCCCCGCCGGCCTCTGAGTCCCCGACTCCTGACCCGTCCGCGACCCCGTAGCCCCGGACGACGCGGAGCGGCTTGGCCCGGCCTTCCCGCTCCCTGAGCTGAGAAGGGCCGCCCATCCGCTCCATGGGAGGGCCGCCCGCGTAGCGGCGCGGATCGTCCCCTCGCTCCCTGAGGAGGGCCGCCCGCGGAGCGGCGCAGCCGTCTTTCCGCTCCCTGAGGAGGGCCGCCCGCGAAGCGGCGTGGCCCGTCTCGAAGGGTCGTGACTACCACCTTCATGCAGTTCTGGTGGTCGGGTGCGGGGAGCTGTGAGTCGATGCCCAGGCGGCCGTTGTCCAGGGTCCGCTGATCGCCGCCGGTCAATCTGTGGTCGGGTTGTTGAGGCCGCCCGGGCATCGTCTCCCGTCTCCCCACACTCGGTCCTCCCTGTGGCGTGGTCCTGTCCCGGGTGCGGGCCGGCAGGGCGGCGTTGGGGTTGGGTCTGCTTGGGCGGGATGCCAGCTGGGTGATCGTCGGGTTGGGCACCGCTGCGCAGTGCCGCCCTGCCGTCCCCAACCCGTGCGTTCACGCGCAGGTTCTGGAGCCTTCGAAATCTCCCGCGGAAGATCGGAAATCGGGGGTGCCCCCAGAGTGTGGCCTCGGGGTCGGTCTACCATCCCGGAATCCACACTCTGCGGAGGGGTGGTAGCCCCCGGGGGCCGGGATCAGTCGAGGGTGGTGGTGACCAACGGGGACATGCCCTCGGCGCGGCGCGGGGCGTCGTCGTCGCCACACTCGACCAACCAGTTGGCCAACATCTGATATCCCCCCTCGGTGAGCACCGACTCAGGGTGGAACTGGACCGCCTCGACGGCGAGGTCGCGGTGCCGGACCGCCATGATCACGCCGGTCTCCGTGCGTGCCGTGACCTCCAGCACGTCAGGAACGGTCTCCTCGACGATGGCCAGCGAGTGGTAGCGCGTGGTGGTCACCGGCGATGGCAGGCCCTTGAACACGCCCTTGCCCTCGTGGAACACCGGGGAGGTCTTGCCGTGTAGCAACTCCGGCGCGCGGTCCACGACACCGCCGTAGGCCACGCCCATGGCCTGGAGGCCGAGACACACCCCGAACAGCGGCTTCACGCCTCCGAGCGTGCGCACCACGTCGATGCACACCCCCGCCTCCTCGGGCGTGCCGGGCCCCGGGGAGAGGAGCACGCCGTCGAAGGGCTTGTGCCAGCCCTCCTCCGCGAAGCGCGGATCGTCGTTGCGCCACACCTCGACCTCGGCGCCGATCTGCGCCAGGTAGGACACGATGTTGTAGACGAACGAGTCGTAGTTGTCGATCACGAGGATGGCTGCCACGCGGCCATTGTGCCACCGGGAGCCCGATCCGCCGCGCGCCGTTCGGCGGCGCCGCGACACCGTCAGCCGGCGGCCTGCGCCAGGGAGATGCCGGTTGTGCCGCTGAAGGCGGGTAGCTCCAGCTGCTGGGGCCGTTCCACCGCGTAGCCGAGGCCGTAGGCGTCAACGTACTGCCGGTAGATCTGCACCGCCTCGGACGCATCGAGCCCAGCCTGCAGCCGCTGCTGATCCCCGACGGCCTCGATCACATACGGCGGCGCGTACGGGATGCCGTGCAGCACGACGGTGTTGCCGACGCACTTGATGCCGGTGGTCGCGATCACGCGCTGGCCCTGAATGGTCATCGCCTCCGCCCCGCCGGCCCACAGCGCGTTGGCCACCGCCTGGATGTCCTGCTGGTGGACGACGAGCGCGTCGTCGTCGACACCTGCGGGGCGGACGTCGTTGGGGGCGTCGGTCAGCGTCACCCTCAGGCCCGGCCCGCCCACCGCGACCAGGCCCGCCCGGAACTCGGCTTCAGCGAGGTCGTCGGCGAGATCCCCTGTGCCCACCTGGCCCGAGCCGAGCGACGCCACCTCGGCCCGCAGCTCGTCAGCCTCCAGGCTCAGCTCCGCGTTGCGCTGGCCCTGAGACACGATGAGGTCGCGCATGTCCGCGTTGCGGTCCGTCCTCAGATCCGTGCCTCGGGCTGCCAGCGCCGCCACCGTCATCATGAAGCCCGCCAGCACACAGACCAGGATGGTGGTCACCCGTCCGCGGCCGGAGCGGTGCCGAAGCTGGTTCTTGCCGATGTTGGCTCGCACGCGCGGCACCCGCTGCTTCAGCGCGCCCCACATGCCCATGGCCCCACGGTACCCGGCGCGCGGCGCGCCAGGGATTCCTCAGGCGCCGATGTGGGCGATTCGTCGACGCTGACCTAGGCTAGGTGCCCGACGAAGGAGGCAAAAGTGCCCGAATCAAAGGTGCGCAAGACCGCCGAGGACAAGAAGAAGTCCAAGGCGAAGGCAGAGCTCACGGAGCAGCGACGTGAAGCCGCCCGGTTGGCGCCCCGCGGACGGTCCTGGGTGCCGGCGGTCTTCCTGCCGATCGGCCTCATCGGCGTCGCCTGGATGGTCACCTGGAACCTGGCCTACGAGTACATCGGCTTCATGCGCTCCCTCGGGGACTGGAACCTGGCCATCGGCCTGGGCCTCATCGTCGTGAGCTTCACAGGAATGACCCTGTGGAAGTGACCGGGATCGGCACGTTCGACGCTGTCATCTTCGACTTCGACGGCACCCTCGCCGATTCCATCGCCTCGATGCATCGCGCCTACAGGCTGTGGGCCGCCGAGTACGGGGTGGATCTCGAGACCCTGCGGCAGTACACGGGCCGGCCGGCCGAGGCGGTGGCGCGCGCTCTCCTGCCAGCGGACATCGCGCCCGCTGCCGGGGCACGGATCGACGAGTTGGAGGTCTCGGACACCGACGGCGTGGTGGCGCTCCCAGGAGCGGCCGCTGCCTTCGCGGCCATCCCCACCCACCGTCGCGCCATCGCCACCTCCTGCACCACCGCGCTGTTGGACGCCCGCCTGGGCGCCACCGGCCTGCCTCGCCCCGAGGTCATCGTGACCCGGGACCAGGTGGAGAACGGGAAGCCCGCCCCGGACAGCTTCCTGCTCGCAGCCCTGCGGCTGGGCGTGGATCCCGCGCGCTGCCTGGTCTGCGAGGACGCCCCCGCCGGGGTGGCCGCCGCCCGATCGGCCGGCATGAAGGTGCTGGGCGTCCTGACCGAGCACCGCGCCGACGAGCTCGCCGCGGACTGGACCACCGAAAGCCTCGCCGGCGTGGTCTTCGAGGACACCGTCGACGGGGTGCGCGTCAGCTGGGCGTGAGCCCTCGCCGTGACGGGCGGGACACCCCCACCCGTTAGGATGTCCCGCGTGACTGATACCCCCTCCGCCCTGCCCAGCGACTCGGAACAGACCGCCATCCGCAAGGAGAAGCGCGCCCGGTTGCTGGACGCCGGGGTTGAGCCGTATCCGGCGGACCTGGAGCGCAGCCACACCCTGCGGGCAATCCGGGGCACCTGGGGACACCTTGAGGCCGGGCAGGAGACGCAGGACCTCGTCACCACCGGCGGGCGCGTGGTCTTCATCCGCAACACCGGCAAGCTGGCCTTCGCCACCCTGCAGGACGGCTTCACCCCCGACGACAACGGCGAGCGCCTCCAGGTGATGCTGTCGCTGGCCGAGGTGGGCGATGAGGCGCTCGCGGCCTGGAAGGCCGACGTGGACCTCGGCGACTTCGTCTGGGTGACCGGCCGGGTCATCTCGTCGAAGCGCGGTGAGCTGTCCATCATGGCCTCCGAGTGGCGGATGGCATCCAAGGCGCTTCGGCCGCTGCCCGTGATGCACAAGGACCTCTCCGAGGAGGCGCGCGTGCGCCGTCGCTACGTGGACCTCATCGTGCGCGACGACGCCCGCCAGATGGTCCGCACGCGCGCCGCCATCACCCGGGCGGTCCGCCAGACGCTGTACGCGCAGGACTACATCGAGGTGGAGACGCCCATCCTGCAGCTCGTGCACGGCGGCGCCGCGGCGCGCCCGTTCACCACCCACATCAACGCGTTCGACATCGACATGACGCTGCGGATCGCTCTCGAGCTGCACCTCAAGCGGACAATGGTGGGCGGCGCGGACCGCGTCTTCGAGATGGGCAGGGTGTTCCGCAACGAGGGCATCGACTCGACGCACTCCGCGGAGTTCACCATGCTCGAGGCCTACATGGCGTGGGGGGACCAGCGCACGATCGCGCGACTGATCCAGGACATCGTCGTGGCGGCGGCGGACGCGGTGGGGTCGCGGCAGATCGAGACGCCGAAGGGCGTCATCGACCTCGACGGCGAGTGGCCGTGGCTGTCGGTCTTCCCGGCCATGTCCGAGCGGTTCGGGGAGGAGATCACCGTCGACACGCCCCTGGAGACCCTGCACCGGATCGCCGACGCGCACGAGGTGGAGTACGACCCCAAGTGGGCCGCGGACAAGATGGCGATGGAGCTGTTCTCCGAGGTGATCGAACCGGACCTGCTGCAGCCCACGTTCGTCTACGACTACCCGTCGATCGCGCAGCCGCTGGCCCGCCAGCACCGTACGGATCCGGGCAAGGTCGAGGCGTGGGATCTGATCATCGGCGGCCTCGAGCGCGGCACCGGCTTCACCGAGCTGGTGGACCCGGTGATCCAGCGGGAAGTGCTGGTGTCCCAGTCGCTCAAGGCGGCCGGGGGTGATCCGGAGGCGATGCAGTTCGACGGCGACTTCATCGAGGCGCTCGAGTACGGGGTGCCGCCGATGGGCGGTCTGGGGTTGGGCATCGACCGGTTGATCATGCTGCTGACGGGGGTCGGCATCCGCGAGACGATCCTCTACCCCCTGTTGCGCCCCCACGCCTGACCTCCCCTGGTGGGGCTGCGGGAGGTGTGGGTCGGTTTCGACGCGCGCTGCGCCGCTTCGCGGCTTGGCGCGGCTCAACCAGCGGAGCTGCAGGACAGCGCGAGCAGCGACCGACGGCCGGCCCACCGACCCCTGAGGAGGCCGGCGTCGCGCAGCGACCGTTGTCCGTCTCGAAGGGTCGTGACGGAATCCGTGCGCAAGACTGCTTGTCATCTCGCGATTCGACCCTTCGAGACGGGGCTCGCCGCTCCGCGCGCGCCCCTCCTCAGGGAGCGGATTGGGGCGCTTTGCGGGTCCTGGGTTCTGCGTCAGGGCAGGTCGGTTTCGACGCGCGTTGCGCCGCTTCGCGGCTTGGCGCGGCTCAACCGGCGGGAAGGCGGGACGACGCCGGATCCAGGTTCCAGCGAAGGCGGGGGTCGACAGGGCGGCATTGCGCAGCGATGCCCAACCCGACGATCACCGAGCTGGCATCCCGCCCAGGAAGACCCATGCCAACGCCGCCCTGTCGACGCGCGCCGGGACGCAACCACGCCACGTGCGAACGACGCGGGATCAGGGAGACCCTGCCTGGGCGGCCCTCACGACCCGACCACCGCAAGACCACTGCCTCAAGGCAGACCGTGTCAACAGCGGGCCGCCCAGGCAGGGTTCTCCCGGATCCCCGCACATCCCGGTTCAGCGGCTACTGCTCGAGGGGTCGCCGCGGGGCCAATTATCACAAGTTGATAACCCCGGTTGACTTTCGGCGGGGGTCGCACATACGATTCTAGCAATCCCTGAGAGCGCTCTCGATGATTCGCCGAAGACAGATGAGAGCGCTCTCTACGGGAAGGCACACAGTCATCACAAAGGAGTCACCGTGCGTCCTGTCATTCGCAATCTCGCCGCCGTCGCTTGCGTCGGCGCCCTACTGACGGCCTGCTCGTCGGGCACCCCCGACGCCACCACGTCCCAGGACGCCTCGGCGAACCCGGACGAGAAGATCACCCTCACCGTCGCCACGTTCAACGAGTTCGGCTACGAAGAGCTGATCAAGGAGTACATGGCCGAAAACCCCAACATCACCGTCGAGCAGCGCAAGGCCGCGACGGCCAACGAGGCCCGCGACAACATGAACACCCGCCTCGCCGCAGGCTCGGGCCTGGCCGACATCGAGGCCATCGAGATCGACTGGTTGACCGAGCTCATGCAGTACCCGGACAAGTTCGTCGACCTGGCGGACCCCGAGCTGGAGGGCCGCTGGCTCGACTGGAAGACCGCCGCCGTGACCACCGAAGACGGCAAGCTCATCGGCTACGGCACCGACATCGGCCCCCAGGGCATCTGCTACCGCGCCGACCTCATGGAGAAGGCCGGCTTCCCGACCGACCGCGAGGAAGTAGCCGCGCTGCTCGAGGGCGACTGGGACAACTACTTCACCGTCGGGAAGGACTACGTGGCCAAGTCGGGCGGCGTCGCCTGGTTCGATTCCGCCTCGGCCACCTTCCAGGGCATGGTCAACCAGGTGGAGAACCCCTTCGAGAATTCGGACGGCACCCCCATCCCGCTGAGCGAGAACGCGGAGATCAAGGGGATCTACGACCAGATCGCCACCGCTGCCGTCGACGACGGCCTGTCCGCCGGCCTGGCGCAGTGGACCGAGGACTGGACCAACGCCTTCCAGGGTGAGAAGTTCGCCACCATGCTCTGCCCCGGCTGGATGCTGGGCGTCATCGAGGGCAACGCCGAGGGCGTCGAGGGCTGGGACATCGCCAACGTTTACCCGGGCGGCGGCGGCAACTGGGGCGGTTCCTACCTGACCGTTCCTGAGCAGGGCCCCAACCACGAGGCGGCCAAGGAGCTCGCCGCATGGCTGACCGCCCCTGAGCAGCAGATCAAGGCGTTCGAGGCCAAGGGCACCTTCCCGTCGCAGGTCGATGCCCTCGAGGACCCGGCCCTGCTGGAGTCCACCAACGCGTTCTTCAACGACGCGCCCACCGGACAGATCCTGGCCGACCGCGCCAAGGCCGTCACCGTGCAGCCTTTCAAGGGCCCGAACTACTTCGCCCTTGCGCAGCTGGTCACTGACGGTCTGAACCGTGTCGACGTCGAAGGCACCGACGACGCCGCCGGCTCGTGGGACAAGGCCCTCGCGGCCTACGACGCCCTCGGCCTCAGCTGAGTCACCGCGGGGTCGGGGGTCGCACCCCCGGCCCCCGACCCCGCCCCGTCCCCGCTGCCCGAAAGACATCCCCATGAGAGAGCTCACCCTGAGCCAGCGCCTGAGCCGGCTCGACGTCAAGGCGTCGCCTTACCTGTACATCAGCCCGTTCTTCATCCTGTTCTTCATCGTCGGCCTGTTTCCACTGGTGTACACCGCCTACGTGTCGGTGCATGACTGGCACCTGATCGGCGGCCAGGGCGACCTGGTGGGCCTCAAGAACTACACGGACGTGCTGCAGCAGCCCAACTTCTACAAGGCGCTGCGCAACACCTTCTCGATCTTCCTTCTCTCCTCCGTGCCGCAGGTCATGGCCGCGATTGTGATCGCCTACCTGCTCGACACCAACCTCCGCGCGAAGACCTTCTGGCGGATGGGCGTGCTGCTCCCCTACGTGGTGGCGCCCGTGGCCGTCTCCATGATCTTCGCGAAGATCTTCGCCGACCAGTCCGGCCTCGTGAACGCGGTCCTCGCGAACCTGGGCGCGGCCGGCATCGGCTGGCACGCGGATCCGCTGGCCGCCCACATCGCCATCGCCACCATGGTGAACTTCCGCTGGACCGGCTACAACGCGCTGATCTTCCTCGCCGCCATGCAGGCCATCCCGCGGGAGGTCTACGAGGCCGCGATCGTCGACGGCGCCGCCCGCTGGCGCACCTTCTTCTCCATCACCATCCCGATGCTGCGGCCCACCATCATCTTCGTCGTCATCACCTCCACCATCGGCGGCCTCCAGATCTTCGACGAGCCCCGCATGTTCGACACCCTGGGCCAGGGCGGCGCGGACCGGCAGTGGATGACGCTGACGATGTACATCTACGAGCTGGGCTGGGGAGCCCAGAAGAGCTTCGGCCGCGCCGCGGCCGTGTCCTGGATCCTGTTCCTCATCATCATCCTGGTGGGCGTCATCAACTACCTCATCACGCGCTCCATCGCGTCATCCTCGAGCGGAAAGGCGGGCCGTTGATGTCCACGCAGATGTCCTCCCCCATGGTCGAGCAGTTGGCAGGCAAGGGCGCAGCCCGCGCGGTGCGACGCAAGCTGCACGGCGTTGACAAGCGCCCAGGCTGGGCGACGTACGCCGCCCTCGCCGCCGTCGTGCTCATCTCGATCTACCCGATCTACTTCACGATCCTGCTGGCCTCCTCGACCGCGCCCGAGATCGCGCGCAACCCCATCCCGTCCTTCATCCCTGGTGGCAACCTGATGGCCAACATCGGTCGCGTCATCACCTCGGACATCAAGTTCTGGACGGCGCTGGGCAACTCGGTGATCGTCTCCACGATCACCGCCATCTCAGTGGTGTTCTTCTCGACGCTGGCCGGTTACTCGTTCGCGAAGCTACGATTCCGCGGCGGCAATGGCCTGCTGGTGTTCGTCATCGCGACCATGGCGGTCCCGACGCAGCTCAGCATCGTGCCCCTGTTCATCCTCATGTCCGAGCTGGACTGGGTGGGCAAGCTCCAGGCGGTCATCGTGCCCGGCATGGTCACGGCCTTCGGTGTGTTCTGGATGACCCAGTACCTGCGCGAGGCGCTGCCCTTCGAGTTGATCGAGGCGGCCCGAGTAGACGGCGCCTCCATGATCCGCACATTCTGGTCCATCGCGCTCCCGGCGGCCCGTCCCGCCGCGGCAATGCTGGGCCTGTTCACTTTCGTCGGGTCCTGGACCAACTTCTTCTGGCCCTTCATCATCCTGGGCTCTGCCAACCCCACCCTCCCGGTGGCGCTGCAACTGCTCCAGGCGTCCTACTTCAAGGACTACTCGCTCATCATGGCCGGCGTCCTCGTCGCCACGCTGCCGCTGGTTGTCCTGTTCGCCGTCGCCGGGCGCCAGTTGGTGGCCGGCATCATGCAAGGAGCAGTCAAGGGATGACCGCCTATCAGTTCCCCCCAGGCTTCCTGTGGGGCAGTGCCACCGCGTCGTTTCAGATCGAGGGGGCCACCCACGAGGACGGCCGCACGGACTCCATCTGGGACGTGTTCTGCCGTGAGCCGGGCGCCGTCTTCGGCGGCCACGACGGCACGGTCGCATGCGACCACTACCACCGCATGCCGCAGGACGTGGGCATGATGGCGGACGTGGGACTGCAGTCCTACCGCTTCTCGACGTCGTGGCCCCGCGTGCGCCCCGACGACAAGGACATCAACCCCCGGGGCCTGGACTTCTACTCACGTCTGGTCGACGAGCTCCTCGGCCACGGCATCACGCCGTGGGTGACGCTCTACCACTGGGACCTGCCCGCCGCACTGCAGGACAAGGGGGGCTGGACCAACCGCGACACCGCCTACCGCTTCGTCGAGTACGCCGAGGCGATGCACGCCGCGCTGGGTGACAGGGTCAACATCTGGACCACGCTCAACGAGCCGTGGTGCTCCTCATTCCTCTCCTACGCGTGCGGGGAGCACGCCCCCGGGCATGCCTCACGGCGCGAAGGCCTGCACGCGGCGCACCACCTGCTGCTGGCCCACGGGATGGCGACGGCGCGGCTGCGCGAGCTGGCGCCGTCGGCCACGCTGGGGATCACCACCAACCACACGGTTCCGGACCCGCTGGACCCGTCGTCGGCCAACGACGTGGAGGCCGCCAGGCGGATCGACGGGATTTTCAACCGCTTCTTCCTGGACCCGATCTTCCGCGGGGAGTACCCGGCGGACGTGCTGGAAGACCTGGCGGGGCTCGGCCTCGAGGACGCCATCCAGCCGGGGGATCTGGAGATCATCTCCACCCCCATCGACGTGCTGGGCGTGAACTACTACCACGGTGAGGCCGTCACCGGCACGCCGTCGTCGGACTACGCGCCGGTGGTGCTGCCCGACGGGCGGGTTCGGGGGAACCCGAACATCGGCTCCGAGTGGGTGACGTCCGTGCCGCGCGGGCTGCCGGTCACGGATCAGGACTGGGAGATCCAGCCCGAGGGCCTGACCCGGCTGCTGGTGCGGCTGCAGGAGGAGTACACCGGCCCGGCCGGCATCCCGCTGTACGTGACTGAGAACGGCGCCGCGATGCCTGACGTGGCGAACGCGGAGGGCTTTGTCGACGACCAGGACCGGGTGTCGTTCGTGCGCGACCATCTCGTCGCCGTCCACGACGCCATCTCGGCCGGGGTGGACGTGCGCGGGTACTTCGTGTGGTCCCTGATGGACAACTTCGAATGGGCGTGGGGCTACGACAAGCGCTTCGGCATCGTGCGCGTGGATTACGAGACACAGCAGCGCACCCCGAAGGCGTCGGCTCTATTCTTCCGTGACGCTGCGCGCCAGAATGGCGTGCAGGGGTAGTGAAGGGACCGACGATGGTGAGGCCGACGCTGGAGGACGTCGCACGGTTCGCGGGCGTCTCGCGCGCCACGGTGTCACGCGTCGTGCGTCACGATCCCGGGGTGGCAACGGAGACCGCTGCCAAGGTGGGGGCCGCCGTCTCCAAGCTGGGCTACGTGCCCAACGCGTCGGCCCGGTCCCTGGCGACGGGGCGCTCCAACACGCTCGCGATGGTGGTGCCGGAGCCGGACGGGATGGTTTTCTCGGACCCGTTCTTCGGCCTGGCTGTGGCCGGCATCAACGACGGTATGGCCGGCACAGACATGCAGCTCGTGATGGTGTTCGCGTCACACCCGGACCGGTCCGGTTCAGTCGTCGACTTCCTGCTTGAGGGGCGCGTTGCGGGGGCGATCGTGGTGTCGCACCACCGCTCCGACGGGCTGGTCGCGGCCGCGCTCAACCTGCCCATCCCGACGGTGTTCCTGGGGGCGCCGCTGCTTCCGGACACTGATCATCATCCGTACTTCGTGGACACCGACAACTTGGGCGGCGCACGTCTCGCGGCGGAGCGGATGCTGGCGACGGGGGTGCGCCGCCCTGCCACCGTCGCTGGCCCGTCGGACATGTCGGCGGCGCTGGACCGACTCACCGGCTGGCGCACGGTTCTCGAGGATGCGGGGCTCGAGGTCGCCGTCGCGCACGGCGACTACACCCGCGAGTCGGGCGCCCGCGCGGCGGCTGAGCTGCTCGACGCAGACCCAGCGATCGACGGGATCTTCGCGGCCTCGGACCTGATGGCCCAAGGCGTGATGGATACGCTCCGGGCGCGCGGGATCCGGATCGGCGAGCAGGTGAAGGTGATCGGATTCGACGACTTCGCGGCCGCCGCGACACTCGACCCGCCCTTGACGACGGTGGTCAACCCCGCGGTCGAGTTGGGCCGGCAGGCCACCCTGATGGTGTTGGGCCTCGTTGAGGGGCGGGAGATCGCGTCTCCGGTGACGCTGCCGGTGGAGTTGAAGATCCGCGCCTCCGGCTAGCCGCCCGTAGACTTCCCGCGACACACAGAGCGGGAGGAGGAGCATGCGGAAGCCAACCGTCGCCACCCTGGCATTGCTCGTGGTGACGGCGATCTGGGGGTCGACGTTCTTCATCATCAAGGACGCCGTCAGCAAGATCGACCCCATCGACTTCCTCGCCGTCCGGTTCGCCGTCGGAGCCGCCATCCCCGCCTTCGTCTTCTGGCGACGACTCAGCCGCCTCACCGCCACGCAGTGGCAGATCGGACTGGCCCTCGGCTGCCTCTACGGCCTTGCGCAGATCGTCCAGACCGTGGGCCTGCAGACGACGGCGGCCTCAGTCTCCGGGTTCATCACCGGCACGTACGTGGTCCTGACCCCGATCATCATGTGGATCGCCTTCAAGGCCCGACTCAACGTCCGCACGTGGGTGGCGGTGGCGCTGGCACTCGCCGGGCTCGCGGTGCTGAGCCTCACCGGGCTCGGCAACGGCGGAGTCGGCGAGGCGCTCACCCTCGTCGGCGCGGCGCTGTACGCCGTTCACATCGTCCTGCTGGACCGGTGGTCACGCTCCATGGACGCCATGAGCCTGGCCATCGTCCAGCTCATCGGCGTGGCGCTGACCACCGGTTTCCTGGGCCTCCCCGGCGGCTACCACGTGCCCGCGGACCCCGGCGTCTGGGGCGCCATCGTCTACACCGCGATCATGGCCGGCATCGTCACGATGCTGTTGCAGACCTGGGCGCAGCGCCACATCACCCCCACCCGGGTGGCCCTACTCATGACGTTCGAGCCGGTCTTCGCCTCGGCGTTCGCCGTCGGCTTCGGCGGCGAGGCCGTCACAATCCGCCTCGTGGCCGGCGGAGCTTTGATTCTGCTGGCCACCCTCATCGGCATCCGCGGTGGGCAGGCCGATGCCGTGAACGACACCATCTCAATCCCGGGGCGCGACGACGCCGACCCCCCTCCCCGCGCTGGGTGAGGCCTACTCGGGGCGGAGGACGGCGAACGGGTCGGTGACCACCAGAGCATGGTCGCGGAAGCGGAACACCCGGGCCGGGCGGCCACCCTTCGTGCCCGGGGCCGACATCTCCCCCGTCGGCACCAGCTGGCCGCGACGCGTCAGGACGCGCTCCAGGTTCGTCGGCGCGACGTCGTGGCCCAGGGCCGCGACGTACACTTCCCGCAGCTCCGCGACCGTGAACTCGACCGGCATCAGCGCGAACCCGATGTTGGTGTAGCTCAGCTTCGCCCTGAGCCTGGTCACCGCTTGGGCCACCACGCTGTCATGGTCGAACGCCAACTCCGGCAGATCGTCGACGGCGAACCACGCTGCCCGCTCGGGCAGATGTGGCTCCAGCACCGTCGGCACGAGGCCGAGGTAGCTGGTGCCGATGGTGCGCTGCGCCGGGTCGCGGCCAGGGTCTGAGCGCGTGCCCAGCTGCTCGAGGTGCGTCAGCCCTGCGACGTCCACCTTCTGCGCGAGGTGCCTGAGCACCGCCGCCTCCAGCGTCTCCTCCGGCTCGACGGGCCCGCTCGGCAACGCGAACCGGCCCGCGTAGGGCTCGTGGTCCCGGCCGGCGAGGAGCACGGAGAGCCGCGGGGCGCCCTCGTCGACCCCGCGCACCTGCAGGACCGCCCCGATGGCCTCGTGCCGGTACAGCGCTACGCCCACGGAATCGCGCGGGGTGTGGGGAGCCATGGATGGCATGCTACAGTTCCCCTAGTTTTCGCCTGATAGTCGAAAACCGGAAAGGAGCAGGAGATGACTCTCCTCCAGGAGCCCGCCGTCGGCCTCGACGCCTGGGAGCGTTGGACCCCCGACGAGGTAGCCGCATGGCAGACCCGCGTCCACGCGCTGGCCGCGGAGCGCAACGCCGTCATCCTCGCCCACAACTACCAGGCGCCGATGATCCAGGACGTCGCGCACCACGTGGGCGACTCGCTGGCCCTCTCCCGCATCGCCGCCACCTCCGACGCCGAGACCATCGTCTTCGCCGGCGTCCACTTCATGGCCGAGACCGCCAAGCTCCTCTCCCCCGCCAAGCGCGTCCTCATCCCGGATCAGGCCGCCGGCTGTTCGCTCGCCGACACGATCAACGCGGACCAGCTGCGCGCCTGGAAGGCCGAGCATCCCGGCGCCGTCGTCGTGAGCTACGTCAACACCACCGCCGAGGTGAAGGCCGAGACGGACATCTGCTGCACCAGCTCCAACGCCGTCGACGTGGTCCGCTCCATCCCCGAGGACCGCGAGATCCTCTTCCTCCCGGACCAGTTCCTCGGCGCGCACGTGCGCCGCGCCACCGGCCGGACGAACATCCACGTCTGGCTCGGCGAGTGCCACGTGCACGCCGACATCTCGCCGTCGGACCTCATCGAATCCGTGCGCGCCAACCCCGCCGCGGACCTCTACGTGCACCCCGAGTGCGGCTGCACCACCAGCGCACTGTGGCTGGCCGAGTCCGGCGAGCTGCCCGCCGCCCGCACCCACGTGCTCTCAACGGGCGGGATGCTGGACCACGCCCGACGGGAGACGTCGCGGCAGGTGCTGGTGGCAACCGAGATCGGGATGCTGCACCAGCTGCGCAAGGCCAACCCCCTGACCGACTTCCAGCCGGTCAACCCGAAGGCCTCCTGCCCGTTCATGAAGATGACCACGCCGGAGAAGCTGGAGGCGTGCCTCGGCGACCCGGCTCTGACCAGTGGTTACGAGGTGGACGTGCCCGCCGACGTCGCCGCCCGGGCGCGGCAGGCCGTCGAGCGGATGGTGGCGATCGGCAACCCCGGGTCGGGGGAATGATGCTGCCCGCGGCCGCCCCCGCCTGGACGGGGCGGACCGACGTCGTGGTGGTCGGCACCGGCGCGGCGGGCCTGTCCGCGCTCCTGCACCTGGCCGCCGCCGGCGTCGACTGCGTGGCCGTCACCCGCGGCGAGGTCACGGACTCGGCCACCGCCTGGGCGCAGGGCGGCTTGGCCGCGGTGTGGGACGACGGCGACACGCTCGCCGCGCATGTCGCGGACACGCTGACCGCCGGGGCTGGGCTGTGCGACGCGGGGGTCGTGTCGGATCTGGTGGCCAGTGCACCGGGCGCGATCCGGCGGCTGATCGGGCTGGGGGCGCGGTTCGACCGGGGGTCCGGGGGCGGGCTGGACCTGCACCTCGAGGGCGGTCATTCGGCGCGGAGGATCATCCACGCCGACGGCGACGCCACAGGCGCGGAAATCGAGCGTGCGCTGTGGGCGGCGCTGTCGTCGGCTCTCGCGGGGTCGCGGACGCGGGTCATGACCCGGACGCGGCTCGTCGACGTGCTCACGGATGCCGAGGGGCGGGCCTGCGGGGTGCGGCTGCTCGACGCCGACGGCCAGGTGGGCGAGCTGCTCGCCGGCGCCGTCGTGCTCGCCACCGGCGGGCTCGGTCAGTTGTGGCCCGTCACGAGCAACCCGCTGGGCGCGACGGGCGACGGCGTGGCCGCGGCGCTGCGGGCCGGCGCCGAGGTGCGCGACCTCGAGTTCATGCAGTTCCACCCCACCGTGCTGGCCGACGCCGACGCGGGGTCGCGGGGGGTCCTGGTGTCCGAGGCGGTGCGCGGCGAGGGCGCGTGGCTGGTCGACGACGCGGGCCGCCGGATCATGGCTGGGGTGCACCCGCTGCTCGAGCTGGCGCCGCGCGACGTCGTCTCGGCCGCGATCATGGCCCACCTCGACCGGACCGGCGCGCCGCACGTGTGGCTGGACGCGACGTTCTTCGGGCGGTCGACGTGGGAAGGACACTTCCCGGGCATCCTGGCGCTCTGCCGGGGCCGCGGTGTCGACCCGGTGACCGAACGCATCCCGGTGCACCCGGCCGCCCACTACGCGTGCGGGGGTGTCGCGGCGGACCTGTCCGGGCGGACGTCGGTGCAGGGGCTTTTCGCCGTCGGCGAGGTCGCGGCGACGGGCGTGCACGGGGCGAACCGGTTGGCGTCGAACTCGCTGACCGAGGCGCTGGTCGCGGGCGACCGGGTGGGGGCGCTGCTGGCCTCGAGCTCCGTTGCCCGGGTTGGGGCTCCGGGGTCGCGGGGGGTCGCGGACGCCGTCGATCCTTCGGCGGTCCCAGGCATCAGGGCATGGATGCAGCACGAGGCGTTCGTGTCGCGGACGTCCGACGGCTTGGGTGCGCTCGGCGCCGCTCTGGCCGAGGCCCCTCGTGTGGTCGGTGTGGTGGATGACGCGACCCTCACCGCCACGAACCTGCATGCCGTCGCGACTGCCCTGGTGGCTGCGGCGTCCGCCAGGACCGAGTCCCGCGGATGTCACCGACGCGCCGACTACCCCGCCACGTCGCCCGCCTGGGAGCGGCGGATCGCCGTCCGGCTCGACGGCGAACGCCTCACGCTCACCCTCGCACCCTTGGACATCGCCGAAAGGACCGCAGCATGACTGCCCTGTCAGTGGACATAGACCTGGCCCAGCTCAACCGGAGCTTGACCGACGCCTGGAGCGCCGTCGACCCCACCGAGGTGCGGCGGATCATCGAAGTCGCCGTCGACGAGGACCTTCGGCTCGGGCCGGACGTCACGACGGAGGCGACGGTGCCTGCGGGTGCCGTCGGGGTCGCGGAGGTGGTGGCGCGCGAGGCGGGTGTCGTCGCGGGGATCTCGGTCGCGGTCGAGGTGCTGCGGGTGGTGGCGTCGCGGTTGGGGGTCGAGGCGTCGGCCGAGGTGGTGCTCGAGGACGGGGCGCGGGTGGAGCCGGGCGACGTCGTGCTGCGGATCGCCGGGCCGGTCCGCTGCCTGCTCACCGCCGAGCGGACGCTGCTGAACTTCCTGGGCCAGCTGTCGGGCGTAGCCACGGGGACTGCGTCGTGGGTGTCTGAGGTGGAAGGGACAGGGGCCCGCATCCGCGACACCCGCAAGACCGTGCCCGGGATGCGCGCCCTGCAGAAGTACGCCGTCGTGTGCGGCGGCGGCGTGAACCACCGGATGGCACTCGGGGACGCGGCGCTGATCAAGGACAACCACGTCGCGGCGGCCGGGTCGGTCGCGGCGGCGTTCCGGGCGGTGCGTGCGCACGCGCCGAGTGTCGCGGTGGAGGTGGAGTGCGACACCGTCGAGCAGGTGCGCGAGGCGGTCGCGGCGGGCGCCGAGCTGGTGCTGGTGGACAACATGACGCTGGCCGAGACCCGCGAGGCGGTCGCGGTGTGCCGGGCGGCGGGGGTCCGGACGGAGGCGAGCGGTGGGCTGACGCTTGAGCGGGCCGCGGAGGTCGCGGCCACGGGCGTGGAGTTCATTGCCGTCGGCGCCCTGACCCACTCGGCAGAGGTTCTCGACCTCGGACTCGACCTCACTTCCTGACCAACGCCCGGATCTGGCCACCCCTGTCTGCAACTTGCTATCCAGAGCGCGGTTTCTGTGGATATCTGCAGAAACCGCGCTCTGGATAGCAACTTGCAGAGGCGAGGTCGTCCACAGGGCGTCAGGCGTGGCGGGAAATGCCCCGCCAGGTTGCCGAGTGTGGCGGCATGGATCTCCAAGGCATCTACTCCCCCGCTCAACTTCGAGACGCGGGCATCACCCGGCACCACGCCGCTCTGCTGGTGAAGAACGGAAGCTTGCGCCGGATCCGCCCGGGCTGGTACGCCACGGACGGAGCCGACGAAGACGTGCAGCGCGCCCTCAAGGCTGGCGCCAGGCTGGGCTGCCTCAGCGGATGCCGGCACCATGGACTCTGGGTCCCCAACAGGTCAGGAATCCATGTCGTCTACGGGTCTGGAACCGACCCCGTCAGGCGCAAGGGGTTGATCGCCCATCCTTACGGGGTCAGATATCCGCCAGAGGCAGTCTGGCCGTTGTCGGACTGCCTGCGACAGGTGGCGGTCCGACACCCGGTGGAGGACGCCATGATCGTGGCCGAGTCCGCCCTGAACCTCGGCCTGGCACCTCTGGAGGAAGTCCGCTGGGCACTCGGAGGGTTGCCGAAGAAGTACGCCGACTACCGCGACCGAATCGCACCCGCCCAGTCCGGGAGCGAAACGAGAGTCAGGCTCTTCTTCGTGCGCAGGCGCGTCCCCGTCAGGGCTCAGGCCGAGATCGACGGCGTTGGGTTCGTCGACCTCCTGGTGGGAGACTCGCTCATCGTCGAGTGCGACAGCCAGGCACACCACGGCGAGACCAACTACGAGAACGACCGACGGCGGGACCTTGCCGCGAGAGGACTCGGCTACACGACGCTGAGGCTCAGCTACCAGCAGATCTGGAAGAAATGGCCGGCTACCCAACAGAGCTTGATCCATGAACTCCGCAAACGCCGCCACTTGAGGCCCAAGTGATCTGCAACATGCTACGTAGAGAGCGGCATTTGTGTATATACACAAATGCCGCTCTCTACGTAGATTCCTGCAGATCAGGCGGCGCCTCCCCGACCTCGCCACCAACCGGGGTCAGGGAAGGGTGCGGCTAACCGCTGCCAGGGGTCAGCGCGGCACTTGAGCCGACAGCAACCAGTCGACAGCCTGCCGAGCAGTCCACCCACCGGGATACAGGGCCGCCAGCGCCTTGGCGCCGTCCAGATCCTGCCCCAGGGTGACGGCCGGCTGCTCCTGGTAGCCGTCCTTGCGGAGCTGACCCAGGCCGATGTTGGCCATCAGCGCGTTGCAGAGGCACTTGCGCCCCACCGTGTCCTCCTCGGACCCGCCCTTGCGGAGGTAGGGCTTGAGGGGCTCCGACGGGCATCGGTAGGTGATCGACTTGTCTGGGCGCTCGACAGGGATGCGGAGGTACCCGAGGTCGCAGATGCGTTCCCGCGCCTGGTAGACGTCCTCCTCGGAGAGGGTGTCGGCCAGTTGGGCCACCTTGAAGGGGAAGCCGGTCGGCGACGCGCGCGGATCGTTGCGCACCACCAAGTCACCGGACTCCAGCTCGGCCATCAACTGCTGCCGGATGGCAGGGGTGAGGCCGGACTCGTCCGCCAGTGCGAACAAGGTGCCGATCTGCACGCCCTCGGCGCCTGCGGCGCGAGCCTCCGCGACCTTCTCCGGGGTGGCGTAGCCGCCGGCAACCCAGAACGGCAGGCCCACGCGGGCGATCTTGCTCAGGTCCGCGTCGTCCCTCGGCCCGTAGATCGGGTCCCCGGCCTCGTCGAGGACACGCACGCCGCGCGGCGGGGAGCTGTGCCCACCGGCGCGGGGGCCCTCGACGATGAAGCCATCGGGACGGATCTCGGGGTCGCGGTTGAGGTAGTCCGCCAGCACATGGAGGGTGACGATCGCGAGGAAGTTGGGGCGCCGCAGGGCGGGCAGCTCGTCGCCCATGGCGGTGACCGGGTTGAGGGAAGCCGTGTGGGTCGTCGTGGAGTTGACCACGTCGATGGTGAGGTGGCCGGTGCGGCCGGCCGCGAACTCCGTGAGCAGCCTGGGGATCTCGCGCGGCACCCCGGCGCCCATGATCACGTAGTCGACGTCGGCCAGCATCGCGCCGAGGATGGCGGAGAGACTGGCGGTCTGGATCTTCTCCAACATGTTGATCCCAACCAGGCCGGAGTGCCCCTCCTTGGCCAGCCAGACCTCGGAGAAGTTGCCGACGAGGTTGAGCTCGATGGCCGCCCGCCTCGGCGAGATCGTGAGGGTGGGGTGCGGGCGGTACGGCTGGCCGGGAGCGCGGCCGCCTTCGAGAAAGTAGGTGTCGAGGATCCGCTGGGCCATCGCGGGCGACGGGAAGTGCGACAGCGCCCGACGGCGGTGTCCGCCCGGATCGCCGTCCTGCAGCACCCGGGCCAGCACGCCGTCGAGGGCGGTGCCGGAGACGACGCCGAGTTCGCCGCACTGGGAGACCTCGCGGGCCAGCTTCCAGGACGACACTGCGACGCCCATGCCGCCCTGAATCACGGTCGGGGGATGTGTGATGGGCACTGATGATCTCCTCACAAATGGTGTTCCTACGGTACCGTAACTTACGGATGCGTAAGAATCGACTCCGGGGTCCACGGTTACCCGGTCTTCAGGGCGCCTCCGAGGGAGGGCCCTCTACGTGATCCCCCTCCCCCGTCGTCGAGAGCCACGTTGCCACCTCGCGCACGTAGTCCCCGTAGTCAGCGCCGAATTGCGGAACACTCGCAACGACGATGTTCCAGTCCGTCGTCGTGTAGTTGTGGACGAGGATGTTCCGGAGCCCTGCACTGGGCTTCAAGCGGGCCGCGAGCTCGGCTGAGATGGCCCCCACCGCGGCGGCCAGGTCGAACGACTCGCGGTAGGTGCCTGCGGCGATCGTCTTCCCGAGGCTGGCCGCGATGTGCCCGTTCGCTGATGCGGCCAGCTCAACCAGCTGGGTCAGGACCCTCTCCACCGCCAGACGAAGCACGACGTCGTCCCGGAGGCGCGCCCCGTCGAGGTCGCCCATCTGGTCAAGCGCGTCCAACAGGCCCCTGATGTGTTCCAGCTTCGCGGTGACCACACCCGCCGAGAACTCCCGCGGTGTCATGACCGCATCACCGCCAGCGCCAGCTCGCGGAACTCGCGCGTGTCCTCCAGTTCACCAAACGCCGCCATCTGACGGGTGGCGAAGAGGTCCGCCACGCGCTCGACGAGGATCCGTCCACCGCCAAGTGCCTCCCACTTTGCGACGGGGCCTGCGGTGGCGAGCGACATGACGTCGAGTCCATCGCCGAACCGGTCGAGGAGCGCATTGGTGACGCCCAGGTGATCACCCGCGCGCGACGACAAGTAGGCGAGGTCCACGTCGCGAGCGGTCTCTGGACTTGAGACGGCCGAGCCGAACACCACCAGGAGGTCGATCCCCTGGGCCGCGCAGAACTCCTCGAGGCCACCGTCGGCCCGGATCTCGGCGAGCAACTGCGCTGCGGTCCGCATGGGGTCATCGTAGACGGGCGGGCACCCGGCGGTGCGTGAGAGGATGACGCCACCGTCGATTCGAAGGGGTCCCGACCCGGAGCCCCCCGACATCGGCTCAAACCCCTCACACCCCGGAGGCAGCGACGGCGTCGCCGGGTAGGCTCGAACGCGTGACAGCCCCGCTCGTTGAACCCGGCCCGGAGCTCACCCGCGCCCAGCTCACCCGCTACTCGCGGCACCTGCTGGTCCCCGGCATGGGCATCGAGGCTCAGCGGCGCCTGCTCGCCGCCCGGGTCGCGGTGGTCGGCGCCGGCGGGCTCGGCAGCCCGATCCTCGCCTACCTGGCCGCGGCGGGCGTCGGGCACCTCACCATCATCGACGACGACGTGGTGGACGCCAGCAACCTCCAGCGCCAGATCATCCACCGCGACAATGCAGTCGGCCTCCCCAAGGTGGACTCCGCCGCCGCGTTCGTGACCGGCCTGAACCCAGACGTCACGGTCACCACCCAGCACACCCGCATCACCCCTGACAACGCCCGCAACCTCTTCGAAGGCCACCACCTCGTCCTCGACGGGGCCGACAACTTCCCCACCCGCTACGCCGTCTCCGACGCCTGCGCCCAGCTCGGACTCCCCGTGGTCTGGGCCGCGGTGCTGCAGTTCGACGCCCAGGTGTCGTCCTTCGTGCCCGGCCGCCCGGAGTCGGTCACCCTCCGCGACCTCTACCCGGTCCCGCCCCGCCCGGAGGACGTCCCGTCCTGCGCCGAGGCCGGTGTGCTGGGCGCGCTGGTGGGCCAGGTGGGGTCCATCATGGCCGCGGAGGCGGTCAAGCTGATCTGTGGATTCGGCGACCCCCTCGTCGGCCGCATCCTCCTCATCGACGCGCTCACCCAGCGCACCCGCGAGGTGCCGCTGCGCCCCGCACCCCCCGTCGTCCATACCCGCCCCCACACCCACCCCCACACAGCGGAGGCCCCCATGACACTGAACGAGCTCACCGTCGAGGACGTCGCCGCCATCCTGGAGAATCCCGCGCGGCCCACGCTCTTGGACGTCCGCGAGCCCGCGGAGCACGCGCTGGGCACGATTCCCGGCTCGCTGGCGGTGCCGCTCGGCGAGGTGCTGACCTGGGACCGGTTGGACGACAACCTTCCCGACGGCCCCGTCATCGTCTACTGCAAGATCTCACCCCGCGCGCGCCGCGCCGCGGCGCACCTCATCGGGCTCGGCCACCCTGATGTGTCGCTGATGGAGGGCGGCATGATCGCGTGGGGCGAACGGATCGACCCGAGCTTCCCCCACTACTGATGCGACACTGGTTCCCATGGCGACGGTGAGGTACTTCGCCGCGGCCGCCGAGGCCGCGGGCACAGAGCAGGAACAGGTGGCGGCCCCCACGCTGGGCGCGCTCCTGGCGGACCTGCGCTCGCGGCACGGGGCGAGACTGTCGCGGGTGCTGGAGGTCAGCTCCGTCCTCCACGACGGCCAATACGTGGAGGACCCAGCCACACCGCTGGCCGACGACGCCCTCCTGGACGTCCTCCCGCCCTTCGCCGGCGGCTGACGGCGGGTTCGACGATGGCCGTGCTGATCGACCCGCCCCGCTGGCCGGCGCACGGCACCGTGTTCGGCCATCTCGTCTCGGACGCGTCCCTCGACGAACTCCACGACTTCGCCGCGCGCGCGGGCATCCCGCCCAGGGCGTTCGACCACGACCACTACGACGTGCCGGTGTCTCGCTATGACGAGCTCGTCTCCGCCGGGGCCCTCCCGCTGGATGAGCGGGAGCTGGTGCGCCGGCTGGCCGCCTCCGGCCTGCGGGTGCGCGTCCACGAGAAGACCCCCACCCGCCCGGCGGCCCGCGTCGCCGTCGTCACCGCATGGGAGCGTCTCCGTCTGCCGACGACCCTCCGCGACGACCTCGTCGCCCGATGGTCGGAGCCTCACCGCCACTACCACGACGTCCGCCACCTCGCGCAGTGCCTCACCGCCCTCGGGCAGTTGGGGTGCCGGGACGGCGTCGTCGAGCTCGCGGCATGGTTCCACGACTCCGTCTACGACGGCGTGCCCGGGGATGACGAGGAGCGTTCGGCCGCGTTCACCGAGTCGTCGCTGGGTGGACTGATTCCGGCCGACGACGTGGCTCAGGTGTCGCGGCTGGTGAGGATGACCGCCACCCACGCCCCCGACGACGAGCGCGGGGCGCTGCTGTCCGACGCGGACCTCTCGATCCTCGGCCAGATCCCCGGCCGCTACCACGTCTACGTCCGCGACGTCCGGCTGGACTACGCCCACGTCGACGACGACGCCTGGAGGGTGGGGCGGGCGGAGGTGTTACGGCACCTGCTCGCGATGGAGCCCCTGTTCCGCACCACCGGGGGCCGCGATCTGTGGGGGTCGCGGGCGCGAGAGAACGTGGCCGCAGAGCTCGCCCGACTCACCGCCTGACCTCAGCCCCACGGAGCCGCACGTCCCCCCCACCGCTGGCCCCGCCGCTGGGCTAATGTGGGAAGACGACCGGAGGGAGAACCGATGAAGATCACCGACAATGGGCCGGAGCCCAACGTCTTCGACCTGGAGACCGCTACCAGGGAGAACCCCAACTACCGCACTGTCGCATGGACCGGGAAGTACCTGCAGATCACGTTGATGTCCATCCCCGTGGCCCACTCGATCGGGCTCGAGGTGCACCCGGACACGGACCAGTTCATCCGCCTCGACGCGGGCAAGGGTCGCTGCCTGATGGGTCCCTCCAAGGATGAGCTCAACGTGAAGGTGGACGTGGAGGACGGCTGGTCCGTCCAGGTCCCGGCCGGCACCTGGCACGACATCGTCAACACCGGCGACGAGCCCATGCAGCTCTACGTGATCTACGCCCCGTCGCACCACGCCAAGGGCAAGGTGCACAAGACCGAGGAGGACTCGGAGGCCGACGAGAAGGCGGGCAAGGACGAGCCCCCGACGTGGACTGTCCAACCGGACGAGTGACGTCCATCGCGCTCCGGTCAGTCTTGCCGCCTGCGTAATGTCGCGCGGCCTGCGCTTCAGCGCGGGCGGCGCGCACCAACGCAGGCGCCTCCACAGGCGGCCCAACCCAAGGCAGGCGACGGGAGCCAACGCAGGCGGCCCGAACTCACGCACGCGCCTGGAGACCACGCGAGGGCACAGCGCATTTGATGAGTGAGTGTTCACTCACTACACTTCCACCTGTGACCCGCGCTGCCCCCATGCCCCCCGAACAGCGCCGCGCCGCCATCATCGAGGCCAGCATCCCCCTCCTTGGCGAGCACGGCCAGGCCCTCACCACCCGGATGGTGGCCGAGGCGGCCGGGGTGGCCGAGGGCACGATCTTCCGCGTGTTCGACTCCCTCGACGACCTCATCTCCGCCACCATCAGCGAGGCGCTGTCCTCCGAGCGGCTGACCACCCGCCTCGCCGCGACGGACCTCTCGGGCGACATCGAGACCCAGACCCGCGCCGCCATCGAGCTCATCGAGCAGTACCTGCACTCGGTGCACACCATGTTCGTCGCCGCGCACGGCGCCGCCAAGCACACAGCCCCTCACGCCGCCCAGTGCGCCCGCACCGAGCTCGAGGCCCGCACGGCCGAGCTCGACGCCTGGATGACGGACGCCTTCGCCCCCCACCGCGACCACATCACCATCCCCCTCGACGCCTTCGCCACGCTCCTGCGCACGTTCGCCGTCGGGCACGCCTCACGCTTCGTCTCGTCGTCGCTCTCACTCGACGACCTCGCCCGCCTCGCGCTCCACGGGGCGCTCCGAAAGGACACCGAATGCTCTCCCGCTTAGGGCGGCTCATCAACCGCTACATCCGCCCCTACTGGGGGCTGCTCGCGATCGTCATCGTGCTGCAGACCATCGCAACCATCATGTCGCTGCATCTGCCCACCCTGAACGCCCGCATCATCGACGAGGGCGTCGTCACCGGCAACACCGACTTCATCTGGAGCACCGGCGGCATCATGCTGCTGCTGACGGCCGTCCAGGGCGCCGCCCAGATCGCCGCGGTGTGGGCCGGTGCCAACGCGGCCATGCAGTTCGGCCGCGACGTCCGGGCCGCGATCTTCGAGCGCGCCCTCTCCTTCTCCGCCCGCGAGCTGAACAAGTTCGGCGCCCCGTCGCTGATCACGCGCAACACCAACGACGTGCAGCAGGTCCAGATGCTGGTCCTGATGAGCGCAGTCATGCTCGTCTCTGCCCCCATCACCATGGTGGGCGGCGTCTTCATGGCGCTGCGCGAGGACGCCGGGCTGTCGTGGATCATCCTCGCCGCCGTCGTCGTCCTGGGTGCCGGCATCACCATCCTCATCGTCAACATGGGCCCGCTGTTCGAGATCATGCAGAAGCGGATCGACACCCTCAACCGCGTCCTCCGCGAGCAGATCACCGGCATCCGGGTGGTGCGCGCCTTCGTCCGGGAGCCCCACGAGGCCCGACGCTTCGACAAGGCCAACGCCGAGCTGGTGGACACCACCACCACCGTCGGCCGGCTGATGGCCTTCCTGTTCCCCTTCGTCGGGCTCATCATGAACGTCTCGACCGTGGGCGTGATGTGGTTCGGCGCCCAGCGCATCGAGTCCGGCGACATCCAGATCGGCCAGCTCACCGCCTTCATCTCCTACCTGATGCAGATTCTCATCTCGGTCATGATGACGACGATGTTGCTGGTCATGGCGCCCCGCGCCGCCGTCTGCGCGGACCGCATCATGGAGGTCCTCGACACCGAGAGCTCGGTGGCCCCGCCGGCCAACCCGGTGGCGCCGTCGGGTGAGCGCGGCCACGTGCTGTTCGACCGGGTCAGCTTCTCCTACCCTGGCGCCGAGTCCCCGGTGATTCAGGACCTCTCCTTCGAGCTCACCCCCGGCACCACCACCGCGATCATCGGGTCCACCGGGGCCGGCAAGACCACCCTGATCAGCCTCATCCCCCGCCTGTTCGACGCGACGCAGGGACGGGTGCTCGTCGACGGCGTCGACGTGCGCGACCTGGACCCGGACACCCTCTGGGCCCGGATCGGCCTCGTGCCGCAGAAGCCCTACCTGTTCTCCGGCACCATCGCCAGCAACCTGCGCTACGGCAAACCGGACGCCACCGACGACGAACTGTGGTCAGCGCTCCGCGTCGCGCAGGCGGAGGCGTTCGTGCTTGAGAAGGAGGACCAACTCGGCGCGCACATCTCGCAGGGCGGCACCAACGTCTCCGGCGGGCAGCGACAACGCCTCGCCATCGCCCGGGCGCTGGTGAAGAAGCCATCTGTCTACATCTTCGACGACTCCTTCTCAGCCCTCGACGTGGCCACCGACGCGCGCCTCCGGGCCGCGCTCCGGCCGGAGACCGCGAACGCGGCGGTCCTCGTGGTGGCGCAGCGCGTCTCCACCATCACCGCCGCAGACCTCATCCTCGTCGTCGAAGACGGCCGGATCGTCGGTCGCGGCAACCACGACGAACTGCTGGCGTCCAATGAGACGTACCGCGAGATCGTCGAGTCCCAGTTGAGCGCCGAGGAGGCCGCCGCATGAGCGAGAACAAGGCAATCCCCGTCAAGGCCAACGAGCGCCCCAAGCACGCCCCCACCCACCGCGGCGGCCCCGGGCACGGCCCGATGTCCGGCAGCGGCGAGAAGGCGGCGAACTTCAAGGTGTCGGTCCGGCGCCTGCTCAGCCACCTGCGCCCGCAACGCGCCGGCATCATCCTGGCCATCGCGATGGGCGTGCTGTCGGTGGCACTCAGCGTGGTCGGGCCCAAGATCCTCGGCCGCGCCACGGACCTCATGCTGTCGGGCATCATCGGCGGCCAGATGCCCGCCGGCGTGACCAAGCAGCAGGTCATCGACGCCGCCGTCGCGGAGGGCAACACCGACTTCGCCGACCTGCTGCGCAACCTGGACTTCATCCCGGGTGAGGGAATCGACTTCGGCGCCATCGGCGTGATCCTGTTGTGGGTGCTCGGCCTCTACGTGGTGTCGTTCGTCTTCTCCTACATCCAGGGCTGGGTCCTCAACGGCGCCGTGCAGAAGTCGATCTACCAGATGCGACGCGAGGTGGCCGCCAAGCTGGACCGGCTTCCGCTTTCCTACTACGACAAGCAGCCCCGCGGTGAGGTGCTCAGCCGCGTCACCAACGACATCGACAACGTGTCGCAGACGCTGCAGCAGACCCTGTCGCAGCTGCTCAACTCGCTGCTCATGGTGATCGGCGTGCTGATCATGATGTTCTGGATCTCCCCCATCCTGGCGCTCGTCGCGCTGGTGTCGGTGCCGATCGCGATGGTGGTGGTCTCCGTGATCGGGAAGCGCTCCCAGAAGCTGTTCGCGCAGAACTGGAAGTCCACGGGTGAGCTCAACGCCCACATCGAGGAGGCCTTCACCGGCCATTCCCTGGTGAAGGTGTTCGGCCGCCAGAAGGAGGTCGAGGCCGAGTTCCAGGTCCGCAACCAGGAGCTGTACAAGGCGGGCTTCGGCGCCCAATTCATCTCCGGCATCATCATGCCGGTCATGTTCCTGGTCGGGAACCTCAACTACGTGGTGATCGCCGTCGTCGGCGGCCTGTGGGTGGCGTCGGGCCGGATGAACATCGGCGACGTGCAGGCGTTCATCCAGTACTCGCGCCAGTTCACGCAGCCGCTGACGCAGGTGGCGTCGATGGCCAACCTGTTGCAGTCCGGCGTCGCGTCGGCCGAGCGCGTGTTCGAGCTGCTGGACTCCGAAGAGATGTCGGAGGAGCCCTCCGGCGAGCTGAAGGTGTCGCGTGGAGAGGTGGTCTTCGACCACGTCGGCTTCTCCTACAAGCCGGAACAGCCGCTCATCCAGGACCTGTCGCTGACGGCGAAGCCCGGGCAGACGGTCGCAATCGTCGGCCCGACGGGCGCAGGCAAGACCACGCTGGTCAACCTCATCATGCGGTTCTACGACCTGCAGAAGGGCCGGATCCTCATCGACGGCGTGGACATCGCGTCGGCCCCGCGCGGGGAGGTGCGCGGCAACATCGGCATGGTGCTGCAGGACACGTGGCTGTTCGGTGGGACCATCCGCGACAACATCGCCTACGGCCGCCCTGACGCCACGGAGGAGGAGATCCGCGCCGCTGCGAAGGCCACGTTCGTGGACCGCTTCGTGCACTCGCTGCCCGACGGCTACGACACGGTCATCGACGAGGAGGGCTCGAACGTCTCGGCGGGCGAGAAACAGCTCATCACCATCGCGCGAGCCTTCCTCGCCGATCCGGCGCTGCTGATCCTCGACGAGGCCACCTCGTCGGTGGACACCCGCACCGAGGTGCTGGTGCAGCACGCGATGGCGGCGCTGCGCACCGGGCGGACGTCGTTCGTGATCGCGCACCGGTTGTCCACCATCCGCGACGCGGACCTGATCCTCGTCATGGAGGAGGGTCGCATCGTCGAGCAGGGAACCCATCACGAGCTCCTCGACGCGAGGGGTGCGTACTACGACCTGTACCAGAGCCAGTTCAACGCGGCGATCGAGGAGGAGACCGCTGCCTGACCCGCTCTCGCTCCTGAGGAGGTCCACCCGCGAAGCGGCGTAGCCCGTCCTTTCGCCCGCGGAGCGGCGTGGCCCGTCCTTTCGCCCCCTGAGGAGGGCCGCCCGCGGAGCGGCGCACGGAGCGGCGCAGCCCGTCCTTTCGCCCCCCTGAGCTGAGGAGGACCGCCCTTTCGCTCCCTGAGGAGGGCCGCCCGCGGAGCGGCGTGGGCCGTCTCGAAGGGTCGTGACTACCACCTTCACGCGGATCTCGTGGTCCGGTGCGGTGAGCCGTGAGTCGATGCCCGGGCGGCCATTGTCCAGGGTCTCCTTGACGACCGCACGACGTTGTGTCGCCGGGTTGTTGAGGCCGCCCGGGCATCGTCTCCCGTCTCGCCGCACTCGTCTGCCTGTGGCCTGGTCGGGTCCGGGTCCGCGACGGCAGGGCGGGCCTGGGTCGGGCCTGCCCAGGCGGGACGCCAGCTGGGTGATCCTCGAGTTGGGCATCACTGCGCCGAGCCGCCCCACCGTCACCCACCCTCGCGCTCCCTCACGACTGTCTTCGGCGCCAGGCACGGGCCCGCCGGAGGCTAACTGTCACGTCTGAGGTCGTAGTCGACGCTAGACGTGACAATGAGGGTGAGGGCTCCGAATCCCGGCCCTGCCGCAGGACCCCGACGGGCGCGTCCCGTCGTCTCATTCGGCGTGGCGGGCCCTGTGGCGCCTGCGTTGAGTCTGCGCGCCCGCGCTACAGCGCCGGCGGCTGAACCCAGGGCAGGCGGCTCCGGGGCGCCTGCGATCTAGCGCAGGCGAGCAGACACACAAGCCAGGCGACGCGACGGGAGGCAGGCGACGCGACGGGAGGCAGGCGACGCGACGGGAGCCAGGCGACGCGACGGGGCAGCAGGCGGCGGGTGGTGGGGGCCGGGGAAGGTTGGGTGGGCGTTGATGACGGCGCGGCAGCGCGAAGCGCCGCCGCCGGCATCATGGGCGGCCCGGCCCCCACCACACGTCGCCAACCCGACCACAGGTCCTGCAGGCAAGATGACCCAAATCCCTTGTCAGCTCACTTTCCTTAGGCTTCGAGGCCGCTCCGCGGCACCTCAGCCCGCGGGGGAGGTGGCGGGAGGATCACCAACCGTTCGACGACACCAACCGACCCGCGACCTCGCGGTAGCGCGCAGCGATCTCCGGCCGCGACACCGCCTCGTAGGTCTCCGTCGACGACGACTCCCACGCCGGCCGCGACCCCGTCAGCGCCCACGCCGCCTGGCGTGCGGCACCCAGCGCCACGTACTCCGCCGGGGCCGGCACGTCGACGGGAACCCCGAGCACCTCGGGAGCCAGCCGTCGGACGGCCTCGGACTTCGCGCCTCCGCCGATCAGGCTGACCCGCTCGATCGAGACGCCGAGCCGACGAATCGCCTCCAGACCCTCACCCATGAGGCACAACAACCCCTCGACGGCGGCCCGCGCCACGTTCTCGGGCGTGAAGTTCTTGAGCGTCATGCCCACCAGCGACGCCGTCGCATCGGGCAGGTTCGGCGTCCGCTCCCCCTCGAACCACGGCACCATGACCAACGCCTCGGCGCCGGAAGGAGCCGAGAGCGCAAGCCGCGACAGTTCGTCGAAGTCCACCCCCAGCACCCGTCGGGCCGCATCCAAAATGCGCGCCGCGTTGAGGGTCGCGGTCAGCGGCAGCCAGGAGCCCGAGGCATCGGCGAACCCGTTGACCAGGCCCGACTCGTCGTAGGCCGGCGTCGACGATACCGCCGCGACGACGCCCGACGTCCCCAGCGACACACTCGTCTGCCCAGGGCACAGGTCCAGGCCCAAGGCCGCGCCGGCGTTGTCGCCGCAGCCCGGCCCGAGCACCCAGCGCCCGCCGTCGACGCCCTCAGAGGGCGCCAACACCCGCGGCAGCACCACCGACGACGCGTCACGCCGCAGTGCCAGCGACAACAGGTCCCGCCGGTACTCATTGCGCACCGAATCGAAGTAGCCCGTGCCCGATGCGTCGGAGCGATCCGTCACGAGATCCGTCAGAACCCCGGTTCCCTGGATCTTCCAGGTCAGCCAGTCGTGCGGCAGTGCCACCGCAGCCACGCGGGCCGCGTTATCCGGCTCGGCGTCCGCCATCCAGCGGAGCTTGGTGTTGGTGAACGACGCCAACGGCAGGTAGCCCACGGCCGGGACCCACCCGTCGAACTCCTCACGGAGCTGACGGGCGGCCTCGGCGGAACGGGTGTCGTTCCAGAGCAGGGCCGGCCGGATGACCTCACCGGAGGCATCCAGCGCGACCATCCCGTGTTGCTGGCCGCCGACGCTGATCGCGGTGACGTCGTCGAGCCCACCCGCGGCGGCGGAGGCCGACTGGAAGGCGGTCCACCAGTGGTCCGGGTGCACCTCCGTCCCGTCGGGATGGGAGGTGGCGCCCTGGCGGACGATCTCACCGGTGTCGGCGTCAACCACCAGCACCTTGCACGACTGCGTCGACGTGTCGACGCCAGCGACCAGCGTCACGGCTTAACCCCTCAGGCCTTGAGCAGGTGCCGGATGGCGGCCTGCTGCAGCTCGACGAAGTGGTACTCGCGGGCACCCTTCTCATCGGGGTCGGGCATCTCGGCGGCGCGCAGGTCCGCGATCGTCTCGCCCTCGGCGAGCGTGGGCTCGGCCAGCTCGAAGATCGAGGCCTGGCGCATGAGCTCCTGGACGGCCGGGTCGGCACGGAAGGCGCGGGCGCGCTCGGCCAACAGGGTGAAGGTCTCCATGTTCGCCTTCGCCGAATCCCAGATGCCCTCGACGCCCTCGGTGCGGCCGGGCTTGTAGTCGAAGTGGATGGGGCCCTCGTAGCGGGGCGCGTCCGGGCTGGCCGGGAAGCCGTTGACCAGGAGGTCGACGGTGAAGAACGAGCTCATCAGGTCGCCGTGGCCGAAAGCCAGGTCCTGGTCGTACTTCAGGCCGCGCTGGCCGTTGAGGTCGATGTGGAACAGCTTGCCCGCGTACAGCGCCAGCGCGAGGCCGGTGGTGTAGTTGAGGTTGGCCATCTGCTCGTGGCCCACCTCGGGGTTGAGGCCGACGATGTCGCCGTGCTCCAGCGTGGCGATGAGGCCGAGAGCGTGCCCGATCGTCGGGAGCAGGATGTCGCCGCGGGGCTCGTTGGGCTTGGGCTCGAGGCCGATCTTCAGATCGTAGCCCTTGTCCTTGATGTACCCGGCGATGGTGTCGAGGCCCTCGGCGTAGCGGGCGTGGGCGGCGAAGTAGTCCTTGGAGGTGTCGTACTCGGCGCCCTCACGACCGCCCCACATCACGAAGGTGGAGGCGCCCACCTCGGCGGCGATGTCGACGGCGTTCAGAATCTTCTTCAGGCCGAAGCGGCGCACACCACGGTCGTTGGAGGTGAGGCCGCCGTCCTTGAAGATGGGGTGGCTGAAGGTGTTTGTGGTGACCATCTCGATGGTCAGGCCCGACTTGTCGCAGGCGTCCTTGAGCTGCTTGATGCGGCCCTTGGCGGTGGCCTCGTCGGCATCGAAGGGGTAGATGTCGTTGTCGTGGAACGTGATGCCCCAGGCGCCGAGCTCGGCGAGCTTGTCTGCGTAGTGCCAGGGGTCGAACTCGGGGCGGGTGTCGGAGCCGAACGGGTCGGTGCCGCGCCACCCGACGGTCCAGAGGCCGAACGAGAACTTGTAGTCGTGATCAGTCATGGGGGTCTCCTCGTCGAGAAACGATATTGTTTTCGTCCTGAACTTATAACGATTCTGGGCTAGAGTCAAGCCCATGCGCACACGTTTCGATCCCGCGGCCGGAGTGGCCAGGCAGGGCAGCCTCCGCGCCAGCAATCTCTCGCTGGTGGCCAGGTACGTCTTTGCCAGCGACACAGCCCCGGCAAGGGCGAACGTCGCCCAGGCCACGGGCATGACGCGATCGACGGCCTCGCGCATGGTCGACGAGCTGGTGGCGGCCGGCATCGTCTCGGAGTCCAGCCCGCTGCCGGCCACCAAGCGCGGGCGCCCCGCCACGCCGCTGCACCCCCGCGCCGGCACGCTGTTAGCGCTGGGCCTGGAGATCAACGTCGGCCACAGCGCCGCTCGACTGGTGGACCTCACCGGCACCGTCGTCGCGGCGGCGGACGCCGCCACCCACTACGTGGACCTGTCCCCGGCCGAGGCACTGGCCCGCGTGGCAGGGCTCGCCCGGGAGTGCCTGGGCGCGCTCCCCGAGGGCGGCAGCCTGGTGGGCATCCAGCTCGCCGTCCCGGGCCTGGTGGACGCGTCCACGCACATGGTCCTGCGCGCCCCCAACCTCGGCTGGCACGACGTGGACCCGCGCGCCCTTCTTCGCGACGGCGGGCTCCCCGAGGTGGACGAGGTGGACTTCGGCGTGGCCAACGAGGCCGATTGCGCTGCCATCTACGTGGGCCACGAGCGGCCCGGCCGCCCCGGCCCCCTGGACGCCTTCCTCTACCTCTCCGGCGAGGTGGGCATCGGATCGGCCCTCGTCATCAACGGTTCCGTCTCGCTGGGAACCCGCGGCTGGGCCGGGGAGATCGGCCACACCTTCATCGACCCGGACGGGCCGCAGTGCGGCTGCGGCGCCAAGGGCTGCCTCGAGCGCTACGCCGGCACCCGCGCGCTCACCGAGCTGGTGGGCGTCGGCTCGATCGAGGAGGTCCGGCAGGCCTTCCTCGACGGCGTCCCCGCGGCCGTGGACGCCGTGCGGGCGGCTGGGCGCGCGCTCGGGCTCGCCCTGGCCAACGCCGGCAACCTGCTCGACATCACCACCGTCGTGTTCGGCGGCGACCTCGCGGTGCTCGTCGAGGAGTACCGGCCCTTCATCCAGCGCGAGCTGGACACCCGGCTGCTGGCCAGGCCCTTCACCGAGCCCGCCCTCATCGCCGCCACGCCGGACCACGCGGCACCGGCGTTCGGCGCGGCCTACGTGGCACTGGAGCGGGTGCTCGACGACCCCGCGCGTTGGGCCCCGCCGTCGAGCGATCGCGCTTGATTAGTTGAAGTTTAAACTTTAGACTGGGGGTATGAGCCTTCACGCCGACACCCACATGGGTCGCCTCGAGCTGCGCGTCCGCGACATGACCAGCATGCTCGCCTACTACACCGACGGCGTGGGCCTCGAACCGCTCATCGACGAGCCCGGCTCGGTCACACTCGGCCACTCCCAGACCCCGATCGTCCGCCTCACCGAGGCCAAGGACCTGCGCCCCGCGCGGCGCACCGACGCGGGCCTCTTCCACACCGCCGTCGTCTACGCCGAGCTGCCCGCCCTGGCCGCCACCCTGGTGCGGATGTATGAGCGGTATCCGCAGACCTACGCCGGCACGGGGGATCACCTCGTGTCCCAGGCCTTCTACTTCACCGACCCTGAGGGCAACGGGGTGGAGCTCTACCACGACCGCCCCCGCGACCAGTGGCAGTGGCACGGCAGCCAGGTCCAGATGGCCACCCTCTATATCGACCCCAACGAGTTCGTCGCCAAGTATCTCGCCGGCACGGACCCCGCGACACTGCCGCCCACCGAGGCCGAGCTGGGTCACGTACACCTCCAGGTGGGTGACGTCGCCACCGCCCGCTCGTTCTACGTCGACGCGCTGGGGTTCGAGCAGACCGCCTCCCTCGGCGGCTCGGCCCTGTTCGTCGCGGCGGGCGGATACCACCACCACATGGCGATGAACGTGTGGAACTCCGCCGGCGCCGGCCCGCGACACAACACGCTCGGCATGGGGGTCATCGACATTCTGGTGCCCACCGCCGAGGAGATCGCCAAGGCCGACGAGCGGCTGCGCTTCTCCGGCCACGCGCCGACGTTCGACGGCCGGACGCTGTCCGTGCTCGACCCGTGGAGGAATGAGATCCGCCTCACCGTCGGCTGACACGCCGCGCGCCAGCGTCAGGTCTCGACGCCTGCCCTCTATCGCAGGCGCCCCAGAGCCGCCAGCGTTACGTTGGGCCGCCCGTGCTGGAGCGCGGGCGGTCCAACCAGGCGCAGGCGCGACCACGGGGGACCGACCCAGCGCAGGCGCGGCGACTGTGGACCGACGGAGTCAGCGGACCTCCCTGCGCCGCTAAGCTCATGCCCACCGGCCGAAGGGTCCCCATGCGCACCACGCGAGCCAGACCATGACCCACGAGGAGCTCAACCTCGTCGTGCTGGCCGTGTCCGGCATCTTCCTCGCAGCCGTGGTGGCGGTACGCATCTCCTCGCGCAGCGGGATGCCCGGCATGCTGCTCTACCTCGGCATCGGCCTCATCATCGGCGAGGCGGGCCTGGGCATCCGCTTCGACGACAGCCAGCTCGCGTTCAACCTCGCCCTCATCGCCGTCGCGGTCCTCCTCATCGACGGCGGATTCACCACCCGCTGGGCGGATCTGCGCCCCGTCGCCCTCCGCGCCGGAATCATGGCGACGGCGGGCGTCATGGTGAGCGTCACGGTCGCGGCCACCTTCGCCGTCCTGATCCTGGGCCTGGATCTTCGTACCGCGATCCTGCTGGCCGCCATGGTGTCCTCCACCGACGCGGCCGCCGTCTTCGCGATCCTGCGGCGGCTGCCGATCAAGAACCGCGTCCGCACCACGCTGGAGGGCGAGTCCGGCTTCAACGATCCCCCGACGATCGTGCTGGTCAGCGTCGTCGCCTCGGACGCCTGGAGCGAGGGGTCCGTGGCCGCGATGCTGGGCACCGCGCTCTTCCAGCTCGTCGCCGGCGCGCTGATCGGGCTGATCATCGCCCGCATCGGACAGGTGGTGCTGGCCCGGATCTCCCTCCCGTCCGCCGGGCTGTATCCGTTGGCCACCCTGACGATTGCGATGGCGGCCTTCGCGACGGCCGGCATCGCCGGGGGCTCCGCCCTTCTGGCGGCCTACGTGGCCGGAATCTGGCTCGGCAACCAGGCCCTCCCCCACCACTCCACCACCGAGGGCTTCACCGAATCCCTCGGGTGGCTGGCGCAGATCGCCCTGTTCATCATGCTCGGGCTGCTGGCCTCGCCGGCCGAGCTCCCCGGCGCCATCGTCGACGCCCTGGTGATCGGGTCGGTCCTGACGTTCGTGGCACGTCCCCTCTCGGTGTGGCTGTGCCTGGCACCGTTCAAGGTGCCCTGGCGCGAGATGGCGTTCACCTCCTGGTCCGGGCTACGAGGCGCGGTGCCCATCATGCTGGCCACCATCCCGCTCACCGAGCACCTGCCCTACGCCAGCCACATCTTCCACGTCACGTTCCTGCTGGTGGTCACCTTCACCCTGCTCCAGGGACCCACCCTGCCCCGGTTCGCGCGCTGGATGGGCGTCACCGAGGCCATCTCGCAGCACGCCGTCGCGTTCGACTCCTCGCCCCTGGAGGGGATCGACGCCACCCTGGTGCAGGTCACCGTCCCGCCCGGCAGCCGCCTCACCGGCATGTACGTCGACGATCTCCGCCTCCCCGGCGGCGCGGTGGTGTCCATGGTGATCCGCGGAGACGCGATCCTGGTCCCGGACAGGAGCACCCGCCTGCGCGAGAACGACCAGCTGCTGCTCGCGGCACGGACGGAGCTGGTCGAGCGCACCCAGCGCCGCCTGGAGCTGCTCCACGAGGGCGGCACCCTGGCCCGGTGGGTGACCTCTGGCCGGAACCGTCGACGGCTCACCGACGACGCCTGAGCGGAAAGCTCCCGCCCACCGGCCTGCCGCGACAGAATGGGGTCCCAGAGAAAGGACCACCCATGACTGACTTCTGGAGCGAGGACCCGCGCAGCGCCCTGCGCGTCGGACCCGACTTCGACCTGTCCACCTTCGACCGGGCCGGCACCCCGGGCTGGACGGGCGACAAGGATCAGGCCGAGGAGACCATGAAGGAGCGCGGGGAGTTGCTCTCCGAGCTTCAGGAACGCCTCTTCGCCCATGGCCGCGCAGGGGGCAACCGCAAGGTCCTCGTCGTGGTGCAGGGCCTCGACACGGCCGGCAAGGGCGGCATCACCCGCCACGTGATGGGAATGGTGGACCCGCAGGGGGTGGCGCTGCGCAGCTTCGGGGTCCCCACCCCCGAGGAGCGGCGGCACCACTACCTGTGGCGGATCAAGCGCGGCCTCCCCCGCCCCGGGCTGATCGGCGTGTTCGACCGCTCCCACTACGAGGACGTGCTCGTGGTGCGGGTCGAGGAACTCGTCGAGGAGGAGGTGTGGCGCAAGCGCTACGCCGAGATCAACAAGTGGGAGAAGTCGCTCGTCGACGACGACACGATCGTGATCAAGCTCGCGCTCATGGTCTCGCACGACGAGCAGGGCAAGCGCCTCATGGAGCGCCTCGACCGCCCCGACAAGCGGTGGAAGTTCAGCTCCGGCGACCTCACCACCCGCGCGAAATGGGACGACTTCCAGGAGGCCTACGCCGACGTGTTCCGGCTCACCTCCACCGATCACGCCCCCTGGTACGTCCTGCCCGCGGACCGCAAGTGGTACTCGCGGCTGGCCGCCACCGAGATCCTCACCCGCACCCTCGTCGACATGGATCTCAAGTGGCCCCAGCCGAGGTGGAAGCCGGAGGTCCAGCGACGACAACTGGCCGCGACGATGTCCCCGGACGCCCTGGCCGAATCGCTGGAAGACACGGAGCGTGTGGTCATGAAGGCCCTCGAGTCCAGCACCGAGGTCCGGGAGGAGTCGGTCATGCTGCGCGTCAAGGGGCAGGGCGACGAGGCCCATGGGGCCGCGCTGGAGGGGCTCCGGGCGAAGCGGGAGGGCCTGCTGGCCGATCTGGAGCGGACGCTGGCCCACAAGCGTGAGCTGCTCGCCACCGTCGCGCCCGATCTCCTTCCAGCCCCAGACGACGACGCTGCCGAGGAGGAGAAGAAGGGCAAGAAGAACAAGAAGAAGGGCGGTAAGGGGAAGAAGAAGTGACGCGCGGCGGCGCCGGTCAGGCCGTGGCCAACGGCGCAGCCAGCGCCGCCCGCTCCTCCGAGCTCAGGCTCTCAGCCAGGCGACGCAGCGCGTCGATGCGCACGTCCGGCGCCACAGGCTCCAGCAGGCGCTCCATGTCGCGGGCCACGACATCCGCCTGCGGCGATACCGGCCGGTACTGCCAGGCGCGGTTTACCAACTCCCGCGACACCAGGCTCTTCTTCGCGAGCCTGTCCAGCACCGTCATGACGGTGGTGTAGGCGAGTTCGCGTTCCCGGTTGAGCTGCTGATGCACGTCCGCCACGGATTGGGGCACCCCGGAGGACCACAGCAGCTCCATGACGCGCTGCTCGAGTTCTCCACGTGAGGGCATGGGGCTAAGCATAAGGGGCGATCTCACCCCCCGGGGTGCACTCGTTGGGCAAATACGACCCTGGGTAGTACCGTCCAGCTATGGATGCTGTGACCCTGGCGCGGTGGCAATTCGGAATCACCACTGTCTACCACTTCCTCTTCGTCCCCATCACCATCGCGATGTCGATGCTGGTGGCAGTTCTCCAGACCTTCTGGGTGCGCACAGGCAACGACGCCTACCTGCGGCTCACGAAGTTCTTCGGGAAGCTCTTCCTCATCAACTTCGCGCTCGGCGTGGTCACGGGAATCGTGCAGGAGTTCCAGTTCGGCATGAACTGGTCCGAGTACTCGCGCTTCGTCGGAGACGTTTTCGGGGCCCCGCTGGCGCTCGAGGCCCTCCTCGCGTTCTTCCTTGAATCCACCTTCCTCGGCCTGTGGATCTTCGGCTGGGACAAGCTCCCCAAGAAGATCCACCTGATGACGATCTACATGGTGGCGTTCGGCACGATGCTCTCGGCGGTCTTCATCCTCGCCGCCAACTCGTGGATGCAGAACCCCGTCGGCACCGTGTTCAACAACGGCCGCGCCGAACTCGACGGTGTCGCGGGATTCCTCGAGGTGCTCACCAATCCCGTCCTCCTGGTGACCTTCCCGCACGTCATCGCGTCGTCCTACATGGTGGCCGGCGGCCTGATGGCGGGCATTGCGGGGTGGCACCTCGCCAAGATCAACCGCGACGGCGAGTCCAGGCCCGGCGACACCAGCGCCTACCGCTTCTCCGTGCGCTTGGGCGCCTGGGTACTGCTGGTGACCTCGATCGTCGTGGTCTTCACCGGAGACCTGCAGTCCAAGACCATGACGCAGGTGCAGCCCATGAAGATGGCCGCCGCCGAGGCGCTGTTCGACACCGAGAAGAACGCCTCGTTCTCCGTCTTCACCATCGGCACCCTGGACGGCACCGAGGAGGTCTGGGCGCTCAAGATCCCCGGCCTGCTGTCGATCCTGTCCGGCCATGAAGAGGTCAAGGGCATCAACGACCTCCGCGAGGAGTTCGAGACCGAGGGCTTCCGCCAGTTCGACGGGACCCAGACCACCATCCAGGAGCAGTACGCGGCCGAACTCTCCGCCAACTACCCGGACCTGGACCCCATGCCCATCGTGCCGGTCTCCTATTGGACCTTCCGGCTGATGATCGGCCTGGGGTTCGCGGGCATGGCCATCGCGGCGCTCACGCTCTGGGTGACCCGCAGGGAGCGTCTCCCGCAGCCGAGCACCCTGTGGACGTGGCTGATGTTCGCGATGCCGCTGCTGCCGCTGTTCGCGATCTCGTTCGGCTGGATCTTCACCGAGATGGGCCGCCAGCCCTGGATCGTCGCGGGCGTGATGCCGACGGCGTCGGGTATCTCCCCCACCGTCAGCGTGGGCGAGGTGCTGTTCTCGATGATCACCTACACGCTCATCTATGGCGGCCTGGCCGTGATCGAGGTGTGGCTGTTCCTCAGGTACGCGAAGGCGGGCCTGCCAGACGTCGCACCCATCGAGGTGCAGACGGATCCCGACGCCCCCATGACCTTCGCGTACTGAGAGAGGAGAACCAGAGATGATCACCCTGCTTGAAGCGACGGTGTCGGTTCCGACGCTGCCCATCGTGTGGTTCCTGCTGGTCACCGTGCTGTGGCTGGGCTACTTCTTCCTCGAGGGCTTCGACTACGGCGTGGCCATGCTGATCCCCGTCCTGGGGAAGAACGACAAGGACAAGCGTGTCCTCGTCAACACCATCGGCCCCGTCTGGGACGGCAACGAGGTGTGGCTGCTCACCGCGGGCGGCGCGATGTTCGCGGCGTTCCCCGGCTGGTACGCCTCGCTCTTCTCGGGGCTCTACCTGCCGCTGCTGCTCGTGCTGGTGGGCCTGATCCTGCGCGGCGTCGCCTTCGAGTACCGCTCGAAGCACCCCGACACCCGCTACCGGGCCATGCTGGACTGGTTCGCCACCGTCGGATCGTTCCTGCCGTCGTTGGTGTTCGGCGTCGGGTTCGCCAACTTCGTCATCGGCCTCGCCAACGACGGCCTGCTCTGGAACGGCTCCTTCTGGGTCCTGTTCGGGCCGTTCGCGCTGCTGGGCGGCGTGATGCTGGTGACCCTGTTCCTGGTCCACGGCTCGGCGTTCATCGCGCTGAAGACCAAGGGACACATCCATGAGCGGGCCGAGGCCTTCGGCTCGAAGGTGGGCTGGGCCGCCTCCGCGATGGTGGCGCTGTTCGTGATCGCCCAGAACGTGTTCTGGCCGGCCAACTCCGAGTTCGGTGACTTCACCGTGTTCGCGTGGGGCGCGGGGATCATCGCCATCGTGGCCATCCTGGGCGCCACGCTCATGATCACCAAGGGCCGCGACGGTTGGGGCTTCATCCTGACCGGCGCGACGGTGGTGACGCTGTTCATCGGCATCTTCATTCGCATGTACGGAAACCTTGGCTTCGCACAGGACGAGACGGTCCCCGTTGATGAGCGCCTCAACATCATCACCGCGGCGTCGTCGGACACCACCCTCACCATCATGACGTGGGCCGCCGTGATCTTCGTGCCGATCGTGCTGGCCTACCAGTCGTGGTCCTACTGGGTGTTCAGCCGCCGCATCTCGACGAAGAACATCCCCGACGAGATGGTCGCGGTCCACTGACCCCGCCCCACAAACGCGCGAGAAGGCCCACCCCAGACGGGGTGGGCCTTCTTGTCTGCCTGGTGGGTCAGGCGCGGCGCGACGACGGGGCGCAGTCCACGCAGACGTCCTCCGGGATGAGGCCCACGCGCATCAGGGCGACGAAGATGGTGCAGCCGAGGCAGAACCCGAGCGCAGCCTCCAGCCCAGGCAGCACGATCATGACGACGGCGAGCGCCGTCGCGGCCCAGATGAGGCCGGGGGTCGCGGTGAGGGAGTGGGCAATCCACAGCGCGGTGATGGTCGCGGTCATGACTGCGCCGATCCCGGCCGCGAACCGCTTGGGCGCAAACGGCGTGGGCTGCTTCGGGGCGGCGAGGCGCGGCCGGAGCCAGGCGCCGACGGCGCGCGCGATCGGGCTCCAGCGCGGGCCCCCAGCGGCGCGGAGGGTGAAGTCGGCGAAGAGGACGGCGTAGAGCCACCACTGCTGCGTGGCCAGCGCCAGCAGGCCGACGGCCACGACCACCGCCGCGATCAGCCGGACTGTCACGTCGTCGACGAAGGTGGGCACACGCGAAACAGTGATCTGGGGGGCGCGGGTGCTGTCGAGAAGGCTGCGCGTCGCGGGCTTGGTGTCGGTCACGGGTGAGGTCATATCTGGCTGCTCCGGTTCTGCGAGGGGGTGGCTGGCCGGTGGACGACGAGCACGCTGACCACAACAGTTGAAAGGGCAAGAACATTCCCCCCGTGTGCGGCGACGCGCGCGAGTGGTGAGAGACGAAGGCGCCCACCGGCCCCGCAGAAGGCCCCACTGGCCTTGTGGAACACTGGCCAGGTGGCAGGCCCCATCCATCCCCGACTGTTCACCCGCGCCCGCGCCACCCGTGGGTTCATGGTGGCGACGGTGCTCGTCGGCCTGGTCACCGCAGGGCTGCTCATCGTCCAGGCGCGGCTGTTGGCGGACTGGATCACCCTGGCGTTCGAGACTCAGGCCCTGCCGCCGGGGTGGCAGACGGCGCTGCTCCTGCTGGCGGCCGTGTTCCTGGCACGCGGACTGCTGGCCTGGCTGAGCTCAACTCTGGCCCACCGCTCCGCCGCGACAGTCAAGTCCCAGCTCCGCCGCGACATTCTCGCCGCCCGCCTCGACACCCCCGTCGGCGCCGCGTCGTCGGCCTCGCTGATCCGGATCGTCACCCAGGGCCTCGACGCCCTGGACGGTTACTTCTCCAAGTACCTCCCCCAACTGGGCCTCGCCGCGACAGTGCCGTTCCTCGTCGGCGGCGCGATCCTGCTGGCGGACTGGCCCTCGGCGATCATCGTCGCGTTCACCCTCCCGCTGATCCCGGTCTTCATGGCGCTGATCGGCTGGACCACGGAGAAGGCAACCCGCCGCAGCTTCGCCGTGGCGGACCGGCTCGCCAACCACTTCGCCGACCTCATCGCCGGCCTCCCCACACTCCAGGCCTTCGCCCGGGCGCGGGCGCAGAAGCGCGGGGTGGAGCTCGGCGAGGAGGACTACCGCGACGCCACCATGAAGGTGCTGACCATCTCGTTCCTCAGCTCGTTCGCGCTCGAGCTGCTGGCCACGCTGTCAGTGGCCGTGGTCGCGGTGACGGTGGGCTTCCGCCTGGTCTACGGCAACGTCGACTTCCCCACCGCCCTCTTCGTGCTGATCCTCGCCCCGGAGGCCTTCCTGCCGGTGCGGCAGGTGGGGGTCCACTTCCACGACTCGGCCGACGGGGTGGCCGCGGCGGACGCCGCCTTCGAGATGATCGACGGCGGGGCTGGGCACGCCGGCACCGAGCCCGCCCCGCGCGGCGGGTCCCTGCGGCTGGAGGATCTCACCTACGCCTATCCCGGCACCGCGGGCCGGGCCGTCGAGCATCTCAACGTGGAGGTGGCACCCGGCGAGGTGGTGGCGCTCACCGGCCCCTCAGGCGGCGGCAAGTCGACAGCGCTGGCCATGGCGCTCGGCTTCCTCACCCCGACGTCGGGCCGGGTCACCGTCGACGGCGTGGACCTGAGCGGCGTGGACCTCGCGTCGTGGCGGGGGCAGCTGGCCTGGGTGGGCCAGGAGCCCGGAATGCTCAACGGCACGGTGGGCGACAACGTCGCGCTCGGCTGCCCGGGCGCGGCGGAGGATGACATCCGGCGGGCGCTGGACGAGGCGGGGGCGGACTTTGGGCCGGACAAGCCCGTCGGCGACGACGGCGAGGGCCTGTCCGCCGGGGAGCGTCGCCGGGTGGCGCTGGCGCGCGCCCTGGTCCGGATCCGGCTGGGAGGCGCCCGGCTGCTGGTGCTCGACGAGCCCACCGCCGGCCTCGACGCCGCGACGGAGGCGCGCGTCATCGAGGCGGTGCGGGCCACCGGTGCCGGCGCCCTGATCGTGTCGCACCGCCCGGCGGTGCTGGTCGCGGCGGACCGCGTCGTGTCGACGGCGGGCGCTCCGATCCCTGCGGGGGCCGGCCCGCGAAGCAACACCCCGCTCCACGAGGAAGCCCGCCCGCGAAGCAACACCCCGCTCCACGAGGAGGCCCGCCCGCGAAGCAACACCCCGCTCCACGAGGAGGCCCGCCCGCGAAGCAACACCCCGCTCCCCGAGGAAGCAGACCCGCCACACTCCACTTCGCTCCCTGAGGAGGCCCACCCGCGGAGCGGCGAGGGCCGTCTCGAAGGGTCGTATCCCGCGACCTCCTCGCCCAGCGCCCCCACCTCCCTGCTCCGCGACCTTCTCGCCACCGCGCCGAAGGCCCGCACCCGCTTCCTGCTCGCCGTCCTCCTCGCCACCTTGGCGTCGGGCTCATCAGTGGCGCTGATGGGGGTCTCCGCCTGGTTGATCTCCTTCGCCGCCATGGCGCCGCCGGTGCTCTACCTCCAGCCCGCCGCGGTGGGCGTCCGCGCCTTCGGCATCTCGCGCGGCGTGTTCCGCTACGTGGAGCGCCTGGTGGGCCACGACGTCGCACTCCGCCTGCAGGGCGCCCTGCGCGTGCGGATCTACGCCAAGCTGAGCGCGACCACGCTGATCGGGCGGCGCCGCGGCGACCTGCTCACCCGGGTGGTGGCGGACGTCGCGGCCATCCAGGATCTGGTGGTGCGGGTGGTGATCCCCGTCGCCTCCGCCGCGACAGTCGTGGCCGCGACCAGCCTCATGCTCGCCCTCTTCAACTGGCAGAGCGCCGTCGCGCTGCTGGCCACAGCCCTCCTCGCGGGCGCGGTCCTGCCCCTGTGGACGCAACAGGCGAGCCGTGCCGCCGACACCGCGGCCGTCCCCACCCGCGGTCGCCTGGCCGACGGCGTGCGCGAGCTGGCCCGCACCTCCGACGACCTCGTCGCCTACGGGGCCGAAGCCCCCACGCTGGCGCGGCTGCTCGCCGTCGACGAGGAGCTCCGCGGGCAGGAGTGGCGGGGCGCCTGGGTGCGTGGCATCGCGACGGGGGGCCAGGTGGCGGCAGCCGGGATCGCCGTGCTGGCGGCGCTGTGGTTCGGGACGAACGCCCTCGCCTCGGGCGATCTCGACCCCCGTTTCCTCGCCGTCCTGGCCCTGACCCCCCTCGCCCTGCACGAGGTGCTGGGCACCTTCGCGCAGGCGGCGCAGACCCACACCCGCGCCAGGTCCGCGCTGGACCGGCTCGGCGAGGTGCTGAGCGAGCCCCCCGTCGGCCATGGAGACGCCGTCGCGGGCGACAACGGCGAGGCGGGGCTGCGCCTGACCGGTGCCGCGGTGGGGTGGCCGGGCGCGGGCCCGGTGCAGGAGGGCATCGAGCTCAGCGTGGCGCCCGGCGAGCAGGTGGCCGTGGTGGGGCCCTCAGGCGTGGGAAAGACGACGCTGGCCGCCACCGTCATGGGCCTGATCCCGCCGCTGGCCGGGGAGGTGCGACGGGGCGGCCGGGTGGGCTACCTGGCGCAGGACGCCCACATTTTCGCCACCACCGTCGCGGAGAACGTGCGCATCGGCAACCGCGACGCCACCGACGACGACATCCGCGCCGCCCTCGCGCGCGCCGGCCTGCCCCTGGACCCCGAGCGCCGGATCGGCGAGGCGGGCACCACGCTGAGCGGTGGTGAGCGACGGCGGCTCGCGATGTCGCGGCTGCTGGTGGGCAGCCCGGACGTCGTCATCCTGGACGAGCCCACCGAGCACCTCGACCGCGAAACGTCCACCGCCCTCATGGACGACGTGTGGCGCGAGTTCGCCGACACGCCGCTGCTGGTCCTCACCCACGACCCCGACCTGGTGGCCCGCTGCACCCGCGTCCACCGCTTGGACTCTGCGCCCCGCGCTGCAGGAGTTGGGCCGGAGCCGGGTCTCGTGGCGCGTGGATCGTTCGCACCGGGGCGCCCTCCGGGTTGAGCAGGGTCGCCCCTGGTGGGGCGCCCGTTCCGGGTGGAAAATGCAGATCTGGCTCACTCAGCTGGCCAGGCACGATGGGGCGCTTCTGATGAGCCTCTGATCCGGCTCGCGAGCCGTCGCCGCGGGCCGTGTCCGGCCCACACGTCGGCCCTTCCGCCGCCCTTGCGCCGGGGGGCACTATTGGTGCATGCCCGAGCGTGGACGGATCCCCGCCCTTGAGGGGCTTGTCGCGGTGGCGGCCGGCCTTGGGGCCGGGCACGGGCTGTCGGCGCTCGTCTCGGCCGGGTCCTCGCCCCTGTTCGCGACGGCCAACCGCCTCATCGACCTGACCCCCACCGTCGTCAAGGAATGGGCGGTGGCCACCTTCGGGACGGCCAACAAGCCCATCCTGCTGGTGGGCGTGGTGGCCGTCATCGCGCTCCTCGGGCTGGCCGTCGGACGCCTCGCCACCCGATCGCTGACGGCCGCCTGGCTGGCCACCGCCGCCCTGGGCCTGGTGGTCGGGGCGGCCGCGCTCACGGATCCCGAGGCAACGCCGCTGTGGGCCGCGCCGTCGGTGCTGGCCGTGCTGGTGGGCGGCGGGATCCTGACGGCCTTCTCCCGCCTCGGAGTCGGCGACGGCGACACACCCGGCCCGGTGTTGAGCCGACGGCGCGTCATCGTCGGGGCGGCCGGTAGCGGGGTGGCGCTGGCGGGGTTCGGGCTCGGCGAGCTGGCCCCCACCGTCGCTCCTGGCGGGCCGCCCGTCCTGCCGGTCCCGCCGAGTCCACTCCCTGCGCGGGCCGCTGGGCTGGAGGGAGAGGTGGAGGGGGTGTCCAAGCTCTACACCCCCAACGCGGACTTCTACCGGATCGACACCTCCCTCAGCCCACCCCGGCTCGACCACCGTGAGTGGCGGCTGAACGTCGAGGGCATGGTGGAGCGCCCGGTGACCCTGACCTGGGACGACCTCCTCGCGCTCGACGTGGTGGAGGCCGACATCACCATGCTGTGCGTGAGCAACCCCGTCGGCGGGCCGTACGTGGGGGCGGCGAGGTGGCTGGGCGTCCGGGTAGCCGACGTCCTGGCGATGGCCGGGCCCCTCCCGGAAGCCGACATGGTGATGAGCCGCTCGGTGGACGGGTTCACGATCTCCACCCCCATCCAGGCGCTGACCGACGACCGGATGGCCCTGCTCGCCATCGGGATGAACGGCGAGCCGCTGCCGCGCATCCACGGGGCGCCGGTGAGGTTGGTGACGCCCGGCCTGTACGGGTACGTGGGGTCGACGAAGTGGGTGACCAACCTGAATGTGACCACGTTCGCGCGGGATCAGGCCTATTGGACGGTCCGTGGATGGGACGAGCAGGGGCCGATCAAGCCGGCAAGCCGGATCGACGTGCCTCGCGATGGATCGACGGTGCCGGCCGGCCGGGCGGCCATCGCCGGCGTGGCGTGGGCGCAGGGAATCGGGATCGCGCAGATCGAGGTCAGCATCGACGAGGGGCCCTGGCGGGTGGCGAGTGAGGGCCCCGACGCGGGGATCGACATGTGGAGGCAGTGGACCCACGCCTGGGATGCGACCCCGGGCGAGCATCGGCTGGCCGTTCGTGTCACCGATGCGGACGGTCGGCCGCAGCCGGTCGGCCCCGCGGAGCCGTTCCCCAACGGCGCCGAGGGATACCACGAGGTCCGGGTCACCGTCGCCTGAGCCCCGCTGGTTGAGCCAGCCGCGGCGCGAAGCGCCCGCTCAACACCGCTGGTTGAGCCAGCCGCGGCGCGAAGCGCCCGCTCAACACCGCTGGTTGAGCCAGCCGCGGCGCGAAGCGCCCGCTGCTGCGTCGAAACCCACTGCACCGTCGCAGGAAGCCCTGACCCGAACCCGCCGTCGGTGCCGGGAGCCGTGAGCCGAGGCACGGGCGGCCGCTCTCCCCCGTCAGCACGCACCCGTGAGCGGGCCTCGGGTCGGCTATCGAGGCCGCCCGTGCCTCGTCTCCCGTCTCCCCGCACTCGTCCCCGGTGGCGTCGTCGAGTTCGGGCGCGTGCCGTCAGGGCGGCCTGGCGAGAGTCTGTCGAGGCGGGACGCCAGTTCGGTGACCCTCAAGCTGGGCACCCCGACGCAGACCGCCCTGCCGTCCCCCGCCCTCGCGTCCAACCCACGTCGCCGCCCCGCGACTCGCACCCATCTGGCTCACCGTCATTTCTGGTGGCGTAACGAACACCGGAAGTGGCAGTTCTGGTGTCGTAGTCGACACCAGAAGTGCCAGTCAACCGAATCCCCCCCGACGCAGAACCGCCCTGCCGTCCCCGAGCGTCGCACCCAATCGGCGACTCGCGCCGGCTCGTTTCGGGGCGGTGCCCCTTGGCGCCTGCGATAAGTCTGGCCGCCCGCGCTACAGCGCCGGCGCGCGAACACAGGACAGGCGGCTGGGGGGCGCCTGCGATAGAGCGCAGGCGCCGAGGCACAAGGCAGGCGACGAGACCTAAGACAGGCGACCGGACGGGCCAGCCGGGCGCGGGTGATGGGGCCTGGGGCTGGTGTGTCCGACGCGACGGAGACAGCAGGGCGCGGGTGATGGGGTCCGACGGGACGGGCCCGCAGGGCGGCGGGTGGTGGGGGCCGGGGCAGGTTGGGTGGGCGTTGATGACGGCGTCGCAGCGCGCAGCGCCGCCGTCGGCATCATGGGCGGCCCGGCCCCCACCACACGCCGCCAACCAGACCACCACGTCACAGCCGCCGAAACCGACCACAGCATCCACCGCCAACCCGATCTCAGCACCACCGCCAACCCCGACCGCAACCCGCAGCCAGGAACGCGCATGAAGATCAAGGCAGGACGAACCGCGACGCCAGGACCCTTCCCGCCTCCTCCGCGACCCTCGCGGCGTCCGTCAGCGCACCCTCGGCTGCGATATCCCACAGCGACACCGCTCCCGCAAGCCCGTCGACGGCGGCGTCGAGGCGCCCGGCCACCACCGCGACGCGCCCGTCCCCGGCCATCTCGCGCACCACGGAGACCACCTTGCCGCCGGCCGACTGGCTGTCGAAGCGGCCCTCGCCCGTGATCACCAGGTCCGCGCCGTCCAGCGCCGCCTCCAGACCCACAGCCTCCGCGACCGCCCGGGCCCCCGACTCCGTCGTCGCCCCCCACCGTTGGAGCGCGAAACCCGCCCCGCCCGCGGCGCCCGCCCCGGCTGCCTCGACGTCGCCGCCCAGCAGTTCGGCGAACAGCCCGACGTTGAACTCCAACTCGTCGACGATCCCCACCCCGCCCTTCTGCGGCCCTAAGACCGCGGCCGCGCCGAGGGGGCCGAGCAGCGGGTTGGTCACGTCCGAGAGCACCACCGCGCCACCCGGAGGCGGCGGCAGCATCGCGGAGAGGTCCACCGTCACCACGCGGGACAGCGCCGAGTTGCCGGGCGAGGTCACCTCGCGGCCCCCGTCGTCGAGCAGCCGCGCCCCCAACGCCACCAGGAGGCCGGCGCCGCAGTCGGTGGAGGCGCTGCCGCCGATGGCCAGCAGCAGCCGCGACACCCGCGCCTCCAGCGCCGCCCGGATGGCCATCCCGAACCCGGTGGTGTGCGCACCCCGCGCATCCAGGGGATCGAGGCCGACGATGCCGCAGGCGGCGGCCAACTCGACGACGCCCGTCCCGTCGGGCAGCCTCAGCCACGACGACTCCCGCGGGCGGCCCACGGCGTCGACCACCGACACAGGCACCCGCTCCGAACCTGGCACCGCCGCGAAGGCGTCCAGGGTTCCCTCGCCTCCGTCGGCCATGGGGTGGAGGGCGACGGTGTCGCGGGGGCGGACGGCCAGCCAGCCGGCGGCGATGCACTCCGCGGCATCCGCGGCTGTCAGGGTCCCTTTGAAGGAATCGGGCGCGACCACAATGTGCATGGGCTGAGCCTAAGGTGATCGACGGCGTCCGGGGCCGGCCCGGCCAACCCCGGTTACGCGACCGGCGCGAGCCGATAGAGTGACGTGGTGACCTCCCCCGCAGCGCCCGGCCGCCGCCTCAAGGTGGCGCAGTTCACGGACAACTACGGGCCCGGCAGCAACGGGCTGATGTTCGCGGTCCAGCAGCTCGAAGGCAACCTGTTGGACGCAGGCCACGAGGTGATCGTCGTGGCGCCGGAGACCAAGGGCCCCAACCCGCACCATGGGCGCCCCGGCCGCACCGAGGTGCGCCTACCGTCGGTCCGCGTACCGAAGATGCCCACCCGGGTGGCCAACGGCCGCCACTTCGACCGCACCATCGACCAGCTGGGCGAGATGCGTCCGGACGTGCTGCATGTGCACGGGTTCGGCACCGTCGGCCTGCTCGGCACCTGGGCGTCGCGGCGGCTGGGGATCCCGATGATGGTGACCTGGCACACGGACTTCGAGGCCTACGGCGACCACTACTCGGCCGTCCTGCCGCTGCTCACCGGTGTGTTGCGGGCGTTCGCGCGGATCACCAAGGGGCAGTTCGTCAGCGCCGAGGACATCAGGCTCGCCGAGATCCGCTACGAGGACCGGGGCAAGTCCACCGCGTCGCTGCTCAGCATCTGCGAGAAGATGCTGGAGATGGCCACGCTCACCACCACGCCGTCGCCGAAGACGGCCAGCCGTCTCCGCCTCATCTCGCCGGACGCCAGGATCGTCGTGGTGCCCAACGGCGTGGACCCCCTCCCGCCCGGCCCGCCGCCGTTCCCCCACCCGGAGGGGCCGCTGGTGCTGTACGCCGGCAGGATCGCGCCGGAGAAGGGCATCCCGCTGCTGGCCGAGGCATTCGACCTCGTGTACGCGCAGCGGCCTGACGCGCGCCTGTGCGTGGTGGGTGACTGGGAGCGGTATCCGCGCATTAAGAAGGTCCTGGCCGACGGCCGGGCCGCGGGCAAGATCATCCTGCCGGGCGAGCAGAAGCGCGACGCGCTGGGCGCGTACTACGGCATGGCGGACGTGTTCGCCTTCCCGAGCCTCACCGACACGCAGGCACTCGTGCTCCACGAGGCCGCCTTGGCGGGGTTGCCCATCGTGAGCGTCGATCACGAGCTCCAGCTGGTGATCGAACCCGGCGTCAACGGGGAGATCACGCGCCCGACGGCGGCGTCCCTGGCCGCCGGACTGATGCGGGTGATCGACCGCCTCGACGACGAGGCCTGGCGTCGGCACGCGTCTGAGCGCTCCGTCGAGCTGGCGTCGCAGTGGTCCATCGAGTCTCAGGCGGCGGAATTGCTTCGGCTGTACGCGGAGGTCGCGGCTACGCGCTGACCTCTCCCCCGGGCTGAGGCGCGAGGAGCGCTACGACGACCCCAAACCCGCTCCCGCTTGGCCGAGGGGTGAGACCCCACCCTCTGCAACTTGCTATCCAGAGCGCGGTATCTGTGTATATACGCAGATACCGCGCTCTGGATAGCAAGTTGCAGACCCGATCCCCTGGGCGGTGCAGGTGAGGGCTACTTCCCCGTCATGTCCGCCGGAATCACCCACGCGTCGAAGTCCTCGCCGCTCACCCCGTTGGCCAGGGCCGACTCGCGTAGCGACGTCCCCTCCTTGTGAGCCTGCTTGGCGATCTTCGCCGCCTTGTCGTAGCCGATGTGCCGGTTCAGGGCGGTCACCAGCATGAGGTTGGTCGACAGGTTGTGCTCGATGCGCGGCAGGTTCGGCTCGATGCCGACGGCGCAATGCTCGGTGAACGACAGCGCGCCGTCGGCCAACAGCCGGATGCTCTCCAGCACTGCGTGCGCCATCACCGGCTTGAACACGTTGAGCTGGAAGTTGCCCTGGCTGCCGGCGAACCCGACCGTGGCGTCGTTACCGAAGACCCTCGCCGCGACCATCGTCAGCGCCTCCGACTGGGTGGGGTTGACCTTGCCCGGCATGATCGAGCTGCCCGGCTCGTTCTCCGGGATGTTCAGCTCGCCGATCCCGTTGCGCGGCCCGCTGGCGTACCACCGCACATCGTTGGCGATCTTCATCAGGGCGCCCGAGAGCACCCGCAGCTCGCCGCTGACTTCGACGAGCGAGTCGTGGGCGCTCAGCGCCGCGAACAGGTTCTCCGCCTGCCGGAACTCCAGGCCGGTCTCCGCGGTGATCTTCGCGGCCGCAAGGCGGCCGAAGTCGGGATGGGCGTTGAGCCCGGTGCCGACGGCGGTGCCGCCGATGGCCAGGTCCCGCGCCCGCGAATCCGCGTGCCGGACACCCTCGACGGCGAAGTCCAGCTGCGCCACCCAGCCGCCGAACACCTGGCCGAGCCGGACCGGGGTGGCGTCCTGCAGGTGGGTGCGGCCCACCATCACCACGCCGTCGTACTCATCGGCCTTTGCGGCGAGCACGTCGCGGAGCCGGGCCATGGCCGGGTACAGTCGCTCGTTGAGCTCGGTCACCACCGCGATGTGCATGGCGGTGGGGAAGGTGTCGTTGGAGGACTGGCCGCGGTTGACATCGTCGTTGGGGTGGACCGGCGCCTTCGACCCGCGGACACCGCCTGCGAGCTCGATGGCGCGGTTGGAGATGACCTCGTTGGAGTTCATGTTGGACTGCGTGCCGGAGCCGGTCTGGAACACCACGAGCGGGAAGTGGTCGTCCAGGCGCCCCGCGATCACGTCGTCGGCGGCGCGGGAGATGAGATCCGCCTTGTCTGCGGCCAGCTCCCCGAGCTCGGCGTTCGCCTGCGCGGCGGCTTTCTTCAGCACGCCGAGCGCGCGGATCATGGCACGGCCCCACACGAAGGTGTCGCGGCCGATGTCGAAGTTGTGCAGGCTGCGCTGCGTCTGTGCGCCCCAGTAGCGGTCTTCGGCTACCGGGACCTCGCCCATGGAGTCTGTTTCGATGCGGGTACCCATGAGCCCCAACCTACCCTCGCCGGCGCCTCGCTCGGGCAGAAAAAGAGCTCGGCCGCTGCCCTTGGGGGGGCGGCAGCGGCCGAGCGGTCTTTGGTGACACCAACAGCGTCGGGGATAAATGTACCCGATCCGGTGGCAATCACATGCACTCGCAGTACTGGGTTTTTGGCTTCTTGACGATCTCTTGACGTTGCGCGGCAACACCCCCAGTCAGCGGCGGTTCACGCTCCGGAAGCCCTTCAACCGAAGGCTGTTGAGCACAACAAAAACGCTGGAAAAGGCCATCGCCGCGCCCGCGATGATGGGCGTCAGCATGCCGAGCGCCGCCAGCGGGATGGCCGCGGTGTTGTAGCCGAACGCCCACACCAGGTTGGACTTGATGGTGCGCAGCGTGGCCCGCGAGAGGCGGACTGCGTCGACGGCGGCCATCAGGTCGTGGCGCATCAGGGTGATGTCGCCGGCCGCGATCGCAGCATCGGTGCCGGTGCCCATCGCGATCCCGAGGTCCGCCTGCGCGATGGCCGCTGCGTCGTTGACCCCATCGCCCACCATCGCCACCTGCCGGCCGGCCGCCTGCAGCTCCTTGATGGCCGCGACCTTGCCCTCGGGCGTGACGCCCGCGCGCACGTCGTCGATGCCCACCTGCGCGGCCACCGCGCGCGCCGTGCGCTCGTTGTCGCCCGAGAGCAGCACCGGGTGCAGGCCCAGGGACTTGAGCTCACGGATGGCGGCCGCGGCCGACTCCTTGACGGTGTCCCCGACGATGATCCGTCCCAGCACCCGCTGCTCGTCGGCCACCTCGACGACGCTGCCCACCGGCTCACCGGGCCACGCCACCGGCGCCAGCCCGAGGTCGGCCATGAAGGCCGCCGATCCGGCGAACACGGCCCGCCCGTCGACCACCCCACGCACCCCGCGACCCGGCACGTTGACGAAGTCCACCACGGCGCCCGGCCGCTCCACCTCGGCCACGATGGCCTGGGCGATGGGATGCTCGGAGCCTGATTCGACGGCGGCCGACAGCCGCAGCAGCTCGTCGCGGGTGACGCCGTCGGCGGTGTCCACCTGAGCCACCGACATCTGGCCGGTGGTGAGGGTGCCGGTCTTGTCGAAGACCACGGTCTCGACGCGGCGGGTGCGCTCCAGCACCTGCGGCCCCCGGATGACGGTGCCGAGCTGGGCGCCGCGACCCGTGCCCACCATGAGGGCCGACGGCGTGGCCAGCCCCAGCGCGCACGGGCAGGCGATGATGAGCACGGCGATGGCCGCCGACAGCGACATCGTCACCCCGTTGCCCACCAGGAGATGCCCGGCCAGGGTCAGCGCGGCGATCACCAGCACGATGGGGACAAAGATGCCCGAGACCTTGTCGGCGAGGCGCTGCACCTCGGCCTTGCCGGTCTGGGCCTCCTCCACCATGGCCGCGATCCGGGCCAGCTGGGACTGCGAGCCGACGGCCGTGGCGCGCACCACGAGCCGCCCCGTCGTGTTGACCGATCCCCCCACCACGATCGACCCCGGCTCCACTTCCACCGGGAGCGACTCGCCGGTCATGACGGAGGCGTCGACGGCGGAGCGACCCTCCACCACCTCGCCGTCGGCCGCGACCTTCTCGCCGGGGCGCACCACGATGAGGTCGCCCACGCGCAACGACTTGGCGTCCACCCGGCGCTCCTCGCCGTCGACGAGGACGCTGGCCTGCTTGGCGCCCACCTCGAGGAGCGCGCGCAGGGCGGCGCCGGACTCGGTCTTGGCGCGGGCCTCGATATAGCGGCCGAGCAGGAGGAAGGAGATGATGGTGACGGCGGCCTCGAAATAGATGAAGCCGCGCGCGTCCTGCTGGCTGAGGGTCAGGGAGAACTCGTGCTTCATCCCGATCATGCCGGCATGGCCGAAGACCATCGCGTACAGGGACCAGGCGTAGGCGGTGAGCGTGCCCATGGACACGAGCGTGTCCATGGTGGTGGTGCCGTGCCGGGCGTTGGTCCAGGCGGCGTGGTGGAAGTTGCGGCCCAGCCACAGCACGACCACGCTGGAGAGCACCAGCGCCACCCACTGCCAGGCGGGGAACTGCAGCGCCGGCACCATGGACACGACGACGACGGGGATGCTCAGCGCGAAGGACCACAGCACGCGCGGCTTGAGCGCGGCGGCCTCGTCGGCCTTCTCCGCCTCGGGCACCGGGAGCGTGGCGCCGTAGCCGGCCTGGGCGACGACCTCCATGATGCGCTGCGCGGTGACTCCGGTGGGCGCCTCGACGGTGGCGCGCTCGGTGGAGTAGTTGACCGTGGCGGTGACGCCGTCGACCTTGTTGAGCTTCTTCTCGATCCGGGCGGCGCAGGAGGCGCAGGTCATTCCCTGGATGTCGAGCTGGATGGTGGAACTGGCCATGTCGGCCCTCCGTTTTTGGGCGCGCGGGGACGCGCGGGCACTGGGGATTTCAGCGGCGCCGACGGTGGTGGGCGCCGGGAGGAGGCGGGCGCGACCCGCCGGTGTCAGGCTTCGACGACGGAGTAGCTGCCCGCTTCGTGGACGGCCTCGATGATGGCGTCGAAGGGGATGCGATCGGCGGACTCGACGAGCATCGCCCCGTTGTCCAGGGTGACGGAGACGTTGATCACGCCGTCGACCTCGGAGACCTCTTCGGTGACGTGGTTGACGCAGTTGCCACAGGTCATGCCGGAGACGGTGTACTTGCTGATCATGGGGTGAATCCTCTCGTGGTGGGTCAGCGGACGAGGCGCTTGATGGCCTGCATCGCTTCGTCGATCTTCTCCTCGGCCTCCGGTCCGCCCTTGCGGGCGGCGTCGGCGACGCAGTGGGAGAGGTGATCGTTGAGAAGTCCGAGGGAGACCGCCTTGAGTGCACTGGTGACGGCGGTCACCTGGGTGAGGATGTCGATGCAGTACTGATCTTCTTCCACCATGCGCGCGATGCCGCGCGCCTGGCCCTCGATCAGCTTCAACCGACGCAGGTACGCAGCCTTCTCGGGCGTGTACCCGTGAGTGGCGTGGCAGCTCTCCTCAATGATGTCGGTCATCGGTCCCTCTCCTCGGTACCCAACATACCCCATGGGGGTATTGGATTCAACTGATCTCATCATGACACGACGGGGGTGCAGGCCCCCGTCCGGGGTGACCTAGGGCCCCACAGGGCTGACTTATCCACACATTGCGCACCCAGCCTGTGGACATCCCTCCCCGAAGCGCCGCCAGACGCCCGCCATGGGACACTCGGGGCCTATAACACAGCCTCGGGACGCACGGTTCGTGTTTGCCGATGATCGACGATCACCCCTAGTCGGATAGCGTTTCGCGGCGACGGCGCGGCAGCGTTGTGCCGCCGGAGGCGAGTCAGCGCCGGAGGCGCTTGACCCGCTGACCGATTTGTGGACAAAGTGACGGGAGCCGTCGACCCGCGGGTCTTTATAACAATTTGATAACGGTGATTCGACGCTCAACCCACAACATTGTGCACACCCCACGGGCACGACGGGCGGAGTTGTCCACAGGCCGCCCACAGGCCGCCCCCAGGCTTGCCCACAGGCACGTCACAGAACCTGTCAGTGGCGTGCCCTAGCCTGTCCTGTGGCCGGAAACCGGTGGCCATGAGGAGGGGACATGACGCAGACCGCCGTCTACGACGACCGTGATCTGGACCGCACTCCCCCGCAGGCCCTGGCCGCGGAGCAGAGCGTCCTGGGCGCCATGATGATGTCCAAGGACGCCATCTCGGACGTGGTCGAGGTGCTCCGCGGGGTGGACTTCTACCGGCCCAACCACGAGACCATCTTCGACGCCATCATCACTCTGTACGGTCGCGGGGAGCCCGCGGATCCCATCACGGTGGCCGGGGAGCTGGGCAAGAGTGGCCAGCTGTCCAAGGTGGGCGGCGCGGTCTACCTGCACGATCTCCTGGCCTCCGTCTCCATCGCGGCCAACGCCATCTACTACGCCGAACTGGTGCGCGACAAGGCCGTCCTCCGCCGCCTCGTCAACGCCTCCATCCGGATCGCCCAGCTCGGCTACCAGGGCCAGGGCGAGGTGGACAAGATCGTCGACGAGGCCCAGCAGACCCTCTTCGAGGTCACCGAGAAGAAGGCCTCGGAGGACTACAAGTCCCTCCGCGAACTGATCGAGCCCACGTTCGACGAGATGGAGGCCATCGCCTCCTCGGGCGATGCCCTCTCCGGGGTGCCGACGGGGTTCGTGGACCTGGACCGGATCACCAACGGCCTCCACGCGGGGCAGATGATCATCGTCGCGGCCCGCCCCGGCGTCGGGAAGTCCACGTTCGCGCTGGACGTGTGCCGCTCGGCCGCCATCCACCACAACCTCACGGCCGCGTTCTTCTCCCTGGAGATGAGCCGCACGGAGATCGTGATGAAGATCCTCTCGGCCGAGGCGTCGGTGCCGTTGGGCAAGATCCGCGGCGGCAAGATGGACGAGACGGACTGGCAGCGCGTCACGGACAAGTCCGCCATCCTCGGCGAGAAGAACCTCTTCATCGACGACTCCCCCAACCTCACCATGATGGAGATCCGGGCCAAGGCGCGCCGGCTGAAGCAGAAGCACGACCTGCAGATCCTCGCCATCGACTACATCCAGCTGATGAGCTCCGGCAAGAAGGTGGAGTCGCGCCAGCTCGAGGTCTCCGAGTTCTCCCGCCAGATCAAGCTCCTTGCCAAGGAGTTGGAGATCCCGGTGATCGCACTGTCGCAGCTCTCGCGAAACACGGAGCAGCGCAAGGACGGCATCCCGCAGCTCTCGGACCTGCGCGAGTCGGGCTCACTGGAGCAGGACGCGGACATCGTGATCATGCTGCACCGCCCGGAGATGTACTCGCAGAACCCCACCGACGAGGAGCGCGGCCTCGCCACGCTGCACATCCCGAAGCACCGCAACGGTGAGACGGGCAGGATCGACGCGCTGTTCCAGGGCCACTACAGCCGGTTCATCAACGCCCCCATGTGACCGGCCGTCAGTCCAGCCTGGCCTGCGCGAATGCTGCTGCGATGCGGAGTGCTGAATAATGCGCGTACCGGACTTCGCGATCGAAAGGCCCTCCCATGCCAGGTGAAGCCCTGCCCCCCGTCGACACGTCCCCTGATGCGCTCCTTGTCGCAGACCTCGCGCTGCTGACCGAGCTGCACCGTCAGGTGCTCACAGAGTCGGGCCGCGGTGAGCTGGCCACGCTCATGGACAGCCTGAAGGAGGCCGCGGCCGGCGCCGCTGACGGCGGCGATCCTGAGGCGCCGTCGCACATCATCGAGGGCCTCCCCGCGACGACGGCGGCCGATCTGGCGCAGACCCTCACCATGCACTTCCATCTCATCAACCTGGCGGAGGAGCGGCACCGCTCCCGCCTGCTCCGCCGCGCGGACCCCCGCTCCGGGGACGCCACGCCGGACATGTGGCCCGCGGTCGCCGCGCTGGGTGAGCTGGCGTCGCGGGTGCGGGACCTGCGCGTCCATCCCGTGCTCACCGCCCACCCGACGGAGGCGCGCCGCCGGGCGGTGTCGTCGGCGCTGGACCGGATCGGGGACCATCTCGACCACTACGACGACGCGGCCGTCGGCAGGCAGGAGCGGGCCGCCGCGCTGCGCCGGATGCTCGAGGAGATCGACATCCTGAGCCGCACCTCGCCGCTGCGCACCACCAAGCCTCAACCGTCGGACGAGGTGCGCGCGGTCATGCAGGTCTTCGACCAGACGCTGTTCCACGCGGTGCCCCGGCTGTACCGCTCCGTCGAGTCCGTGATCTCCAACGGGGACGCCGGCCGCCGCGAGCCGGCCGTGCCCGCGTTCCTCCGGTTCGGCTCCTGGGTGGGTGGCGACCGCGACGGCAACCCGTTCGTCACCGCCGAGGTGACGCGGCAGACCGCCGCCATCCAGGCTGATCACGCCCTGCGGGCGCTCGCCACGGGGGCTCAACGCATCGCGCGCACCCTGACCATGAGCGACGACGCCACCCCCGCGTCGCCGGACCTGGCCAACTCGCTGGCCCGCGACGCCGTCGCCGCGCCAGAGCTGTTCGCCGCCATCCGCACGTCGTCGCCCAGCGAGCCACACCGCCAGAAGCTGCTGTTCGTAGCTGAGCGCCTGGCCGCCACGCGGAACGGACGGATCGAGCTCGCCTACCGCCGGCCAGAGGAACTGCTCGAGGACCTGCGGCTCATCCAGGACTCCCTGCGCGTCGCCGGCGACGACCGCGCGGCCTTCGGCGAGCTCCAGCACCTGATCTGGCTCTCCGAGACGTTCGGCTTCCACCTGGCCGAGCTCGAGGTGCGCCAGCACAGCGCCGTCCACAAGGCGGCCCTCGACGAGTTGCTGGGTCAGCTCGACGAGAAGCCGGCAGACGACGAGGCCCGGCTGGCGCTGCTGGACCGCCTGGCCATGGAGGGCTGGCCCAGCCACGTGCAGGCCACCACCGACAGGACGCGCGAGGTGCTGGACACGTTACGCGTGATGTCCTGGCTGCAGGAGCGGTGGGGCGAGCGGTCCTGCGGCCGCTACGTGGTCAGCTTCACCCAGGCGCCCGAGCACCTGGTGGGCGTCCGGGCGCTCGCGCGGCTCGCGGTCGGCGACGGTCCGCTCCGGCTGGACGTGGTGCCGCTGTTCGAGACCGGGGCGGACCTCAACGGCGCCGTCGGAATCCTCGAGCGCTGGCTGCCCCTGGACAGCACCCGCGCTTGGCTCGGCCAGACCGGCGGGCACGTCGAGGTGATGGTGGGCTACTCGGATTCGGCGAAGGACGTGGGCCCCGCCAGCGCGACGCTGACCCTCTACACCGCGCAGGGCGAGCTCGTGGATTGGGCGGACCGGCACGGCGTGCACCTGACCATCTTCCACGGCCGGGGCGGCTCGCTCGGTCGCGGCGGGGGCCCGCTGCACCGCGCCATCCTGGCGCAGCCGCCGGGCTCCGTGGCCGGCCGGTTCAAGGTCACGGAGCAGGGCGAGGTGATCTTCGCCCGGTACGCGGATGAGACCCTGGCCCAGGCTCACCTGGAGCGGCTCACCTCGGCGGTGCTGCTGGCGGACACCGAGGACGCGACGTGCCGCAACCGCGACGCGGCGGCTCGGTTCGCCGATGTGGCGGCCACCGTCGAGAGCGTCTCCCGCGAGGCCTGGTGGGAGCTGGTGCGGATCCCGGGGTTCGCCGACGTGGTGGCCGAGTCGAGCCCGCTCGAGGAGCTCGGTGAACTGCGGCTCGGGTCAAGGCCGGCCCGGCGCAGCGGCGCTACGGAGGGCCGCGACCTTGCGGACCTGCGGGCCATCCCGTGGGTGTTCGCGTGGTCGCAGATCCGCGCCAACATCCCCGGCTGGTTCGGGCTGGGCACCGGCCTGGCCGCCGTCGGAGATCCGGAGCGCCTGCGCGCGGCCTATCAGGAGTGGCCGCTGTTCGCCAGCCTGATCGACGTCGCGGAGATGAGCCTGGCGAAGGCCAACCCGCGGCTTGCCCGGTCGTTCCTTGCCCTGGGCGGGCGGCCTGAGGTCACCGAGCGGGTGCTGACCGAACTGGATCTGACCAGGCGCCTGGTCCTGGAGACGATGGGCCAGTCCGAGCTGCTCGAGGCCAAGCCGCTGCTGCAGGGCCGGGTGAGCCTGAGGGCGCCGTCGATCGACGCGCTCAGCCACCTGCAACTCCGGGCGCTGCGGCTCATCCGCGACGCCGCCTCGCCGATCGACGATGCGGAGCGCGCCGAGTGGGCACGGGTGCTGCTGCTCACCGTCAACGGTGCCGCGGCCGGCCTGCAGAACACCGGTTAAGGGCCCCGGGACGCACCCGCTGGCGGGGGCGGAGGAGCGAAGCGACGACTCCACCCCGCAGGCCGAGGCACGAGCCCACCCTGCTGGCTGAGGCGCGAGGAGCCCTTCTCCGCTGGCTGAGGCGCGAGGAGCGAAGCGACGAGCCTCGAAGCCTAAGAAACCGCCGCTGACAAGGTCACGTTCCCGAGGCTTCGAGGCCGCTTCGCGGCACCTCAGCCAACGATATGGGCCGCTTCGCGGCACCTCAGCGCTGCGGGATGGCATGGGCCGCGTCGGCGAAGGCCTAATTGGCAGGTCTCGTGCCGTAGTCGGTACCAGACCTGCCAATTAGCCGCCCGACCGCCGCGGGGCGCCCACGACGGGGGCTCGGCCATCGCCTGAGACGTGGCTTCGCGCCTCCCGGTCAGGCCGGGGGGACGGGCACCGCCGTCGAGCGGCGGATGTCCAGGACCGCCCGCGCAAGAATCCACACCACGACCGCGGCGCCCGCCAGCCATGCGGCCCAGTGGTCCGCGATCATCAGCAGCATCATGGCCAGCAGAGTCGGGGCCAGGTACTGCATCGACCGCACGACGTAGACGCCGAACGACGGCATGTGCACGCCCCGCGAGTCGGCCACGGACTTCACCATGAAGTTGGGTCCGTTGCCGATGTAGGTCAGCGCGCCGCAGAACACGGCACCCAGCGAGATAGCCACCAGGAAGCTCTCCGGCACCGGCGGTGTGGTGCCGATCATGGCCACGCCCGGCGGCGCAGGCACCTGCGAGGCCATCTCGTAGAAGGTGGCGTAGGTGGGGGCATTGTCCAGCACCGACGACAGGCCGCCGGTGAACAGGAAGAACGTGATTTCGTTGAGCGGCAGCTTGGGCGCCTGCTGGCCGAGGAACTCCAGCGCCGGGATCATGGTGAGGAAGATGCCGATGAACAGCGCGGCGACCTCCCCGATGGGGGCCCAGCTGAACTCGTTGTCGTCGTGGCGGACGCTGCGGGGGGTGGTCAGCAACGAGGCAGCGGTCACCGCGAGCATGATCAGCTCGCGCACCGGCACCCAGGACAATGCCGTCGCATGGCCGGCCTCGATGGCGTGGAGGTCCATCGACGGCGCGAACGCCACAGCCGCGATGATCACGGCGAACCAGAGGAAGTTGATCTTGCCGCGCACCCCCAGCGGCTCGATGTGGGTGCGGTCGAAGGCCACGTCCTCCGGCGCCTCGGTGGCGTAGATCCGGCGATCGAGCGCGTAGTAGCTGAACAGCAGGATGACGTTGACGAACAGCCAGTAGGGCCACAGCCCGAAGGTCCAGGTGAACGGGACGCCGCGGAGCAGGCCGAGGAACAGTGGCGGGTCACCCAGCGGGGTGAGCAGTCCGCCGCAGTTGGCGACGATGAAGATCGCGAACAGCACGGTGTGGACCCGGTGCTTGCGCTCCACGTTGGTGTTGAGCAGCGGGCGGATCAGCAGCATCGCGGCGCCTGTGGTGCCGACGAAGGAGGCCACCAGGCCACCGATGGCCAGGAAGGTGGTGTTGTTGCGCGGCGTGGCCTCAATGTCGCCCTTGAGGAAGAGCCCACCGGAGACGACGAACAGCGCCAGCAGGAGGGCGATGAACTGGGCGTACTCATAGACGGCGTGACCCACGCGCCACGGGTCGTCCAGCGCCCACACCGCCAACGCGACGGGGAGGCCAAGCACCAACGCGTAGCCCAGCTGCGAGGCGGGCTTCTCCCACTGATGCTTCGTCCGCGACAGCAGCGGGAACACCGCGATGCCGCCCAGCATCGCGACGAACGGGAGCATGCTCCACCACGGGTATTCCATCGTTGGTCCCTTCACCGGAGCCCGCCGGGGCTCCTGGCTAGACCGCTCAGCCTAAACCGCCATCCCCGTGGAGCATGAGTCCGGTGCCGATGTTGCAGGGAGTTGCCGCCCGTCGGCTCCCAGCCGGGCCAAGAGGGCGGTGTGGGTAACTATGGCGCGGAAATGGTCCCCCAGTGACCGGCCCCAGGCTCAGCGCTCCATGGGGACACCGACGCTGAGGGATCGTTTCCGCGGCCCAGCCGGCACCATGCCAGCTTTTGGCATGATCGACCCGTGACCATCGGCCCACTCCACCCCCGCCTCGCGGCGTGGTACGTCGCGCACGCCCGCGACCTGCCGTGGCGCGCGGAGGGGGTGACCGCCTGGGGGGTGCTGGTCAGCGAGGTGATGTGCCAGCAGACGCCGGCAGCCAGGGTGGCCCCGCAGTGGGTGGAGTGGATGGAACGCTGGCCCGCGCCGTCGGATGTCGCGACGGCGCCGACGGCGGACGTGCTGCGCGCCTGGGATCGGCTGGGCTATCCGCGGAGGGCGCTGCGGCTGCAGGAGGCCGCGCGCGCCGTCGTCGAGGTGCACGACGGGGAGGTGCCCTGCGGCGAGGCCGACCTGATGGCGCTGCCGGGGGTCGGACGCTACACCGCGGCCGCGGTGCGGGCGTTCGGGTTCGGGCTCCGCTCGCTGGTCCTCGACACCAACATTCGGCGCGTCCTCGCGAGGATCGACGGTGGGGTGGAGTTCCCCGTCGCCCACGAGACGGCGGCCGAGCGGCGGCGAGCGTGGGAATTCGTGCCCGAGGACGACGGTGAAGCGGCGCTGTGGTCGGTCTCGGCGATGGAACTCGGGGCGTTGGTGTGCACGGCGAAAGCGCCGCGGTGCGAAGAGTGCCCGGTGGCTGATGCGTGCGCGTGGCTGGCGGCGGGGCGGCCCGCGTGGGACGGGCCCGAGCGCAGGGTCCAGGCGTGGGAGGGCACGGATCGGCAGTGTCGCGGGCGGATCATGGCGGCGTTGCGAGGCCACGGGGCGGTCCGGCTCGCGGACGTCGCCTGGCCCGACGGAGGGCAGCTCGAGGCCTGCGCGGCATCGTTGGTGGCCGACGGCCTGGCCGTCCGGACCGACGTCGGCCTCACCCTCCCCTGAGTCCTCTGAGTCCGCTGCCGAACCGTGAGGGCGTGCATGGTCAGACCCCGGTCCGGTGCGGTGACCCATGAGTCGAGTCTCGGGCTGCCGCTGTCCGCCGTTCGCAACCGTGAGGTCTGCACCGTCTGACCCCCGTCCGGTGCGATGACCCATGAGTCGAGGCCCGGGCGGCCGCTGTCCGCCGTTCGCAATCTGTCGCGACCTGGTCCTGGGTCGGGCAATCGAGGCCGCCCGGGCCTCGTCTCGTGTCTCCCCGCACTGGTCTGCCTGTGGCGTCGTCTGATCCGGGCGCGTGCCGGCCGGGCGGCCCTGGTGAAAGTGAGTTGAGGCGGGAGGCCGGCCTGGTGATCCTCGGGTTGGGCATCCCGACGCGCAGCCGCCCTGCCGTCCCCCACCCTCGTGCATATCTCGCGTCGGCTCGTCTCAGGGCGGCGGATCCGGTGGCGCCTGCGTTAAGTCTGGCCGCCGGCGCTACAGCGCCGGCGGCCGAACCGAGGACAGGCGGCTCCGGGCCGCCTGCGATATAGAGCAGGCGCCGAGACGCAAGCCAGGCGCCGAGACGCAAGTCAGGCGCCGAGACGGGACAGCAGGGCGGCGGGTGGTGGGGGCCGGGGCAGATTGGGTGGGCGTTGATGACGGCGTCGCAGCGCGAAGCGCCGCCGCCGGCATCATGGGCGGCCCGGCCACCACCACACGTCGCCAACGTGACCACAGCACGGACCGCGGATCCCGGGTCCCCGGAGACGTCACGACACGACCCTGCGAGACGGCCGCCGGTCGCTACGCGACGGCGACCTCCTCAGGGATCGGAGTGGGGCGGGACTCCTCAGGGATCGGGGTGCGGACGGTGAGGGTCCAGGACCCCACCGAGGCCGAGCCGTCGAGCAGTTTGGCCGACACCTCGCCATCGGCGTCCGCAACCACCTCGAACCGCGACACCGACCCGTCCGGCCGCGACACCTCGACCGTCCGCGACATTCCAGGCTCGAACCCGTAGGCGGTCAGCTCCACGCCGTCGGCCCAGTCGTAGTCGGGCCGGTCGTCGACGGCGCCCCACGGGATCACCGAGCCCGGGCGCGCCAGGAGCGGCAGCGAGTCGAACCCGTGCGTCTCCGTGCGCCAGCCCGGTCCCTCGACGACGCTGCCGTCGAGCACGCGCGTCCACCGCCCGCTCGGCACGTAGTACGACACCCTTCCGTCGTCGGTGAAGATCGGCGCCACCAGCAACTGGTCGCCCAGCATGTACTGCAGGTCCACCATCGCCGCGCCGGGGTCCTCGGGGAACTCGAGGAACATGGGCCGCATCACCGGCAGCCCCTCGAGGTGCGCGATCTCGCCCAGCTGGCCCAGGTACGGCATCAGCCGCATCTTCAGCCGGATGAAGCTGCGCGCCACGTCGACGGCCTCGTCGTCGAACGCCCACGGCACCCGGTAGGAGTTGGAGCCGTGCAGGCGGCTGTGCGAGCTGAGCAGCCCGAACGCCAGCCACCGCTTGAAGACCGCCGGGTCCGGGGTGCCCTCGAAGCCGCCGATGTCGTGGCTCCAGAAACCGAAGCCCGACGCCGCCAGGCTGAGCCCGCCGCGCAGCGACTCGCTCATGGCCGAGAACGTGGACTCGCAGTCGCCGCCCCAGTGGACCGGGAACTGCTGCCCGCCGGCCGTGGCGGAGCGGGCGAACACGACGGCGTCACCCTCGCCACGCTCCTCCACCAGCAGGTCGAAGACCGCCTTGTTGTAGAGGTGCGCGTAGTAGTTGTGCATCCGCTGAGGGTCCGAGCCGTCGTGCCAGACGACGTCGGTGGGGATCCGCTCACCGAAGTCGGTCTTCAGGCAGTCGACGCCCTGCCGCAGCAGGCCGCGCAGCTTGTCGACAAACCAGGCGGAGGCCTCCGGGTTGGTGAAGTCCACCAGCGCCATGCCGGCCTGCCACAGGTCCCACTGCCACACGGACCCGTCGGGGCGCTTCACCAGGAACCCGAGCTCCCGGCCCTCCTCGAAGAGCACCGAGCGCCGCGCGATGTAGGGGTTGATCCACGCGGAGACCTTCAACCCGCGCTCGTGCAGCCGCGACAGCATCCCTTCCGGATCCGGGAACGTGGCCGGGTCCCACACCAGGTCCGTCCAGTGGAAGGCGCGCATCCAGAAGCAGTCGAAGTGGAACACCGACATCGGGAGGTCCCGCTCGGCCATGCCGTCGATGAACGAGGTGACGGTGGCCTCGTCGTAGTCGGTGGTGAAGCTGGTGGACAGCCACAGCCCGTAGCTCCACGCCGGCACCCGCGCGGGGCGGCCGGTGAGCGCGGTGTAGCGGCGCAGCACGTCGGCCGGGGTGGGGCCGTCGATGATGAGATAGCGCAGCCGGTGGCCGGGGACGGAGAACTGCGCCCGCGACGCGAACTCGGAGGCCAGCTCGTAGGAGACGTGGTCCGGGGTGTCGACGAAGACGCCGTAGCCGCGATCGCTCAGGTAGAACGGCACGTTCTTGTAGGCCTGCTCGCTGGAGGTCCCGCCGTCGGCGTTCCAGATCTCCACGCTCTGGCCGTTCTTGATCAGCGGCCCGAACCGCTCGCCGAGCCCGTACAGGTGCTCGCCGGGCGCGATGGCCAGCTGTTCCCGCACGAACCGCCGCCCGTCCGGGTTGGTGAGGGCCGACGGCGAGCGCCCCGTCGACGACGTGAGCGGCCCGCCCGCGCCGACGAACTGGAGGTCCCACGGCACCTCTCTGCCCAGCGTCGCGGTCAGGGTGCCGCTGGTCAGCGACACCGCGTCCTCGGTCTCGACGACCGACACCTCATGCCCGCCGCCGGAGAGCGCGAAGCTCGGCCCGGTGGTGGGCTGGTCCCAGTGCTCGATGGTCACCCCGATGACGCCGTCGGCCGGGGAGTCGACGGTGATGGTGAGGGCCGGGCAGTTGAGGGTGTCGCCGCGACTCTCGATGACGCGCGTGGGCGTATGGGCAACCATGCGGTCGTCCTCCACCACGATGTCGGCGATGCTGCGCGGGCTGAGCGCAGTGACGCCGGGGCGCATCTGCCAGTAGCCGTCGGTGAACTTCATGCTCGGGTCCTCTCTGGGTGACGCGACACGACGCGGTGCCGGGCGGGAAACTGCTGGGCGACGAGGCCGCGGAAGACAGCTCTTCCAGGACCGTCTGACACGGGGTGCGCGTCCGCGCCCCCGCTTGGTCGAAACGCTTGCGCGGGCCTACGCTGGTGAGACACAGGGCCGTTTGTCGACGGCGCCAGCCCGTCGGGCTGATGGGGCCACACCCCGCCGCTCCCGCCCTGGGACAAGGGGTGTCGATGGCTGGAATCCAGGAGGTCGCACGCAAGGCGGGCGTCTCGCAATCCACCGTCTCGTACGTGCTCAGCGGCCGGCGCCCCATCTCCGAGACCACCCGCGAGCGGGTGCTCAAGGCCATTGACGAGCTCAACTACCGGCCGCACGCCGGGGCGCGCGCCCTGGCGTCGTCCAAGACCCACGTGCTCGGCCTGGTCACCCCGCTCCGCCCGGGCGTCAACGTGGACGTGATCATGCAGTTCGTCGCCGGCATCGCGACGCGGGCCCGCCACTACGAGCATGACGTTCTCCTGGTCACCGAGCCGGACGCCTCCGGCATCGAGGGCGTCTCGCTCCGCTCGATGGTGGACGGCTTCATCGTCATGGACGTCGAATCCCGCGACAGCCGCCTCCCGACGCTGGCTGCGCTGCGGCAGCCCAGCGTGCTGATCGGAATGCCGGAGGATCCCGGCTCGCTCAGCTGCATCGACTTCGACTTCGAGAACGCCGGCTCCATGGCCGTGCGCAAGCTGGCCACCGCGGGGCACACGCGGATCGCGCTCATCGGGTCCTCGCCCGCGGTCCACAGCCGCGGCACCTCGTACGCTGTCCGGCTGGCGCGCGGCGCCGACCGGGAGGCGGAGGCCCACCACATCACGCTGCAGCGGCTGGCCTGCGGCGACGATCCGCTCGAGGCGTCCCCGCTCATCGACGAGTTGGTGGAATCGGGCATCACGGGGCTGATCGTGCACAACGAGGCAGCCCTTCCGGGCGTGATCACGGCGCTGGCCCGACGGGGCCCCGAGGTGGCCAACTCGGTCGCGGTGGTGGCCATCGGGCCGAAGTCTCTGCTGCTCGCGCCGCTGCTGCCGATGACGGTCATCGACATTCCCGGCACCACCATCGGCTCCACCGCGGTGGACATGCTGATGGGTCTCGTCAACGACCGCTCCCTTCCGGAGCGCAGGCTGGTGGCGCCGCGGGTCGAGTGACCGGGCGCGCCCGCCAGGAGTGCTGAGCTCAGCGCGCCGAACCGCATTGCACTCCTCCACCGGGTTGGACGATCTTTCGATTCGTCGTCGAATCATTTCGACAGGTGCTGGTTCCTTGTCATCATGACTCTGCCTCCATTGGCGAAGCGTTTCGATGATTGATCATAACCCGCGAGCTGGACCAGCGCAATAGCCCTTGTAGAGCGCTCTCAAATCCTCGAAACGCCGCAACGCCCGCCTCTGCCACGGGTGCACGGCAACCGAGCTCAGCCCACCGGCTCCTGGCGGAGGTGCGGTAGCTGTTCCTCTAGAACGGCCCTGGAGCCCCCAGGGCGCCCGAGACCCAGCCTGGAGGAACATCAGCCGCAGACCTCCGACCACAACCGGTGGGCACAGGTGCGCGATAGCCTGAACCGTCGCCGCGACGAAGCGGCCCGCGAGCCCAGCAAGGAGCATCAGATGCGCATCGGCGTCCCCCGAGAGGTGAAGAACAGCGAGTTCCGGGTGGCGATCACCCCCGTCGGCGTGCACGAGCTGACCCAGCGCGGCCATCAGGTGCTCGTCGAACATGGTGCCGGGCTGGGCTCGTCGTTCAGCGACGACGACTACCGCGCGGTTGGCGCCACCATCGTCGCGGACGCCGACACCGCCTGGGGCCACGCCGAGCTGGTGCTCAAGGTCAAGGAGCCCGTGGCCGAGGAGTACCACCGCCTCCGCTCGGACCTGGTGCTGTTCACCTACCTCCACCTCGCCGCCGACGAACCGCTTGTCGACGCGCTGCTGGCCGCAGGCACCACGTCGATCGCCTACGAGACGGTCCAGCTCGCGTCAGGTCTGCTCCCCCTGCTGTACCCGATGAGCGAGGTGGCCGGATGCCTGGCGCCCCAGGTGGGCGCGCACGCGCTGCTGAAGAACCAGGGCGGACGGGGAGTGCTGCTCGGCGGAATCGGCGGGGTGGCCAACGCCAAGGTGGTGGTGCTGGGCGCGGGTGTCGCGGGGCAGAACGCCGCCAACATCGCGCTCGGCATGGGCGCCGACGTCACCCTCCTGGACACGGACCTGCAGAAGCTGCGGATGAGCTTCTGGCGGTGGGACAACCGGGTGCACCAGATCGCGTCGTCGACGCTGGCCGTGCGGGAGCAGGTGCTGGGGGCTGACCTCGTCATCGGGACCGTCCTGGTGCCGGGCGCGCGGGCGCCGAAGCTGGTCACCGACGACATGGTGGCCGCGATGAAGCCGGGCTCCGTGCTGGTGGACGTGTCGATCGACCAGGGCGGCTGCTTCGAGAGCTCCCGCCCCACCACGCACGAGAACCCCACCTTCCAGGTGCAGGGATCGACGTTCTACTGCGTGTCCAACATCCCTGGCGTGGTGCCAAACACCTCCACCTGGGCGCTCACCAACGCCACGCTGGCCTACGTCGAGGCGATCGCGGACCGTGGGTGGCGCGACGCGATGCGTGCCGACGAGTCGCTGGCGCGCGGCCTGTCCACCCACGCGGGGACGCTGGTGTCGCGGCCGGTGGCCGAGGCGTTCGGGCGCGAGTGGACCGATGTCGCGGCGGTGCTCAACCTCGCGGGCTGAACGGTCTGCAACTTGCTATCCAGAGCGCGGCTTCTGTGGATATCCGCAGAAGCCGCGCTCTGGATAGCAAGTTGCAGATTGTCCCCTCCCAACTAAACCAGGAAGGGGGCAACGGCGGTCTTCGGCTCCCCCGCTGGCCGAGGTGCCGCGCAGCGGCCCACTCCCGCTGGCTGAGGTGCCGCGCAGCGGCCTCGAAGCCTATGAAACGTTGGCTGACAAGGAATCTCTCTTAGGCTTCGAGGCTCGTCGCTTCGCTCCTCGCACCTCAGCCGGCGGGGGCTAAGCCAGGAAGGGGGCAACGGCGGTCTTCGGCCGGCCGATGATCGCCCGCTCGCGCACCCCGTCGCGCCTGATCAGCACAGGGCGCTGTGCCAAGGCGGGATGGGCGGCCAGGACGCGAGCCACCTGGTCCACGCTGGCCACGTCGTCGTCGCTGAGGTCGAGCTCGTCGAAGGCCTTGTCGCGGCGCACCAACTCGGTGGGGTCAGCGTCGAGGATCTCCAGCACGGCCAGCCAGCCGGCCTCGTCGAGTGGCTCCTTGAGATAGTTGCGCACCTCGAGGCTCAGCCCCGAGGCCTCCGCGGCCTCCAGTCCCGCGCGTGAGGTGGAGCAGCGCGGATTGTGCAGGATGGTCAGGTCCTTCATGGGATCCCCCTTCGACGGTGAAAGCGGCGGCGAAACCCCGCCCCCACCACGCTACCTATCTGCATCAGCCAGCTGATGCGGCCGAACGGATTGATCGCCGGTCAGTGTGACCGGCCGCCCTACCCCCGCGACAGCACCTCCATCTGCTGCACCACCAGCTTCACCGCCTCCTCGGAGCGGTCCGGTGGGTACTTGTACTTGCGCAGCAGCCGCTTGATCTTGGCCCGGATCGACGCGCGCACGTCGTCACGCACCGTCCAGTCCGTCTTCGCGTCGCGCCTGAGCATCTCCACGAGCTCGCGAGCGATCTGCCCCAGCACGGGCTGCCCGAGCACTTCGATCGCCGAGTCGTTGGCTGCGACGGCGTCGTAGACGGCCAACTCGTCGGTGCCGAGCGGAGGGTCGAACTGCTCCCCGCGCCGCGCTTCCGACGCGATCTCCTCGGCCGTACGCCACAGCTCGAGCAGCACCTCAGCGGAGGTCAACTGCCCGTTGGTGTAACGGTTGATGACGTCTGCCACTCGGTCGCCGAACGTCTGCTGCCGCACCAGGTTCCGGCCCGACACGCGCGCGGCTTCCAGCAGCAGCGCGGCACGCAGCGCCTCGATGGCCAGTTGCGGGTTCTGCGATGCCTGCGCCTCCTCCAGCACCGACGGCGCCAGGTGGTCGAAGTCCGGCGGGGTGATATGAGCCATCTCGTAGATGTCGATGACATCGCGCGAGTCGGTGGAGTCCTCGACGACGGCGAGCAGTGCGCGTGCCACCTCCTCCGGCACCGGCCGCCCGGTGGCCTCGCGCTCGGCCGCGTCGAGCTTGGCCACCCAGGCTCGCACCTCCACGTAGAACCGCACCTCGTCGGCGATGCCGGCCAGGTTGTCGGCACCGGCCGAGAGCGCCCACGCGCGGCCGAGCTGCGTGGTGAGGTGCCGGTAGCGGTCGGTGAGCGTCGCGTGCCCCTCCGCGACCCGGTTGCCCGGGTTGCGCGGGTCCCGCAGCCAGGCCGTCAGCAGCCGGGCGGCATCCATCCAGCCTCTAGGTGTGCCGAGCTTGGCCCGCCAGTTCACGGGCCGGACGAGGTCGCGGAGTTGCTCGACGAGGGCCCGCGCCAGCTCGACCGCCTCGCCGACGTCGCGGCCCATGGGGCGCTCGCGCTGATCGGAGAGGGTGTACTCGGCCAGGGCGTGGGCGAGGTTGTCGGTGAGGGGTGCGTAGGCCACCAGCAAACCGGCGGACTTTCCGCGGAATGTTCGGTTGACCCGGGCGAGGGTCTGCATGAGGAGGGCGCCCTTGAGGGGGCGGTCGAGGTAGAGGGTGTGCAGCGGCGGCGAGTCGTAGCCGGTGAGCATCATGTCCTTGACGATGACGAGCTCCAGGGGGTCCTCGGCGGTGGCGAGCCGCTTCTTGATCACCTTGTTCTCGGACTCGCGGCGGACGTGGTTGCTGATCGGGGGCTGGTCCGAGGCCGTGCCCGAGTAGACCACCTTGATGCGGCCGCCGTCGATGGCATCGGCGTGCCAGTCCGGCCGCAGCTCGACGATGGCCGAGTACAGGTTGGCGGCGATCTCCCGCGTGGCACACACGATGAGGCCCTTGCCCGGCCCCTCGATCTCGGTGATGACCCGGGCCCGCCGCTTCTCCCAGTGCTCGACGATGTCCGCGGCCAGAGTGCGCAGCCGCTCGGGCGCGCCGTAGATGGAGTTGATGACTGCCACCGACCGCTCGACCTGGTCCCGCTCGGTCTCGTCGAGGTCGCGGGTGAGCTCGTCGGCCGCGGCGTCGAGCTGTTCTGAGGTGACGCCGTCGTCGAACCCGACGGTGACCAGGCGAGGCTCGTAGTAGACGGGCACGGTGGCGCCGTCGGCGACGGCTCGGGTGAGGTCGTAGATGTCGATGTAGTCGCCGAACACCTCGCGCGTGTTGCGGTCGGTGAAGCTGATCGGGGTGCCGGTGAACGCGATGAGCGTGGCGTTGGGGAGGGCGTCGGCGAGGTGGCGGGCGTACCCGTCGAGGTCGTCGTAGTGCCGCAGCTGGGACGCCTGAAGCCCGGGCTCGAGCACGTCTCGATGCCCCAGGCGATGGGCAACATCCCGTTCATGACCCGCTTCGCGACGTCGATGATGAAGAAGCAGATGGAAGAGCTCGAGGTGCCCGACGTGCCCGACTTCATCGACCTGCTGCACGCCGCCGGTGCCCACATGTACGCTTGCAAGCTGACCTTCGACATGATGAAGATGATCGAGGCCGACCTGCACCCCGGCGTCGAGGGCGTCATCAGCGCCACCGACTTCATCGAGATCTCCGAGGGCGCGCAGGTCATCTTCGTCTGACCCTGCCGCTCGCATCGCGCTGGCCGTCCCCATGGGCGGCCGGCGTGAGTTACAGCGGCGCCTGGCGCGCGGAGCCATAACGGTATTCGTTAAACGAATCGTTACAATGTAACACCCCGCAGGGCCCTCCCTTGAGCCCGTCAGGCGCCACTCAGAGCCAGCGGGATCACCTTGGCGCCGGGCAGTCGTGCCAGGTCGGCGCCGTCAAGCAGAATCTTGCTCCCCCGGACCCCTCCCCCGATCACGACCGGCCCCGCGCTGACGACGGCCTCGTCGATGAGGATCGGCCAGCCGTCGGGCAGCCCCACCGGGGTGATCCCTCCCTGCGTCATCCCGGTCAGCTGCTCCACCGTCGGCTGGTCGGCGAACGACATCTTCCGCATGCCCAGCTCCTTGCGGACGGTCTTGTTGACGTCGGCGCGGTCGACCGCCAGCACCATCACGGCAGCGTGGACGGTCTCCTCGCCGCGTCGCCCGAAGACGATGACGCAGTTGGCCGACGCCTCGAGCGCAACGTCGTACCGCTCGCAGAAGGCGGCGGTGTCGGCGAGCGCCTCGTCGATCTCGGCGACCCGCGCGTCGGGCACGCGATGCGACGCCTGCGCGACGGGGTGGGCGACCAACTCGGGATGGTCGGCGAGCGGCTTCCAGTCCAGGTTTCCTTCGGCAGATGGCATGCCGTCGAGACTACTGCGCGCTTCCGGTGGAGCCGCGCGGCGGGAGCGAATCGATCGTCTCCACGACCACGAGGTCGACCAGGTAGAGCATCAGAGCCACCCCGATGATGGCCATGACCGCGAGCCACAGCACCCAGCCGCCGGGGTTGAGGATGATCAGCACGGCGGGGATCAAGAGCCAGACTGAGGCGAGCAGGCTCCGGGGCAACTTGCCGAGCGCGAGCAGTGCGGCCAACTTCGCGGTGCGGGCGAACCCCTCCCCCCGAGAGGCCAGTGGGAAGAACCAGACAGCCCAGAGAGTCACCAGGATGGCCCCGGCCAGCACTCCGGCCTGGGCCACCAGCGCAGCGCCACCGTCCATGCGGCCGAGCGCCCAGTACTCCCAGCCCAGGACAGAGCCGACGGCGAGCAGCAGCAGCCACCCGAAGGTCGCCGTCCTCCACGTGCGGGTGAAGTAGGAGAAGTAGGTGCGGGCAGGTTTCGCCCCCTCCTCACGGACCATCTCCAGCAGAGTGCCGTGGGCCGCGGACAGCGCAGCCCCCGCGGTCACCACCGGCAACGAGCAGACGATGGTGAGCGCGTTGACGACGACGACGTCGGCCGCGAGGCCGAGCGCCTGCCAGGTCCGCGAGTTGGGGTCGACCACTCAGCCCTTGACCGACCCGGCGACGACGCCCTCGATGATGTGCTTCTGCGCGAACAGATAGAACACGATGATCGGGACCACGGCCAGCACGAGCATCGCCATGAGCGCACCCATGTCGCGGTTACCGTTCGAGCCGACGAACTGCTGCACCACGACCGGGATGGTCTTGAAGCGTGTCGACAGGCCGATGACCAGGTAGGGCAGCAGGTAGTCGTTCCAGATCCACATGGCGTTGAGGATTGCCACCGTGATCGTCACGGGCTTGAGGATGGGCCAGACCACCTGGAAGTAGGTGGTCAGCGGTGAGCATCCGTCGATATAGGCGGCTTCCTCGATCTCCAGGGGGATCGACTTGACGAACCCGGAGAAGATGAACACCGACAGCCCCGCACCGAAGCCGAGGTAGAGCACCATCATGCCGACCGGGTTGGCCAGGCCGAGGGCATCGGCGAGCTTCACCGTCGGGAACATCACCATCTGGAACGGGATGACCATGGAGAAGACGAGCAGGTAGTAGATCAGGGACGTCCACCACGTCTTCACGCGCGTGATGAAGTACGCCAGCATCGCCGTCAGGAACACGATGATGAGCACCGATCCGATGGTGATGACGAACGACCAGAGGATGGCCTCGAAGAAGTTCTGCGCCTGGATCCCGGTGATGTAGTTGCTGAACCCGGCCCACATGTCCCCCAGCGGCACCGCGAAGGGGTCCGACGAGATGGAGAACTTCTGCTTGAAGGAGTTGAGGACGATGAAGACGATCGGCCCCAGAAACAGGCCCACGAGGGCCACCAGCAGCGCGTAGATGAGGATCTTGCCCACCGGGTCGCGGCGCTTGCCGCCGGCCTCGGCCGCCGGGGGCGTCGTCGGTCCAGCGACCGGTACGGGGGTAACTGTCTGCGGTTGCGTGCTCACGCCTCAACCTCCCTGCTCCGGGTGGCGCGCAGCTGCAGCAGCGCGATCGCCACGACGACGATGACAAATAGGACGGCCTTGGCCTGGCCGACGCCCTGCCGACCGATCTGCGAGAACATCGTCTTGAAGATGTCCAGCGCGACCATCTTGGTCTGGTCCATGGGGGCGCCGTCGGTGAGCGCGAGGTTCTGATCGAACATCTTGAACGCGCTGGACAGCGTGAGGAACAGACAGATGGTGATCGTCGGCATGATCATGGGGATCGTCACGTTGCGCAGCGTTTGCCAGCGGCCGGCGCCGTCGAGGGCCGCTGCCTCGTTGAGCTCCGGCGGCACGTTCTGCAGTCCCGCAATGTAGATGACCATCATGTAGCCCACCTGCTGCCAGTTGACCAGCAGGATGAGGCCGATGTAGCCGTACTTCCAGTCGGCCACCAGGGTGGTCCCGTAGTTGGCGAGGACCGCGTTGATGATGACCTGCCAGGTGTAGCCCAGCACGATGCCACCGATGAGGTTCGGCATGAAGAAGATCGTCCGGAAGACGTTGGTGCCCTTCAGCTTCTGTGTCAGCAGCTTGGCGATGCCGAAGGCGAAGAGGTTGACGGTGATGACCGACGCGACGACGACGAGGATCGTGAACCAGAACGAGCCGAGGAACCCGTCAGCGGGATCGAGCGCCCGACGGTAGTTGTCCAGGCCGACCCATTCGGCGTTGGTGATCGTGGTGAATTTCGTGAACGACAGGTACAGGCCAATGACGAACGGTGCCAGGAACGCGATGATGAAAGCGACCGACGTTGGCAGCACGAATAGCGGGAAGTACTTCTTCAGGGATCTCTGCATAGTGATTACTCCGTTCAACCCCGCCCGGCCGCGATGCCGAATGGGGTACTGGGGCGGGCCACTGTGCGTGGCCCGCCCCAGATGTTAGCCGACGGTCAGTTGCCGCCGACGGCAGCCTTCTCGGTGGCCCAGTTGGCGACGACCGCTTCCTCGACCTCAGCCCACTCCAGGTTGCCGGAGGCGTACTGGGCGAGGAGCTGGGCGAAGTCGTCCTTGAACTTGGCCGAGGGCATCGTGGTGAACACCCAGGGCACGGCGGTCAGGGAATCGTCGCTGATGTAGCGGTTGATCTCCTTGGCCAGCGGGTCGGCCGGCGTGCGATCGCCGAAGGACTTGAACGGAGCGATGAAGCCGAGATCCTCGGTCACGTAGTTCATGCCGTCTTCGTCGGTGAACAGCCAGTTGACGAAGTCGATGGTGGCCTGCTGGTCGGCCTCGGTGGCCTGGCTGTTGACGGCCATGAAGGCCTCAGTGCCGACGTTGATGCCCAGGTCTTCTTCACCCTCGACGCCCGAGTAGATGGGGAGGAACTTGATGTCTTCCTCAGCCACTGCGTTGCCCTCGATGTCCTTGATCTGGCTCCAGGCCCAGTTGCCGTTCTGCACCATGGCAGCCTTGCCCGTGGCGAACTCGGCCATGGAGTCGGTCACGGTCTTGGACGGTGCGAGCGTCTTCTCGACGGTTGAGTTGGTCAGGTAGAGGTCAAAGATGTTCTTGAACTCGTTGCTGTGGGTGAACTCGATCTCCTCGGCGTCGGTGATCTCCTTCTCCTGGTACTCGTGGTACAGCGGGGTGTTGAACAGGTGCGTCTGCCAACGCCAGGCCTCACCGGTAGCCAGCGACGTCGACGCGAACACGCCGTCGATGCCGAGGTCGGCCTTGCGGGCCTGCATGTCGTCGGTGACTTCCTTGAGCTTGTCGAAGTTGTTGATCTCGTCCATCGAGGCGGCCTTGGCGCCGTCCATCTCGAAGTAATCGCGCATGATCGCGTCGTTGTAGATGATGCCGAAGCCCTCGACGGCCAGCGGCACGCCGTACACGGTGCCGTCCTCGCCGGTGAGCGCGAGGCCGGGATCGCTCAGGTCCTTCGCGAAGTCGGTCTCGCCGAGATCAGCGGCGTACTCCTGCCAGCTGACGAGGCCGACGGGGCCGTTGATCTGGAACAGGGTCGGGGCGTCCGACTTCGTCATCTCGGCCTGCAGGGTCTGCTCGTACGTGCCGGAGGCGGCGGTGACCACCTTGACCTCGACGCCGGTCTCTTCGGTGTACTTCTCGGCGATCTCGCCGTAGGTCGCCTCCGACTCGGGCTTCCAGTTGAGGAAGTAGACCGAGCCCTCAGCATCGCCGCTGGCGCCTTCGTCATCGCCGCAAGCGGCCAGCGCGCCGACGGACAGTGCCGCGACCGCAAGGAGCGCGATGGAGCGCTTCAGGTTCTTCATGGGGTTCGTACCCTTCTAGGTGACGTTGCGGCCCGCCCTCTTGAGGAGCGCGGGGAGACGTCGTCAGCGTCACCGCTGACCACGTCGATGGCTCGACACTAACGGTCCTCGCGGCGAATTGGCACGTTAGCAAGGTCACAATTCGGCAACGATTTGAACGAGCAAACTTGCACGCCTTGACGGATACCACTGGGGGTATTGGGCCGCGTGTGGCAGACTGGTCGAATGCGTCGCCATCTGAACCTCTCCCTGCAGACCCTGCGGTCCTGGTCCGCCAGGCGATGGGCGGGCGCCGCCGTGGCCACCCTCGTCGTAGGGCTGGCCCTGGGCGTGGTCACGGTGTTGATCCCGAACCCAATCTTCGGCCGCGAGATCCCGCCCACCGCGTGGAGCTACCCGGCCTGGATCGTCACCTCGGTCCTGTCCGGCATGCTCATCGCCACGTACTTCCGCAGCGGACCGAAGGCGACCGCGGACGCAGAGGACGAGAAACTCTCCGTCTGGGGCACCGTGGGCGCCTTCGGGGCGTGGTTCGCGATCGGATGCCCGGTCTGCAACAAGATCGCCCTGCTGGCCCTCGGCTACACGGGTGCACTGACCTACTTCGGGCCGCTCCAGCCCTGGCTCGCGGCCCTGTCCCTGATCCTGCTGGCCGTCGGGCTGGTATTCCGCCTCTCGGGCAGCATCGCCTGCCCAGTCCCTCAGCGACGCCGCGTCTCCGTGGCGCAGCCGAGCTGACGAGGCCAGCAGACCTCAGGCAGCGGACAGCGCCTCCATCTGCTGCACCACCAACTTGACGGCCGCCTCCGAGCGGTCCGGCGGATACTTATATTTGCGCAGTAGGCGCTTGATCTTGGCCCGGATCGAGGCGCGCACGTCGTCACGCACCGTCCAGTCCGTCTTCGCGTCGCGCCTGAGCATCTCCACGAGCTCGCGAGCGATCTGCCCCAGCACGGGCTGCCCGAGCACTTCGATCGCCGAGTCGTTGGCTGCGACGGCGTCGTAGACGGCCAACTCGTCGGTGCCGAGCGGAGGGTCGAACTGCTCCCCGCGCCGCGCTTCCGACGCGATCTCCTCGGCCGTACGCCACAGCTCGAGCAGCACCTCAGCGGAGGTCAACTGCCCGTTGGTGTAACGGTTGATGACGTCTGCCACTCGGTCGCCGAACGTCTGCTGCCGCACCAGGTTCCGGCCCGACACGCGCGCGGCTTCCAGCAGCAGCGCGGCACGCAGCGCCTCGATGGCCAGTTGCGGGTTCTGCGATGCCTGCGCCTCTTCCAGCACCGACGGCGCCAGATGGTCGAAGTCGGGCGGGGTGATCTGAGCCATCTCGTAGATGTCGATGACGTCGCGCGAGTCGGTGGAGTCCTCGACGACGGCGAGCAGCGCCCGCGCCACCTCCTCCGGCACCGGCCGCCCGTCCGCCTCCCTCTCTGCGGCATCCAGCTTCGCCGCCCAGGCGCGCACCTCAACGTAGAACCGCACCTCGTCGGCGATGTCGGCGAGGTTGTCCGCACCTGCGGACAGCGCCCACGCGCGGCCAAGCTGAGTGGTGAGGTGCCGGTACCTGTCGGTGAGCGTCGCGTGCCCCTCCGCAACCCGGTTCCCCGGATTGCGCGGGTCCCGCAGCCAGGCCGTCAGCAGCCGGGCCGCGTCCATCCAGCCTCGGGGGGTGCCGAGCTTGGCCCGCCAGTTCACGGGCCGGACCAGGTCGCGGAGTTGGTCCACCAGCGCGCGGGCCAGCTCGACCGCCTCGCCCACGTCACGGCCCATGGGGCGCTCGCGCTGATCGGAGAGGGTGTACTCGGCCAGGGCGTGGGCGAGGTTGTCGGTAAGCGGCGCGTAGGCCACGAGCAGGCCCGCGGACTTCCCCCGGAACGTGCGGTTGACCCGGGCAAGGGTCTGCATGAGCAGCGCACCCTTGAGCGGCCGATCGAGGTAGAGGGTGTGCAGCGGCGGCGAGTCGTAGCCGGTGAGCATCATGTCCTTGACGATGACCAGCTCCAGCGGGTCCTCGGCGGTGGCGAGCCGCTTCTTGATCACCTTGTTCTCGGACTCGCGCCGCACGTGGTCGCTGATCGGCGGCTGGTCCGAAGCGGTGCCCGAGTAGACCACCTTGATGCGGCCGCCGTCGATGGCATCCGAGTGCCAGTCCGGCCGCAGCTCGACGATGGCCGAGTACAGGTTGGCGGCGATCTCGCGAGTCGCACACACGATCAGGCCCTTGCCCGGCCCCTCGATCTCGGTGATGACCCGGGCCCGCCGCTTCTCCCAGTGCTCGACGATGTCCGCGGCCAGAGTGCGCAGCCGCTCGGGCGCGCCGTAGATGGAGTTGATCACCGCCACCGACCGCTCCACCTGGTCCCGCTCGGTCTCGTCGAGGTCGCGGGTGAGCTCGTCGGCCGCGGCGTCGAGCTGCTCGGCGGTGACGCCGTCGTCGAACCCGACGGTGACCAGGCGAGGCTCGTAGTAGACGGGCACGGTGGCGCCGTCGGCGACGGCTCGGGTGAGGTCGTAGATGTCGATGTAGTCGCCGAACACCTCGCGCGTGTTGCGGTCGGTGAAGCTGATCGGGGTGCCGGTGAACGCGATGAGCGTGGCGTTGGGGAGGGCGTCGGCGAGGTGGCGGGCGTAGCCGTCGAGGTCGTCGTAGTGGCTGCGGTGCGCCTCGTCGACGATGACCACGATGTTGCGGCGCCCCGACAGCAGCGGATGCTCGCGCCCGGCCTCGCGCTCCTGCTGGGTGCGGCCGAACTTCTGCAGCGTGGTGAACAGAATGCCGCCGGAGTTGCGCTCGGTGAGCGCGGCGCGGAGCGCCTCCCGGGTGTAGACCTGCTCCGGCTTCTCGGGGAACAGCTTGGACGCGGCGAATCCGTCGAAGAGCTGACCGTCGAGCTCGGTGCGGTCGGTCACCACCACGACGGTGGGGTTCTGCAGCCGCGGGGTGCGCAGCAGGAGGTTGGTGTAGAACTCCATCTCCAACGACTTGCCTGAACCCTGCGTGTGCCACACGACGCCGGCCTTGCCGTCGCTCTCGACAGCCTGGACCGTGCGCCCCACTGCCTTGGTGACGGCGAAGTACTGGTGCGGCTTGGCGGTGCGCTTGAGGATGCCGCCCTCCCCCTCGGCGAAGGCGGTGAAGTTGCGCATGAGCTGGCCGAAGCGCTCGAGGTTGGCTACGCCGTCGAGCAGCGATTCGAGCGCGGGCGCCTGGTCTGCGAGCGGGAGGCCGTCGTCGTCGACGTTCCATTCTGCGAAGTGGTTGAGCGGGGCGAACGGGTTGCCGTACTTGGCCAGTACGCCGTCGCTGATGAGCGTGACCACGCACGCGCGGAAGGCCATGGGGAACTCGCGCAGGTAGGTGGCGAGCTGGGCGTGGGCGGTGGCGACGGTGGCGGACTGGTCGCCGGCGTTCTTCAGCTCCACGATGCCGACGGGCAGGCCGTTGCAGTAGAGGACGAGGTCGAAGCGGCGGTGGGCGTCGCGGTCTCGGACGATCACCTGGCGCGCGGCCAGCCAGTCGTTGGCCGACGGGTCCGGGTCGATCAGCCGCAGCGTGGGGGTGCGCTCCGTGCCGTCGGGCTCCAGCCAGCTGACCCCGCGGTAGCCGTGCACCATGAGCTCGTGGAGGCGCAGGTTCTCCGACGCCGCATCTTGCGACGCGGGCGAGAGGATCTCCGTGACGGCCTGGTCCAGCAGTGTCGCGGGCACCGCCGGGTTGAGCCGGGCCAGCGCCGCGCGGAAGTCGACGACGAGCACCGGGTCCGCGGCCGAGGCGCGGCGGGCGTTGAGCTCGGAGCCGTGAACCGGACGCCACCCGAGCTCGCCCAGGTAGTCGTGGGCGAGGAGTTCGAGGTCGTCTTCGAGCATGAGCCCTAGTCTGCCCGCATGCCCGTCCGCATCCGACGCGGCGTGCGAGAAGGCCCGTTATCGGTGGCCACGGCTTCAAGCATGAGATCCACGGCGTCGCCCATTCCGTACCGGACTCTCAACGTGTCCAGGAGTTCGAGCGTGCCTCGCGGCGGGTTCTGGTAGCGCACTGCGAGCGTCTCTACGGCTCGGACAGCCATGGGAGGTGCGACGGAGACGGTGTCGAGCGCGAATCGTGCCGCTGACAAAGCGTCCAAGCCTGTCGGCAGCTTGTCTGAAGGCAGGTCGCGCAAGTTGTCGCTGACGATCACACCGGCGCCCCCAACGACCGCTGCGGCGACCAAGTGTTCATCGTTGGGGTCAGGTAGTTCGTAGGAGCCCACCAGCGGCTCCCATCCCTGGACGCACGCGTCATCGAAAGCCCAACTCATCTGTTCGATCAACCGCCGGGAAGCCTCCTCTGCTTCGTGTTGTTTCGCTCCGCGCTTCACGCGCTTCGCGGTCTCTGCCCAGGTCAGCTCGTCCAGCACCGCCTGGGACCAGATTGGACGGTAAAGGCCTTCGATGGCGAGGCTGAGTAAGAAGTCGCGCTGAAAACTGGGCCAGAGGACCGAGGTGTCGAGGAGTGCGGTGAACATTCCTCCCAGATCAACGCTTTCTCTGTCCGGCGAGTGACTGCCGTGCGGCTCGCAGCTGGGCGATGACGTCCGCCGGGTCGTCCTCGTCATCGATATCGACCGCCGTGGCCTCGAGCATCGCGTACTGACGCTGGCGGCGGCGGTCGCGATATTCGAGGACGTCACTCAGAAGGAGTCGCCGGCGCGACCCATTCCGTTCGGCGCGGAGTTCGCCGGAGTCGATCATCCGGACCACAGTCGGCCGCGACACACCCAGCAGGTCCGCCGCCTGCTGCGTGGTCAGTTGAGGCTCCGTGGGTGTCACGGTCACCGCCTTACCGGCGGCGAGTGCGTCCACCACTTGCACAAGAATCCCGTAGAGGGACTCGGGCAACTCGATCTGCTCCCCCTCGCCGCCTCCGATCAGCAGGAACCGGGCGGGCGGTACCGCCCCTCTACGTTCAGCATGGGCCTCGATGAAACTGTGAACCTGTGCCAGTTCTTCGCTCTGTTCAGGGACGTAGGTCTGGGGTGCCATAGCCGTGCTCATCACGCAACCTCCTCGTTACGATCAAAGTGTACGCGCTTTCGAAACGTTCGTTTACCATCCACGCACCACGCCGATTTACTGACGTGGAATGCAGTTGCCTGACCGGGGCAAGGTCATTCGCTGCGAGGCTGGCCGCCCACCGAGAATCCTCCACCCTTGAGAAAGGCTGGGTGGATCACGGAGAACACGTCGCGCAGCACGGAGGCAGCCACGGCCGCGGCGTGCGTCGCCTCGCTGACGGGGAGCACCAGCCGATATGCCGAGGTGTGCCTGCTGAAGCGCCGCAGCCCACACTTCCGCAACGCAGACATGTCGGCCCGGGTCAAGTGATAGGCGCAGGCCAGGACATCGTTGCCCTCCACGATGACGCCGACCTCCCCCTCCCAGGCGAGGGTCATGACGGAGGGGATGGCTTCCATCCCGTATCCGCCGACCTCGTCGTCATCGTCTACATAGCCGTCGTCGATACTCGCCAGCAGGTGCTGCCCTGGACGCAACTCCCGCACCGCGGCTGCGTACTCCTGCTCGAACCTGCCCCACGACGCTTCCACCGTGGCGTCCAGATCGATCACGTCGTCCATGAGGACCTCCTACCGTTCGCGTGCCGACCCGAGTGTCGACTCCTGACGCCGACGCTAGGGCGCAGGTACGACAGTTCCACCCCGGTAAACTGCGTCGTGATTGGACCCCCCTCACGCACGGCCCTACGTTCGGAAGGCGGCTTGTGAACAGCCCTATCAGAAGCAGGGACGGCAGCGTCCACGTGACCGACGAGCGGTTCAACACCCTCTCGCACCTGGTGGCCTTCTGCTTCTCCGTCCTGGGGACGGTCCTGCTGGTCTCCCAGGCCATAGACCAGGGAGATCCGTGGAAGATCGTCGGCTTCAGCATCTACGGGCTGGCACTCATGACACTCTTCGCGGCGAGCACGCTCCACCACGGACTCGATCGAGGCCCACGAATCAACGAGGCACTACGGACGCTCGACTACGCATCCGTCTTCACCCTGATCGCCGGCACGGTCACTCCCCTCGTGCTGGTGCTCTTCCGCAGCGTGTACGGATGGGCGGTGTTCGGCGCGGTGTGGGCCGTCGCGATCCTGGGGATCGTGCTGCGCTCAGTGTGGCGACGAGTCCCGAAGTACGTCACCAACACCCTCTACATCACGCTGGGCTGGATGACCATCGCGCTGTTGGGCGCGGACGTCTCGCTCCCGCCGACCGCACTGGTCCTGCTGGCGGCGGGCGGCCTGGTGTACAGCGCGGGCTTCGTGATCTACGTGATCGAGCGACCGAACCCGTGGCCCGGGATATTCGGCTTTCACGAGATCTGGCACGTGCTCGTGGCGGTGGCGGCGTTCCTGCACTACCTCTTGATGTACTTCTACGTGTTGCCCGCGTGATCTGGGACTGTGGCTACCGGTTCAACCGCGGCCGAGCGCGGAGGAACCATGACCATTGGTTCGTCACGACGTCGGTGATTCCAGCGTGACGCGAGCCGGCGCGCTGCCGGACCAAGCCGATACGGCAGGCTTCGAGTTGTCCACAGAACATTACTCCCGACTTGAACAGGCCACCAGAAAGGCGTACCGTGGGCAATGCCCCAGTGGGGCAATGCAACCGCGGGTCAAGTGTTACATTTCTCGCGGAGGGGAAGGACTCACATGAACACGGACGTTTTCAAGAGCGTCGGCGAAGCACTTGCTGACGAGCGCGGACGCCTGCCCATGGCCAAGACCGGCGTTCGCAAGGACGATCGGTACGCAGTAGCGGTCAACGACGACGGGCAGATCCTGCTCACCCCCTTGGTCTCGATCCCCCGCCGCGAGTTGATCGTGTGGGAGAACCAGATGCTGCGCGAGTCCCTGGCGCGGGGCTTGGCGGAGGCGGCGGCAGGCGTGACCCAGAGCCTCGGCAGCTTCGCCCAGTACGCCGACGAGGACGTCGAGGACTAGCCCGGTGGAGCTACGTTTCACCGGGGAGGCCACCAAGGTCTTGAAGGATCTTGCGGACTCACCGAACTACTCGGTGAAGCTGAAGAAGGTGCGCAAGACCTTGGGGCTCCTGGAGCAGAATCCTCGGCACCCGGGGCTCAACTCCCACAAGTATCAGTCAGTCAAGTCGGTGGATGGCTCGGACTTGTGGGAGTCCTACGTCGAGAATCACACGCCCGGCGCATGGCGCATCTTCTGGATCTACGGGCCCGGTGACGGGCACATCACCATCGTGACCATCGGCCCGCACCCCGACTGATCTAGGCTGCGGTCATGGGGGAAGCTTCTTCACTTCGAGATGGACTGATTACTCGTGCCCTCACGGCCTACAGCGATGCCTGCACCATTCCGACCCTGACTCCGTCGTGCCCCTACTTCAGGGAGGGTCCCCAAGGGCCAACGTGCGCGGAGGAGTGCCGTGACACGCTGCTCGAGCTCGGTGTCTCCAGACCCACCACTTCGGTGAATGTGCTCGGAGGACTGGTCATGACCGGCGTCTCGCGGCCCATTGAGATCGCTTCGGGCGCTTCCCTCTTCGACGCTACGGAGGCCATGCTCCGCGATCTGGACTCACCGGTTGCGGGCGCAAGCACGACCGCACTGCTGCTCCGGCTGCGTACGCACGCCGCGACACCGCCAATCGCTCGCACCACATCGGATGAGGACTTCCTCGGCATTTGGGGCGAGTTGTCTCGGCGCGGGCTGGATGTCGTCCCCATCCTGCGTGTCGGGGTCTCACCTACCGTCGCGGACGTCATCACGCAGATGATCACCGACCTCCCCGCGTCAGACGCCTGGCGACGACTCTGGGAGAGATGCCTTGATCGCAACTCGAGTTCCCACACGTACGGCGCTTGGTTCGCGACGCATGTGACCGAGTGGCTCGCGCGTCTGGTCGAGACGGACCTGCATGGGTTCCTAGGGTGGCAGGCGCCGGCGGAGGCGCTGTTCAGTAATCTGCCACCCACGCTTCCCGAGCCCGAGGCACTCTGGCTGTGGGAACGGTTCACAGTGACTCACTTGTCGAATTGGACCACGAGTAGCCTCGTCATGGAATGGGGATACTCGCGCGGCAGGATCGGTACTCAGTGCGGGGAGCGCGTCCTCGCTGCGAGGACTATCAGTCCTACCGACGTTGCCGCCGTGGCCCTTGACCGCTTGGCCGAGTCCACACCTCAGACCTTCCCGCAGACACGCGACCTGAGCACTGATCAGTTCGTCAGCGAGGCTGTGCGCCACCTCCAGGAGGGCCGGCCTGAGGAAGCCGCTGAGATCTTCACTGCGCTGGCTTTCATGAACCCAGCGGACGGAGAGGCTCTCAACAACCTTGGGTTTTGCCTGATCCCCCAAGGCGCAGCACAAGCGGTGGGACCACTGGACCGGGCGTCGCGCCTCCCGCTGAGGCAGCCAGAGCTCAACACCGCCAACCGTGCGTTCGTGCGCCATCTCCTCGGGCGCGACGCCGAAGCTCTGGCACTGCTGAAGGGCGTTCGGGCCCCCGACGCCGACGTGTTCGCCTGGTGCGAGCCAGAGTGTGGTTCCTTCTCGCTCCGGTCTATGCGGCTTCCTGTCTATGTCGACGACCTGCATCAGCACATCAGCAGCCGCCTCGCGGCCACTGCTGACTGACCTCACTGTCATTCACTGCACATCACTGTTGTTCAGTGAGCACTCAGTGATGTGCATTGAGGGCGAATGTCGTTGTCGCTGACTAGTGGACGCCACCCGAGCGCTCGTAGCGGGTATCACGCACTCCCTGGGAGCCGATCATCACGACGTCCCCAGTCTCTATGAGCCTCTTCAGTGCGTACCGAACCTGCCCTTCAGTGAGGCCGGTAGCCTCGACGAGCTCGTGGAGCGTCGCCGCACGCTCCATCGCGGCAAGAATCGAGTCTGAATGCTTGACGCGTGGTCGAGGGGCACCCGTATCGTCGAGGCGTGGCGGCCTTGAAGGAGCCGTTTCCAACACCTCCACTTCCTCCTGCGCAGATGAGGCCAGCGAGGGTGAGATTCGATAAGACGTCTGCCGACGTTCGCCGTCGGCCACCGCAAGCCCGGCCTCGACGAGCCGTTGCAACAGCTTCCGGGCCGCCGTCGAGTCGATCGGTGCGAACTCCTGCCGGACGCGGACGTTGCTCCAGACTCCCCCGTGCTTCATCGACACAAGGACGGCCCGTTCCTCACTTGAGAGGTCCACATCGTCGGTGACGTCCTGAAGCCACACCAGGTCCGCGTCCTCCACCAGGGTGTGTCTGGAGATGATGACGGTGAACTGGAGCCCGTTGTCGATGAACCGTGGCGGACGGAGTCCTGCAGCAGTGAGGGCTTGAATCGCCTCGCGAATCCCGCCCCCCTCCCCTTCGATGACTCGACTCGCGTCAGCCATACGTACGAACTTGCAGATCTCGTAGAGAACCGGGTTGACGGCGCTCTTCGCGCCTGGGCGCCCGAGTTGGCTCTCCGAGACGCCCCAGAGACCTCCGGGGCTCGTGATGACCAGTTGATCGTTGAGGAGCCGGATCTCCACCCGCTTCGAGTCGGTGATGGGACCCAGGTTCCTATGGACGAGGGCGTTGGCGACTATCTCGCGCACGGCTCTCATCGGGAGTTCTGAGCGGTCGACGCCATGGCCCCTGTCGTCGTAGCCCATGGTGGTGCGCGTGTTGCGGAGCACCCAAGCCATGGCCTCGTCCAGCAGGTCAGGTATGGGCCCGATGAGGTGAACCAGGTCTCGAGTGCGGGGACCATCCGAATCACGCGGCGGCACGGCGGCGGCGGTAATTCCAAGGCTCGGCGAACCCGACTGTGGGAACTGGCCCATGGCATAGAGACCGGCCAGGGTGACCTCGCCCGAACGCGTCGTCACGCCCGTGTGAAGGAGGATCTGTTCGTCAGTGGCTGCTGCATAGCGACGCGACGCGGCGCGCGCGGCGGCCAGATACGAGGCGACCAGTCCGCCGTCAAGGTCGTCGGCCGATGAGCTGGGAACAGGCTGGCGGTCAGGATGGGTGGGCTGCTTGGCCTGGGTTTTGGCCAGCTCGAGTTGGGCGAGTTCCTGCTCGCTCATCACGTAATCACCATCAGTCTGGCGGAGATACGCCTTGCCGCCGTGGCGCGCAGGCCGCTGGTCGAGTGGCAGGCCTATCACCTCGACGACGAGCACGGGCTTGCCCGACACCCGAAAAGTCTGGAACTCGCACCGCAGGGGCGGGACGACGCTGGTTCTTGCCTGATCGGAGACCGCCTGTTCGAGGGCGGCGACGCTCGTCAGATCCACTGGCACGAAACCTGCCGCCTCATCGAGCCCGAGGATGATTGTTCCTCCTTCGGGCATGTTGGCGAAGGCACACAGGGTTGACCCCAGCGTTGGAGCACCGCCGGCAGCTGACTTCACTTCGATCTCCGCGCTGTCGGCTCGCCGCTCCCGAAGCCCGACGATCGCATCCTGAAGACTCGCGCTGTCCCACTTCACAGTTGAAACATACGACACAAGACTTGGGTTTTCAAGTTTTACAGTCTTTCAGAGTCATCGTGTGTCTTCTCCTGTGAACCCAGCTTTCACAACGTGCAACGCTAACAACGGTGAGAGCTTCTACTTTCACTCTCGTCGACTCACACTGTCAGTGTCCTTCAGTGTGTTTCAGTGTCGATCAGTGTGGTCACACTCTCACTTCACTGACAACGATCCGCATCTGCGTAGCGGCGTTCGGCCGAGTGAGCGCGAGGTTCGGTCAGGCGCGTAGATCGACGCAGAGCTTGTTGCCACGGTTGTAGTCGAGCAGCCGGGTGCGGTGCATCTGGAACACCGCGAGCCCCGGGGAGATGCCGACCTCCTGCGCCACGCGACGGATATCGCCGTCGCGCTCGAGTCCATCGAAGGGCTCGATCCCGGACTCGCCGAAAAGCGTTGCCATCGCGAACTGGTTGGCATGCTTCTCCGCGTGCGAGTTCCGAGTCTTCGACGAGGTGAACTCCAGATGAATGTCGCCGCGGGGGTCGTTCAGGATGTGGCCCAGCTCGTGGAAGAGCGTCCAGATGATGAAGCCGTCCTTGCCCCGGCGGCCGGTCTGCTGGATCAACGGGTGCCGGCCGTCGATCCAGCGAGTGACTCCGTGCAGCGGGAAGCGAGCCGGAGGGTCGACGAGCTGGAGCGTGACCCCGACAGTTCGGAGCAGAGCGCGCAGGTCGTCGATCATGCGCTCGTCGGGGGCGGCGACGCGGCGCCGCAGCACGGGGAGCAGCGCTCGCAGACCCTCCTCGTCGTAGGCCAGGGTGCGGGCCGCCTCGTACTCGGGGGTCAGCTCACCCGCGCGTAGCCAGGCCATCAACAGCCCCTGATCGACGGCGTCCGCGGACTCCTCCAGCGCCGCGAGCTGGAACTCTCCCCGGAACTGATCCGCCACCAGCTCCCGGTAGGCGGCCACCGTGCCGCAGCGATGGAAGCGCAGGAAGTCGGCCACCAGTTGCGTCCTGTTCCTGGCCGTCGCCGTCGTGGCCCCGAGCGATCGCAGGTACGTTGCCACACGCGCATCGACCACGTCGACGTCCGCCTGAAGCTGCTGGGCATCGTGTAGTCGGGCGAGGTCGGCCCGGTAGGCGGCCTCGAAGCGCAGCCAGGAATCGGCGGGGATGCCGGTGACCCGTTCCAGCTGGATGGCCGCCTCCGCGGAGATCGGGGCGCGACCCCCGGCGATCTCGTTCACCCGCTTCCGGCTCCAGCCCAGCCTGTCGGCCAGCTGCTGCTGGGTGAAGTGCTCGTCGTTGAGCCACTCGGCGAGGTACTCCCCCGGCGCGACCGCATAGTTCCTGTCCACGTCCCCTCCCCTCTAGTGGTAGTCCCGAATCTCGATCACCAGGACCGAAACCTCGCCGCCCTCGACGCCGTCATCCTCGACGATGAGCCGCCAGTTGCGACTGAGGTCCCCGGCCCATTGACCAGAGCGATTGGCCGTCAACGGGTGCCACCGGCCAAGTGGATCCAACGTCTGCACATCCTCCAGTGACGTTGCCGCACTCAAAGCGTTGATTCGCAGCCTCAGTTTCGGAGCCACCGACCCGCGTTTCCGCTTCATCTCTCGCTCGTCGCTGCACTCCTTCTGGAGCTGGTTCGACGAGTAACGAATCCTCACGATCTGTAACCTTCTACGTTACACGCTAGCACGGATGTCAAATGTTCTTGACAGCGAGCCGCCCAGACATGAGCTCGGGGAGAAGGGCGTCGCGGGTCGCGGCGAGGCGCTCATTCTCCTGAGCCAACGCGGCCGTCAGCTCAAGCAGCGGCTGCGCGGCCCGATTGAACCCATCGAAGACGGAAGTGTCACTGGGCCAGGCAACGGGGAGCCGCTTGAAGGTCGCCCTCGACAGCTCTAGGAACGTTGCACCGTTCGCATGGGCCAGATAGTCGTCAACGCGCGACTGCATCTCAAAGAACAACCACAGCTGCCCCACCGGGTTCTTCGCCTTGGCGACTATGAACCCCTGGTTGACGGCGACTGGGCGAAACGCCCATGCGAAAGCGCCGATCGTTGCTCGCGAGGTCATGAGGATGCTGCCGGGCTGGTGCAGCTGAGAAGCACACGCGCTCAGGCCAACATCTGTGATCGTTCGGCTCGTCTCGAAGAGGACGGGAGCCGTCAGAGCCGTGACATCGGTTGGCGTGGCCCACCTGATGGGTCCGCCCCAGTACTCAGGCGTACCGGTCCGCGGCGTCCCCCCACCCTGCACCTCCACGACGTCGTCGTAGGTGAGCCACTTGGATTCTGCTCTGCGCGACGCCTCGGCGAACTGGAGACGCGCCAGAGTCCAGGACGAGTCCAAAACTCGCTCGTTGGCGGCGATCTTGTCGTCAAGCGCTCCCAGGACGTCGGCGATGGCGGTTTGGGTGGCGAGGTCAGGAAGATCGCACTCGAACTCGTAGATCTTCCTAGGGCTTGTGTGTCGGACGGTCGTACCCGAGGCTGTTCCAAGGACGAACGCGCGGTAGTCATCAAGTCGCAGCCGATAGGCCAGGAACCGGAGGTCGACGTCCTCGTCCTTGGCTACTACGCGCCCGATCCGTTGATTGTGAAGATACTCGCGTCCCGGTGGCACTAACGCCGGAAGACCGAGGGTGTCTCCTTCCCGGCTGAGGTCAGTCATCGTGATGAGAAGGTCGCCCGACACTAGCCGATAGCCATCGGGAACCGGGCCAGAGAAGGTCTTCGGCTTAGCCTCCCGAAACCCTCCTCCTCGCGCGAAGTTTCCAGGCGTGACAAGGGTGGGGAAGCGGGGATCGTCCGAGAATTCCGCACCTGGAAACGCGAACCCATGAACCACCTCAATGACGTCCCCAAGCCTCATGACAGCCGTCCCAACTGTTCGCGGACGACGGCGTCGAGGCGGGCGGACTCGTCCATCGCCTCGAACAGCTCCTTGGTCAGGCGCTCCACCTTCTCGTCGAGGGGTTCGCCATCGGCCTCGACCGCCGCGGTGCCGACGTAGCGACCGGGGGTCAGTGCGTAGCCCGCGGCCTTGATCTCCGCCGTCGGAACAGATCGGCAGAAGCCGGGCACGTCGTCGTACTCGCCCTCGATGCCTCGCCAAGCGGCGAAGGTGCCCGCGATCTTGGCGATGTCGTCATCGCTCAGGGCGCGCTCCGCCCGGTCGACCATGTGGCCGAGGTTGCGGGCGTCGATGAACAGCGTCTGGCCGCGGCGGTCCGTCATCGCCTCGCCGGCGGCGCCCTTGTTCTTGGCCAGGAACCACACGCACACCGGGATGCCGGTGGAGCGGAACAGCTGCGTGGGGAGCGCCACCATGCAGCTCACCACGTCCGCCTCCACCATCTCGGCGCGGATCTGACCCTCGCCGCCGCTGTTGGACGACATCGAGCCGTTGGCCATCACCACGCCGGCCTGGCCATGGGGGGTGAGCTTGCTGAGGATGTGCTGCAGCCAGGCGTAGTTGGCGTTCCCGGCCGGCGGCACGCCGTAGGCCCAACGGGCGTCGTCCTCGCGGCGCGCCCAGTCCTTGATGTTGAACGGCGGGTTGGCCATGACCACGTCGGCCTTGAGGTCCGGGTGGAGGTCGCGCGCGAACGTGTCGCCCCAGGTGGGCCCGAGGTTGCCGAGGATGCCGTGGATGGCCAGGTTCATCTTCGCCATCCGCCAGGTGCGCTCGTTGAGCTCTTGGCCGTAGACGGAGATGCTGCCGGGCGAGCGGTGGTGGGACTCGAGGAACTTCTCCGCCTGGACGAACATGCCGCCGGAGCCGCAGCAGGGGTCGTAGACGCGGCCCGACGTGGGGCGCAGCACCTCGACGAGCACCCGCACCACGCCCGCGGGGGTGTAGAACTCGCCGCCGCGCTTGCCCTCGGCGCGGGCGAACTTCTCCAGGAAGTACTCGTACACCTCGCCCAGGAGGTCGCGGGCCTTGGTGGCGCCGGCGCCGGTGAAGCGGGCGCCGTTGAGCAGGTCGATCAGCTCCGAGAGGCGGCGCATGTCCACGCTGGACCGGTTGAACACCATGGGCAGCGTCCCGGCCAGCGACTTGTTCTCCTCCATGAGGCGGCGCATGGCGTCGTCGACGAGCTCGCCGGTGGACTTGTCCGGCGTGCCCTTGGCGTGCGCGGCGAGGTAGGACCACCGGGCCTCCTGCGGCACCCAGAACACCTGGGAGCCGGTGTACTCGTCGCGGTCCTCGAGCGTCTCGGCGACGGTGGCCTCGTCGTAGCCCTCGATGATGAGTTCCTCGCGGATCTGCTCGCGGCGCTCCTCGAACGCGTCGGAGACGTACTTGAGGAACACCAGCCCCAGCACGATGTCCTTGTACTGGCTGGCGTCCAGCGAGCCGCGCAGCTTGTCAGCCGACTTCCACAGCAGGTCTTTGAGCTCCTTCGCGGTGCTGGGCGCGGCGGGGGCGGCGGGTGTTCTGGCCATGGTCAGCGGGTCTCCAGGGTGAGGGTGGTGGTCTCGCAGGCGTCGAGGAGCGAGTCCTCGAACGAGTTGAGGGCGTCGAGCTGGGCTGTGAGCTCGGCCCGACGCTGCCCAATCCTGTCAGCCGCCGCAGACAGCGCGACGCGCTGGGCTGGGTCGAGCGGGGTGAGCCGCCACTGGGGCGGCCTGGTGCCGTGCGGCGCGGCGGCGACGGCGCGGGCCAGCTGCTGGGCGGTCACGGGCGCGTCAGTGGTGAGGCGCAACGCCCGGGCGGGGGCGGCGACGAGCGAGCCACCGTCGAGGTCAAGGACGGCGGCCGGGCCCGGGCCGAGGATCACGTCGCCCGGCTGCGTCAGCCACGTGCGCGGGCGGCCGAGGGCGGCCAACCGGTCCACGCGGACGGTCCGGGCGAGGCGGCCGCCGTCGGCGGTCCAGACGGTGAGGTCGCCTTCGCCTAGCTGATCGGGCGAGATCCGGGAGCCGGCGAGAAGCCTGAGCCAGCCGTCGTCGAGGCCTGTCTGGGCGGTGATCTCGGACCGGGTCCTCCGGGCGCCGGAGCCGAGTGGGAGCGGGAGCGTGCCCAACCCCACCGCCTCGGCCTTGGCCTCCAACTCCGCGGGCGTCGGGGCCTGCGCGCGCCGTCCTGTTGGCGCCTGGGAGATGGCGACGAGGGAGCCGCGGCGAGCGAGGAGGTGCCGGGTGAGGGCTGGGCGCAGCACCCGCCACGCGCGGTGCTGCTGGGCGGGAAGGTCCTGCGCGGCGACCGTCAGGTCCACCACAAGGTCGGCGGTCACCTGCGGTAGGTCCACGCCGGTGAGGTCCGCGACGAAGGTGCGGTGCTGGTCGAACGGCAGCTCGTCGCGCTCCGCCACCAGCCAGAGCGCCAGCGCCTCGCGCGGGTGGGCCGGGCGGCATCCCGCCGGCAGCTTGACGACGGCGCGGACCACGCCGTCGCGGAGGAGTGCGTCGCGGGCGACAAGATCCCCTGCGGGATCGGCGAGCAGCCTGGCGGGGCCGAGCACCAGCCGGACCTGGCGGTCGTCGCCGAGCGCGGCGCGCGCGAACAGCTCCGAAGGGTCTGCATCGAGGGCTGCGTCGACGGCGACGGCCCAGCCGCGCTCGTCGGGCACCGCCAGCGCGTCCCACTCCCCCACCTGCAGGACCCGCCGGGAGTGGCGGCCCACCGGCGACTCGTCGATCCGGATCCCCACCGGCGCGGGCCACTCCGGGGGGAGGTGCTGCAGCCAGGAGAAGCCGGTGCCGGCCGAATCGAGCAGAGAGGGTTGCGGGGAGAGGTCCGCGAGCCCCACGGCGGCCCGGGCCACCAGTCCTGCAGCCGCGTCAGACAGCCCTGCGGCGGCGAAGGGCGGGAGGTGGCGGACGAGGCAGTCGTCGGCGAGCCACCGCATGGCGTCGGCCGCCCCGAAGCGTTCGTCGAGGAAGGCGTCTACCGCTGCAGCCGTCTCAGTCAGGCCGTCGCCGAGGGCCAGGACCTCACTGCCGAAGCAGTGGAGCCTGTCCCACGCGTCGAGTCCGCCGAGAGCGGCGCCTCTGTGAGCGTCGAGGTCGTCGACGAGCTCCTCCCCGTAGGCCGCCCGGAACGCGAGCACGGCGGACAGCTCCATCGCCCGGGCCACGTCCGTGCGCGCCTCGACGAGCATGCCGAGCAGCGGCAGCGCACGCTCAGGCTGCGGGTTGTTCCCGCGCCCGTGCTCCGCCAGCCAGCCGACGACCCGCTCCGCGTCGAACAGCCCTGCGCTGTCAGGCTCAGGGAAGGCGTCGGCCCCTGCGTAGCGCTTGCGCCACATGGAGACGACGGGGCGGCGGACGCGCGCGATCATCGACACGTCGGTAGCTGTGATGAGCATGGCGCCCTCCCCTCGGCGATCACAGTAGCCGAGCATCGCCACTTGGGTCTTTGTGCTGCGATAATCCCCCTTATCGCACGCTGTCGCGACATGAGAAGCCAGCCTTGGGATCGTGGATCCATCGTCGACCCCAAGGAGACACCGTGACTACCACGCCACAGTGGCAACAACAGCCCAGCGCCCCCATGCCCACCCCTCCGCCGCTCACCAGGCCGTGGTACCGCAAGAAGCGCGTACTGATCCCTGCGGGCCTCCTGGTGCTGGCCGGTATCGGCGGCGCCTTCTCGGATCCGGCCGAGACTGCGGCACCCGTGGCCGCCCCCGCCTCCAGCTCCGCCCCTGCAACGAGTCCGTCGAGTCCTGCTGCATCACCCGCCGCCAGCAGCGCCCCGTCGAGCACCGCCGCCACACAGCCGGAGGAATCCCCGGCGCCAGAAGCCGACCCCTACGCCGAGCGCTTCGGCGCCTTCGCCACCATCACGCAGAGCGGCACCGGCGACTCGGTGATCCAGCTGCCGGCCGACGCCGAGGCCGCTCTGGTCACCGCCACCCACGAGGGCAGCGCCAACTTCGTCCTCCAGACGCTTGACGGCTCGAACCAGCTCGATGACCTGCTCGTCAACGAGATCGGCACCTACTCCGGCACCGTCTCCTACGGCCTCATGGGTGGCGAGCCCACCATGCTGCAGATCACGGCGGACGGTTCCTGGACGGTCCAGATCGATCCCGTCACCGCTGCTCCCGTGGCACCGGCACAACTCAGCGGGGCCGGCGACGCCGTGTTCAAGTACGAGGGTGGGGCGGCGGTCGCGGCCGTCACCCACGACGGCGGTGCAAACTTCGTCCTCCAGCAGTCCGACGGCACCTGGCCCAGCCTGCTGATCAACGAGATCGGCGCCTACGAGGGCAGCGTCCCCTTGATGGCCGGCCCGTCTCTGCTGCTCGTCAAGGCCGACGGCGCCTGGACCATCGCCACCTCCTGAAGCGGGGCCTGCGGTCCGTCACGCCTCGTGCGGATGTGCGGCCCAAGACGGGCGGTGAGGCACGCCAACCCCACGAGCAGCCGCCGGCGAGCCTGGTGAATTGGGGGGCACCCGGCTCGTCGGCGGCCCTGGGGCGGGTCCCAGCCCCGGGCGCCGGCTGGCTCACCCAGCTGAGAGGGGTCGCCGCCCCCATCCCGAAGCGACGAGCCTCAGAGGGACTCAAGGGACGTTCGTTGTCAGCCTACGTTTCATAGGCTTCGAGGCCGCTGCGCGGCACCTCAGCCAGCGGGAGAGAGCTGCGCGGCACCTCAGCCACCGGGAGCGGCCGCTCGTCTCAAGCGCTCAGCCAGCAGAAGAGCCGTCCCAGGACTCAGCCCCGGCGGGGCCAGGAATACGGAGGCGTCGTGGTCCGCTGGGAGCGGATCGACGGGGGCGGCGCGGCGCAGTGATGCCCAACCCGACGATCACCCAGCTGACGTCCCGCCTGGACTGACCCGCACCAGGGGCCGTCCCGGCGAACCGCGCCCGAAGCTAACCACGCCACACGGAGACCAGTGCGTGGAGACGGGAGACGAGGCCCGGGCGGCCTCACCACCCGGCCACCGCCAAGACTGAACCCCCAAGTCAGACCACGCACAACGGCCGCCCGGGCCTCGACTCACGGGTCCGCGCACCGGCTGAGCGGGTCCCCATCCGCTGGTCAGCCTGCGTTTCATAGGCTTCGAGGCCGCTGCGCGGCACCTCAGCCAGCGGAGTGGACCGCTGCGCGGCACCTCAGCCAGCGGAGTGGGCCGCTGCGCGGCACCTCAGCCAGCGGGAATGACGCCTCAGTCCGGAACGTTGTCCTTCAGTTCGGCCAACCACGCCGTCGCCGACACGTCCGACGGCATCCGCCAATCCCCCCGCGGCGACAACGCCCCACCCGAGAGCACCTTCGGCCCGTTGGGCATCGCCGAACGCTTGAACTGGTTGGCGAAGAACCGACGCAGGAACACCGACTCCCACTTCTTGATGGTGGCCAGGTCGTAGGCGGTACGGTCCGCCTCCGGGTACCCCGAGGGCCAGTGGCCCGCGTCGACATCCCGCCACGCATGGTGCGCCAGGAACGCGATCTTGCTCGGCCGGTAGCCGCGGCGCAGCACGCCGAACAGGGTGAAGTCATGCAGGGCGTAGGGCCCGATCGAGTCCTCCGTGGACTGCGGCTTCTGTCCCTCCCCCACCGGGATCAGCTCGGGCGAAATCTCCGTGTTGAGGATCGACGACAGGGTCTCGTTGACCCCGCTCTCCTCGAACTGGCCGGTGCTGATCACCCAGCGGATGAGGTGCTGCATGAGCGTCTTCGGGACTCCCGCGTTGACGCCGTAGTGGCTCATCTGATCACCCACACCGTAGGTGCACCAGCCGAGCGCCAGCTCGGACAGGTCCCCGGTGCCCAGCACGATCCCGCCGCGCTGATTCGCGGCGCGGAACAGGAAGTCCGTGCGGATGCCGGCCTGCACGTTCTCGAAGGTCACGTCGTAGACCGGCTCATCGTCGCCCGCGGGATGGCCGAGGTCCTTGAGCAGCTGGGTGGCCATGGCCGTGATGTCGACCGTCTCGAACGTGACGCCGAGCGCCTCGGCGAGCAGGGTGGCGTTGTTCTTCGTGTGCGACGACGTGGCGAAGCCGGGCAGCGTGAACGCCAGGATGTGGGTGCGGGGCAGCGACAACCGATCGCACGCCTTCGCCGCGACAATCAAGGCGTGCGTGGAGTCCAGCCCTCCACTGACGCCGATGACGATCTTCGGCGACTTGGCCGCATCCCCTCCCCCGATGGCCTTCATCCGCCGCTCCAGCCCGGAGACCTGGATGTTGTACGCCTCGTAGCAGTCGTGGTGCAGCCTGGCCGGGTCGTCGGGCACGAACGGGAAGCGGTCCAGCGGGCGCCGCAGCCCGAGATCCCCCGAAGGGGGCCGGACCGCGAAATCGATGCTCCGGTACTCCCCAACCCCGACCGCCCGCCGGTTGTCCTCGAACGACCCCTGCCGGATCCGCTCCTGGCGCAGGCGGTCCAGGTCCACGTCGACGACGGTGCGCTGCGCCGCGTGCGGGAAGCGCTCGGTCTGGCCCAGCAGCTCGCCCATCTCGTAGACCATCGTCATGCCGTCCCACGACAGGTCCGTGGTGGACTCGCCGAAGCTGGCCGCCGCGTAGGCGTAGGCGGAGTTGTTGCGGGCGCTGGCGGAGCGGGCCATCAGGTGCCGGTCCTCGGCCCGCCCCACGGTGATGGGGGACGCGGACAGGTTGAGTTGCACCGTCGCGCCTGCCATCGCGGCCAGCGACGACGGCGGCACGGGCACCCACATGTCCTCGCAGACCTCGACGTGGACGGTGAGGCCGGGCACGTCCCGGGCCTCGAAGAGCAGGTCCGTGCCGAAGGGGACCTCGCCGAACTCGGCCGGCCACCCGGGCCTGTGGAGGGTGCCGAAGTCCAGGTCCGCGCCGTCAGCGAACCAGCGCTTCTCGTAGAACTCGCGGTAGTTGGGCAGGAACGCCTTCGGCACCACGCCGAGCACATGCCCGCGGTGGATCACCACTCCGCAGTTGTAGAGCCGGTTGCCTGCGCGCAGCGGCGCCCCCACGACGATCAGCGGCAGCAGGTCCGCGGTCGCCTCCGCCAGCTCGACGACGGCGCGGTCCACGGCGTCGAGCAGCACGTCCTGCAGCAGGAGGTCGTCGATGGCGTACCCGGAGAGCGACAGTTCGGGGAACACCGCCACCGCGACACCGTCGTCGTGGCACGCCTTCACCTCAAGCGAGATGGCATGGGCATTGGCGGCCGGGTCCGCGATGATCACCGGAAGCGTGCAGGCCGCAACCCGCGCGAACCCGTGGCGGTACAGCGAGGAGAACTCCATGGGCGTCAGTCTTGCACGCACCACGGCGGCTTCATGAGAGTTCTCCCATCGACGGCTCACGGGCGCCTCACCGACGCCCGGCAGGCTCATCTCACCGGCCGGTTGGGACCGGCGGCCCGGGCCGACACCCGGCGGACGAGGGACTGGAGCAGAGATGCCGGACGACAGCTCACCCACCAAAGTGGTGCTCTACAGCCACGACTCGCAGGGCCTCGGCCACGTGCGTCGCAACCTCGCCATCGCGCACCACCTCGCCGCCGCGCTCCCCGCGCTGACCGGCCGGCCGGTCTCCGGCCTGCTGGTCTCCGGCCTCCCCCGCGCCAGCGCGTTCCCGCTCCCGGCCGGCTTCGACTGGCTGACCATCCCCGGCATCGCGAAGGACGGCGGCGAGTATCACCCGCGACACCTGGACGCCGGCACCGACGACCTGATCCAGCTCCGCTCCTCGGTGCTCGAGGCCGCGCTGCTCGGCTTCGCGCCGGACCTGGTTGTGATCGACCGCCACATCTACGGCGTCCGCAAGGAGCTCCGTCGCCCCCTGCGCCGGCTGCGAGCAGCGCGCCCCACCACCCGCGTCGTCCTCGGGCTGCGGGAGGTGCTCGACGCCCCCGACGTGGTCGCGGCGGAGTGGCGTCGGCTCAAGAACCCGATGAAGCTGCGCGACCTGGTGGACGAGGTGTGGGTGTACGGCGACCCGCGGATCCACGATCCCATCGCCTCCGGCGAGGCTCCCCCCGCGCTGATCGACCGGATCCGGTTCACCGGCTATCTGGCGGAGGGGCGTGCCGACGCCCCCGCCGCGACCCTCGCCGCCGATCCCCCGTTCATCCTCACCACCACCGGCGGCGGCTCCGACGGCGTGGAGCTGCTGCGCGCCGCCGTCGCCATGGAGGTTCCCCCCGGGCACCGGCACCTGGTGGTGACCGGGCCCCAACTCGACGACGACGCCCACGCCGAGATCGCCGCGGCCGCCGGCCCGCTCACCGACGTGCACCGCGACCTTCCCGGCCTCCCGGACCACATCCGGGCCGCCTCGGCCGTGATCGCGATGGCCGGCTACAACACGGTGTGCGAGGTCCTCGCCACCGCCACCCCGGCGCTCCTGGTGCCTCGCGAGCAGCCCCGCACAGAGCAGCTGATCCGCGCCCGCTCCATGGCCCGCGCGGGTGCCGCTGACCTCCTCCGGGCCGGACACGCCACCCCCGCCGCGCTGGGTTCCTGGGCGGCCGACGCCGTCCACCGTCGCGTCGACCGCTCCGGCATCCGCCTCGACGGCCTGGCGGTCACCGCCGGCTACGCGGCGACCCTGCTCAACGCGGACCGCTCCCGCTACCTCGTGGGGGTGGGGGCATGACCCGCATCGGCTACGTCCTGAAGGTCTATCCGCGCTTCTCGGAGACGTTCATCGTCACCGAGATCCTGGCCCGCGAGGCCCACGGAGACGACCTCTCCATCTACGCCCTGCGTCCCACCACCGACGCCCGCTTCCACCCCGAGATCGCCCGGGTGGAGGCCAACGTGACGTGGATCTCCCGGTACCCGAAAGGCGCCGACCTGTGGGCGCGGATCGCCGACGCCGTCCAGGACCCGGCCATGCGGGACCGCTTCGCCGCGACCCTCCCGCACCTCGCGGAACTCCCCGGCGACGAGGTGGCCCAGGGGGTGGAGCTGGCGCAGGCGGTCGTGGCCGACGGGATCACCCACCTGCACGCCCACTTCGCCACCCTCGCCGGGCGCGCCGCCTGGATCGCCTCGCGCCTCACCGGGGTGCCGTTCACGCTCACCACGCACGCCAAGGACATCTTCCACGAGTCGGTCGACCTCGCCTGGCTGCGCCGCCTGGCCGCCGACGCGGACCGGGTGATCGCCATCAGCCGCTTCAACCTCGCACACCTGGAGCGCGTCCTCGACGGGACGGGCGCCCGCATCACCCTGCAGTACAACGCGCTGGAGCTGGACCGCTTCCCCTTCCGCGACCTCCCCGAGCCGGGCCAGCGGCTCACGGTGGCTGCCGTCGGCCGGTTGGTGGCGAAGAAGGGGTTCGGCAACCTCATCGACGCCGCCGCCCAGGCCACCGCCGCGGGGCTTCCGCTCCGGGTCACCATCGCCGGAGACGGCGAGCTCGCGCCCGCGCTGCAGGCACGGATCGACGAGCTGGGCCTCCGCGGCACCGTCCGCCTGGTCGGCCCCCGCACCCAGACCCAGATCCGGGCCCTGATCGAGGAGGCCGACGTGTTCGCCGCCCCTTGCATCCCCGCCGACGACGGCAACGTCGACGGCCTCCCCACCGTCGTCCTGGAGGCGATGGCCGTGGGCACGCCCGTCATCGCCACCGCGGTCACCGGCCTGCCGGAGGTGGTCCTCGACGGCGAGACCGGCGTGCTCCTGGAGCCCGGGGATGTGACCGGACTGGCCGATGCCCTGTCCGCGTTCGCCGCCGGTCGGCTGCCCGCCGAGGCAATGTCGGCCAACGCCCGCGCCCTCATCGAGGAGCGCTTCGACAGCCGCCGTCACGCCGCGACACTCAGCGCCTGGCAGAACGGAGCCGACCGATGAGGATCGCCTACGTCTCAGTGGACCCCGGCATCCCGGTGTTCGGCACCAAGGGCGCCTCCGTGCACATCCAGGAGGTGGTCCGCGAGTTCCGCGCCCGCGGCCATCAGGTCACCGTCTACGCCACCCGCATCGGGGAGCACGTGCCCGAGGACCTGGCCGGCCTCGACGTGGTGCCCGTCGCCGTCGCGAAGGGGGATCCGGCCGCCCGCGAGCGCGCCCAGCGGACCGCCTCGGACATGATCGCCCGGCTCGTCATCGACGGCGGCGCGGACCTGGTCTACGAGCGCTACTCCCTGTTCAGCACGGCCCTGGCGCTGGCCGGCGCGGCGCTGGGCGCCCGCACCGTGCTGGAGGTCAACGCCCCCCTCATCGAGGAGCAGCGCACGCACCGCGACCTCGTCGACGAGCCCTTCGCCTGGGCGGCGCTCCGCGCGCAGGTCAAGGCCGCCTCGGCCACCGTGGGCGTCTCGGACCCGGTGCGGGACTGGGTGCGGCGGCACACCGACGGCGGCCGCGTACACACCGTCGCCAACGGGGTGGGCGTGCAGCGCATCGCGCCCCAGCCGGAGTCTCCGGGGGCGCCGGTGGTGACGTTCGTGGGCACCCTCAAGCCCTGGCACGGCGTGTCAGACCTGGTGGAGGCCGCCGCGCTGGCCCGCGTGCGCTGGCGGCTGCGGATCATCGGCGACGGGCCGGAGCGCGGCGCCCTCGAGCGGCTGGCGGCCCGGCGGGGTGTCGAGGTGGACTTCCGCGGCGCCGTCGCCCCGGCCGAGATCCCGCGGCACCTGGCGGGCTCCGCCGTCGGCGTGGCGCCCTACCCGGCGTCGCCGGCGGACGGGGACCAGTATTTCTCGCCGCTGAAGGTCTACGAGTACCTCGCGGCCGGGCTGCCCGTGGTGGCATCGGCCGTCGGGCAGCTGCCCGCGATCCTCGACGGCGACGGCGTCCTGGTGCCGCCGTCGGACCCGGCCGCCCTGGCGGGCGCGCTCGATGGCCTGGCCGCCGACCCCGCGCTCAGGTCGCGGATGGGCCGCCTGGCCAGGGCGCACGCCGTCGAGCGGCACAGCTGGGCCGGCGTGGTGGATCGCATCCTGGCCCTCGCGGAGGCGGGCGATGAGTGACCGCACGCGGCTGGACCGCTCCGCGATGGCCCGCACCCTGGCGCTGCTGCGCCCCGACCTCGTCGGCCACCGGCGCCTGATGCTCGGCGGCACCGGGGTGCTGCTGCTCGAGGTGGTGTTCCGGGTGCTGGAGCCGTGGCCGATGAAGTTCGTCGTCGACGCGGTGAGTGCCTCGCTGGGCGCCGACCTCGGCGCGGGCCAGGCCCCCGCCACCGTCGGCCTGCTCGTCTGGTGCGGCGTGGCGACGGTGGTGATCGTGGGGCTCCGGGCGCTCAGCAACTACCTGGCAACGGTGGCGTTCGCGCTGGTGGGGTCGCGGGTGGCCACGACGCTGAGGGCACGCGTGTTCCGTCATGTGCAGGGCCTGTCGCAGCAGTTCCACTCCCGCAACCGCAGCGCCGACACGGTCCAGCGCCTCGTCAGCGACGTGGGCCGGATGCAGGAGGTGGCCGTCACCGCGGGTCTGCCGCTGGTGGCCAACCTGCTCACGCTGGCGGTGATGCTGGTGGTGATGCTGGTGCTGGACCCGCTGCTGTCGCTGGTGGTGGTGGCGGCCATGGCGCTGTTCTTCGTGGGCTCGGTGGGCACCTCGCAGAAGATCGCGGTGGCCTCACGCCAGACCCGCAAGGGCGAGGGGCAGCTGGCCAACACTGCGCAGGAGTCGCTCTCGTCGATCCGGATCGTGCAGGCGTACGGCCTGGAGGAGCACATCGCCGGCCGGTTCTCGTCGGCGAACCACCGCTCGCTCAAGGAGGGCGTGAAGTCCCGGCGGCTGGCGGCCGGGTTGGAGCGCCGCACCGACGTCATCGTCGGGCTCGCGACCGCCGTCGTCCTCGTCGGCGGCGGCCTGCGCGTCCTGGACGGCGCCATGACGCCGGGCGATCTGGTGCTGTTCACCACCTACCTGCGCACCACCATGAAACCGCTGCGCGACATGGCGAAGTACACCGGCCGGATCGCGCGGGCCAGCGCCTCGGGCGAGCGGGTGGCGGACCTGATGGACATCGCCCCCGAGGTGGTCTCCCCGCGGCGCTCAGTGACCCCGCGGGCTGTGCGGGGCTGGGTGCGGTTCGACTCCGTGGTGGCCGGCTACGGGAGGACGACGGTGCTGCGCGGGGTGACGCTGACGGCCCGCCCCGGCGAGAAGGTGGCCGTCATCGGCCCGTCCGGCTCCGGCAAGTCCACGCTGGTCTCGCTGCTGGTGCGGGCGCTGGACCCCCAGCTCGGCGAGGTGACCCTGGACGGTCATCCGCTGCGGGAGCTGGACCTGGGGCACCTGCGGGCCAACGTCTCGCTGCTGGCCCAGGAGGCGGTGCTGTTCACGGGCACCATCCGGGAGAACATCCGGCTGGGAAGGCAGGACGCCACCGACGTGGAGGTCGAGATCGCGGCGCGCGCCGCGCACGCCCACGAGTTCATCCTCGACCTCGAAGACGGCTACGACACCGTCGTCGGCGAGCGCGGCGGCACCCTGTCCGGCGGGCAGCGGCAGCGCGTCGCCATCGCCCGCGCGCTGCTGCGCGACGCCCCAGTCGTGGTGCTCGACGAGGCCACCACCGGCCTGGACCCGGAGTCCGCCCGGCTGGTCCTCGACGCGATCGATACCCTCGTCGAGAACCGCACCACCCTGGCCGTCACCCACGACGTCGAGATGGCGCTCCGCTCGGACCGGGTGGTGTGGCTGGAGGACGGCAGGATCCTGCGCGAGGGCTCGCCGGCGGCGCTGCTCGCCGACGACCCCTCGTTCCGGGCCTGGGTGGAGGCCAGCGGCCGCACCCCCGACGAGATCCGGATGGGCACGCGATGAGGACCGACGAGGTGGTGGCGCTGCTGCTGGACCCGCCGTCGATCTCGGAGCTGACGGGGCGCGAGGCTGTGGTGTCGCGGCTGCGGATCAAACCGGGGGTGTCCGTGGTGGCGGCGCTGGCGGACGCGCGGACGGGGGAGGTCGACGGGTGGGCGCGGGTGCTGTGGCCGGCGAGCCGGGCCAAGACGGAGAAGGCGGAGGAACGGGCAGTCCGGCGCGGCCAGCGGTACCGCCTGCGGACGCTGGACGGCGACCTGGTGCTGGAGAGCGGTGAGGTGTGGGCGGACCCGGTGCTCGCCGGCGCACTGCGGGGCGCTGCCGTGGCCGGGGTTCTGGGGGTCGACGATCCGGTGCTGCGCTACAACCCTGCCCGGCGCCTGGTGGTGCGCCGGGCAGCGACGACGGTGCGGGTGGCCGACGAGGCGGACCCGACGGCGCTGGCGCTGGACACGGTGTTGGTCGCAGCCGGGGTGCCCGTGCCTGGGCGGATCGACGACGGGTCGCGGCGGGGGGTGCGCATCCAGCGGTTCGTGGGCGACACCGACCTGGAGCGGACCCCCGACGTGGCCGGCACCCGCGCGGCGGGGGTCGCGCTGGCTCTCCTGCACGGGGCCGTCGGGGCGGTACCGGTGCAGGTCGCAGGCTGGTTGGCGGCTCGGCAGCCGGACCTGGCGGCGCAGGGCCGCGCCCACGCGGAGATCCTGGCGCCATTGGAAGCAGGCCTGGCCTCCCGGGTCTCCGTCCTGACCGATCGGGTCGCGGCCCTGTGGGCGCGGGTCGGGCGCGGGGGCGCCCTGCTGCACGGCGACTTCTCCCCGGACCAGGTGCTGCTGGAGCGGCAGACCGGGCGGGTGTGGCTGACGGACCTGGACCGGGCCACTGTCGGCGCACCGGCGGCGGACCTCGGCTCCTACCTGGCCTCCGCCGCCCCCGGGCTCGGGGAGGCCCTGCTCGATGGGTACCGCGCGGGCGGCGGCAGCATCCCAGGCGATGCGGAGCTGCGGGTGGGTCGGGCGCGAGCGGTGCTGCTGGGCGCCGTCGATCCCCTGCGGCGGGCCGATCCGGGGTGGCGCGCGGGTGTCGCGGGGCGGTTGGACCTCCTCGAGGAACTGGTGTGACGGGCGTGTCGCGGGCGTTGTCCGCGCTGCGGGAGCTGCCAGGGGTGAGGCGCGCGTGGCCGGCGAGCGACGGCTCGCTCACCGTCGAGGTGGTGCGCGACGCGTCGCTTCTGGCCGGGCGGCTGTCCGCCGACGGTGGGCTGCGGCTCGCCGGGCACCGCCGCGACCCTCGTCTCCCCGGGCTGACGCCGTCGGGAGGGCGGCTGGTGGTGCACCGGCTGCACAGGCGGGCCGTGGTGCTGCACCCGGACCGGGCGACGAAGGTGCTGCGGCCCGGGCGGGCGGCGGGGGTCGCGGCGGTGTCGTCGCGGATGGGCGAGGCGTGCCGACGGGCCGGCCTGGGCGCCGCGGCAGTGCGGGCCGTGGCGGAGGATCGGCTGGAGTTCGAGCTGCTCCCAGGCCGGACCCTGCATGAGCTCGGCGACGACGGCCTCGACGGGTGGCGCGAGCTCGCGGCCCGGTGGCCTCTGCTGGCACGGCAGCCGGTGAACGTGCCTGCCCACGACGCGGCCGCCGAGGTCGCGGTGCTGCGGCAGTGGCTGGGGCACGCTGAGCTCTTCGGGTCCCTGCCGCGGATGGCGGAGCTGGCCCGCGCCGTCGACAGGACGTGCGGGGGGCTCGCGGACGCACCGGACCCCGCGGTGACGCTGCACCGCGACCTGCACGACAAACAGGCCTTGTGGGACGGGGATTCGCTCGCCCTACTGGATCTGGACACCGCGGCCCGGGGCGAGGCGGCCCTGGACCTGGCGAACCTGCTCACTCACGTCGACCTGCGGCACGCTCAGGGATCGCTTCGGGAGCCAGGACCCGTCCGCGAGGCCCTCGCCGGCGTCGTCGAGGAGCTGCGGATCAGCCCGGAGCGGCTGGCGACCTACGGAGCGGCGGCGCGGCTGCGGTTGGCGTTCGTCTACTCGTTCCGGCCCTCCGCGGGGCGCTGGCTCGACGCCTGGGTGGACCGCACCCTCACCCACGCACCCCTCTCAGGCTGACAGCCGAGGTCACGATTCGGCGACGGTTACCGCCTCGGGGATGACCCAGCAGGGTCGCGGTGGCACCCTGGAGGGATGAGGATCAAGGCGCTCCTGGTGGTGGTCGCGATGCTCGCCACCACGCTCGTGGTCAGCTGGCAGCAGGCACCCCGGGCAGTCGCGTGCAGCTGCGTGGCACTCACGCCGACGGAGCAGGCCGACATGGCCGCGGTCGTCGCGCGCGGCACCGTCGTCGCGGTCGAGCGCCCGGCGGCGCCCACCTCGAGCATGGAGGACGCCACCTACACCGTCGAGCTGACGCAGGCGTGGAAGGGCGATCCTCCCGGCACCGTCGAGGTGCTCACCGCCGTCGACGGAGCCAGCTGCGGCTGGGAGGGCATCGAGGAGGGGATGGAGATCATCCTGTTCGCCCAGCCCGACGGTGCCGCCTGGCGGTCCAACCTGTGCGACGGGTCCGGGCCGGCCGACGACACTGTCGCGGCCGAGCTGACCGCCTACCTGGGAGATCCCTCACGTATGGAGCCGTCTCCTGGGACGCCGTCGGCTGGGGTCAGTCTGCTGGCAGACCCAGCCGTCGCCGCGGGGCTGATTGTCGCGTTGGTCGCGGCGGGTGTCGCGGTGTGGTTCGTGAGGCGGCGCTAGGCGGGTGTGTCCGCCGCGCCCCACCGAGCTTTCAACCACTCCCACCCGCGTTTGATCCGCGACATCAGTGTCCACGCCAGCCACATCATGATGGCGAGCAGGATCGCGGCGACGATCGCGGCCGTAACTGGGAACAGCACCGCCAACGTGGCCACGCTCACCACGCCGACGTCCCCGGCCACGGACGCCGCGACATTGGACACCGGCTCCGGGGATGTGTTGACCGCCAGCCGGATCCCGGCCTTGGACAGATGGCTGAGCAGGGCCGTCACCCCTCCGACGGCGGCCAGCGAGATGGTGAGCAGGTCGCCGTTGGCGCCGGCGATGAGCGCTCCGATGACGGCCCCGGCGATGGGGCGGATCGCAGTGGAGGGCACGTCCCAGATGGAGTCGACGACGGGGATCTTGTCCGCCACCAGTTCGAGGAGGGCGAGGACACCCATGATGATCAGTACGTCGGTGCGCATGAACCCCTCGGGGACGCCGCCGGTGCCTGCGTACCGGCCCAGCAGGCCGAGGATGAACACCGTCGCGTAGGCGTTGATGCCGGAGGCCCACCCGGAGGCGAACGTCATGGGGAGCAGTTCCATGCCGCCATTATGGGGGGTTGGCTACTTGTCATGCTCAAGGTCGTGCTCGACCCTGAGCATGACAAGTAACACTCGGGACCCCGTCGGGGGCGGCAGCACGGCGGTGCAGGCGCCGGGCGACGGCGGGTCAGGCGGCGGAGGGCTCCCACCCGGCGGGCATCATCACCTGCAGCCCCTTCGGCTCAACAGTCACCGTCACCGAGGTCACTTCGCCGAAGTGGTCCCCGTCGAGCTCGATCTCCTCCGGCTCGCGCAACCACACCTCGATGCGTCGGCACTGTTGGTAGCTCAGCTCGCGGTTCCCGCCCTGGCTGCGCTTCCGGCCGCGGAAAATGGCGTTGTCGACCAACACCTTCCACGCCACGCGGACCCACCCGAAGCGGCCCTGCGGTTCCACCGCGACCACATCGAGCACCCCGTCGTCGACGGCGGCGTCCGGCATGAGGAGCACGTTGCCGCCGATCGATCCACAATTGCCGACAAGCACCGTGTGCACCCGCGCGCGCTGGGGGGCGTCGTCGTCGAGGCGGTACTGCAGACGCATCCGGTGGTTCTTGCGCAGCGACTCCAGACCGGCCTTCACGTAGGCCACCATGCCGAACTTCTTCTTCAGCTTCTCATCCGCCGACGACATGATCTGGGCGTCCAGGCCCATGCCGGCCATCACGACGAAGGTGCGCTCCTCGCGATCGCCGCTCTCCCGCGTCCATGCGGCGATCCCCAGGTCCACCGGCCGCGCCACGCCCTCGAACGCCGCCTTCACCGATTCGGGCAGGTTGTCCAACGTCAGCTCCAGGTTTCTGGCCAGCAGATTGCCCGTGCCCTGGGGACAGAGCCCGAGCGGCACCCCGCTACCCCGCAGGCCCTCGGCCACGGCCCGGATGGTGCCGTCACCGCCGACCCCGAGCACCACCGCGCACCCCTCGTCGACGGCCTGCCGTGCCATGCCGGTGCCCGGATCCTCGGCGGAGGTCTCCAGCCACAGCGACGGACCCCAGCCCGCCGTCTTCTCGGCCGCACCAACCACCTTCTCCAGCCCCGCACGTTCAACCTTCGTGGGGTTGAACACGACGGCGGCGCGCCGGCCGCGTGCCCCCGTCGCCTCGCCCGATGCCACAGACCCGCCGCTTGCCTCAGCCATGTCAGTCAGTCCTTCCAGACGGGGATGACCCGCGAACCGTCGGGCTTCGGCTGCTCCTGCCACACGATGACCGACCAGGCCGCAACGGTCGCGGTCTCGGACACGATCAAGCCCTCACCCTCGTTCCAGTAGTTGCAGGCAGGCTCCGCGAAGGTCGACGTGTCGATGAGCCGCCGCCACACGTAGCCCTCCAGGGGCGGCGGGACCTTGAACTCGATCTCGTGGTCGGCCATGTTGATCATCACCCAGAAGTCGTCCCCCGGGGAGTCGATCTGGATGGAGACCGCCCGGTCCCCCTCCATGGGGAACCCCTCGCCCGACGGGGTGTGGAAGAGGTAGGACACGTCCTTGTCGTCTGCCACCATGTCCCCCCAGCGCCTCTGCTGGAGCGCCTCGTGCCGCTGGCGGAGGTTGGCGAGGAAGGTGGCGAAGCGGAACTGCCCGTTGACGTGCGGGGGCGTCTCGTACTGCCCAAGATTGTCGTGGTACGGCTCGTCGACGCCGTCGGCCACCGGCACCCGCTGCGGGGCGTTGGTGGGGATCATGGCGTAGTTGTTGCGCATCGCCACCGAGTCCAGCGCCCACGGGTTGTTGTTGCCGTTCTGGGTGCGGCCGAACTCGTCGCCGGCCACGATCATCGGCACCCCACGGGAGAAGAACAGGATGGTCCAGAGGTTGCGCAACCGCTGGCGGCGCAGCGCCTGGGAGCCCCCCGAATCCCACGACAGGTTGTCGTCCGACCCGCCGTCGGAGGGACCGAACGGCGGCGGCTGGTGGTTCTGCTTCTCCTGGTAGGACACCAGGTCCGCCATGTTGAAGCCGTCGTGGGCGGTGATGAAGTTGATGGTCTTCTGCGCGCCGCCGCTGTCGTGGAAGTGGTGGTAGTCGCCGTTGAACATGTCCGTGAACGCCACCATGTTGGCGTCACCCTTGGTGAAGCGGCGCACAGCGTCGCGGTAGCGGCCGTTCCACTCGCCCCAGCCGCGGGGGAAGTTGCCCACCTCGTAGCCCCAGAGGTCCCACGCCTCGGCGATGACGTCGATGTGCTCGGCCTTCGCCATGGCCGCGATGTCCACCAGCAACGGGTGGTCCGAGAAGAACCGCTTCTGCCTGGCCCAGTCGTCGGCGGCGGCCTCACCGGGCAGGCGGCCGAGCACGGTGGCCAGGTCGAACCGGAAGCCGTCCACCTGCATGTCCTGCGTCCAGTACTCCAGCGAGTCCAGCACCAGCTTCCTGGCCGCCTCGGAGGAGTAGTTCATCTGGTTCGACGTGCCCGTGGCGCCGTCGACCAGGATCTTGTCTGGCGTCATCTGGTAGTACTCGGCGCAGGCGAACCCGCCCAGGCTGGTGAAGCCGGTGGCGTTGACGTCACCGTTCCAGTTGCCGCCCTCGGCGGTGTGGTTGTAGACCACATCGAGGTACACCTCGAGGCCCGCGTCGTGGAACGCGGAGACCATCTCCTTGAACTCGCGGGTGGGCCCGCACCAGCTCTTGTCCGCCGCGTACTGCCGGTTCGGGGCGAAGAAGGACAGCGTCATGTAACCCCAGGCGTTCACCGCGCCGTGGCGGGCGGATTCCGACGCGTTCGTCTCGTGCACCGGCAGCAACTCGACGGTGGTCACCCCCAACGCCTTGAGGTATGGCGCCATCATCCCGGCACCCTTGTAGGTGCCCTGGAACTCCGGCGGGATGTCGACGACGCCCTCGAAGCCCGGTTCGCGGCTGAGCAGCTCGGACAGCCGCGCCACCGACGGATGGCCGGTCAGCTGCTCCACCTGCACCTCGTAGATGACGTTCTTCTCGCTCGGGATGCGGGGCTTCGGCGTGACGGGCGTGTAGTCGGCGATCAGCACCCCCTTCGGCGCGTACGGTCCGGTGTCGATGTTGCGACGGGGGACGCCGTCGACCAGTTCCCCGCCGGTGCCGAACACGCCGTCGTTGACGCCGTAATCATGCAGCTGGTCGGTGAAGACGTTGTGGGTGACCTCGCGGGCGTAGGGATCGAAGAGCACCTTGTTGGGGTTGAACCGGTTGCCGTCCTTGTCCAGGTCGGAGACGAAGCCCAGATCCGACCCCGGCTTCCAGCCCTTCACATACCGCCAGTTCCGGCCCCAGGCGCGGAAGCCGATCAGGGCCCCGAACTGCAGGCCCTGCAACCAGGCCCGCCAGACGCCGTCGCGGCCCTTGGCGAGGAGATAGGTGCGCTGCGCGGAGGCACCCATCGCCTCCGGGTAGATCTCGAGCTGCACCCGCGTGGCGGCCGGGGCGTAGACGGCGAAGGTGACCCCCTCTGCGTGGGGGTGTGTGCCCAGCGGCCAGGTGGCCTTGGACCAGGAGCGCCGGTCGAGCGCTATCACGCGTGTCATGGCGACGATTTTGACACGCCGCCCACCAGATTGCCGCAACGAGCGCCCGGGATCTCTTCCCAACGGGTCGCGGCAGGAGGACGCTGGAGGCATGAACACGCGCCCGAACGTGGTGCTCGCGGTGGTGATCGCGACAGTGGCGCTCCTGGCTGTCATGGCCGGCGTCTTCACCGCCACCCGCGAACAGCCAGACCTTGATCCGTCGACGCCCGACGGCGTGGTCCAGCTCTACGCCCTTGCCCTCATCAGGGGCGACGACGACGAGGCGGTCAGCTACCTGGATCCGTCCCTCGGTTGCTCCGCCCCCCTGCCGGGGGTGCAGCGGCCGCTGCGCGCCAGCCTCACCGTCGCCGACACCCGCGTTGATGGCGACAAGGCCATCGTCGTGGCCGATATCACCGAATCCCAGGGCGGAATGCTCGATACGTGGGAGCATCGCGAACAGTTCGAGCTTCGCGCGCGGGATGGCGAGTGGATGCTGACCGGTCACCCTTGGCCTGTCTACGGCTGCAAGTAGGACGGTGGTGGTTGAGATGGTCTCCGGGTTCATCAGCCTGGCGGTGGTGGTGGGGCTCATCGCCCTGATCGCGACGGGAGTCAGGCGCCGCGGCCCCGGCGTCGACGCGCGCAGCGTGCGCCGATTCTTCCAGTACGCCGTGCTGTATGCCCTCGTGATCGTCGTGGCATTGGGCGTGGACGAGCTGCTGGGGAGGCTGCTGGGCGCCGAGGTGCCCCAGTGGCAGGATCCGTCGGCTGAACTCGCGAGGGGGCTGGCCTTCACGTTCGTCGGCGGCGCCCTGGCGCTGCTGCTGGCCTGGTGGACGCGCCGCATGCACAAGGCGGACCCCACCGAGGCCGAGTCCCCGATGTGGGTGGCCTACGTGACGCTGGCCGCGCTCACCGGAGCGGTCGTCGCGGCGTCGTCGGTGCAGAACGTGGGCTACCTGCTGGTCTCGGACGGGCGCCTCGACGCGGAGTCCGCCGCGACCTTCGTCCCTTGGGCTGCCGTCTGGTGGGTCCACTGGGAGATCGCACGACGGACCCTCGACGAGCCCCGCCAGACCGCGCATCTGCTGCTCGGATCGCTGGTGGGCCTCTCCTTCGGGACCGCCGGGCTGGTCATCACGTTGGGCACCTCGCTGGATCTGCTGCTGCGCCCCGAGACGGTCGGCCGCCCGCTGGGCATGCTCGGCGAGGGAGCCGCGACACTGCTCGTCGGGGCGCTGATCTGGATGCGCTACTGGGCCACGCGGGCCATTGCGTTGCCCCGACGGCCGCTGTGGCTGGCCTTCGTGCTGCCGCTCGGGGTGGGCGGCGGATTGGTGATGGCACTGGTGGCCGGCAGCCGGCTGCTGTGGAGCGTGCTGGTGTGGTTCTTCGGTGACCGGCAGGATCTGACGGCGTCGGGGCACTTCGACAGCGCCTCGCTCGAGTTGGCCGCGCTGCTGGTAGGGGTCCTGATCTGGTGGTACCACCGCTCTGTGCTGGCCTCCGGCCAGGAAGGCCTGGCGCGCACAGAGCCGCAGCGGGTCTACGAATACCTGGTGGCCGGCATCGGGCTGGTGGCTGCCGCCGTCGGCGTCGGCACCCTGCTGGTGACCCTCATCGAGGCCCTCACCCCCGGCATCGACGCCGGCATGCCGGTGGTCAACACGCTTTGGGCTGCGGTGACGCTGCTCGTCGTGGGCGCACCCGTGTGGTGGGTGTTCTGGCGGCGGGTCGGCCTGGGCGCCGCCGTCGATCCCACTGCGGAGGCTGCCTCGCCCGCGCGTCGGGTCTACCTGGTGGTGCTCTTCGGGCTGGCGGGTGTCGCGGCGGTGATCACGCTCATCACGGCCGCCGTCACCCTGCTGCAGGACGTGGTGGCTGGGTCCCTCGGGGCGGCCACCGTGCGGTCGATGCGCTACGCGCTGGGGACCCTGGTTGGGGCGGCCGCGGTGTCGGCCTATCACGGGGCGGTGTTCCGGGCCGATCGCGTGGCCGGGGCCTCGGCGCGCCCGCGGGGGCCGAGGACCGTGGTGCTCATCGGCGCAGTAGGGCCGGAAGTGGACCGCGAGGTCTCCCGCGCGACGGGGGCCCACGTCGAGGTGTGGGGGCGGTTGGACCACCCGTCCGCGGACTGGAATGTCGCGGGGTTGGCCGACGAGTTGGCCCTGTATCCGGGCCTGGACGTGATGGTGCTCGCCGAGGGCGGTGGGCATCGGGTCGTGGTGGTTGACCCGAGCGGTCGTCGCGCCGCGAGCCCCGATCCTGACTGACCTTCCCGACGCTGATTGAGCCCTCCCGGATTGAGCCGGGCACAGCCGCGCAGGGGGCAGGGGCGCAGCGCAGGGGGCAGGGGCGCAGCGCCGACGCCCGGGGGCGGATCAGTCGTCGTCGACCTCGCCGGCGAGCGCCTTCGCGGCGAGGTTCTCCTCCTCCGCGACCTCCCACACCTCCTTGGCTGCCCGTAGGTTCAGCGCCAGGATGCCGATCCCGAGTAGCAGGTCCGGCCAGCCGTTGGGCACCAGCGTGAGCGTGACGATGCCCATCGCGATGATGCCGAGGTTGATGATCACGTCGTTGCGGGCGGCGAGCCACGCAGCGCGGGTCAGGGAGCCGCCGTGGTCACGCTGCCGCAGAAGCAGAATCGCGCAGATGGTGTTGATGACGACGGCGCCGCCGGCGGTGAGGATCAGCGAGAGAGGGTCTGGTGCGTCTGGGTTCTGGAACTTGGCGATCGCCATCCACAACGCGGCCACGGCGGGCACCAGGATGATCCCCGCCATCACCTTGCCCGCCACGGAGCGGTGCGCCAGCGGCCAGCCCAGTGCGGCGAAGATCAGCAGGTTGACCGCGGTGTCCTCGAGGAAGTCCACCGAGTCCGCGAACAGCGACACCGACCCGATGGCCAGCGCCACCGCGTTCTCGACGAAGAAGTAGCCCAGGTTCAGCAGGGCGACGATGAGGACGGTCCGTTTGAGGGCGCGGACGCGGGTGGGGTCGATTTCGTGCACGGCCGACAGGGTACCCCTCGCAGAGTGGGGGTCCAGGGCCGGTCTACCCTCCCCAGATCCCCACTCTCGGAGGGCCGCGCAGCGCCCCCCGCTGGCTGAGGTGCCGCGCAGCGGCCCCCCGCTGGCTGAGGTGCCGCGCAGCGGCCCCCGCTGGCTGAGGTGCCGCGCAGCGGCCTCGAAGCCTCACAGAAGTGACCCTGTCAGCAAACGTCAGTGAGGCCTCGAGGCTCGTCGCTGCGCTCCTCACTCCTCAGCCCGGGGGAAGCCCTTCCGCGACACCCGCGCATCGCGTAGGCTGGAATCACCCAAGAAAGGTCAGGACAAATGAGTCTCTCCATCGGGGTCATCGGCGCAGGCATCATGGGCGCCGATCACGCTCAGAACATCCATCGATTCATCGCAGGCGCCGACGTCGTCGCCATCGCTGATCCGGACAAAGACCGCGCCGAAGCGGCCATCGCCGGAATCCCCGGCGCCCGCGTCCTCACGGACCCGAGCCACCTCATCACGGCCGACGATGTGGACGCCGTCGTCATCGCCTCACCGGACTTCCTGCACGCGGATCAGGTCAAGGCCTGCCTCGAGGCCGGCAAGCATGTGCTGGTCGAGAAGCCGCTGGCCTACGACTCGGCCACCTGCGCCGAGGTGGTCGCGGCCCACCGCATCGCCGTCGGTGGCGGAACCGCCCGCGCCGCCGTCGGATTCATGCGCCGGTTCGACCCCGGCTACGTGGCCATGAAGGCGGCCATCACGTCCCGCCAGCACGGCCGGCCGCTGATGATCCACTCCGTGGGTCGCGGCGTGTCCTCCGGGCCGGGGGCCACCAACGAGTCGGTGGTCTTCAACTCCGCCATCCACGACCTCGACCTCATTCCGTGGCTGCTGGACGCTCCCGTCACCGAGGTCAGCTGGCATGCCGGCCACCCGAGCTCCACCGCCAACAACCTCGCGGACCCGTTCCTCATCCTGGTCCGCACCGCCGACGGGTCCCTCAGCACCGTCGAGGTCTTCCTCAACGCCCGGTACGGCTACGACATCCGCTGCGACGCTGTCTGCGAGACCGGCGTGCTCACCGTCACCGAGCCAGCGAAGCTGCTGGTCAACGCCAACTTCGCCACCTCGTCGCCCATCGCCATGGACTGGCGTCCGCGCTTCGCGGACGCCTACCGGCTGGAGCTGCAGGAGTGGGTGGACTCCGTGCGCGAGGGTCGGCCGTCGACGGTGGCCACGCTGGAGGACGCCGAGCGGGCCACCCTCGTGGGGGAGGCCGTGGTCGAGTCGATGTACACCGGCGGCAGGTTCGTCGAGGTCGATCGGTGAGGGCGCTCCCCCAGCCACGCCCCGTCGGCGATGTCCCCAGCCTGCGCTGGGGCATCCTCGGCACCGGCTGGATCGCGCACCAGTTCGTCTCCACGCTGCTGGCCAACACGGGCCAGCGGGTGGTGGCGGTGGGGTCGCGGACGACTCAGCGGTCGCGGGAGTTCGCCGACGGGTTCGGTATCGAGCACGCGTTCGGCTCCTACGAGGAGTTGGTGAACTCTGACGTCGATGTCATCTACGTCGCGACGGGGCACCTCGACCACCTCGCCCACGCGCGGCTCGCGCTGGAGGCCGGCAAGCCGGTGCTGGTGGAGAAGCCGATGACGCCGAAGCTCGCGGACACGGAGGAGCTGGTGGGGGTGGCCCGCAGCCGTGGGCTGTTCTGCATGGAGGGCGTATGGTCGCTGGCGCTGCCGCGTTACGACGTCGTCCGGCAGATCCTCGAGAGCGGAATGCTGGGCGAGGTCCGGTCCGTGGCCGCCGACATGGGCGAGTACCTCGTCGACCATCACCGAGCCATGGACCCGGCGCAGGCCGGCGGCGCCATGAACGACCTGGGCACCTACCCGCTGATGTTCGTGGACTGGGTTCTGCCGGGCTTGAGTGTCGCGGCGGCCACCGGGCAGCGGCACGCGACGGGCGCCGTCGGGCAGTTCGCGGCGCTGCTGGTTGATGGCGAGTCGAGGCAGGCGGTGGTGCACGCGTCGATGGTCGCGGACACGCCGACGACGGCGGTGGTCGCGGGGTCCGAGGCCACCCTCGTCCTCGACGGACCGTTCTACCATCCTGGCCCCGTGGAGGTGCGGTTCCGTGACGGCGAGGTGCTCCGCTGGGAGGAGGAGCGGGTGGCGCACGTGGGGCTCTACCACGAGGCGCTCGAGGTGGCGCGGTGCATCGGCGCGGGGCTGACGGAATCGCCGATCCGGCCCTTGGACGCGACGCTGTCCACCATCACTCTGATGGAGCGGGCCCGCGATCTCATGGGCGACCCCCTCCCCTGACCCACCCGTGGGGATCGCCCCACCCGCTGGGGGCGTCGACGCGGCACCGGGCCGCTCGCGCGCCGCAGCCGGCTCAACCAGCTGGGTCGTAAGCTCTCCACATGTACGAACACGTGTTCTGGGACATGGGCGGCACCCTGGTGGACACCTACCCGGCCCTGGATTCCGCCCTGGCTGCGGTGGTCCGCGCCCACGGCGGCGCTGTGGACGTGGCTGAGGTGTCGCGGCTGACGCGGGTGTCGACGGGGCACGCCGTCGCGACACTCGCCGCTCGGTTCGGGGTACCGGAGGCCGAGTTCGAGGCGGCGGAGGATGAGCTGAAGGCCCAGTGGCGGCTGGATCCGGCTCCGGCGATGCCGGGCGCGCGCCAGCTGCTGCATGACGTGCGGGCGGCCGGCGGACTCAACCTCGTCGTCACCCACCGCGACCGTGCAAGCGCGCAGTCACTGCTCGACGGCCTCGGGCTGGAGGCGGACGATCTCATTTCCACCACCGACGGGTACCCGCGCAAGCCGGACCCTGCGATGTACCTCGCGATGCTGCAGCGGCACGGGCTGGACCCGGCGGGGTGCCTCGCCGTGGGCGACCGTCCGATCGACGCGGACGCCGCCGCAGCGGCGGGGCTGGCCACGGCGACCCTCGAGTCGCCGGAGGCGCCGGTGGAAGACCGCGCGGACCACTCCGTCGCCACTCTGGACGAGCTCCGCCCTCTCCTCGGGCTGTCGGACGGCTGAGGGTCGCGGCCCCGGCGCGGTAGGTGTTCCTCCAAACGGGCCCTCGGTCCCCTGAGAGCGCCGAGCCCCCGCCTGGAGGAACATCTACCGCACGACCCCGGGGAGCCCCGACCGGAACCCGGCCACTCTAGTTGAAGATTGGATTACCTTGCGGCGCGGCGTAGACTGTCGGCCGTGAACCATCGCCTCCTCCTCGTCCATGCCCACCCCGACGACGAGTCCAGCCAGTCCGTCGCCACAATGGCGCGGTACCTCGACGAGGGCGCCCAGGTCACGTTGGTCACCTGCACGCTCGGCGAGCTCGGCGAGATCATGCTGCCCGAGTGGCAGCACTTCACCCCCGCCCAACTCGGCGACCACCGTCGGATGGAGATCGACGCGGCGCTGCGCGAGGTGGGCGTGACCGATCACGTGTACCTCGGCGGCGTGGGCCGCTATCACGACTCCGGCATGACCACCGGACCCGACGGCAAGGCGGCCGTGCCGGACGAGATGCCCGCCAACGCGTTCTGGCGCGCGGACCTCCTCGAGGCGGCCAACCACCTCGTCGAGGTGATCCGCAGCCGCCGCCCCCAGGTGGCCGTCACCTACGATCCGCACGGCAACTACGGCCACCCCGATCACATTCAGGCGCACCGGGTGCTTCTGTATGCGAGCGTGCTGGCGGCGTCGCCGTCGCACCGCCCAGACCTCGGCGCACCGTGGCAGATCCGCCGCATCCTCTGGAACACCCACAACACGGACAAGTGGGTAGAGGCGTACTTGATCGCGAAGGAGCGCGGGCTGGAGTTGTGGCCGGAGCAGGAGCGCGACGCCGACAGCTTCGGGCCGGACCCGGCGCAGATCGTCGCGCTGATCGAGACCGCGCCGTGGCTGGACGTGTGCCGGCGGGCGCTGGGCTCTCACCGTAGCCAGGTGGACATCGAGCACCCGTTCTGGCAGTTCTACCGGATCATGCAGGAGCTCCCGGGCTCCGGCGAGGCGTACCTCATGGGCGCCGGGGAGCCGTTCCCGAAGGTCGACGGGCTAGCCAGCTGCCTGTTCGCCGGTCTGCGGAGCGACGACGTCGCCGGCTGACCGGGACAGGAAAAGGGCCCTCGATGACGCTCATCGCGGGCCCCTTCTTGTGGAGTGCTAGCTCGCCAGCAGCGCGGCGAACTCGACGAAACCGTCGTCTGTGGCCTGACGGGGCGCCGCCACGAGGGCGGCGGCCAGCTCGTCGGCCCCCTCCTTCACCCGCCTGGCGAGCGATGCGGCGCCGGAACCGCCGAAATCGGAGGTCGCGGCGAACACGGCGGTGCGCACTGGCAGCGCGCCCAGATAGCTGAACAGCGGGCGCATCGCGAACTCAAGCATCAGCGAGTGCCGCTCGGTGCCTCCGGTGGCGGCCATCAGCACGGGCTTCCCAGCGAGCGTGCCCGGCTCCAGGATGTCGAAGAAGCTCTTGACGAGCCCGCTCATGGACGCGGAGAAGGTGGGCGACACCACGACCAGCGCGTCCGCCCGGGCCACGGCGTCGACCACCGTGGCGAGCTCACCGGTCGGGAATCCGGTGAGCATGGCGTCGACGATGGGGTGGGCCAGCTCGCGCAGCTCGGCGACCGTCACCTCGGCGCTCTCGCCTCGCTCCAGCAGGTTCTCGCGGAGGCGGGACACCACGGCGTCGCCGAGGACGCGGGTGGACGACGGCGTGCCGAGGCCGCCGGAGATGACGACGATGCGGGACATGGGGATGGTTCCTTTCGCGGAAGGGGCGTGCTGGGCTGGAGGGGGTTTGAGCAAATGGCACGAGTCGATGCGGTTTGATCGTTCAAGAAGGCCGGTTTCGCGGTTTGACCCGTGCCATTTGCTCAAACCCCGACCCGCGCCGAGCGCAACTCAGAGGCGGTTGTCGTCCTCGGCCCGGGTTCCGGTCCACCGGTCGACGGAGGGCTCGGTGCGCTCCGGCTCCTCGACGGGGGCGCGGGCGGCCAGGAGCGAGGCGTGGGTGGGCGCATCGGGCACGTGGGCGGGCTTCAGCGCCGCGAACTCCTTCCGAAGCACTGGCACCACCTCCTCGCCGAGCATGTCGATCTGCTCCAGCACCGTCTTCTGCGGCAGGCCCGCGTGATCCATCAGGAACAGCTGGCGCTGGTAGTCGCCCGCGTACTCCCGGAAGCCGAGGACCCGCTCGATCACCTGCTGCGGCGAGCCCACCGTCAGCGGCGTCTCCCGCGTGAACTCCTCCAACGACGGCCCGCCGCCGTAGACCGGCGCGTGGTCGAAGTAGGGGCGGAACTCGCGGATGGCGTCCTGCGAGTTCTTCCGCATGAACACCTGCCCGCCGAGCCCGACGATGGCCTGGTCAGCCCGTCCGTGGCCGTAGTGCTCGAACCGACGACGGTACAGCTCCACCATGCGCCGGGTGTGGCTCGGGGGCCAGAAGATGTTGTTGTGGAAGAAGCCGTCGCCGTAATAGGCGGCCTGTTCGGCGATCTCGGGCGAGCGGATGGAGCCGTGCCACACGAACGGCGCCACATCGTCGAGCGGGCGGGGGGTGGAGGTGAAGCCGTGCAGCGGGGTGCGGTACCTGCCCTCCCAGTCGACCGATTCCTCGCGCCAGAGCTGGTGCAGCAGAGCGTAATTCTCCACCGCGAGCGCGATGCCGTCGCGGATGTCCTTGCCGAACCACGGGTAGACCGGTCCGGTGTTACCGCGGCCCAGGATGAGATCCACGCGGCCCTCGGCCAGGTGGGACACGTAGGCGTAGTCCTCCGCGAGGCGGACCGGGTCGTTGGTGGTGATCAGCGTGGTGGCCGTCGAGAGGATCAGCCGCTCGGTCTGGGCAGCCAGGTAAGCCATCAGCACCGTCGGGTTGGCCGGCGCTACGAACGGCGGGTTGTGGTGCTCGCCGGTGGCGAAGACATCCAGCCCCACCTCCTCGGCCTTCTTCGCCAGCTCCACCGTCGCGCGGATGCGCTCGTGCTCGGTGGGAGTGCGCCCCGTGGTGGGGTCTGTGGTGATGTCCCCAATGCTGAAGATGCCGAACTGCATGACTGCTCCAAACTGTTTGCTACCTCTACGATAGACCAAACAAGTTGAAAATGAAACTATTCCCGATCAGGGACGGCGGCGTCCGAGCAGCCACATGATGAACCCCACGACGAGCAGTGTGAATCCGATGCCGAGCAGCGCGATCACCCCGAGCAGGCCGCCCACGGAGCCGACGATGTCCCCCACGTCGAGCGGCGGCGCGATGAGGAGGCCGGTCTGTTCGCAACTGACGGTGTACTCGCCCTCGGGCTCGCCCGGACCGCCGATCCTGGCCATCGATTCGTAACTCACGTTGTTGACCGAGAACTGATAGCTCGCGCCCCCGAGGTCGATGTTGGGCACGGCCTCGGTGGGGCCGATGATGTCGCAGACCGGCATGATCCCGCTGGGCGCGTAGAGCACCAGCGAGTCACCACCTGTGACGGTGACGACTGTCTCTCCCATCACCGGCGTGCTCTGGCTGGCCGACGGAATGATCTGCATGAAGCTCCGCCCGACGGAGAACCCCAGCACCACACCGGCCACCAGCATCACCGCGCCGACGGCGGTCAGGATGGGCCCCAGCTTGCTGCGAGGCTTCGCCGGCTGCTGCCAAGCCCCGGGCTGCCCGGGCCACTGAGCGGATGGCTGGGACTGACCGTAAGGAGGCTGGCCCTGACCGTAGGGCGGTTGACTAGGCCCATAGGGCGGCTGACCAGGCCCGCCGCCCCACGGAGGCTGAGGGTTCGACGGCGGCTGGGGTGCGCTCATGCCGCCACTATGCCACCGCCTCAGCAGACCTTTCGGGTCCAGCCGAACTTGTCCTCGGCGCGGCCGAACTGGATGTCGACAAGGTGCTGGCGGATCTCACGGGTCTTGCGGCCCGGGACGCCGTCGGCCACGGTCTGCACGCCCCGAGCCGGCGAGTTGAACCCGGTGATGGGCGTGACGACGGCGGCGGTCCCGCAGGCGAACACCTCCGGGATCTGACCCGATTCCACGCCGTCGAGCACCTCGTCGACCGAGATGGGGCGCTCCACCGGCTCGAGCCCGTGCTCGGCCGCGAGCGCCAGGATGGATTCGCGGGTCACGCCGGCGAGGATGGAGCCCAGCGACGGGGTCACCAGTTCGTCGTCGGCGGTGACGAACATGATGTTCATCGTGCCGCACTCCTCCACCCACTTGTGCTCGGCGCCGTCGGTCCACAGCACCTGTCCGCAGCCGTTGGCCGCAGCCTCCTGCGTGGCGACGAGGCTGGCGGCGTAGTTGCCGCCGCACTTCGCAGTGCCGGTGCCGCCGGGGGCGGCGCGGGTGTAGTTGGGCGTGATCCACAGCTTCACCGGCTCCGAGTAGTACGGGCCGGCCGGCGTGGCGATGACGGCGAAGCGGTAGGTGTGGGCTTCGCGGACGCCGAGGTACGGCTCAGAGGCGATCATGAACGGGCGCAGGTACAGGCTCTGCTCGTTCTCGCCCACAGGCACCCAGTCCCGCTCCAGCTCGACGAGCTGGGTGACCGAGTCCAGGAAAAGTTCCTCCGGCAGCACCGCCATACCCATCCGCTTCGCGGACTGGACGAAGCGCGCGGCGTTGCGCTCGGGGCGGAACAGCCAGATGGAGTCGTCGTCGCGGCGGTACGCCTTGAGGCCCTCGAAGATCTCCTGCCCGTAGTGCAGGACGGCGGCCGCGGGGTGCAGCGCCCACTCCGTCATGGGCACGAGGCGTGGCTCCTGCCAGCCGTCGCCGCCCTGGTAGTCGATGACGGCCATGTGGTCCACGTAATAGCGGCCGAAGCCCGGGTCCGCGAGCGCCGCCAGGCGAGCGGCGTCCGCTGTGGGGGTGGTGGTGCGGGTGAGCGAGAACGTGGCCATGGTCATTGATGGTAGACCCCAGATTTTCCGCCGTCCGCCCTGTCCACAGGTTCGACGACGTCCGAGATCGAGCCGTCGTGGTGTAGCTCCAGGAGCCTCCCGACGGCGAGGCGAGCGAGGAAATCGTCGTCGTGCGAGACGACGAGGAGGCCGCCGCGGTACTGCCGCAGTGCGTCGACGAGGACCTCAACGGTGGCGAGGTCGAGGTTGTTGGAGGGTTCGTCGAGGATGAGCAGCTGCGCGGGTGGCTCCGCGAGGAGAAGCGCGGCCAGGGAGGCGCGGAACCGTTCGCCGCCGGAGAGGGTGCCGAGGGGCCGGAGGGCCGCGTCGCCGCGGAGGCCGAAGCGGGCGAGGCGGTTGCGGATGGCGCCAGGCTCGACGGTGGGGGCGGCGTCGCGGATGCAGTCGAGGACGGCGCGGGCGTCGTCGAGGTGGTCGAGCCGCTGCGGCAGGTACCCGACGCGGGCGGTGATCGAGCCGGCTGCTCCGCTCCCTGAGGGGGCCCACCCGCGGAGCGGCGTGGCCCGTCTCTCGCTCCCTGAGGGGGCCCACCCGCGGAGCGGCGTGGCCCGTCTCGAAGGGTCGTGACCGAGCGTGTCCGCCGACGCAACCATCAACTCGATCAGCAGCGTTTTCCCGACGCCGTTGGGGCCCACCAGCGCGACCCGCTCCGGCCCCTGGATGACGTGAATGACGCCGGCCGCGTCGACGATCTCGGCCAGCCTCCGGCCCGTCCCGACACCCGGGTCCGGCAGATCGATCCTGACCCGCTCGTCGTCGCGGAGCCGGGCCTCGGCGTCGTCGACGGCGGAGCGCGCGGCCGCGATCTTGTCGTCGAACTCCCCGCGCGCCTTACCGATGGCCTTCTCGGAGCGGTTGGCGTAGAAGTCGCGGGCGGCCTTGCTCACCCCGCGAGCGGCAGCCGGTTTCCCCGCGTTCTCGCGCCTGGCCAGGCGCTTCTCCGCCTCGACCTTCTGGCGCTTCTCGGTGCGCAGCTGTTGTTCGGCCGCGCGGAGTGCGCGCCCGGCGGCCTCCTGGGAGATGCCCACCGCCTCGCGGTACACCTCCCAGTTGCCGCCGAACGCCTCGACCTCGCCGTCGCGCACCTCGACGATCGAGCCGACGCGACGCAGCAGCTCGACGTCGTGGCTGACCACCACCGCGGTGCCGCGCCAGCGTTCGAGCAGCGAGTAGACGCGGACGCGGGTGTTGCGGTCCAGGTTGTTGGTGGGCTCGTCGAGGAGGACCACATCGAGTCGACGCACGCTCAGTCCCACCAGCGCCACCAGCATCGCCTCGCCTCCGGAGAGGGTGCCGACGGGCCGGTCCAGGCCCAGGTCCAGGCCGACGGCGCCCAGTTCCTCGGCGGCGCGGGCCTCGATGTCCCAGTCCTCGCCGACGGCGTCGAAGTGGGCGGGATCAGGGTCCCCGCCGACGATCGCGCGCACGGCGTCGACCTGCGCCCGGATGCCCAGGAGGTCGGCAACCGTGTCGACGGTGCGGAGGGTCAGGTTCTGGGGAAGGACGCCCACGCTCCCGCCGACGACAACGGTGCCCGCCGTCGGGGCGATCTCGCCGGTGATGAGCTTCAGGAGGGTGGACTTGCCGGAGCCGTTGTCGCCGACGACCCCCGTGACACCGGGGGAGAAGGCGAGCGTGACGTCATCGAGGCAGGGAGTGCCGTCGGGCCAGGTGAGGCGGACGCGGTTGAACGTGACTGAAAACAAAAGAACTCCGATCGATCAGCGGGACGCGCTGAGACCGGAGCGGACAGCTCGACGGGTCAGCGCAGGGGCGCGGTGCCGATCAGATCTGTCACTGGAGTTCTCCTCGTGAGGGAATACGTCAGAAATATGATGCCACGCGTCCCGTCGTTGGCCAACCGACCCACAGCGGGCTGAGGCGCGAGGAGCGTTCAGTCCTGCGGAATGCGACCCTCCAACGCCCACGCCAGGAACTCCCTCAGGTCGCCCGTCTCGCCGTCGCGACCCCCGCGCCCGATCACCAGCGGCGCCAAAGTCGGCTCCAGCTTCACCCCGCGGAGGCGCTCCATCAGCCCGCCGGGGACGGTCAGGGAGTAGTAGTTGCCTTCGGTGTCGATGCCGACGGAGTGGTTGGTGCGCAGGTACCAGCCCACCTTGTCCGTCTTGACGGGGTGACCGCTCAGCGTCCGCGCCTGCAGGGGTCGGGGCTCGAGCCCCTGGGCGCGCGCGGCGACGATGAACTCGTCGATCAGCACCTTCGCACGGGCAGCCTCGGCTCGCGCGTGCCCCTCGGTGAGCTCGTGCCTGATTTTGGCCGCCTTCTGGCGCTCCGTGAGTTCCTCTGCCACACCCCCAGGCTAGACGACGACGCCGCCCTCAGATGGTGAAGCCGCCGTCGACGACGATCTCCTGGCCGGTGATGTAGGCCGCCTCCTCTGTGACCAGGAATGCGACCGCCGCCGCGACCTCCCCAGGGGCGCCGAAACGCCGCGCCGGGATCGAGGCCTGAAGGCGCTGCGCGTCCGCCGCGTCAGTGTGGAGGCGCTTGAGCCGCTCTGTCGCGGTGTAGCCGGGGGCCACGGTGTTGCAGGTGACCCCGTCCTTGGCGACCTCCATCGCCAGGGTCCGCAGATGGTTGGTCACCGCGGCCCGCATGGCGTTGCTCACCGGCAGGTTCAGCGCCGGTCGCCGCACGGTGAGGCTGGTGATCGCGACGATCCGTCCCCAGCCCCGCTCCCGCATCCCCGCCAGCACGCCGTCGGCGAGCCTCACCGTCGACATGAAGGTGGTCTCGAATCCCGCCTCCCACGCCTCCGGGGACACCTCACTCGGGAGCCCGGGCGGCGGTCCGCCCGCGTTGCTGACCAGGATGTCCACGTCACCGGCCCGGTCGACGAGGCGCAGCACGTCTGCCTCACGGCTCACGTCGGCGGGCACCCAGGAGGCGCCGATCCGCTCGGCCGCCGCCTTCAGCTCCGCCCCGTTGCGCGCCGCGATGGTGACTTCTGCCCCCATCTCGCGTAACACCTTCGCCGTCGCGAACCCGATCCCCCTGCTGGCGCCCGTCACGAGGGCGCGCTTCCCGTCGATCCTGAACATGGCCATGGTGACGACGCTACTCCGCCCATGCGCCCAGCAGTAGACCCCAACGCCGACCCCACTCATGCCGCGGCAACCCTCGTCTGAGAAACTGGTCGGACCGCTCTCTAGGAGGTCCCATGCCGGAGTTTCGCTACGTTGACATGCTGCCGATCGGGCATGACGAGACGCCCTACCGACTGCTCACCACCGAAGGTGTGGAGACGGTGGAGGGACCTGAGGGGCGACGATTCCTCAAGGTGGCGCCCGAGGCCCTGACGCTGCTGTCCGAGACCGCGATGCACGACATCGGCCACTACCTGCGCCCCGCGCACCTGCAGCAGCTGCGCAACATCCTCGACGACGAGGAGGCCTCCCCCAACGACAAGTTCGTGGCGCTGGACCTCATGAAGAATGCGAACATCGCCGCCGGCGGGATCCTGCCCATGTGCCAGGACACCGGCACCGCCATCATCATGGGCAAGCGCGGCCAGCAGGTACTCAGCGAGGGCACCGACGAGCGGCCCCTGTCGATGGGCGTGTTCAACGCCTACACCAAGCTCAACCTGCGCTACTCGCAGAACGCGCCTCTGACGATGTGGGAGGAGAAGAACACCGGCTCCAACCTGCCCGCGCAGATCGAGCTCTACGCAGACACCGCCGTCGGGCATGAGAACTCCTACAAGTTCCTGTTCATGGCCAAGGGCGGCGGCTCGGCCAACAAGAGCTACCTGTACCAGGAGACGAAGGCGGTCCTGAACCCCGCGTCGATGATGAAGTTCCTCGAGGAGAAGCTGCGCTCGCTCGGCACCGCGGCCTGCCCGCCGTACCACCTGGCCATCGTGGTGGGCGGCACGTCGGCGGAGTTCGCGATGAAGACGGCCAAGTACGCCTCCGCAAAGTACCTCGACACCCTGCCCACCGAGGGGTCGATGGCGGCGCACGGCTTCCGCGACGTCGAGCTGGAGAACGAGGTCCTGGAGCTCACCCGCAAGCTCGGCATCGGCGCCCAGTTCGGCGGCAAGTACTTCTGCCACGACGTGCGCGTCATCCGGCTGCCCCGCCACGGGGCGTCGCTGCCCGTCGCGATCGCGGTCAGTTGCTCCGCGGACCGCCAGTGCCTCGGCAAGATCACCCCCGAGGGTGTGTTCATCGAGCAGCTCGAGTTCGACCCCGCCCGCTTCATGCCCGAGCACGTCGACGAGGAGCTGGACGCCCAGACCGACGGCATCACCGGCACCGGCCAGGGCGCGGCCGTCCGCATCGACCTCAACCGCCCCATGCCCGAGATCCTCGACGAACTGCGCAAGCACCCCGTCAAGACGCGCGTCATGCTCAACGGGCCGCTCATCGTCGGCCGCGACATCGCACACGCCAAGATCAAGGAGCGCCTCGACGCCGGCGAGCCGATGCCGCAGTACCTGAAGGACCACCCCGTCTACTACGCCGGCCCGGCCAAGACCCCCGAGGGCATGGCGTCCGGTTCGTTCGGGCCCACGACGGCGGGCCGCATGGACTCCTACGTGGACCAGTTCCAGGGCGCGGGCGGCTCGATGATCATGCTGGCCAAGGGCAACCGCTCGCAGTCGGTCACCGACGCATGCCACAAGCACGGCGGGTTCTACCTCGGCTCCATCGGCGGCCCCGCCGCCCGCCTGGCGCAGGACTGCATCAAGCACGTCGAGGTGGTGGAGTACGCGGAGCTCGGCATGGAGGCGATCTGGAAGATCGACGTGGTGGACTTCCCGGCGTTCATCATCGTCGACGACAAGGGCAACGATTTCTTCGCCGAGGTCAACAAGCCCATCGCCCTGACCATCCCGAAGCGCGAAGGAATGGCACCCTTAACGCCCGCTGGGTGAGCCAGCCGCGGCGCGCAGCGCCCGCCGCTGAGTCGAAGCCCCTTGCGCCCGGTGCAGGGAGCCCCGACACGACCCCGGGCGGCCATGGTCCACCGTCGGCCGTTTTGCTGCCAGCCTGGCTGTGGTCGGGAAGTGAAGCCGCCCGGGCCTCGTGTCAGGTCTCCCTGCACTCGTCTTCCAGTGGCGTGGTCCCTTCCGGGCGCGTGCCGTCACGGCGGCCTCGGGCCGGGTCTGCTCAGGCGTGTTCCGTCGAGTGATGGTCGGGTTGGGCGTGCACGCGCGCAGCCGCCCTGCCGTCCCGCACCCTCGCTCGCAACTCAAAGCCCGTCCCTTCCCCGAATGCCTACTCGGTAGAAATCGTGGCCAACACCACACCAGACCTACCCAATAGTCGACGGGGAGATGAGAGTTCTCTCATGCGCGCGTCGCTCCCCGCTCATGCGGGCGGTGTTGACTGGTGTGGTCGAGGAGGTCTGACATGAAACGGACGCTGGCCGGGTTGGCGCTGATCGTCGCCGTGGCAGCCGCAGGGGTGTGGGCGGTGGCGAGCATGGTCCCACCGGCGGGCACCCCGGTTCGCGAGCCGGCCCTGATGGTGCCCGCCGCGGGGTCGCCGTCGCCGGAATCGACCATCACTCCGACCATCCCCACACCGTCCCCGTCCGACTCGGCTTACCCGGGCGCCACGTCCGGATCGACGACGACGCCTTCGCCGTCCGCGACCCAGACCGCCCACGAGGCCGAGGCGCCCCAGACCGTCGCGGCCCCGAAGCCGAGCTACTACGACGACGACGACGACGACGATGATGATGATGACGACGACCGGGACGATGACGATGACTGACGCGCAGTCACGTCATACCAGCCGGTAGCCCATGCCCCGCACGGTCTCGAACCGCTCCCTGCCCAGCTTTCCCCGCAGGTATCTCACGTACACGTCGACGACGTTGGAGCCGGGGTCGAAGTCGAACCCCCACACATTGCTCAGCAGTTGCTCCCTGCTCAGCACCTGACCGGGGTTGCGCAGGAACGTCTCCGCGAGCGCGAACTCCCGCGCCGACAGGTCCACCGATTTCTCTCCGACGGTCGCGCGGCGGGTTCGAAGATCGAGGGACAACCCGTTGTGGCTGAGCTGCGTCGGGTCCCCCGCCGTCGACCCCGCGTCCGTGCGCAACCGCAGCCGGATCCGCGCCAGCAGCTCCTCGAACGAGAACGGCTTGGGCATGTAATCGTCCGCGCCACCCTCGAGGCCAGCTACCCGGTCCGCCACCGATGACCGCGCGGTGAGCAGGATCACCGGGACCGCGACCCCTTGGCCACGGATCTGTTCGAGCACCTCGAAGCCGTCGATGTCCGGCAGTCCGACGTCCAGCACCACGAGATCGAAGCCGCCGTGGATCGCCAGCGATGCCCCTTCCGCGCCGCTCGCCGTCGAGTGCGAGGTGAACCCGGCGGACTTCAACCCCTTCGCAATGAACGACGCGATCCGCGCCTCGTCCTCGATGATCAGAATCGTGCTCATGAGACGTCGGCCTCCTCGACGGCACGCTCGGGCCCGAGCGGCAGATTGATGGTGAACGTGGACCCGACGCCGGGCTCGGACTCGATGTCCAGCCGTCCGCCGTGTGCGGCGAGGATGGTCTCGACGATGCTGAGCCCCAGCCCGGCGCCGGCCGCGTGGCTCTCGGCTTCCCGGGTCCGCCCGAACCGTTCCCGCACGGATGCCAGCTGATCCGGCGCGATCCCGATCCCCTCGTCGCGCACCCACAGCTGCACCTCGCCGCGGTGGAGCTGCGACCCCAACGCGATCGCCGAGCCCGGCGAGGAGTACTTCACCGCGTTGGCCGCCAACTGAAGCCAGGCCTGGGTGATCCGTGACGGGTCCAGCCACGCCTCGGCGGACGCGATGCGCTCCAGGCGCCACACCCTGTCCCCCAGGGCGCGCGACTTCTCCAGCGTCTGGTCGGTCAGGGCGGCCAGGTCCACCCACCGCGGCTGGACGAAGTCGCTCTCGCCGGCCCGGGCGAGCATGAGGAGGTCGTTGACCAACACCCCCATGCGGTCCACCTCCTCCAGCACCAGGTCGCGGGTCTGCCGGACGTCGTGCGGATCGTGGACGTCGATGAGTTCCATGTGGCCTCGGACGACAGTGATGGGCGTGCGCAGTTCGTGGCCCACATCGTCGAGCAGCTGCCGCTGCCCCTCGACGGAGTGCTGCACCCGGTCGAGCATGCGGTTGATGGTCGCGGACAGAGCGGTGAGGTCGTCGTTGCCGCGGAGCGGGACGCGGGAGGTGAGGTCGCGTTCGTCGATGGACTCGGCAGCCTCGCGCAGTTCCTCGATCGGGCGCAGCAACCTGCCGACCACGAGCCAGGCCAGGAAGACCACGAGCGCCATGGTGGCCAGCGCGATGGCGGCGTACACGGTCATGGTGCGGCGGAGTTCGGCCTCGGCCAGGCCACGGTCCACGACGTGAAGCAGGGCCCCGGTCTCAGTCGGGAACTTCACGGGCACCAGGAGCAGGTGATAGTCCCCCGTGGGCGTGCGGAGCCGCTCCAGGATGATCTCGTCGCCCGTCGCCCACGGAGTGGCGATGGCGATCAACTCGGCGTCGTCCTCCGGCCGCAGCGGCACATCCTCCGAGGCCACCCACCGCACCTGTGATCCCACGAACGCCACCTCGCCCTCGCCCGGGCCGACGACGGTGCGTTCGAGGTAGGTGCGCAGCAGTTCTGAGGGGCCAGCGAAGGGAGCGCCAGTCGCTGGGTCGACACCCCGGGTGGCCAGGACCCTGAGCTCGTCACGTGAGCGCTCCAGCTGGGCGTCCAGGTTCGCGGAGATCACGCGGTCCTGCACCCCGGCCACGATGGCGCCGGATGTAAGGAGGGACAGCCCGGCCAGCAGCACCATCGCCCACATGATGCGGGCCCGAATGGTCACCCGGGTGGCGCCCTGGGGGTCGGGGTCGGTCATGGGCTCCAGTCTGCCCGCTCCGGTGCCCTCTGCCGGGCGTGGCCGCGTGAGAAACGTCTCATGTGGACGAGTCACGGGACGGTCGCCTCGGGGGTGCGCGGTTTCTGTTCCTCCAGGCGTGGTCTCGGGCCCCTCAGGGCGTCGGGAACCGTTCTGGAGGAACAGCAGCCGCGCGGGTGGGTAGAGCCCGGGCTGCCACGACCCGCGAACGACGCGGATGAGAGAGGTCTCACGCTGATCTTCTGGTCGCCCTCATGTTGCCGCTGTCGAATGGTTCCAACGACAACGACGAAGGAGCCCACCATGGCACTCTCAACCCTCACCTGGTTCGCCGCAGCAGCACTCGGCGTCACCGCCGTCGGAGGCGGCCTCTTCGCCTCAGCCGTCAACCAGCCCGAGAACGCCCGCCCCGCGACGACCATCTCGGCCCCCGCTTCGTCCGACGACGGCGACACGACCCCGATTCTGGTCCCGGCCGGCTCCGCGAGCCCCTCGGCCACCGCGGACAGCACCCCCAGCTCCTCCGCCGCTCCCTCGACCCGGTCCGCCGGTGACGATGACAGGGGCGGCGAGCGCGATCGGGATGATCGCGTCGAACTGGGCGACGACCGCGACTCCCGCTGGGACGACGACTCCGATGACGACGGCCGCGATGACTCGGACGACCGTTGGGATGATCGGGACGACGACGACTCGCACGACGGCTACGACGACTCCGACGGCCGTGACGACGATCACGACGATCGTGACGATGACGACGACTGGGATGACGATGACGACGACTGGGATGAGGACTCGGACGACGACGACGATGACGACGGTGACGACGACTGATCTCTCCCGAACCCGAACGCCCCGTCGCACTCCCCAGCGGCGGGGCGTTCCGCTTGTCAGGCCGCTGCACCGGCCGAGAGAGGCTTCGACGCAGCTGGCGCTTCGCGCCGGCTGGCTCACCCACCGGGAGGCCTGCGACCACGCCTCCGGAGAGCCACCGTGTAAGAGAGGCTTCGACGCGGTCGGCGGCGCTCCGCGCCCGACCGGCTCACCCACCGGGAGGCCGGTGACCGCGCCAGAAAGGCGGTGGGTGGTGGGGGCCGGGGCAGGTTGGGTGGGCGTTGATGACGGACGCGCAGCGCGAAGCGCCGCCGCCGGCATCATGGGCGGCCCGGCCCCCACCACACGCCGCCGAACCTGACCACAACACCCGAGACCGAGGCCGGCATCATGGGCGGCCCGGCCCCCACCACACGCCGCCGGACCCGACCACAACACCCAAGACCCACCCAATGGCGGGGGACGCCCACAGCTTGTGGGAACCTCACAATGTTTTCCCCGCGACATTGAGCCGCAACCCCTTCACTACCGCCAATCGGGGGCCAACCGTCGCGCCGACTCGCGCAGCCGCCCAAAGGGTGCGACATTGACACTCAGCCCCCCACGGGCTGCCGTCGACCCCTGAGGAGGCAAGGTGTTCCAACGCATCGCCATCGTCAACCGCGGAGAGGCCGCCATGCGGCTCATCCACGCTGTGCGGGACCTGAACGCTGAACATCCTGACCGCGACCCCATCGCGACGATCGCGCTGTACACGGACGCCGAGCGCTCCGCCATGTTCGCCCGCGAGGCCGACGAGGCCTACCCGCTGGGCCCGGCGTCAGAGCGCCCCTACCTCAACCACGACCTTCTCGCCCGCGTCCTCACCGACGCCAGGGCCGACGCCGTCTGGGTGGGCTGGGGCTTCGTCGCCGAGGACGCGTCCTTTGCGGACCTCGTCGAGAGCCTCGGCATCACCTTCATCGGCCCCTCCGGCGACGCCATGCGCAAGCTGGGCGACAAGATCGGCTCCAAGCTCATCGCCGAGGAGGTGGGCGTGCCGGTGGCGCCGTGGTCGCGCGGCGGCGTCGACACCCTCGACGACGCCCTCGCGTCCGCCGAGTCCATCGGCTACCCGCTGATGTTGAAGGCGACGGCGGGCGGCGGCGGCCGCGGCATCCGCAAGGTCACCACCCCCGAGGAGTTGACCGACGCCTATCAGCGCACCCGCGACGAGGCCCAGCGGGCGTTCGGCTCCGGCGTTGTGTTCCTCGAGTCGCTCGTCACGGGCGCCCGGCACGTCGAGGTGCAGGTGATCGCCGACGGCCAGGGCACCGCCTGGGCCATCGGCGTGCGCGACTGCACCATCCAGCGCCGCAACCAGAAGATCATCGAGGAGTCCGCCTCCCCGCTTCTGACCTCAGATCAGACCGACGAGCTGAAGGCCTCCGCCGAGCGTCTGGCGCTGGCCGTCGACTACCGCGGCGCGGGCACCGTGGAGTTCCTCTACCACCCGGGCGACAAGATGTTCGCGTTCCTGGAGGTCAACACCCGCCTTCAGGTGGAGCACCCGATCACCGAGGTGACCAATGAGTTCGACCTTGTCAAGGCGCAGATCCACGTCGCCGCCGGGGGCACCCTCACTGAGCGCCCCATCGAGTTCGGCCACGCCGTGGAGGCCCGCCTGAACGCCGAGGACCCCGACCGCGACTTCGCCCCCGCCCCCGGCCTGATCACCAGGCTGGACCTGCCGGCCGGCCCGGGCATCCGCGTCGACACCGGCGTGGCGGAGGGCGACTCGATCCCCGCGGACTTCGACTCGATGATCGCCAAGATCATCGCCTACGGCCGCACCCGCGACGAGGCGCTGGGCCGCCTGCGCCGCGCGATGGCGGAGACCACCGTCGTCATCGAGGGCGGCGCCACCAACAAGAGCTTCGTCCTCGAGCTGCTCCGCCAGCCCGAGGTGACCGGCCGCCAGCCGAAGCAGGCGGGCGCGCGCCGCGCCGCGGGGCCCCAGGACGCGGACATCCCGTGGGCCGACACCGGCTGGATCGACCGCACCCGCGCCGACGGTGGGCTGATCGCCGACGAGCACGCCGGGGTGGCGCTCGTGGTGGCGGCCATCGAGGCCTACGAGGAGACCACGGCGATCGAGACCGACCGGCTGCTCACCACCGCGCACGGCGGCCGGCCGCAGACGCAGCACAAGTCCGGCGCCGCCGTCGACCTGAAGCTGCGCGGGGCCGTGCACAGCGTCACCGCGTTCGCGATCGCCCCGGGGCGCTATCGGGTCGTCGTCGGAGGCCAGGCCACCGAGGCCGAGCTTCAGCGCCTCGACGACGTGCACGGCCGCGTGACCGTCGGCGGGGAGCGCCACCGCATCGTCACCGCCACACACGGGCCCATCCACCTGATCGAGGTCGACGGCGTGACCCACCGCGTCTCCCGCGACGAGGGGGGCGTGCTGCGCTCCCCGGCCCCCGCACTGGTGGTGGCGACGCCGGTGAAGGTGGGCGACGAGGTGGAGGCCGGCGCCCCCGTCGTGGTCCTCGAATCCATGAAGATGGAGACCGCCGTCTACGCGCCCTTCGCCGCGCGCGTGAAGGAGATGCTGGTGACCACCGGCTCGCAGGTGGAGTCCATGGCTCCGCTGGTGCGCCTGGAGCCGCTCGGCAACGGCGCCGCCGCGGTGATCGTGGAGTCCGCGCCGATCGACATTCCTGTCTGCCCGCCCGCGGCGGATCCTTCCGTCCGCGCCGGCCGCCTGCTGGCGGATCTGTCGGCCATCCTCATGGGCTTCGACGTGGACCCCTCGGCCAAGACGCTTCCGCGCTACCTCGTGGCACGCGAGGAGGCACGGTCCGCGGGCGTCGACGTGGTGGCCGCGGAGATCGAGCTGCTCACCCTGTTCGCCGATCTCGCCGAGCTCAGCCGCAACCGCCCCATGGGCGAGCAGGCCAACACCGAGCTGCGCGTCCACTCGGACCGCGAGCACCTGCACCGCTACCTGACCACCCTCGACGTGGAGCGCGCCGGGTTGCCCGGCCACTTCGTCGACCGCCTGGCGGCCGCGCTGCGGCACTACGGCGTGGACTCGCTGGACCGCACGCCCGAGCTGGAGGCGGCCGTGTTCCGCATCTTCCTGGCGCAGAAGCGGGTGGCCGCAGACGTGCCGCTGGTGCTGGGCATCCTGGACCGCTGGATCGCCGAGCCGGCCCCTGACGCTGACCGTGCGGTGATCGCCCGGGCGCAGCTGGAGCGCCTGGTGCGCGCCACGCAGCTGCGGTTCCCCGCCGTCGGAGACCTCGCGCGTTCGGTCCGCTTCCGCTGGTTCGACCAGCCGCAGGTGGACGCCGAGCGGGCGGCCATCGTCGCCGGCGTGGGTGACGAGGTGGAGGCACTCGCCGCCACCCCTGACGCGCCCGACTACGACGAACGGATCGCCAGGCTGGCCGACATCCCGGAGTGGACGGCCAACTTCCTCGCGACGCGGTTGGGTCGCGGGGTGCCGGCGCACGAGCCGATGCTCGAGGTGCTGCTGCGCAAGTACTACATGGATTACGGGCTCTCGGACGTGTCTCGCCTGACGGTGGACGACCGCTCCGTCGTGCTCGGTGACTACACCCTCAACGGGCGGCCGCGCCGCTTCGTGACGACGGTGGGCCTGGCCGACGAGCTCGCCGCGGGCGGGCCGCTGGAGTCGCTGATCGCCTCGCAGGTCGCGGAGCGGACGCCGGGCCATGACGCCGTGGTCGAGATGTATGTGCTGTGGCCGGAGCGCCCGGATGCCGAGGCGCTGGGCGCCGAGCTGCTGGAGCGCCTGCGATCCTGGGCGTGGGACCCGGCCGTGCAGAGGGTCGCGGTGGCGGTGTGTACCGCCGACGGCGCGGTGGAGTACCGCACGTTCCGGTTCACTGACGGTGAGCTCTACGAGGACGAGAAGATCCGTGGCCTGCCTCCGATGGTGGGGCGCCGCCTGGACCTGTGGCGGTTGCGCGACTTCGACACCACGCGCCTGCCCGCCCCCGACGACGTGCTGCTGTTCGAGTGCGTGGCGAAGTCCAACGCGGACGACCGCCGCCTCGTGGCGATGGCGCAGGTGCGGCAGCTGGCCGTGGTGCGCGACGCCGACGGCGGCCTGATCGGCCTGCCGCACGCCGAGCGCGCGGTCGCCAACTGCCTGGAGGCCATCCGTCGGACCCGTTCCGCCCGAGGCAAGGCCGGCTCGAAGCTGGACATGAACCACGTGTGGGTGCACGTCTGGCCGGAGATCGACCTGGACGTCTCAGACGTCGAGCCGCTGCAGGACCGGATCACCCCGCTGTCCGACGGCGCGGGCATCGAGGAGGTCCTCTGCCAGGGCCGCTTCGTCCGCGGCGACCGCCTCATCCCGCTGGCCGTCCGCTTCCACGCGCAGCCGGGCGCGGGCGTCACCACCACGGTCACGCCGCCGCCCACCGAGCCGCTCAAGCCGCTCGACGACTACACGGCCAAGGTGCTGCGCGCCCGCCGTCGCGGGCTGGTCTACCCGTACGAGCTGTCCGCGACCCTCGCCGGTCCCGGCGGCTCGCTGGTCGAGCTGGACCTCGACGGCGACGGCCGCCTCGTGGAGGTGGACCGTGCCCCGGGCCGCAACAAGGCGGGAATCATCGTCGCGCGGGTCACCACCCCGACGGCGCTGCACCCGGAGGGCGTGACCAGGATCGTACTGTCGGGCGATCCGACGAAGGGTCTGGGCGCCGTCTCGGAGCCGGAGTGCTCGCGGATCATGGCCGCGATCGACCTGGCCGAGGAGATGGGTGTGCCGGTGGAGTGGTTCACGCTCAGCTCCGGGGCCCGGATCTCGATGGAGTCGGGCACCGAGAACATGGACTGGGTGGCCGCCGCGTTGCGCCGGATCGTCGAGTTCACCCAAGGAGGCGGCGAGATTAACGTGGTCGTCGCGGGGATCAACGTGGGCGCCCAGCCGTACTGGAACGCCGAGGCGACCATGCTGATGCACACCAAGGGCATCCTCGTGATGACGCCTGATTCGGCCATGGTGCTGACGGGCAAGCAGTCGCTGGACTTCTCGGGCGGCGTGTCGGCGGAGGACAACTTCGGCATCGGCGGCTACGACCGCGTGATGGGCCCCAACGGCCAGGCGCAGTACTGGGCGAAGGATCTGGGTGCGGCCATGGGCATCCTGATGTCGCACTACGACCACACCTATTCGCCCGAGGGCGAGTCCGGCCCCCGCCGTGCGGTGACGGGCGATGCCGTGGATCGCGACGTCTCGGAGTACCCACACAACATCGGCACGGATTTCGCCACCGTCGGGCAGATCTTCTCGGCCACCCACAACCCGGACCGGAAGAAGCCGTTCGACATCCGCACCGTCATCGCGGCGGTCTGCGACCAGGACCACCCGCGCGTCGAGCGCTGGGCGGGCATGGCGGAGGCCGAGACGGCGGTGGTGATCGACGCGCGTGTTGGCGGGCACTCGGTATGCGTCGTCGGGATCGAGTCCAAGCCTGTGCCGCGCGCGGGGTTCCCCCCCACCGACGGCCCGGACACGTTCACCGGTGGCACGTTGTTCCCGCGGTCGTCGAAGAAGGTGGCTCGTGCCATCAACTCGGCATCCGGCAACCGGCCGCTGGTGGTGCTGGCGAACCTGTCGGGCTTCGACGGCTCGCCGGAGTCGATGCGCAACCTGCAACTGGAGTACGGCGCGGAGATCGGGCGCGCCATCGTCAACTTCGACGGGCCTATCGTCTTCGTCGTGATCTCGAGGTACCACGGCGGCGCGTTCGTGGTGTTCTCCAAGCGGCTCAACGAGAACATGACGGTGCTGGCGCTGGAGGGCTCCTACGCGTCCGTGCTCGGCGGGGCGCCCGCCGCGGCCGTGGTGTTCGCGGGAGACGTGACGAAGCGGACCGGCGCGGATGCGCGGGTCGCGGCCTTGGAGGCGAGCCTGCGCGACGCGGCCCCCGAGCAGCGGGCGGAGATCCAGGTGGAGCTCGCGGACGTGCGGGCGGCGGTGCGGGCGGAGAAGATCTCCGAGATCGCGGCCGAGTTCGACGGGGTGCACAACATCCACCGCGCCGTCGAGGTTGGCTCGGTGGACCGGGTGATCTCGCCGGCCGAGCTGCGTCCCTCGATCGTCCAGGTGATCGAGGCCCACCGCCGCTGACCCCTTCGCGTACCGCGGCTCTGCCCCTGGCCCGTCCACGCATACCGTAGCTCCGCCCCGGCCCGTCTTCGCATACCGCAGAACGTATGCGAAGACGCCTCGCACACGGTGGCGTTCTTTGCACAGCCAATACGGTGTGCGAAGAGACCCCAGGTATGCGAAGTGGGCCGGGCCTGCCGGAAAGCCAGCGCGACACCCGCGCCGTCGCGTACGCGTACGCTGGCGGGCGTGACCGACGACGACCTCTGGGACCTCACCCGCACCCGGCTGTTCTGGGCCGGGATCCTGGCCAACGGGGTGACCACCGACGAGGGGGCCGCGGCCGTCGAGGCCGCCCTCCCCACCCGTCCGTCGTCCCATTCCGCCCTCCAACGCCTCCACCAGCTGGCCACGGATGAGCTGACGGGCATGTTGGCGCTGCTCTCCGACGACGAGCCGCGCTGGGCCGATGGCCACGGATCGACCGTCGGCGACATCCGCCGCCTGCTCGACCGCTAAGCCGGGTGAGCGACCGCGCGGCCATTCCCGCGCGCCGGGCGCAGCAGGCGCATGCCGTTGACGATCACGATCAGCACGGACGCCTCGTGGACGAGCATCCCGATCGACATCGTCACCCCACCGAACAACACACCTGCCAGCAGCGTTCCGACGGTGAGGAGCGCGATGGCGATGTTCTGCCTCATGACCCTCACGGTGCGCTTCGCCAGGCCGATGGCCTGCGGGATCCGGTCCAGCCGGCTGGTCATCAGGGCGATGTCGGCGGTCTCCACCGCGACAGCCGAGCCAGCTGCGCCCATCGCGATCCCGACGTCGGCCAGGGCGAGCGCCGGGGCGTCGTTGACGCCGTCGCCGACCATCGCGACGACGCGGCCCTCGGCCTGGAGGGCTCGCACCACGTCGAGCTTCTGCTCGGGCAGGAGCCCGGAGCGGGCGTCGGCGATCCCGACCGTCCCCGCAACCGCGGCCGCGACCCTCGCCTGGTCGCCGGTGAGCATGAGGACGCGCGTCACACCGACCCGGTGCAGCGCCGCCACTAGCGCGGCCGCCTCGGGCCGAACGGCGTCGGCCACGCCGATGGCGCCCACGACGTCGCCGTCCACGGCCACCATGAGCGGGGTGTGGCCGGCGTCGGCGAGCGTCACGGCCGCCTGGGCCGCCCACGCGTCACCCTGCGGTGCGACCAACGCCACCGTGCCGACGGCCACCTCACGCCCACCGACCATCGCGACCACGCCGTGCCCGGGCACCGTGCGCACGCCGTCGGGGACCGCGGGCACGTCCAGCCCGCGGGCCAGCGCCTCCTCGACGACGGGGAGGGCCAGCGGATGATCCGAGCCCGCCTCCGCGCGCGCGGCCCAGCCGAGCACCTCGTCGGCGGTCCAGTCACCTCGGGCCACCACGTCGGTCAACGCGGGCCGGCCCACGGTGAGTGTGCCGGTCTTGTCCAGCGCGACGGTGTCGACGCGGGCGGCAGTCTCGAGGAATTCGCCGCCCTTGATGAGGATGCCGTCACGGGCAGCGCGGCCGATGCCCGCCACCAGCGCCACCGGCACGGAGATCACCAGGGCGCCGGGGCAGCCGATGACCAGGAGGGTGAGGGCCAGTTCGAGGTCGCGGGTGAGCAGGCCCACCACGACGGCCAGGACGATGATCCCCGGGGTGTACCAGCGCGAGAAGCGCTCCATGAACTGCTGGGTGCGGGCCTTGGCGTCCTGCGCCTCCTCCACCCGGTGGACGATGCGCGCGAGGGTGGTGTCGGCGCCGACGCCCGTGGCATCCAGGGTGACGAATCCGTCCGCGACAATCGTGCCGGCGAACAGTGGGTCCCCGGGGGACTTCTCGGCGGGGATGGACTCGCCGGTGATCGCGGCCTCGTCGATCGCCGCCCGCCCGGAGGTCACCACTCCGTCGACGGGGACCCGCCCGCCGTGCTTGACCACCACGGTCTCGCCGACCCCCACCTCACCGGCCGGCACCTCCAACTGGGCGCCGTCGCGGACGACGGTGGCGGTGTCGGGGGCCAAAGCCACCAGCTCGGCCAGTGCGGAACGGGTCTTGGCCAGCGTCGCGTCCTCCAGCGCGTGTCCGACGGCGAAGAGGAACGTGACCGCGGCGGCCTCCCAGTAGTTGCCGATCGCGATGGCCCCCACGGCGGCGACGGCGACCAGCAGGTCGATCCCGATCACCCGTAGCCGAAGCGCCCGTGCCGCGGACCAGGCCACGGGTGCGCCGGCCACGAGGGCTGCGGCCAGCATGAGCCAGCCGGCCGCCGGCCACGCGAGCGCACCGGCCAGCCCCGAGGACACGATGAGGAATCCGGAGAGCGCCGGCACCCGCCAGCGATGGGACAGGAGTGTCATGGCCGGTCCTCAGAACGCCGAGGGGCGGGCGGTGTAGCCGGCCTTGGCGACGGCGGCCACGAGCTGGTCGACGCTGGTGCGGGTGAGGTCGTGATCCACCTCGATGCGTGAGGAGGCGAAGTGGACCTTCGCCATCGTCACCCCGGGCAGGGCGCCCAGCGCCTTCTCGATCTTGGCCACGCAGGACGGGCAGCTGAAGCCTTCTGCGCGGAGGGTGGTGTGGGTGATGGTCGCGGTGGACATGGTCTCCTCCTGGAGGGTCGGTGCCGCTGGATGCGGCGATGTCTCGACGCTACGGGGGTGCCGCCGACGCTTCCTTGACGTGGATCAAGCCCCCGTCGGGGGAATGGCGCTGCATGCCTGCCCGCGCAGCGGGGAGGTCTCACCTGCTCCGGGAAGCAACGGACGCGCTCGAGCCGAGCCCCTCCGCGGTCATGCTTGCGGCTTGGCGATGGTGGGCACGCCGGCGAACACCTGATCACGCCCATCGCGGCAATTGAGTGCGTTCCACCGGTGTCCTCTAGGGAGTTACTGATCAATGCTGTCCTCGGCGAGGACGTGCCGGGCGGGATGAGATGGTGCCACTGCATCTGGTGCGTGTACTCGACGTCCATATCCAGATGCAGGGGGGTCAGATCGCCCGATCCGGTGCGCCGCAGCCAGGACATGATTGATCAGTGATTCCCTAGGGCAGAGGACTCACGCGTTGTCGGATCCGCTCAGGATCGTGTCGTAGTCTTGGCCGCCGTAGAAGACGCCGAGGATGGTGATCTCCTGGGTCTCGTCATCGACGTAGGTAGCGATCACCGCACGCTTCTTGTAACTGGAGGTGCGAAGCCCAGGACGGATGTCGTCCCGCATTGTTCCTCGGTGCGGGAACACCGCGAGGCCCTCGCAGTGGGCCACGATGGCATCCACGTAATCGGCAGCAACCATCGGCGATGCTGACGAAGCAAGGTACCGGTACAGCGCCTCGAGTTGATCTGCCGCCTCCTGCGCAAACCGAACCGTGTAGGTCACTGGCCGCGCAGGGACACGAGCCGCGCACGGACCTCGCCTGCAGACAGCGCACCATTCGGGTCTGCCAGCAGCCTGTCATAGGCTGGAGCAACCTGCTCCAGAAGCCAGGCGTCGACCGCCCGATCGCGTGCCGCCAGGGCCCGTAGGCCTTCGCGGATGACCTCGCTTTCGGAGGCGTACTCTCCTGAGACCACCTTGGCGCGGACCATGTCGGCCATCTCGTGGGGCAACGTCACACTCATCTGCTTCGTAGTTCTCATGTCGACCTCCCTCCATCCATCCATCCAGGGTAGGACTGAATCCTACTCGGCGGAAGAGTCGTTCGGCATTGCCTGACAGACTGGGTGTTGGGGCAGGCTGGGGCCATGACTCAGCACGCTCAGACCCATCACGCCGGCGACACCTGCGTGGCGCTGGTCCCCGTCTTCCGCGGGCTGGATGCCGGCCAGCAGGAGGAGGTGGCAGGATTCGCGAGGCCCATCAGGGCCGCCGCCGGTGAGCAGCTGCTCGCGCCGACGGACCGGACCAGACGCCTCCTTGTCATCCACCGCGGAAGCGTCCGGGTGGCGCACCTGCTGGACACCGGCCACGAGCGCGTCGTGAGGGTGCTGGGTCCGGGCAGCGTGGTCGGCGAGGCGTCGTTCATCCTCGGCCGTCGCCCGGACAACTACGCCTACGCCGAGACCGACGTCGAGCTGTGCTCGTTCGACCACGCGGACCTGGCGCGCCTCGTCGCCCGCTACCCCGACATCGCCGTGCGGATGCTGCAGATGCAGGCCGAGCGGCTGGCCGCGGCCGAGCGGATGCTGGCCGCCTTCGGGGGGCGGGACGTGGGCGCGAGGGTCGCGGCGTACCTGCTGGACCTCCCGTCCCGCCGCGACCCCGAGGGAGCGGTCGTCGAGCTGCCCATGGCGAAGAAGGACGTGGCGAGCTACCTGGGCACCACCCCGGAAACGTTCAGCCGCCGGCTCCGCGACCTCGTCGACGACGGCGTGGTGGAGCTGGCGGGCCGACGTGGGGTGCGGATCCTCGACGCGGAGGGCCTCGAGCGCCGCGCCGACGCTACTGCGTGATGTCGTAGCGCAGGAGGCGCGCCTTGTCCGCCTTCCGCGTGGAGCCCTGAAGGGCCAGCAGCTCGGCGTAGATGCCGTCGGTGGTGGCCAACTCCGCAGGGGTGCCGATCTCGTCGATGCGACCGTCACGCAGCGTCACGATCCTGTCCACCGTCGAGATGGTGGACAGCCGGTGAGCGATGATCAGCGTGGTCCGACCCTCCATCAGCTCCTCCAACCCGGCCTGCACCGCGCGCTCGGACTTGGTGTCCAGGGAGCTGGTGGCCTCGTCGAGGATGAGGATGGGAGCATCCTTGAGCAGGGCGCGCGCCACGGAGAGCCGCTGCTTCTGCCCGCCGGAGAGCTTGACGCCCCGCTCGCCGATCTCGGTGTCGAAGCCGTTGTGGAGGTGCGAGATGAAGGACAGCGCATTCGCCCGCCTGGCCGCGACACTCAACTGCTCGTCAGTGACGCCGTCCTGCCCGTAGGCCATGTTCTCGCGGATGGTGCCGGAGAACAGGCTGGCGTCCTGGAACACCACGCCCACCTCGCGGCGGAGCGCCACCGTCGGCACGTCGTCGACGGACTGGCCGTGGACGCGCAGCGCCCCGGAGGTCACCGGGTAGAGCTTCATGATGAGGTTGACCAGCGTGGTCTTGCCGCCTCCGGACTCGCCCACGAACGCGATCCGTTCGCCGCGGTTCACCCTGAGGTCGATGTCTCTCAGGACCAGCCCGTCGGCGCCGTCACCGTCGCCGTAGCCGAAGTCAACGTGGTCGAACTCGATCACCGGATCGGAGTCCACCCACTGCACCACGGCCGACGGCGCGGCCTCCAGGGCGTTGTTGGGCTCGTCGGTCTCGTTCATCACCTTGAAGTACTCGCGGCTTCCAGCGACGGCGCGCTGCGTCATGTCCACCCAGTAGCTCATGGAGGTGACGGGCATCCGCGCCATGGTGGTGAGCTGGATGAGGAGGACCATGGTGCCGACGCTGTACTGGCCGCTGGCCGTCTGGTAGAAGATGATGGCGTAGATCCCGAAGAACACCACGTCCAGCGCCCCCCGGCGCCAGAGATCCATGGTGTGCCAGAACCGGGACTGCTGCCGCGACAAGGCGATGGCGTCGCGGTAGTGGCCCTTGAAGGACTCCAGCTCGCTCTTCTCGGTGACGAAGCTCTTCACCACCCGCATCTGCCCGATCACCTCGGAGAAGCGGCCGCCTGAGATGTCGTAGTGGTCGTTCTTCTGCTTCTCCCACACCTGCCACTTCTTCGACGTCCTGGCCGTCAGCCACACGAAGGTCGGGTAGATGAGGATGAGCAGGATCGTCAGCCACGGCGAGTAGAACGCCGTGATGACGAGCACCGCGAGCAGTGTCACCACGGTCGGGAAGAAGCCGTTGCTGAAGGTCTGGAGGAAGTCGGTGATCGACGTGATGGAGCGGTTGAGCCGGGAGATGATGGTGCCGGTCAGCTCGTTGTCGTAGTAGCGCTGCGGGAGCCGCAGCAGCTTGCGGTAGTAGTTGGCCGACAGGATGGCACGCAGCCGCACGGACATCAGGTCGCCGAAGTAGCCCGAGAGGTTCGTGATCGCCGAGTTCGCCAGGGCGATGATCAGCAGCACCACCGCCAGCCACATGAGGTCCGCGACGGTGCCGCCGCGTCCCTCCGCGATGTCGACCACCGTGTCGGTGGCCCTGGCGATGACGAACGGCGTCAGTAGCGCGGTGGCCGAGGTGGCGATCGCGCCGAGCGTGACGGTGAGGTAGAGGGGCCACAGCTCTTTGGCTGTGGCCATGATGGTGACGATGCTGCGCACGGGGTGACTCCTTCGGTGGGCACTCTACCCACGTCGACCGGGTCACTCCCGCTTGCGACTCAGCAGCCGTTGCAGCACGACGAAGATCAGCAGGAGAACCCCGATGACGATCTTCGTCCACCATGACGACAGGGTGCCCTCGTAGGTGATGATCGTCTGGATCAGCCCCAGGACGAACACACCGAGGAGCGAGCCCAGCACGTAGCCGCTGCCGCCCGTCAGCAGGGTCCCGCCGATCACGACCGCCGCGATCGCGTCGAGCTCCATGCCGACGCCCGTCAGCGCGTACCCGGATCTGGAGAACATGGCGAAGAGCAGGCCGCCGAACCCGGCGCAGGTGCCGGAGACCACGTAGGCCAGCACCTTGGAGCGGGCGACCGGCAGACCCATCATGAGCGCCGACTGCTCCCCGCCGCCCAGCGCGTACACGGTGCGCCCGAAGCGCGTGTAGTGGAGGATGTAGACCGCCAGCAGGACGAGGGCCAAGGCGATCATGACGGCAACCGTCAGGCGGAATCCTGACGAGCCGAAGGCAATGCTGCGGCCGGTCAGGGTCACGAAGGACTCGTCGTTGATCGCGATCGACTCGGGCGCGATCACGAAGCAGAGCCCGCGCGCGAAGAACATCCCGGCGAGGGTGGCGATGAATGGCTGGACCTTGAAGATGTGGATGATCAGGCCGTGCATGAGCCCGATCGTCGATCCGACCAGCACCGCCATCGGCAGCACCACCTCGATCGGCCATCCGTCCCGGAGCGTGGAGGCGGTGACGATGGCCGAGAGGGCCAGGACCGCGCCCACCGAGAGGTCGATGCCGCCGGTGATGATGACGAAGGTCATGCCCACCGCCAGAGCGATGAGGAAGGAGTTGTTGATCAGCAGGTTGCCGAGCATCCGCGCGGAGAGGAAGTTGTCGTAGCGCAGGCCGCCCACGATGAGCATCAGCGCCAGGACGACGAAGGTGCCGATGACCGGCAGCTGGGCCGCGGAGAGCCGGAAGCGTGGACGCGCGCGCTGGGTTGTCGTGCTCATGCCGCGACCGCCTGCGCCTGGGGACGCCGTCGGCCCCAGTGTTCGAGTTTGTCTCGAACCACCGGCGACTGGAGCAGCGTCACCGCGATCACCACCAGGGCCTTGAACAGCGGGGTGACCAGCGGCGAGATCCCGAGGATGGTCACGGTGAGGGAGAGGGTGGTGATGATGAACACTCCGATCACGGTGCCGCTCAGGGAGAACTTGCCGCCGGCCAGCGACGTGCCGCCGATCACGACGGCGAGAATGGCATCCAATTCGATGAAGAGCCCCGCGTTGTTCGCATCCGCGGCCATGACGTTGGCCGAAAGCAGCAGCCCCGCGATGCCGGCGAACAGCCCGCCGACGATGTAGACCGTCCACGTGATGGTGCGTGCCCGCACACCCGCGAGCCGCGCGGCCGCCGGGTTGATGCCCACCGCCTCGATCAGCATGCCGAGCGCGCCCTTCCTGCAGACGAGGAGAACGATGAGGAAGGCCGCGGCGGCGATCCACGCCGGGACGGGCAGTCCGAGCACCCAACCGGAGCCCAGCCACTTGTACGGGGTGGAGTTGACGGTGGTGATGAAGCCGTTGGTGATCAACATGGCGATGCCGCGCCCCGCCATCATGAGGATGAGGGTGGCGATGATCGGTTGGATGCCCAATACCGCGACCATGAACCCGTTCCAGGCGCCGAGCACCAGGCACAGCGCGAGCGCCATACCGATGGCGGATGCGACGGTGAGCACCGAGTCGGGGTTCGGCGACGCCTGGATCGTGCTGAGTGCCAGTGCTCCCGAGATGGCGACGATGGCACCCACGGAAAGGTCGATGCCACGCGTGGCGATGATGAGCGTCATGCCCAACGCCACCAGCATCAGTGGGGCCGAGTTGCGCAGGATGTCGATCAGCGAACCGAAGAGGTGCCCGTCGCGGACGGTGACGGCGAGGAAGTTGGGCCGGTAGATGGTGTTGGCGGCGAGCATCGCAACGAGTGCGACGAGTGGCCAGAACAGGTTGTGCGACACCATCCGGGAGAGCCTTCCCGATCGGCGCGTCTCCTGGGAGGTGTCAACGCTCGGTGTGGTCGGTGCATCGGTCATCGGGCGGCCCCCGCGATCTGGGTCACGACGTCGTTCACGGTGAGGTCCCCACTGTTGGTGAGCTCGGAGATCTTGCGCCGGTCGCGCATCACCACGATCCGGTTGCTCAGCCGCAGCACTTCTTCCAACTCGGCCGAGATGAACACCACGGACATGCCGTCCGCGGCGAGCTCCGCGACAAGCTTCTGGATCTCCGCCTTGGCGCCGACGTCGATGCCGCGGGTGGGCTCGTCGAGCAGGAGGAGCTTGGGTTGCGTGGCGAGCCAGCGTGCCAGCAGGACCTTCTGCTGGTTGCCGCCGGACATGTTCCGTACGAGCAGGTTGGGGTTGGCGGGGCGGATGCTGAGCGCCTTCATGTAGTGGTCGACGATCTCGTCGGCCTGCTTGTCAGGCAGCTTCCGCAGCCATCCGCGGTCCGCCTGCACGGCGAGGATGATGTTCTCGCGGACCGTGAGGTCGCCGACGACGCCCTCGGCCTTGCGGTCCTCCGAGGAGTAGGTGATGTGGGAGTCAAGCGCGGCGCGGGGACCGCGGAACTTCGCAGGCTTCCCCTCCACCTCGAGCTCGCCGGTGGTGGACATGTCCGCGCCGCACAGCAGCCGGGCGAGCTCGGTGCGGCCGGAGCCCAGCAGGCCGGCCACGCCGACCACCTCGCCCTCGTAGAGGTCCAGGTCGAACGGTTCGATGGTGCCCTTCCGGCCCAGGCCAAGTGCCCGGACAAGAGGCCGACGCTCGGCCCCAGCGGCCGGAGCGGCCACTCGGAGGTGTCCGAGAGCCTCCAGGGATCGGCCGATCATCTTGGACACCAGCTCGTGCTGGCTGAGGTCCCGGGTGAGGTATTCGCCGATGAGCAGCCCGTTGCGTAGCACGGTCAGGCGGTCCGCGATGGCGTAGATCTGGTCCAGGAAATGGGAGACGAAGAGGATGGCCACGCCCTGGTCGCGCAGGCCCCGCATCACGGTGAACAACTGCTCCACCTCCCCCGCGTCGAGTGAGGACGTGGGCTCGTCGAGCACGAGGACCTTGCAGTCGATGGAGGTGGCGCGGCAGATCGCGACGAGTTGTTGGATGGCCAGGGAGTGGGTGCTGAGCTTGGATGCCGGGTCGATGTCCAGCCCCATCCGGCGCAGGTGCTCGCCCGCGGCCCTGCGGGTGGCGCCCCAGTTGATGAACGGCCCTGAGCGCAACTCCTGCCCGAGCATCACGTTCTCCGCCACAGAGAGGTTCTCGCAGAGATTGACCTCCTGATAGACGGTGCTGACCCCGGCCTGGCGCGCCTGTTCCGGGCTGCTGAAGCGGACCTGGGAACCCTCGACGACGATGGTGCCGGAGTCGATCCCATAGATACCAGTGAGCGCCTTGATCAGGGTGGACTTGCCCGCCCCGTTCTCGCCCATGAGGGCATGGACCTCGCCCGGCAGGAGTCGGAAATTGACGTCCTGCAGTGCTTTGACCCCGGGAAATTCGATCGAGATGTCTGTCATCTCGACGATCGGGGCCACCTCGCTCGGGGCGAGGTCCGATGCCGTCATAGGTGTTCTCCTGTGGTTGTCAGGTGGGGCGGGGGTCAGTACTGACGGTCCGCGATGACGGCCTTGGCTGCCTCCTGGTCGAACGCCTCGTCCTTGACCACGATGCGCTTCTCCACCTCTTCACCGGCGAGCACCTTCTTGGCGATGTCGGCGAGGTCCGGCCCGAGGAGCGGGTTGCACTCGACGATGTAGTTGATCTTGCCGTCGACCAGGGCCTGCATGCCGTCCTTGACCGCGTCGATGGTGATGATCTTGATGTCCTGACCGGGCACCTTGCCGGCCGCTTCGATGGCCTCGATGGCGCCCAGGCCCATGTCGTCGTTGTGGGCGTAGACGATGTCGATCTTGTCGTGCTTCTGTAGGAAGCCCTCCATGACCGTCTTGCCCTCGGTGCGGGTGAAGTTGCCGGTCTGGGAGTCGATGATCTCGAGATCGCTGCCCTCAATGGCGGAGGCGAAGCCGGTCTTGCGGTCGTTGGCGGGCGCCGAGCCGGTGGTGCCCTGGAGCTCGACGACGGTGAGGCCCTGGCCGTCGTACTGCTCCTTAGCCCACTCACCGGCCATCTCGCCCTCCTTGACGAAGTCCGAGCCGATGAAGGTGGCGTAGAGGGAGTCGTCATCGCTGTCGATGGCGCGGTCCGTGAGGACGACGGGAATCCCTGCGTCCTTGGCCTCCTGGAGCACCGCGTCCCACCCGGTCTCGACGACGGGGGAGAAGGCGAGGATGTCGACGCCCTGCGAAATGTAGGAGCGCAGCGCCTGGATCTGGTTCTCCTGCTTCTGCTGCGCGTCGGAGAACTTCAGGTCGAAGCCGTTCTCCTTGGTGAGGGTGTCCTGGATGGACTTGGTGTTGGCCGCGCGCCAACCGGATTCGGCCCCCACCTGCGAGAAGCCGAGCACGATCAGCTCGCCCTCGGCCCCTCCGCCCGTGCTTCCGGACGGGGTGGAGGCAGTGTCGTCCGCGCACGCGGCGAGCGGCACGATTGCCGCCGCGGCCAGTGCGCCGAGAATGGTCCTGCGATTGAACTGCTGCATCAAAGGCTCCTAACACGTGTGATGCACAGCGCCTGGTTGCCCAACCGCGACACCTTCGTCGCATCCCCCGGGTTTCCTGGCGCATCGTGTGAACGTTCACATCGAATGCCTTGATCCTTGCCCCTTGTCGGCGCAAGGTCAAGCGGGCGCCGATAGATTTATCGAAACGTTACGAGACGCCAAAACTTTCGCCCACTAGGCGTTGGGGAGCCAGACGCGCATGGCACCCGAGGCGCGGTTGCCCCAGGTGTGGAAGGGGATGGCCCGCACTGTGACCGGCTGCCCCGTGGGGGCGGTGGCTGGCGCGCCGTACAGCGGGCCCACCCCCGGCCGTGGGGTGACCGCGATCTCGAGCCCGCCGTCGGACTCGATCGGCGCACTGGTGGCGTCGACGATCACATCGTCCAGGCGGATCCCCTCAGGGAGGTCCACCTGCTCGACGCAGTACACCTGGGGTCCGCGCTCGAGCGCGAGACAGCCGCGCACCGAGTCCACGCGATGGTTGGCCTGCGTCCAGCGGGGGGCCATCGGCAGGTCGAGGGCGAGCGGGGTGGCTGCGAGTTCGACGCGAGCGTAGCCGTCGGCGTCCGGCTGGACCGGCTGCCCGTCGATGGTGGGAGCATCGGCCCAGCTCGGGATCCGGAGAGCGACAGGAAGGCCGGCCGGGCCGGCGATCTCGACGCGGCCGTCGTCGGGGTAGCTGGTGCGCACGACAACGATTCCGCCGCCGAGGGCTTCGGGCACGTCGATCTCGCAGGCGGTGTAGAGGTGGAGCGCCAGGGCGTCGCCGTCGATGGAAGCCACGTAGCCGCTCAGCTGGGCGAAGACGCGGGCGATGTTGGGCGGGCAGCAGGCGCAGGCGTACCAGGGGGTGCGCTCACGGGGTGCGCTCTCTTCCGAGTAGCGGTCTGGGCGCAACTGGAGCGGGTTGGAGTAGAAGAATCGGGTACCGGACTCGTCGAGCGAGGCGGCCAGCGCGTTGTGCAGCTCGCGCTCGATGGTCTCGGCGTAGCGGGCGCCGCCCTCGGCCAAGTACATGCGCCAGTTCCAGTGCAGGTCCGCGATGGTGGCGCAGGTCTCGGCGTAGGCGCGGTCCGACGGCAGCTCGTAGTCGTCGCCGAACGCCTCGTCGCGGTGGCGCGAGCCGAATGCGCCGGTGATGTACATCTTGCGCTCGTGGGCGCTGTCCCACTGGGCGCGCATCGCAGCCAGCAGCGACTGGTCGCCCTCCTCGAGGACCAGGTCGGTCACCCCTGCGTTGAGGTAGAGCTGCCGGACGGCGTGGCCGACGGCGCTGGTGGATTCCCGAACCGTGGCGTGGTCCTGGAAGTAGCGGGCCCCGAGTGAGCCCACCTTGAGCAGGCCGGAGCCGCGGTGGTCCACCTGGTGGCGGGCCAGGTCCAGGAAGCGGCGCTCGCCGGTGTGCCTGTAGAGCTCCACTAGCGCGGTCTCCAATTCAGGGTGCCCGCAGTATCCCACCTTGTCAGCTGCTGGTCCGAAGGTGGCGTCCACGAGGTCGACGAAGCGGACGGCGATGTCCAGGAGGTCGGTGCGGCCGGCGCGGGCCAACGCGACGGCGGCCTGCACCATGTGGCCGAGCACGTACATCTCGTGGGTCCAGTCCAGCTCCGCGAACTTCTTCTCGGGGTGCACGCCCTGGATCCAGGTCATCACGTAGCCATCCGGCTCCTGGACGCGGGCCACGAGGCCGATCACGTCGTCGAGCCAGGCGTCGAACTCACGGGTGCCGGTGCGGGCGATCTCCCAGGCCACCGCCTCGATGGTCTTGTAGAGGTCTGAGTCGGCGAACCAGAACCCGCGCCATTCGGCGGTGGACTCGCCGATCAGACGGCGGAAGTTGTCCAGGTTGCCGGCCTCCTCGAGCTGGGCGATGCAGTGCGGGATGGTCGCGGCGGCGTTGCGCAGCTGCCAGGCGCCCAGCCGCGAGGCGGGGTCCAGGCGGACCCCGGTGATCGCGACGGGGTGACGCGGGCCTGCGGCCAGAGGGGAAGCGGGGGCGACGAGCGGGAGGGTGGCCACGGGACAGCCTTTCATCGTTGAAATACGTGTCCAATGGTGCCCCGTCGTGCGGGAGCGGTCAACCCCTCCCCGACCCTGCAGGTGAACGACGAAGGGCCCACTCCCGACGGGAGTGGGCCCTTGAAGTCGGACGTCAGCGCTCGGTGATCGGCACGTAGTCGCGCTTCTTCTCGCCGATGTAGATCTGGCGCGGACGCCCGATCTTGCGGTTGGGGTCCGCGTGCTGCTCGCGCCACTGCGCGATCCAGCCGGGGAGCCGGCCGAGGGCGAACAGGGCCGTGAAGTGCTGCGAGGGGAATCCCATCGCCTCGTAGATGAGGCCCGTGTAGAAGTCCACATTGGGGTACAGCTTGCGTTCGATGAAGTAGTCGTCGTTGAGCGCCGTCTCCTCCAACTCCAGCGCCATGTCGAGCAGCCGGTTGTTGCGGCCGGAGATGCGCAGCAGCGCGTCGGCGTGACCCTTGATGATCTTGGCGCGCGGGTCGTAGTTCTTGTAGACCCGGTGGCCGAAGCCCATCAGCTTCACGCCGGACTTCTTGTCCTTGACCTGGCTGACGAACTCCTTGATGTCCAGGCCCTCATCCTGGATACGCGAGAGCATCTCCAGCACGGCCTGGTTGGCGCCGCCGTGCAGAGGGCCGGACAGCGCGTTGACGCCGGAGCTGATCGAGGCGTAGATGTTGGCATCCGCCGAACCCACGAGCCGCACCGTCGACGTGGAGGCGTTCTGCTCGTGGTCCGCGTGCAGGATGAACAGCGTCTCGAAGGCACGGACGATGTCCGGGTCGATGTGGTACTCCTCCTGCGGCGTGCCGAAGGACAGGCGAAGGTAGTTCTCGACGTAGCCGAGCCCAGTCTGCGGGTAGAGGAACGGCTCGCCGACGGAGCTCTTGTACGCGTAGGCGGCAAGGGTGGGCATCGAGCCCAGCAACCGGAGCGACGCCTCCTCGACCTGGTTGGTGTCGTGCACCGAGAGGGTGTCGCGGTGGAACGAGCCGAGCGCCATGATGCCGGCGGCGAGCACCTGCATGGGGTGGGCGCCGCGCGGGAAGCAGCGGAACAGCTCGCGCATGCGCTCGTCGAGCATCATGCGGCGCGAGATCTTGAGGCTGAACTCGTCGAGCTCATCCTGCGAGGGGAGGTGACCGTAGATGAGGAGGTAGGTGACCTCGATGAACGTGGCCTGCTCGGCGAGCTGCTCGATGGGGTAGCCGCGGTACTGCAGCACACCCTCGTCGCCGTCGATGAACGTGATCGACGACGTGCACGACGCGGTGTTCACGAAGCCGGGGTCCAGGGTGGTGGCGCCGGTCTGCGCCAGGACCTTGCCGATGTCGAATCCATCGTTGCCCTGCGTGGCCTCCACGATCGGCAGTTCAAGCTCGAGATCCCCGTACCTGAGGAATCCGCTGTCGGTCATGCGTTGCCTTTCTTTTGGGTCCCGGCGACCGTCGTGGGCGCCGTTGATGCCTACTCACTGGCCTGCACCCCCACCCTACAACGCTGGAGGGAACCTCCGGAAAGCGTCCAATCTTGTTGTAGAGACCACACAAAACAGCCCCCACCCGTCAGAGCGACGGGAGGGGGCTGCAGAGTCGGTGGGTCAGATGCCCTCGGAGGACTCCGAACGGCGAACGGTCTCGCCGGTGGCAGGGTCGCTGACCACGCGGGTCTCGGTGGTGCGGCTGCGGTTGGAGGCGAGCAGCGCCCAGATGAGGCCGACGACACCTGCCGCCATCAGGATGTAGCCCACGAGATCCAGGCTGATGTAGGGGACGTCAGCCTCCACTGCGAACGTGAGGATGGCGCCGAGCGCGATGAGGAAGACGGATGAACCGATACGCATGAGTGGCTCCTTGCTTGTTCAGATGTATCTCTCCCTCATACCCACTTCGGCGGATTTCAAACATCGCCCCCTCCCGGAGCAACCGACGTTTCCCGGGATGACGCTCACCGTTCACCCGTTCGGCATACATTGCTCGCGTGACGATCGAGCCGCCCCCCGCCGTCGACGCCGTGCCACAGGCCGGCGCGCTGTCCTCCACCAAGGCCCCGCGCAGGAAGGTGGTCGCCTGGGCATTCTGGGACTGGGGCACGCAGCCGTTCGCCACAGTGATCACCACGTTCGTGTTCTCGGTCTACCTCACCAGCTCCGCCTTCGGTGAGAAGGACCAGGTCACCATCCAGCTGGCCTGGGCGACGGGTACCGCGGGCCTGCTCATCGCCCTGCTGGCCCCGGTGCTCGGCCAGGGCGCGGACCGCACGGGAAAGCGGATGTTCCACCTGCGCTGGCAGACCTGGCTGCTCGCGGCGATCTGCGCGGCGATGTACTTCGTCGCGCCGGCGCCCGAGTACTTCCTGCTGGGCGCGGTGCTGCTGGGCGCGGGCAACGTGGTCTCGGAGATCGCCAACGTCAACTACTACTCGGCGCTGGACCAGGTCAGCACCCCGTCCGACGTGGGCCGGGTGAGCGGCCTGGGCTGGGGCCTCGGTTACCTCGGCGGCATCACCATCCTGCTGGTCATCATCGCTGTCCTGGGCTCCGACTTCACGCCCGACGACGTGCGGCTCTCGATGCTCATCTGCGGGGCCTGGACTCTGCTGTTCACCATCCCGATCTTCATCGCGCTCAAGGACCGGAGGCCCGATCACGTGCCGCCGTCGCTGGGCATCGTCGGCTCCTACCGCGAGCTGTTTCGCTCCATCGCGCGCGTCGGGAGGGACAACCCCAACACCCTGTTCTTCCTCGTCGCCTCCGCGCTGTTCCGCGACGGCCTGGCCGGGGTGTTCACCTTCGGTGGCGTGCTGGCCGCCGGCACGTTCGGCTTCACGTTCGGCGAGGTGGTGATCTTCGGCGTGGTGGCCAACGTCGTCGCGGGCCTGGCGACGATGCTGTTCGGCCTCCTCGACGACCGACTCGGCCCGAAGCGGGTCATCCTGTTCTCCCTCGGGATGCTGGTGGCGTTGGGGCTCGGCATCTTCTACTTCCACGACGGCGGGAAGACTATCTTCTGGATCTTCGGCCTGGGCATGACCCTGTTCGTCGGCCCGGCGCAGTCGGCGAGTCGATCCTTCCTGGCGCGCCTGATCCCCGAGGGCATGAGCGGCGAGATGTTCGGGCTGTACGCGACGACGGGGCGCGCGGTCAGCTTCTTGGCGCCGCTGATGTTCGGGTTGATGATCGCGGTGGGTGTCGCGGTGACGGGCGACGCGCAGGAGTCCAGCCAGCACTGGGGCATCCTCGGAGTCGTGCTGGTGCTGCTGGCCGGCTTCATCGTCGCGCTGTTCGTCAAGCAGCCGCAGCGCTCGGAGGCTGCTCAGGCCTGAGGCCGGGTGCTTGCTCGGGTCAGAGGCTCGGTGATCCGGCCCCGCCGCGACCCCGACCGTGCCCCAGGTGGTAGACGCCCGCCGCCACGAGAACCAGCGCTGACAGGCCCAGATACATCGCCCCCAGCCCCCATTCGGCGATGACCGGGCCCAGGGCCAGCGGCCCCAGGCCCACGCCGAGGTCCATCATGATGAACAGCGTCGACGTGGCCAGCCCCACCCGGTGCAACGGCGCGACCGACACCGCGATCACGTGCGCCGAGGACTGCAGCGTGCCCATGCCCAACCCGAGCAGCCCGCCGGCCACCAGCAACGCGACTCCCGACGACGCAAGCGCCAGGACCACCAGCCCCGCCGACATGGACACAAGGGCCGGGTAGACGATCACGTTGTCCCCCCGCGCGTCGTGCAGCCGCCCCACGAACAGCCGCGAGACTGCGATCACGCCGGAGTAGACCAGGAAGAACCCGCTCAGGGCGGCCGTCAGGTCCAAGGCGGCGGCGTGGGTGGACACGTAGGTGAGGACGCCGGTGAAGGCGATCCCCAGCAGCAGCATCATCGTCGCGATCGGCAGCACCGAGCGTTCCAGGAACCCGCTCACGGGGCTGTGCGGGCGGTCGCCCACGGGTCCGGCCTCGCCGCCGTCGCGCCCGGGGCCGGGGAACCTGAGGCCGAACGCCAGCAGAAAGGCCCCCGTCGACAGCACTGCACCGAACCCGAACAGCCACTCGATGGCGCCCAACTGCAGCACCGCCAGGGCGATCGCCGGCCCGACGGCGGTGGCCACCGTCCCGCTGAGCGTGAAGTAGCCCATGCCCTCCGAGCGGCGCGCCGGCGGCAGCACCGTCATGATCGACGCCGCGATCGCCGTGTGCGAGGCCCCCAGACCCGCGCCGTGCAGCATCCGCACGGCGAGCAGGAGCCCGAGGTTGTCGGCCGGCACGTACAGGAACGAGGCGACGCTGAACACCCCAAGGCCGAGGAGCAGCATCCGGCGCCGCCCCACCACGTCGAGGAACCGGCCGGCGAACGGCCGCACCACCAGCGCCCCGACGATGAAGATGCTCGCCGCCAACCCCGCGACACTGTCTGACGCCGAGAACCGCTCCCCCGCGTAGGTGGCCATGGTCACCATCAGCATGAAGAAGACCAGCGACACCAGGAAGTTGACCACCGTCGCCAGGACGAAGGTACGGGTCCAGATCCTCACGCGCGCTCGGCGAACTTTCCCTCCTCGCGGATGCGGTCGTTGAGCAGCGCGAGGTACTCGTCGGCGTCGAAGGCCAGCGGCACCTCTTCGCCCTTCCAGCTCGACAGGTGGATGGCGTTGGCCAGGCGGACGCCGTGCATGCCGTCGGCGCCGGGCGCGACGAGCGGGGTGCCGTCGACGATGTTGAGGGCGAAGTTCTCAAGGACGTCGGCGTGCTGGCTGCCGAAGGCCGACTCGAACTCCAGCGTCTCCTGGGTGTAGAGGGTGTTAAGGTCCACCTTCCCGGTGAACAGGCGCATCACGTCGTCCATGTCCATGCCGCCGCTGAGCTCCTGCTCGGGCTTGCGCAGCCTGGTGATGATGGCGCGCTTGCTGTCCTCGACGACGATCTTGCCGGCGTCGCCGAGGATCTCGAGCCGGTCGGTGCCGGCGATGTCGTAGGTGCAGGTGACGAACGAACCCGTGACACCGTCGCCGTAGTCCACCATCGCGTTGACCTCGTTCTCGACGGCGATGTCGCGGTTGACGCCGTAGCCCAGCTTGGAGAAGACGGTCCGCGGCACGCCGCAGATCCACTGCCACAGGTCGAGCTGGTGGGGGGCCTGGTTGACGAGCACGCCACCGCCCTCGCCGCCCCAGGTGGCGCGCCAGGCGCTGGAGTCGTAGTAGCCCTGCGGCCGCCACCAGGTGGTGATGGTCCAGGTGGAGCGGCGGATGGCGCCGATCTCGCCGCCTTCGACGATCTCCTTGAGCTTGCGGTACAGCGGGTTCATCCGCTGGTTGAACATGATCGCGAACGTCAGCTCGGGCTTGGAGGCGGCGAAGTCGACGAGCTCCTGGGCCTGCTTGGTGTAGACGCCGGCAGGCTTGTCCACCAGCACGTGGAGGCCGGCCTTCAGCCCGGCGATCCCCATCTCCGGGTGCAGATAATGGGGGGTGGTGGTGACGATCGCGTCAACGTCGCCGCTGGCCAGCAGCGCGTCGAGGTCGTCGTGGACCGGCACGCCGGGGTACGTGGACCGGGCGAGGTCACGCTTGGCGGGGTCGGTGTCGCAGATGGCGCCGATGGTCATGTGCGGCACGCGCCCGTCGTTGATGAGCGACGCGTAGAGCCCGCCCTGCTGTCCCAGCCCGATGATCCCGAGCCTCACCTGCTTCGTCATGTGCGTCTCCTTGAGCGTGTTGATCGTCCGCGCCCGCCTTCGTCGGTGGGCTGTCCGGGGGATACCCGGGATACGAGTAGAACAGTGGAACGGCACGGATCGCGCTGTGTTGCATCAAGTTGCCTCGTAAGCCGAGGGGCCGCGGCAACTTCTGGCAATCCATTGGCCACGAGGGGCTCAGTGCGTAGCGTCATCATCAGCGCCCACCCGAACCCCGGGTCCGTCCAAGCGGGACGGCGCTACGACGGTGCAGTGGTGCACCCCAACCTCACGATCGGAGCTCACCCATGTGGACCCTGTCCGGTTTCGCCGACGAGATCGACGACGACCTCGAGACCCAGTGCTTGCTCTTTGATCAGTTGGGCATCCGGTTCATCGAGTTCCGCAGCGCCTGGGGCGTCAACGTTCTCGACCTCGATGACGAGCAGGTGGCCCGCGCCCACGACATCCTGGTCAGCCACGGCATCCAGGCCTCGTCCATCGGCTCTCCCATCGGCAAGGTCAATATCACCGACGACTTCGACGCCCACCTGGCACGGATGGACCGGGCTGTGTGGGTGGCTCAGCAGCTCGGGGCGCCGTTCATCCGCGTGTTCTCCTTCTTCCTCACCGCCGACCAGCGCCCCGAGGACCACCGCGACGAGGTGGTCCGTCGGATGACCGCGCTGGCTCAGCGCGCCGAGGCCGGCGGCGTCGTGATGCTGCACGAGAACGAGAAGGGCATCTTCGGCGACATCCCCGAGCGCGTCCTGGACCTCGTCACCTCCGTCAACTCCCCGGCGCTTCGGCTGGCGTGGGACGCGGCCAACTACGTGCAGGTGGGCGTGGTCCCCTTCCCAGAGGCCTACGAGCTGCTGCGCCCCTACACCGACTACATCCAGATCAAGGACGCCAAGCTCGGCACGGGCGAGGTGGTGGTGGCCGGTGCAGGTGACGGGCGGGTGCCCGACACCATCCGGGCGCTCGCGGCAGACGGCTTCGACGGATTCTTCTCCATGGAACCGCACCTCTCCTCCGCGCACCATCTCGGCGGATTCTCCGGCCCGAAGAACTTCACCCGCGCCACCCACGCGTTCACGGCGCTCCTCGACGCACAGCAGATCAGCTACCGATGAGCGCCGTCCGGTTCGCCGTCGTGGGCTGCGGCGCCATCGCCCCCACCCACGTCCGGGCGCTGCAGCAGCTCGCGGGACGCGTGGAGCTGGTGGCGTGCAGCGACATCCTTCCGGAGCGCGCGGAGGCCCTCGCGGCCGAGTTCGGGCTGACCGCGATGAGCTACGACGACATCCTCAGCGATCCGACGATCGACGCCGTGTCGGTCTGCGTCCCCAGCGGACGCCACGCCGAGGTGGGCGTCCCAGCGCTGCTCGCCGGCAAGCACGTCATCATCGAGAAGCCCATGGAGGTCACCCTCGAGGCCTGCGACCGGCTGATCCAGGCCCAACGAACCTCGGGCTGCGCCCTCGCCGTCGTCTCCCAGCACCGCTTCGACCCCGCGGCGCAGCTGGTGCACGAGGCGATCAGCGACGGCCGGCTCGGCCGCCTCGTGCTGGCCGAGTGCCGCGTCCCGTGGCTCCGCACCCAGGAGTACTACGACTCCGGCGAATGGCGCGGCACGTGGGAGCTCGACGGCGGCGGCGCCCTGATCAACCAGGGCATCCACACCGTCGACCTGCTGCGCTGGATGTGCGGCCCAGTCGAGACCGTCTATGCGCAGGCGCGCACCGCCACCCACGATCGGATCGAGGTGGAGGACGTGGTCTGCTCGACGGTGTCCTTCGCCGACGGCGCCATCGCCACCGTCATGGCCACCACCAGCGCCTTCCCCGGCTTCCCTGCCTCGCTGTCCCTCCACGGCACCGACGGCGGCGCCGTGATCCACGGCGACCGCCTCGCCTCCCTCTCCCTGACCGACGGCACCGTCCTCGGAGGGGAGGGCACCACGGCGCACGCACAGCAGGTGGCCGCGGGCGGGACACGCGCCGCGACACTCGCCGTCGCCGAGGCACCGGCCGACGTCGCCGTCGACCCTGCCGACGTCTGGGGCGAGGCGCACCGCCTGCAGCTCCTGGACTTCGTGGACGCCATCGCCGAGGGCCGCGCCCCGTTGGTCGACGGCGTCGGCGGCAGGCAGACCCTCGAGCTCGTCCTCGCCATCTACGCATCAGCCCGCACCGGCGACGTTGTCCGGCTTCCCCTCACCTCCTGAAAGGAACACCCATGGCCAGAATCGGTGTGCAAGCCAGCACCATCAAGACCTCCTTCGCCGAGAACGGCACCTTCGAGACGCTTCGCCGGATGGCCGAGATCGGCTACCGCGACATCGAGATGTCCCAGGTGGCGATGACGCCCGAGAACGTCGCGGAGATGAAGCGCGCACAGGACGAGCTCGGCGTGTCGGTGGTGGCGCTGTCTGCCGGCCTCACCCCGCCTCCCGGCGGCGGAGACTCGCTCAGCACCACCTACGACAAGATCGTCGACGACTGCCGCACGCTGGACACCGGCCTGCTGCGCGTCGGCATGCTGCCGATCGACGCCATGGGTCACCGCGACAGCATCGTCGACTTCGCACAGAAGACCGAGGAGTACGCCAAGCGCCTGGCCGACGACGGCATCGCCCTGTACTACCACAACCACCACGTCGAGTTCGCCCGCCTCGACGGGCGCTACATGCTCGACGTGATCGCCGACCTGGCGCCTACCGTCGGGCTGGAGGTGGACGTCCACTGGGTCCAGCGCGGCGGCCTCAACCCGGTCTCGGTGCTGGCCAAGTACGCGGGCCGCGTGCGGCTGGTCCACCTCAAGGACTACCGGATCGGCCTGCTCCCGGATTCCGCCCGCGACGCCATCGCCGCCGGAGACTTCGCAGGCTTCATGGCGGGGTTCTACGGCGTGGTGCAGTTCGCCGAGGTGGGCGAGGGGAACCTTGAGTGGGAGCCCATCATCGAGCAGGCCTTGGCCAGCGGCGCCGAGCACCTCCTCGTCGAGCAGGACGACACCTATGGCCGCGACCCCTTCGAGGCGCTGGCGATCTCGCGGGCCAACCTCGTCGAGCTCGGCTACGGCAACCTCCTCTGACCCTCACCCCGGACGCCCGACCGCCCCGCCCAAGCCAACCGGAGACCCTCGTGACCAGCATCGCCCCAGTGACCGACATCGCCCCGACGACAGGCGCGGGGCTCGGCCTACCAGGGAGCGTGCGCTTCGAGGAGGGTCGCGGCGGGCTGCGGCGGGTGGTCGTCACCACCCCGGCGGCCTCCGCGGTCATCTACCTGCAGGGCGCCCACGTGACCTCCTGGGTCCCCGCCGGCCATGAGGACGCCCTGTGGGTCAGCGGCCGCAGCGCGTTCGCGCCGGGCGCCCCGATCCGGGGCGGGGTGCCGGTCTGCTACCCCTGGTTCGGCCCCCACCCGTCCGACGGCGCGGCCCCGCTCCACGGGTTCGCCCGCACCGCCGTCTGGGAGCTGGAATCGGCTGACGAGGCCGACGGCGTGGCCACCCTCACCTTCGCCCTCGACACGGCGGGCATCCCGGGCGTCCTCGCCCACGAGCCCGCCCATCTCCGCTACAGCGTCAGCGTGGGCGCCGAGCTCCGGCTCGCGTTTCAGGTGACGAACGACGGGCCCGCTCCGATCGTCGTCGAGGAGGCGTTCCACACCTACCTGGCCGTCGGCGACGCCCGCCGGGCGTCACTCCACGGCCTCGAGGACACACCCGGCGTCGACCGGCTCACCGGACAGGAACTCGTCCCCACGGGTGGCCCGATGACGCTGAGCGGCGAGACCGACCGACTCCTTGCCCAGCCGGGCACCATCCGCGTCGACGACCCTGCCGGCGCTCGCTCGGTGACGGTGCGAACCACCGATTCCGCCAACGCGGTCGTGTGGAATCCCGGCCCGGACAAGGCCGCCGCGATGCCCGACTTCGGCGACGACGAGTGGACCGGGATGCTGTGCGTCGAGACCTGCAACGTGGGCGACGGCAGTGTCGCGGTGACCCCCGGCACGACCCACACGATGACCGCCACTCTCACGGTGGACGCTCTGCGCTGAGGCTGGCCGACCGGGGCGACGCTCCAAACCCCGCGGGCTGAGGAGCGAGGAGCGCAGCGACGACCCCACCCCCGCGGGCTGAGGAGCGAGGAGCGCAGCGACGACCCCACCCCCGCGGGCTGAGGAGCGAGGAGCGCAGCGACGAGCCTCGAAGCCTAAGAAAAGTGACCTTGACAACTCACGTTTCCCAGGCTTCGAGGCCGCTCCGCGGCACCTCAGCCAGCAGGGGTCGGCCACCGCTCGCCGTCTGGCGACAACCGTCTCTCCCCGGCATGCGATGACAACAACCCTGGCCGCCCGATCATCAGATCGGGCGGCCAGGGTCGAGACGGCTCAGCTCAGCCGGTGACAGCGCCGAGGGCCTCAGTTGGCGAAGTTCAGGCGACGTCCATTCCCTAAATCCCCTCCAGGCCGGGCTGGCCGGCTGCGCGTGCGGTGAGCCAGTGGAGGTTGTAGGCACGACACGCCGTCGCGACGCACCCTCGACGACCCATGCGGGCACCGACGCGGGGTCCGACGGCGTTTCGTGCACCCCAACCCGCACCCCCACAACGGCACGACACGCCGTCGCGACGCACCCTCGACGACCCATGCGGGCACCGACGCGGGGGCCGACGGCGTTTCGTGCACCCCAACCCGCACCCCCACAACGGCACGACACGCCGTCGCGACGCACCCTCGACGACCCATGCGGGCACCGACGCGGGCACCTTGCTATCCAGAGAGCGGCTTCTGTGCATATACACAGAAGCCGCCCCATGGATAGCATCCTGCAGGCCATGCCGACCTGAGTCAGGTCAGGCCGCCGCCGTCTCCCGGGCAAGGCGCTGGCGCTCGTCGCGACGGACCGCCTGCCGGTCGGGGTCCGGGACCGGCGAGGCAAGCAGCAACTTCTGCGTGTAGGGGTGCACGGGGCGGGTGGTCACCTGCTCCGCCTCCCCCTGCTCCACCAGCTCGCCCTTGTACATCACGGCGACCCGGTGGCTCACGTGCCGCACCACATCGAGGTCGTGCGAGACGAACAGGTATGCCACCCCGGTGAGCTGCTGGATCTCGAGCAGGAGGTCCAGCACTCGGGCCTGGGTGGAGAGGTCCAGGGCGCTGACCGGCTCGTCGCACACGATGAGCTTCGGACGCAGGGCCAGCGCGCGCGCGATGGCGATGCGCTGGCGCTGACCGCCCGAGAACTCGCGCGGCAGCCGTCCCATGGCGTCCTGCGGCATGTGCACGCGGTCCAGCAGCTCGCGCACCCTCTTCCGCGCGTCGGCGCCGGTGACTCCCTGGATGCCGAGCGGTTCGGCGAGGATGTCGCCGACGGTGAGCGACGGATTGAGCGAGCTGTAGGGGTCCTGGAAGACCACCTGCAGGTCCTGGCTCAGCTTGCGCCGGTCGCTGCGGCTGGCGTGGCTGATGTCCTGGCCACGGAAGACGATCCGACCATCGGTCACCGGCGCCAGGCCGAGCACGGCCCGGCCGAGCGTCGTCTTGCCGGAGCCCGACTCGCCGACCAGTCCGAGCGTCTCGCCCTCCCCGATCCGGATCGACACGCCGTGCAGAACCCGGAAGTGCTTGGCGAACCAGCCCTTGCCCGGGTACTCCACCACCAGGTCGTCGACGGTGAGCAGGTCCTTCTTGGGAGCGTTCATCGGGCCACCTCCACGGGGGCGTCGGGAGTCGTCGGGGTGGTTCCGCCGAGCAGGGGCGTCATCGGCGGCTTGCCCTCGAGCATCGAGGACAGCAGCATCTGGGTGTAGGGATGTTGGGGCGTGCGCAGGATCTGCCTGACGGGACCGCCTTCGACGAGCCGGCCGTTCTGCATGACGAGCACCCTGTCGCAGATGTCGGCCACCACACCGAAGTTGTGGGTCACCAGGATGATCCCCAGGCCCAGCTTGCGCTGCAGCTCGCGGAGCACGTCCAGGACCTCGGCCTGCACGGTGACGTCCAGCGCTGTCGTCGGCTCGTCGGCGATGATCAGGTCCGGCTCGCAGGAGATCGCACCGGCGATAAGGACGCGCTGCGCCATGCCTCCGGAGACCTCGTGCGGGTAGGCGTCGTAGGTCCGCTGGGGGTCGGGGATGCCGACGCTGGCCAGTAGCTCCAGGGCCCGCTGCTTGGCCTCCGCCTTGGTGACGCCCAGCACCCTCACCATCGGGGTGGAGAGCTGGGACCCGACGGTGAAGGCGGGGTCCAGGTTGCTCATCGGCTCCTGCGGGATGTAGGAGATCCGCTTGCCGCGCAGGGCGCGCATCTTGGATTGCCGCACGTGGTCGTCGCCCGGCGCGACGGTGTACGCGCCGTCGAACAGGATGGAGCCGCCGGTGATCATGGCGTTGTCGGGCAGGAGCCCGAGGATCGAGAACGCGGTCTGGGACTTGCCGGATCCGGACTCGCCGACGATGCCGACCACCTCGTTGCGGTCAACATGGAAGGACACACCGTCGACGACCGTCTTGGTGGAGCCGTCGGGTTGGGGGTAGCCGACGCCGAGGTTCGTCACTGTCAGCAGGTGGTGCGCGGCATCGGCGATGCCGGCGGCGTGTTCCTCAGCCACGCGGGCGTCGGGGACGGGCTTGGCGCGGACCGCCTTGGTCTTCTCCAGGTCCTCGAGCGAGTCGCGCACCGCGTTGCCCAACAGGACGAAGGCCCCGATGGTCAGGGCGATGGCGATCGTGGGCCAGAGCAGGTTGAGCGGCTGGCGGTAGATGCTGCGGAAGCCGTCGCTGACCATCACGCCCCAGGTGGGGACGGTGGGGTCGCCCAGTCCCAGGAACTCCAGGGCGGACTGGATGGAGATGGCCACACCGGAGACCATGGCGGTCTGGATGATGATGGGGGCCCGGACCACGGCGAAGATGTGCCGGGCGATGATGCGGGAGTCCGACAGGCCGGAGACGCGCGCGGCGTCCACGTACAGCTCGTTGCGGACCGACTGCACGGCGGTCCTGGTCAGGCGGTAGTAGCCCGGGCTGAGCAGGAGGCCGAAGACGATCATGGAGACCCACACGGACGGGCCGACGGCGGCGCGCACCGCCAGCAGGACGATCATGCCGGGCAGGGCGAGCAGGATGTTGGTCATCCAGCTCGCGACTCCGTCGAACTTCCCGCCGTAGTACCCGGCGATGAGGCCGGAGGGGAGGCCGACCGCGATGGCGACCCCGGCGGCCAGGGCCGCGGACACCAGGGTCACCCTAGCGCCGAAGATCAACCGCGACGCGATGTCGCGGCCGGCGCTGTCGGTGCCGAGTGGGTAATCCCCACCGGGGCCGAGCAGCACGTTGCTGAGGCTGGCGAAGTTAGGGTCGTGCGGCGCGAGGAGGGGCGCCAGGACCGCCACCAGCGTCACCGCGACGAGGAAGATGATGGCCGCGAGGCCCATGGGGTTCTTGAGGAGGCGGCGCACCAGGGAGGCCCGGACGACCGCGCCCACCTGCCCCACCGTCACCGTGGGGGTGATCTCGCTCATGAGACACGCACCTTCGGGTTGAGCCAACCGTTGAGGATGTCCACAACGAGGTTGACGAGGATGACGATCACGACTGTGTAGATGACCACGCCCATCACCAAGGGGAGATCGCTCATGGTGGTGGCGGTCACGGCGAGTCGACCGAGGCCAGGGATCGCAAAGATGGATTCGATGATCACCACACCGCCGAGCAGACCGATGAACTGCAGGCTGAGCACCGTGAGCCCGGCGGGTGCTGCCGAGCGCAGGACATGCTTGAAGAGAATCTCTCGCTCGCTGATGCCCCTGCTCCGGAGAGTGCGCACGTAGTCCATCTCGAGCTGCTTGATGAAGGCGCTGCGGATCTGCTGCGCCGCGCTGGCGACGCCGTTGATGACAAGGGCCAGGACGGGGAGCGCAAGCGACGCGGCCCACACCCCCGCGTCGGCGCCGGGCGCGATCCGGGAGATCGCGGGGAGCCAGCCCAACTGGATGGCGAAGAACCACACGAGCAGCACACCGATGATGAAGCCGGGAACGGCGTTGCCGATGACGGCGCCGATCTGGACCGTGCGGTCGGCGGCTCCGCGCCGTACGGCTGCGAGCATTCCGAGCCCCGTGGCCACGAGGGCGATGAGGAGGATCGAAATGCCGATCATCACCAGGGTGACCGGCAGGCGGCTGCCGATGGCCGAGAAGACGGGCTCGTTGGTGAACCAGGACTTGCCGAACTCGCCGCGGACGGCGTCGCCGAGCCACGCCACGAGACGGGTGGAGAGGGACTGGTCGAGGCCCAGTTCGGCCTCCTTGGCAGCGATGGCTTCGTCAGAGGCCTGGTCGCCGAGGATGTTTCGCGCGATGTTGCCGGACGACGCGTACAGCATCGTGAACGTGAGGACGGCCACGACGAACAGGACGGCGATTCCAGACGCGATGCGCCGCAGGATCATGGTCAGCATGAGTCAGCTCCGTTGCAGACAGGGATGGGGGGAGCCGGGGGACGGCTGAGCCGTCCCCCGGCCACGTCGGTCAGGAGGCCGGCGAGTAGTTGTAGATGGAGGGCACGGCCATCTGCGTCTGCGGTTCCGCACTGACCTTCTCCGCATTCACGAAGTAGAGCTGCGAGGGGCGGAACCAAGGGCTGAACCAGGCGTTCTCGGTCACGTACCGGTTGATGGCCTGCGCGGCCTCAACCGCGTCGTCACCCTCGAGGCGCAGCTGCTCGACGGCCGCCTCGATCTCGGGCGAGGTGGAGTCGAACGGGTTGTAGAGGGCGTCGGTGGAGAGCAGCTGGCTGTAGGCGACCCACGACGGGCCCTGGAAGAGGCTGAACCATGCGCTGGCGAACTTCCCCTGGCCCAGCATGCCGACGTAATCGGCTCCCGGAACCGAGGTCTGCTTGACAGTGATGCCGATGTCGGCCAGCTGCTGCGTCGCGAAGGTCATGATGGTCTCGGCACCGGGGGTGAGGATCGGCATCTCGATCGTGAGGCCGTCGGCGTACCCGGCCTCCGCGAGGAGCTCGCGGGCCTTGTCGGGGTCGTAGGTGTAGTAGTCCTCGAGCTCCGGCAGGAAGGCGCTGGTGTCGGGGCCGAACACCTGGCTCGTGATGTCACCGAAGCCGCCGCCGAGCTCCTTGAGGAGGGCCTCGCGGTCGAAGGCGTAGTTGATCGCCTGGCGGACGCGGACATCACCCAGCGCGGGGTTGACGGCGCCGTCGCGGTCGAGGAGCAGGAGACCCTGCCAGTCGGTGGCGTATTCGAGGAGCTCGAAGCCGGCGCCCTGGGCCTGCTGGTAGGTGGTGGCGTCGAGCAGGGTGGCGTCCACCTCTCCGGAGACGAGTCCGTTGACGCGGGAGGTCACGTCGGCGAGCAGCTTGAGGGTGATCTGGTCCCACTTCTGCAACTCGGGGTTCCAGTAGTCCTCCCGCGCCGTGAACACGTACTGCGAGCCGACGACGGCCTGCGCGGCATCCATGACGTAGGGGCCGGTGCCGACGGGCATGCGGTCGAGCTCGTCGGTGCCGAGCGCCTCGGGGCTGCCCATCAGGCCGAGGGCCTGGCTCAGGTAGTACTCCAGCGCGGGATCGGGCTGGGACAGCGTGATCTCCACGGTGTCCTCGTCGACGGCAGCGGCGGAGGCCACCGCGGCGGCCTGGCCGGCCTGGCGGCCGTTCGCCGTCTTGAAGTGGTCGATGTTCGCCACGACGGCCGCCGCGTCGAACGCGGCTCCGTCGGAGAAGGTGACGTCGGTGCGCAGGTCGAGGCTGAACACCAGGTTGGTCTCGTCGGTGTAGCCCCACTCGGTGGCGAGCATGGGGGCGTAGGATCCGTCGGGCTCGCGCAGGATCAGCGAGTCGTAGACGGTCTGGTAGGGCTGGAGACGGTGGCCGACGTGCGCCTGCGCCGGATCCCAGGAGGCGGGCTCGTCGAGGACGCCGAGCGTCAGGAGCTCGCCCCGTTCGGACGTACCGGCGGTGGTCGACTCCGCCGCGCCGGTCGAGGAGGGGTCGCCAGCAGGCGCGGGGTCGTCGGCAGGCGCGGAGCATCCCGCGAGGGCCAGGGCGGCGACGGCGGCGAGCGCCGTGGCCGAGAGAATGCGTGACTTCATTGTCGGTTCCTTCGAGAAGGGGTCCCCTGCGGCGCGAGGCCTGTCTGGGACCAGCTGTCGGACTTCTCCGCGCTGCTGTGTCAGGACTCAGGGGGCCGAGCCTCCAGTGCGGGTGTGCTAAGTACGCCATTCTGTTGCCCGGACGACAACAAGTTGCAGCTTGTTGCCGTCGCTGATTCTGATCCTACGACCGCACCGCGACGCGCGTGGGCGTCCCCGCCGATCCCTGAGGAGCCAACTGTCGGCAGCGCGGGGGCAGCGCTCGGCAAGGATCCCCTCAGGGCCACGCTCAGGGTGCGGGAGCGGCCTCAGGCTGGTAGACGCAGGTGGGGTCCGAGGCCAGCGGGTCGCCGAGCATGGCGTGGGCGCGCGCCCGCGACCCGCCGCAGATCCAGTTGAACTCGCACACCCCGCACTTGCCCGAGTACGACGAAGGGTCGCGCAGCGCCTTCATCATCGGCGCCTCTGCGTAGATCTCGCGGAAGCTCTGCTCCTTCACCGAGCCACAACGGTGCGGCAGGAAGCCTGAGGGATAGACGTCGCCGATGTGGTCCACGAACGCGAAGCCGCGACCGCTGTTCACGCCGATCGGTGGCCGCGGCGGCCGGCGCTCGAGGACCTCGCCCAGCAGGGCCTCGGTCTCCGCGGTGAGCCAGGCGTGCAGCTCGCCGCGCACCGGCAGCGGCTCGCCGGCCGCGCGGGCGTCGTCGCGCTGGATGGCGACCCGGCGGTAGTTGGGCGCCTCTGTCACCTTCACCGCGATCCGGTCCGAGACGTCGTGCAGCCAGTGCAGCACGTCCTCCATCTCGTCGGGATCGAGCGGCTCGAGGTTGGAGCCGCGACCCATGGGCACCAGGAACAGGACGTACCACATGCCTGCGCCCATCTCCATGGTCCGCTTCAGTAGCTGAGGCAGCTCGCGCAGGTTGTTTCGGCAGATGGTGGTGTTCACCTGGAACCGGAAGCCGTGCTTCACGACGAGCTCGGCGGCGGCCATGGTGTCGTCGAAGGTGCCTTCGATGCCGCGGAACGAGTCGTGCGTCTCCGCCGTGGCGCCGTCGAGGGACAGCGAGAACGCCTTGACCCCGGCCTCGCGCACCGAGGCGAGCCGCTCGTCGGTGAGCAGTGGCGTGACCGACGGCGACAGCGCGATGGGCAGGCCGATGCCGGTGCCGTAGGCGATGAGCTCCTCGAGGTCGTCGCGCTCGAACGCGTCCCCACCGGAGAGGATGACGATGGGCTTGGGCGTGCCGTAGGCGGCGAAGTCGTCCAGCAGCGCCTTGCCCTGAGCCGTGGTCAACTGCCGGGGGTCCGCGCGGGTGAAGGCGTCCGCCCTGCAGTGGCGGCACGCCAGCTGGCACGCGCGGGTCACCTCCCACACGAGCACGTGCGGCCGCTCGCCTGCGTCGTGGTGCAGGGTGCGGACGACGCCCTTGCGGGCCTCGTGCGGAACGGTGCCAGGGTGCGGAGTCACCGCCCGAATATTACACGCCGTCATTTCGACGCACCCGGGCACCCCACCTCGACGAAACACCACCTGAGAGCGCTTTCGGATCGTTACAAATCTGCAACCATGTCCGGCTGCCGAATCGGTTGACAGCGCTGCCATCGACCGACAGACTCGGCTCAACGGAGCGACAACGCCGTCCTGAAATCCGCCCCTGCCGTGGGCTTCGGTCGAGGATCAGCCCGCGCGCTCAGCGCTCCGCCACACGCTTCCACATGCACCCACAGGGCGGCGTCGGACCGCTCGAAGTGAACGTTCTCAGGAGGAACGAATGAAAATGAACAAGCTCATGACCGCAACCGCGGGCGTGCTGATGGCTTTCGCTCTCACCGCGTGCGGTGGCGGCGGCGCCGGCAGCACCACCGCCCCCGCCACCTCCGGTGGCGCGGACCCCAGCGCCAGCACCAGCGCCCCCGCAGGCGAAGAGGGCGGCAGCGTCGGCGTGTCGATGCCCACCCAGACCTCAGAGCGTTGGATCGCCGACGGCGAGGCCGTCAAGTCGCAGCTCGAAGAGGCCGGCTTCGAGGTGGACCTCCAGTTCGCCAACGACGACATCCCCACCCAGAGCCAGCAGATCGACCAGATGATCACCCAGGGCGTCAAGGTCCTGATCATCGCCGCCATCGACGGCACCGCCCTCGCCCCCCAGCTGCAGACCGCCGCCGACCAGGGCATCAAGATCATCTCCTACGACCGCCTGATCCGCGACAGCGGCAACGTCGACTTCTACGTCTCGTTCGACAACTTCAAGGTCGGCGTCGCGCAGGGCCAATCCCTCATCGACGGCCTCAAGGCCCGCGGCGAAGGCCCGTTCAACATCGAACTGTTCGCCGGCTCGCTCGACGACAACAACGCCCACTTCTTCTTCAACGGCGCCATGAGCGTCATCCAGCCCGAGATCGACAACGGCACCATGACCGTCGTCTCCGGCCAGACGAAGATCGAACAGGCCGCCACGCTGCGTTGGCAGCAGGAGACCGCGCAGAAGCGCATGGAAGACCTCCTCACCGCCAACTACCAGGGCGACACCAAGATCGACGGCGTGCTGTCGGCCTATGACGGCCTGTCCCGCGGCATCATCACCGCCCTGCAGAACAACGGCTACTCCGGCACCGTCGCTGACGGCTTCCCGATCGTGACCGGCCAGGACGCCGAGATCGCCTCCGTCAAGCTCATCCAGGACGGCGTGCAGTACTCGACGATCTTCAAGGACACCCGCCTGCTGGCCGAGCAGGCCGTCACGGCCGCCCAGTCGCTGCTGGCCGGCGACGAGCCCGAGGCGAACAACACCACCGATTACGACAACGGCGTGAAGGTCGTCCCGTCCTACCTCCTCGATGTGGCCACCGTCACGCAGGACAACATCGGCGAAGCTCTCGTCGACACCGGCTACTGGACCCAGGAGCAGATCGACAAGGGCGTTGCCTGATCGAGGCACCCACGATGGCCCGGCTCCCCGCGAGCCGGGCCATCGCTCGCCAAGTGTGACTTTCCCGAAAGGCGACGCATGAACGACACCTCAACCATCCTCGAGATGCGCAACATCACCAAGACATTCCCCGGTGTCAAGGCGCTCTCGGACGTCACGCTTGAGGTCAAGCGCGGCGAGATCCACGCCATCTGTGGCGAGAACGGGGCCGGCAAGTCCACCCTCATGAAGGTGCTCTCGGGTGTCTACCCGCACGGCACCTACGAGGGTGACATCATTTTCGAGGGCCAGCCGTCCAGCTTCGGCTCGATCAACGACTCCGAGCACGCCGGCATCGTCATCATCCACCAAGAGCTGGCGCTTGTGCCCCTGCTGTCGATCGCGGAGAACATCTTCCTCGGCAACGAACAGGTCGAGGGCGGGCGCATCAACTGGCACAAGACCAACGCGGAGGCGGCCAAGCTGCTGGCCCGCGTCGGGCTGGACGAGAACCCGGTGACGCCGATCAACCAGATCGGCGTGGGCAAGCAGCAACTCGTGGAGATCGCCAAGGCGCTCTCCAAGCAGGTCAAGCTGCTCATCCTCGACGAGCCCACCGCAGCCCTCAACGACACGGATTCGGCCCACCTGCTCGACCTGCTCCGGCACCTCAAGGGGCAGGGCATCACCTCGATCATGATCTCGCACAAGCTCAACGAGATCATCGCCATCGCGGACGCCACAACCGTGATCCGCGACGGCATGACCATCGAGACGCTGCAGCGGGGCCCCGAGATGACCCAGGAACGGATCATCAAAGGCATGGTCGGCCGTGAGTTGGACAACCTGTTCCCGGATCACACGCCCAACATCGGCGAGGAGATGATGCGGGTAGAGGACTGGACGGTCCTGCACCCCACCGTCGCCGGTCGCAAGGTCTCCGACAACGCGGCGTTCGACGTCCGCAAGGGCGAGATCGTCGGCATCGCCGGCCTCATGGGCGCCGGCCGTACCGAACTGGCCATGAGCATCTTCGGAGGCGCCTACGGGCGCAAGGTCTCCGGCAGGCTCCTCCTCAAGGGCAAGGAGGTCCACCTCCACTCGGTGGACCAGGCCATCGAGGCGGGGCTGGCCTATGCCACCGAGGACCGCAAGCGGTACGGGCTCAACCTCATCGACGATATCCGCCGCAACATCTCGGCGGCGTCGCTGGACCGGATCGCGCGCAACGGCGTCGTCAATTCCAATGAGGAGATCAAGAACGCTGAGCGGTACCGCAAGGAGATGCGCATCAAGACCCCCACGGTGATGAACGTCGTGGGCCAGCTCTCCGGCGGCAATCAGCAGAAGGTGGTCCTGTCCAAGTGGATGATGACCTCCCCCGAGGTGCTGATCCTCGACGAGCCCACCCGTGGCATCGACGTCGGGGCAAAGTACGAGATCTACACCATCATCAACGCGCTCGCTGACGCCGGGAAGGCCGTCGTCGTGATCTCCTCGGAGCTCCCGGAGCTCCTCGGCATCTGCGATCGCATCTTCACGCTGGCCTTCGGCCGCATCACCGGCCAACTCCTTCGGGCAGAGGCAGACCAGGAGAAGCTCATGAAGCTCATGACCAAAGAAAGGGAGGCCGCCTGATGACCGGAATCAAGGATCTGTTCTCGAAGAACCTCCGCCAATCCGGCATCGTCATCGCGTTCGTCGCGATCGTGGCGCTGTTCACGATTCTGACCAACGGGATGCTGCTCGATCCCACCAACGTCAGCAATCTGATCCTGCAGTACTCCTACATCCTGATCCTGGCGATCGGCATGCTGTTCGTCATCGTCGTGGGCCACATCGACCTCTCCGTGGGCTCGGTCGTCGCGCTCGTCGGCGCGGTGTCGGCCACGCTGATCATCAAGATGGACATGCCCTGGTTCGTCGGTGTCCTCGCCGGACTCGTCGTGGGCCTGATGATCGGCGCGTGGCACGGGTTCTGGGTGGCCTACGTCGGCATCCCCGGCTTCATCGTGACCCTGTCGGGCATGTTGCTGTTCCGCGGCATGACCTTCCTGGTGCTGGGTTCGGTGTCGCTGTCGCCGATGACCGGGGAGTACCAGCGGATCGCCAACGGGTTCCTCAACGGACTGTTGGGCGGCATGGGTTACGACCTGTTCACGCTGCTCATCGGCGTGTTCGCCGTCGCCGGCTTCGCATGGACGCAGTGGCGCAGCCGTCGTGCCCGGATCCGCTACGAGCAGGAGGTGGAGGGCATGCCGCTCTTCGTCGCCAAGCTCGTCCTGCTGGCCGTGGTGATCATGTTCTTCGCCTGGAAGCTCGCCACCGCGCGCGGCTTCCCGATCGTGTTGATCATCCTGGCGGTCCTGGTCCTGATCTACTCGTTCCTGTCCAAGAGCTCGATCTACGGCCGTCACGTCTACGCCATCGGCGGCAACATCAACGCCGCCATGCTCTCGGGCGTCAAGGTCAAGCGGACCATCTTCTGGGTGTACGTCCACATGGGTCTCCTCACCGGCGTCGCCGGCGTGGTGTTCTCGTCCCGCACCAACGGCGCCCAGCCTGGCGCGGGCAACATGTTCGAGCTGGACGCGATCGCGGCCTGCTTCATCGGTGGCGCTGCCGTCACCGGCGGCGTCGGCACCGTGATCGGCGCCATGATCGGCGGCCTGGTGATGGCCGTCATGAGCAACGGCATGCAGCTGATGGGCGTCCAGACGTCCATCCAGCAGATCGTCAAGGGTCTGGTGCTGCTGCTCGCAGTGGCATTCGACATTTGGAACAAGCGTCGGGCGGCGGCCGCCAAGGCCTGATCCGTCCGCAACGCGACACGGAAGACCCTACGAGTCGGAGCTCCCCCTACCCGTTGGCTGAGGAGCCGCGGGTCGGCGACGAGGGCTTCCCCGTTGGCTGAGGTGCCGCGCAGTGGGCTGGAGCCCTCCCCGCTGGCTGAGGTGCCGCGAAGCGGCCTCGAAGCCTAAGAAACGCGAGCCGACAAGCCAACTCGCCCGACGCGTCGAGGCCTCGACACCGTCGCCGACCCCACCGCAACCCCCAGAAAAACTTCTCGAAGAATTTCTGCCGGGCGCCCCTGCTGGGAGCAGAAAATGTCAGTGGTCGGTCATAGCGTGGAACCCATGAAGGACAAGGCGCGTGAGATCGCGGAGCAGTTGCGCTCCGCCGACGAACTGCGCCGCTTCGCCGAGGCCCAGACCCTGACCCTGCTGTGTGACCTCGCGGAGCACTACGAGGTTGACTACGACCAGGTCGTTGAGGTCCTCGCCGAGCGCAGGGTCGTGGTCGGGGGCATCGGCACCCCGGCCGTCTCCGAGTTCATCGGCCTCGAACTGGCCGGCCTGCTGCGCTGCCCACCCATTGTGGCGGCCTCGAAGCTGGCAGATGCTTTGAGCCTGAAGCACCGCCATCCCTGCCTCTACGCGGCGGTGCAGGAGGGCAGGATCGAGGCGGCCAGGGCCTGCAAGGCGGCGTCGATGTGTCTGGACCTGCCGGTCGAGGGGGCCGATGCGGTCACCGACCGCTGGTTGGGTAGGCAGGACGGGTTGGGTTGGACGGCCGCGTTCACGCTGTTGAAGAAGATGATCATCGAGGCTGATCAGGCCCGCGCCGCGGAACGCGAACGGCGGCAGCGGGCCTCGCGCGGGGTGCACGTGTGGGGGTTGCACGAGGGGGTGATGAACCTCACCGGCCGCTTGGATGTGCTCGACGCCCGCTACCTGGATGCTGCCGTCGACCGCATCGCCGACCTGTTGGCTGTCGAGCAGCCCGACACATCGAAGACGATCCTGCGCGCCAAAGCCCTCGGAGTGCTCGCCAACCCGGCCTACGCCCTGGCGCTTCTCCAGCACGCGGCGCAGCCCGCCCTCCTCGACGGCCTGGCCGTCGCCCTCGACACTGCCCCGGCCCCCACCAGAGCGAACGCCCCGAGCATCGCGGCAACCGGCGCCGGCCCTGCGGGTCCTGCGCCTGTTGACGGCGGGCAGCGTCATGATCCGCACTGCCTCGGCGCGTTGTGTGGCACCATCACCACCCCACTGGCCAAGCTCCGCCCCAAGCTGGAGCTGGCTGTCCACATCCACGCCGACGCCCTCGGCGAGCTCACCGGCACCGCCCGCATCGACCGCGCCGGACACATCACCACCACCCTCCTCGCCGAACTCCTCCCCGGGTTGGATGTCACGGTGCAGCCTGTGATCGACCTGCCCGCAATCCCCGCCGAAGACCACTACGCCCCATCGGCCGGGTTGAAGAAGGCCCTCCTGCTGAGCATGGACCACGAAATGTTCCCCTACTCCAAGCGGCGAGCCGACGGCCTGGACCTGGACCACACCCACCCCTTCACACCCGGCCGCCGAAGGCAAACCCGAAGCGGGAACCTCGCCCCCCTCACCCGACGCGTCCACCGCGCGAAAACGGCCCGCACCTGGCGCGCCGACCAACCCAGACCAAGCCAGCTCCACTGGTCCAGCCCCCTGGGCTACCGCTACGAAGTCACCCCCACCGGCACCCGCATGCTTGTGTGAGCGGTCGCGTCGGATGAGCGCTGCGGGAGGTGAGGCGACGGCGACGCCCCGAACGGGCTGCCCACTGGAACGTGTGATCGGTGGGGCCCGCGATACCCCGTCGCCCATTAGGCTGGGGGCAAACGGAAGGGGCAGCCTGTGAAGGGCGTTGTCGTGTTCTCCGGGTCGGCCCACGCCGCGCTCGCCGACGAGATCTGCAGCCACCTGGGTCTTCGTCGTTCAGGCGTCAAGATCTCCCGTTTCAGCAACGACTGCCTGCAGGCGCAGCTGCTGGCCAACTGCCGCCAGCGCGACGTCTACATCGTGCAGCCGCTCGTGCCGCCCACGCAGGACCACCTGATGGAGCTCCTGCTGATGATCGACGCGGCCCGCGGCGCCTCGGCCGGCCAGATCACCGCCGTGATGCCGCACTACGCCTACGCGCGCTCGGACAAGAAGGACGCGTCGCGGATCTCGATCGGCGGGCGGCTGGTGGCAGACATGCTGTCCACGGCAGGGGTGGACCGGGTGCTCACCATGAACCTGCACGCGCCCCAGGTGCACGGCTTCTTCTCGGTTCCCGTGGATCACCTCACCGCACTGGGGGTGATCGCGGACCACTACCGGGATCGGGACCTGAGCAACACCGTCGTGGTCTCCCCGGATCTGGGGAACGCGAAGCAGGCCACGCTGCTGGCCCGCCTCCTCAACCTGCCGGTCGCGGCCGGGTCCAAGCAGCGCCTAGCAGACGACCGCGTGGTCATCGACGCCATCGTCGGCGACGTGGCCGGCAAGCGGGCCATCGTGCTGGACGACGAGATCGCCACCGGAGGCTCCATCGTCGAGATCGTCACCCGGCTAGGGGACTTCGGCTGCGAAGAGGTGTCGGTGGCGTGCACTCACGGACTGTTCGCGGGCCAGGCCGTGGAGAAGCTGCAGAACGTGTCGCGGATCGTGGAGGTGGTCTCCACCAACACCGTGCCCCCGCCCGAGAACTTCCCCGGCCTGACGGTGCTGAGCGTAGCGGGACTGTTCGCCGACGCCATCGACCGCATCCACAACGGCCGCTCGGTGAGCAAGCTGTTCAACGACGTGGACCCGTCCTATGCACCGCCCCCGCTGCCAGAAGGCCTCTTTTAGCCCCTTTTAGCCCTCGTCGCTAGTCCTCGACGCGCCGGTCTCGGATTCGGCGCGCCACCTCGCGCCACGACGGCACGACGACGCCCTCCTCCGCCATCAACCGGCGCAGGCGTCGCCTACTGAGCTGGATACCTACGATCCCCACCGCGAAGAAGGGGATCTGGAGCAGCCACGCGAGGCGGAGTTGCTCCGGGGTGTAGGCGCTGCCCCCCGAGAGCCAGTCCAGGAAGAGGCCCATGATCAGGATGAGCACGGTGCCGCCCACGAAGCCGCCCGCGATGACGATGCCGTTGGCGGCCCCGAGCCGGGTCACCGGGAGGTTGGTGCGGGGGAAGTCGAAGCCCACCCCGGTGCCGGGGCCCGCCACCGCCAGCGCGAGCACCAGCAGGACCAGCAGCGGTAGCGGGGCGCGCCCCGGCCACAGCAGCACGGCCGCCCAGCACGCGATGACGGCCCACACCAGGATCATCACCAGGGTGCTGCGCCGCAGCGGGTGCCGGGCGGTGAGCGACCCGACGACGGGGCCGGCCACCATCGATGCCACCGAGAGCAGCGCGAAGAGCACGCCCGCTTCGGCCTGCGACATTCCCTGGCCGACGACGAGGTACGGGATCCCCCACATGAACACGAAGGTGATGCTGGAGAATCCAGAGGTGAAATGCACCCAGAAGCCGAGTTGGGTGGCGGGGTGCATGGAGACCCCTCTGATCCGGCCGGGGATTTCGCGAATGGGGTCCACCACCACCGCCGACGCCTGCCCGGGGGGAGCGTCGCGCACCCACGCCATCACGAGCACTGCGGCCAGGACGCTGAAGGCCACTGTGATGAGTAGGCCCGTCTGCCAGCCCATGAGCTTGATCAGCGGAAGGACCGCGCCCACCGCCGCGATCTGGCCCAGTGCGCCGACCATGCCCGTGACCTGGCTGAGCACGGGGACGCGCTGCGGCGCGAACCAGCGGGGAAGGAGTCTGAGCACGGAGTTGAACATGCAGGCGTCGCCGATGCCGAGCAGCACCCTGGCGACGTAGGCCGTGGACAGGTCGTCGGTGGTGGCGAGCATCGCCTGCCCGCCGGCGATGACGAGGGTTCCGCCGGTGAGCATGAGGCGGGAACCGTACCTGTCGAGCAGCAGGCCGACGGGCACCTGGGCAAGCGCATACGTGGCGAGTTGCAGCACGACGAAGGTGGAGATGATGCCGGGAGTGGTGCCGAAATGATCCGCCGCCTCAAGCCCCGCGACGCCGAGGGCGGCACGGTGCATGACCGCCAGCGAGTACCCGAAAACGCCGACTCCCCAGACCACCCAGGCCGCTCGACCGTATCCGCTCGCCACCACGCGTGACCTCCCGGGACGATCCTATGCCGATGACTGATGAACCCACGCCCGCGGCTGGGCTGTCGCGGCAACCGTGGGCAACAGAGGCACCGGCGGCCGACGTCGTCGTCGGGGGTCGGCCCGGTTGCCGGGAAAGCGCCGGGCCGACCGGCCGGCCGCAGGAACGGTGGACGCCGTTCCTACCCCTCCATCGTCTCACCGGGCACTCCCGGCCAACGCTCGGGGTGGGTGACACGCATCCGAGGCCCGGTGATACCGTCGCCCGGTCCGAGGCGCCTGCCTTCGTCCCGGTCGCCTGCCCTCTAGGACAGGCCACGAGACCTAGCGCAGGCGCGTCGTGACGAAAGACAGGCGTCGTGACGGAAGACAGGCGTCGTGACGGAAGACAGGCGCCAACCTGACCTCAGATGGTGGCGATGTCGATCACGTAGCGGTAGCGGACCTTCGACGCGACGACATTGTCGTACGCCTCGTCGATCTGGTCCGCGCCGATGATCTCGACGATAGGCGCGAGCCCGTTCTCAGCGCAGAAGTCCAGCATCTCCTGCGTCTCCCGGATCCCACCGATGTTCGATCCGGCCAGCACCCGGGCCTGCCCGGTGAGCACGCCGAGGTGCACCGACGACGCGTTCTCCGGCAGGCCGACGTTGACCAGCACCCCGTGCGCCTTGAGCAGTTTGAGTAGCGAATCCAGCTCGACGCCGTCGGAGACGGTGGTGACGATCAGGTCGAACGAGCCCCGGAGAGACTTCACCACCCCGCGATCCTGCGTGGACACGTAGTCCGTGGCGCCGAGCTTGAGCCCGTCGTCGCGCTTGGCCAGAGTGCGGCCGAGAACGATGGTCTCGGCCCCCATGGCCGCCGCGATCTGCACGCCCATGTGACCGAGGCCGCCCATGCCGACGATGCCCACCCGTTTGCCAGGCGCGGCGCCCCAACGCTTCAGCGGGGAGTAGAGCGTGATGCCGGCGCACATCAGGGGGGCGGCGTGCTCGAGGCGCATCTGCTCCGGCACGCGCATCAGGTAGTCCTGCTCCACGGTGATGCCTTGCGAGTAGCCGCCGTCGGTGGGCAGCCCGTCGCGACCGGTCCCGTTGTAGGTCCAGACCGCGCCTGGCCGGCCGGTGCAGAACTGCTCCTCACCCTGGAGGCACATCTCGCAGGTGCGGCAGGAATCGACGAAGCAGCCGACGCCAACGCGATCACCCACCTGGAACCTCGTCACCTCCGAGCCCACCTGCCTGACGACGCCCGCGATCTCGTGGCCGCCGACGAACGGGTAGTGGATGGGCCCCCACTCGCCGCGGGCGGTGTGGATGTCCGAGTGACAGATGCCCGTGTACGCGATGTCGAAGTACACCTCGGTGGGGCCCGGCTCGCGACGGCTGATGGTGGTCCTGTGATAGCGGCCGGTGGGTGAATCGATGGCGTAGGCGGCGACGTCGGGCATGACTTCCTCCATGAAGCAGATCCGTGGGACAGCTTGCGATGCTACCCCGTCAGCTTCTACTCGCCGCCGAGACCTTCCATCCACGCCGCGACCTCGGCGCCCGGCGCCGGCTCCTCGGCCGTCGCGGAGGGCAGCGTGCAGCTGGGCGCGACGCCCGGCGCGGGGCCGAACTCCTTGCCGCCGAAGATATAGGTCTTCGCGTAGTCGTAGTACGCGGCGTGCTTGCCTGAATCGTACGGATTGTCCAGCGCGCAGCGGCCGACGTAGTAGCCGACGACGTCTGCGAACGTCTCCGTGACGCTGCGGCCCGCGTACTCGCTGAACCGGCCCTCGCGGGCGAAGAGCTTGGTGAACACCGTCCAGTACTCGGGGTTCTCGTAGCGGTCCGAGTTCCGCACGTGGCCGAGCTCGTGGATCACGAGGCGCACGAGGCGGCCCTCGTCGCCGCTGTCCAGCGCGCGCTGGAACTTCGCGAAGTCCAGCGTGACGTAGTTGGTCTTCGTCAGGCTCCAGTCACCCCAGGCATAGCCGGAGATGTGGGCGGCGTTGAGGCCGAGAGCGCCGTGCACGTTGGCCTGGAGATCCGCGCGGTAGGTGGTGCACTCCACCGCGTCCAGGGTCTCCCACAGGATCTTGATGGAGGGCCTGCGCTGCTCGGTCCACTGGGAACCGGCGAGCTTGAAGCCGAAGGTGGCCGCGAGTTGCTCCTTGAGCTGCTCGATCGACGCGTCAGCCGGGTAGGGCTTCGTCGAGGGGCACGGGGTGGGGATCCCGGTCACTGACGCCACTGGGGCGGGGGCGATGGGCAGCGCCTGGGCAGAGGTGGCGACGACGGAACCCGCGGCGACGACCAGGGAGGCCGTCAACGCTGCGATCCACTTGCGCACAAGCTCTCCCACTCTTCACAGTCAACGACCCCAAGAATCTCTCAGGATTCTCAGATAGTCAAGCTGGTGTGCTTCGTTCACAGGACTCTGGGGATAAGGGTGTGGATAAATCGTTCAAATGGGGCGAACTTGTCCACATCCGGGTTCTGGACTCCGAAGTGACCCTCTGCTCCTCTTACATTTGCGGCCGGAAGGGAGGCCCGATGCACGATCAGAAACGGCCACACACGCCGGAACCCGCTGCGCCCGCCGCGCCCCGGCCGGCCGAGGTCCAGCTGCGCGCACGCCGCAGCCCCAAGCTGATTGCCCTGGGAGCGATGCTCGTGGCGCTCGGCGGGCTCGGCGCCGCAACCCTCTATTCCATGAACGCGGACCATCGCGCGGTCGTCGTGATGGCCGCCGACGTGCGCCGCGGAGACGCGATCGAGCGGGATGATCTTGCGGTCCTCGAGGTCCCCGAGAGCCTCGGCGTCGAGGCCCTTGGCGCGGCGGAGCTGCCGGGCCTCGTCGGGCAGCGCTCGCTGACGGACCTCCCGCAGGGGGCGTTCCCGCTCGCGCGCCACGTCGGCGAGGAACCCCTGCCCAGCGGGCAGGCCCTCATCGGGCTGCGTCTCCCGCTCGGCAAGCTGCCCACCGCTGACATGCCGCCAGGCACCGCGGTGCGCCTCGTCGGACTCCTGGAGGGCACGAACACCGCTGCCCAGGCGGTCGTCGCCAGCTCGCCCGTGCTCCTCGACGACGGGGCCAGCTTCTCCCTGGACGTCCGGGTCTCCGATTCAGACGCGGATTCCGTGGCGCGGCTCTCCGCTGCGGACCTCCTCGCCGTCGTCGTGGTCAGGGGGCAGTGATGGCCGTTGTCCTGCTCACCTCGGCCACCGGCTCGCCCGGGGTCACCACCACCGCCTTGGCGCTCGGCCTGGTCTGGCCGCGACACTCGCTGGTGGCGGACTGTGACAGAGACGCTGCCCAGGCCATCCAGGCCGGCTACCTCCGCGGCATGGATCACGGCGGGCGGGGGCTGATGTCCGTGGCCCAACTCCACCGGGAGGGCACCCCGCTGGCGCCAGAGCTCTGGCGGCACACGCTGCCCCTCACCCAGGGAGGGGACCGGGAGCGGAGGTTCCTCCCCGGATTCTCGACGGCGGGCGCGCCCAGGCTGTTCGAGCACGTGTGGGGCCCACTGGGCGAGGCGTTGGCCTCCCTCGACGACCGCGGGATCGACGTGCTGATCGACGGCGGACGGATCTCGTCGGCGGGGCTGCCGCTGGGCCTGCTCGCCGCGGCGGACGCCGTCGTGGTGTGCGTGAGGTCGTCGCTGCGCTCGCTCGCCGCGGCCAGGATCCATCTGGCCACGCTGGAGGAGCAGCTGCGCTCCATGCCGTCCCCCACGACGGCGGGCCTGGCCGTGGTGGGCCCGGGCCGGCCCTACGCGGCGGGAGAGATCGCGGCGCAGTTCGGCCTCCCCTGCTGGCTGGAGCCGTCGTGGGACCCGCGGCAGGCCGAGGTGCTGAGCGACGGCGCCGTCGAGCCGAGGCGGTTCCACGAAGGTGGGTTCATGGGCAGCTTCCGGGCGGACGCGAAGGCACTGTCGGAGCGCCTCACCCGCACCCGCCAGGCCACGGCCGCGGTGACGGTGAGGGCTTCATGAGCGTCGGACAACTCCCTCCGCTGGCGGGGGCGCTGGGCAGGCTGGGGCTCTTGCCGGCGGACCCCGGGCCCTCGGCGCCGGCCCCTGATCCCTCGTCCGCCCGCAGGGCCGCCGCGCCGTCGGCAGGCGGGCCATCCGTCCCCCAGGACGTGGACTGGCAGCTCGTCGTCGGGCTGCGGCGCGAGGCGGTGGAGCTCATCTCCAACGCCTCCGCCGAGTGGCAGGCCAGCCGCAACCAGCCCATGCCCGAGGAGGACCGCCGGGTCCGCGGGCGCGCCATCATCCGCAGCGTCGTGCACTCCCGGGCGCAGAGCCTCGGCGAGGCCGGGGAGGCCCTGTGGCCGCTCGAGCTGGAGCTGCGTTACGTCGACGCGGTGGACAACGCCATCTTCGGCTATGGCCGGCTCCAGCCGCTGTTCGAGATCCGAGACGCCGAGAACATCGAGATCCACGGCTGCGACACCGTCACCGTGCAGTACGGCGACGGTCACCGCGAGGCGCACGCCGCCGTCGCGGACACCGACGAGGAGCTGGTGGACGCCATCCGCTTCCTGGGTCAGACCGCCTCACCGCCGAGGCCGTTCGACGACCTGCACCCCACCATGACGCTGGCCCTGGGCAATCGCTTCCGGCTGCACGCCATCGGGTTCGGGCTGTCGTTCAGGCCGAGCGTGGTCATCCGGCAGCATCTCCTGACCGACGTCACCCTGGGCGAGTTGGCAGACGACGGGATGCTGCCGCCGCACGTGGCGCGCCTGCTGCAGAGCGCGGTGATGGCGCGAAAGTCAATCGTCATTTCGGGAGACCAGGGCGCGGGCAAGACCACACTGCTGCGTGCACTGATCGCGGCCATCCATCCCACGGAGCGGTTCGGCACGCTGGAGACGGACTATGAGCTGCTCACCCACCTGCTGGGCAACCGTCGCAACATCCTGGCGCTGCAGGCCAGGGTGGGGATGGGCGAGATGGCTGGCGGGACCAGCGTGGGGTCCTACTCGGTGGCGGATCTCATCCCGGAGGCGCTGCGGCAGAACCTCACCCGGATCGTCGTGGGCGAGGTGCGTGGCTCGGAGGCGGGCGCAATGTTTGAAGCCATGCAGTCCGGCGCGGGATGCCTGGCCACGACGCACTCGCATTCGGCGTCGTCGACGATCGACCGCCTGGCGGCCAGGGTGGCGCAGGGCCGGGTGCTGAGCGTCGAGGACGCGATGCATCAGATCGCCCATCACCTCAACTTCATCGTCCACGTCACGCTCCGCGACGACGCCTGGCGTGGCGGCACGAGAGTCCGGTTCGTCTCTGAGGTGAGGCAGCTCACCGGATCCGTCGAGGCGGGCAGGCCGGCCACGCACCTGGTCTACCGCGCGGCCACACCCACCCAGCCCGAGCTCTTCCAGCCTGAGGCGGCGATGGCGGCGGAGTTGGCGCAGTTCGACGGGGCCGGCCCGTGGGGGTGATCCTGGCGGCGCTGTCCGGATCGACGCTGGGCCTGGGTCTGCTGCTGGTGGGGCTCGGCTGGCGCCGCGCTGAGCGGTTATCCACACAGAAGTCCACAGGCCTGTGGGCAAGAGTGTCGCGGTGGTGGACAGGCCTGTCGAGGGCACGGAGGGGCTGGTTGGCGGCCGCCGGCGCCGCAGGGGTGGTGGCCGGCCTCGCGACCGGATCGGTGATGGCGCTGATCCTGCTGCCCGCCATCTCCATCGCCATTCCCCTGCTGCTGAGCGCGCCGCCCAACCGCGAGATCGAGATCCTGGCCGCCCTGGACCGCTGGGTGAGGCTGATCGCCACCTCCCTGTCCTCGGGCAGATCCATCCGGGACGCCATCTTCAGCACCCGCCAGCAGGTGGCGCCGGTGCTGCGCGAGCCCGTCGCACGGCTGTGCACGCGCCTGGATCAGCGCTGGCAGGCCCGGGATGCGCTGTTCGCCATGGCCGACGAGCTGGCCTCCGCAGACGCGGACGCGGTGGTGGCGGCCCTGACCATCGCCTCCGCGAAGGGCGGCGCGGGCGCGCGGGCCACCCTCGGTGCCATCTCCGACAGCATCCAGGCACGCCTCGCCGCGCTGCGCGAGATCTCCGCCGAGCGCGCCAAGCCCCGCGCCGTGGTCAAGCAGGTGACTTTCATCACCCTGGGCGTGCTCGTCGGGGCGTTGGTGATGAATCCGCAGTTCTTCGCCCCATACACCACCCCCCTCGGCCAGCTGATCGCGCTCGGACTGGCCGCCGCCTACCTGGGCTGCCTCGTGATGCTGCGCCGCATGACGGTGCCGCCCGTGGCGCCCCGCTTCCTCCGGAGCGCGCAGTGATCGGGGCGGCAATCGGATTCGGCATGGTGGCCGGCCTGGGCGCCGTCGTGATGGTGCGGGGCTTCACCACTCCCCCGGTGCGGCTGGGAGACGCGTTGGCTCTCCTGGACAGTCGTCAGCCGACGGCGTCGGCGTCGGCGCCCGCCGTCGGCGTGGAGGCGCTGGGCGAACGGGTGCACAGGCGCCTCAGGCTCCCGCTGACCGCCCGCCAGCAGCAGTTGCTGCTCATGCAGGGCCGCAGCGTGGGGGACTTCTTCGTCGAGAAGCTCGTCTGGACGGCGGCCGGGCTCCTGCTCCCGGTGGTGTGGGCCGCGTCTCAGATGGCGTTCGGCGGCTCACCAGGCCCCGCGCCCCTGGCCATCGGCCTCGTGGCCGCAGTGGTCGGCTACTTCGTTGCTGACCTGCGGCTCCGCGGCGGGGCGGAGCAGGAACGCCGCGCCGCCACCGACGGCATCCACACGTTCTTCGATCTCGTCGTGTTGGAGCGGTTGGCCAACTCGTCGGCCGCGCAGGCGGCGGCGAGCGCGGCTGGTGTCTCCGATTCGCCCCTCTTCCGGAGGATCTCATCCGGCCTCGAACGCGCCCGCATGGAGCAGTCCCAGCCATGGTCCGAGCTGCGGGAGGTGGCCCGGGAATGGAACGTGCCGGAGCTGGCGGACTTCGCGGACGTCATGCAGTTGGAGGAGCAGGGCGCGGGCCTGGCGGACGTCCTTCAGGCTCGGGCGCGCGAGCTGCGCGACGCCCACCTGGGCGCCCAACGCACCGCCGCGCAGGAGGCGAGCGAGGCGATGTCGCTGTGGATGACCATCCCCGCCCTGATTCTCGGTCTTGCCCTCCTGGTTCCGCCGCTGCTGAAGCTGTTGGCCACCTGATGTCAAGACCCGGACCACAACTGTGGACGACTATCTACTCTTTCGCCCGCACCTGTGGATAACTCAAGAACTGGCACTGCCCCCCACCACAATCATCACCAGGAGGTTCCCATGTCACCCATCCATCACCTCGTCGGGCTGCTCGTCACCCTTCGTCACCTGCCCCGCGAGCGCGATGAGCGAGGCCTCAGCCAGAGCACGGAGAACGCCATCCTGCTCGCGGGCGCCGCCGCCATCGCCCTGGTGGTCATCACCGCCATCACCGCGTACGTCACAGACCGCCTCCCCAGCTGACATGCGCGCGCACTCAGCCGGCGAGGAGGCAGGGCCATGAGGCTCATCCGCGCCCTCGGCGCCACGCTGGCACTCGCCTTCCTCCTGATCGGCATCCCGTGGCTGCTGCTCCAGGTGGGGAATCCGACGGCGCTCCTCAACGCGGACTGGGCCACGTCGCTCTTCGTGGCGATGGACAGCCGCCTGGTCGTGGCCGCGCTGAGCGTGGTGGGCTGGGTGGCGTGGGCGGTCCTGGCCCTCACCGTCGTCTTCGAGCTGCTGTCCGTGGCCACCCGACGGCGGGTCGCGGTGGCTCTGCCGGGCACCGGCTGGCTCCGTCCAGTCATCGGGGCGCTGGTGTTGGCGGCTGTCGCGGCGCCCAACGCGGCGGTGGCCGACACGGTCGCGGCGCCTGGTGGCCCCGCTGATGCGTCCGGGGGGCGCGCGTCGGTCTCGGCCCGCGCCGAGGCCTCCGTGTCGGATGAGGCGGCAGGGTCACGCACCTACCTGGTCCAGCCGGGCGACGAACTGTGGGGGGTGGCCGAGCAGGAGCTGGGCGAGGGAGGCCGCTGGCGGGAGCTGGTGGCCCTGAACCCAGGGCTCACTGAGTCCACTCGGCTCGAGGCCGGGAGGCGGCTGGTCCTCCCCGAGGAAGCCGCCGTGGGTGCCGTGGAGGAGATGGTGGTGGAGGAGGGTGACACGCTGTGGTCCATCGCGGCGGACGAGCTCGGGGATCCCGAGCGGTGGCCGGAGATCCACCGGCTCAATCAACAGCGCATCGCAGACCCGGACCAGATCGACACCGGTTGGGTCCTCAGCGTCCCAGTTGCCGCTGAGCCGGTCGTCGAGGTTGTCCCAGTGGCTGCGGCGCCGGCGGATCCCCTTCCTGACGAAGTCGCGGTTGAGTCCTCGCTCAGTGACCCCACCGACACCTCCACGCCCAGCCGCCCGCCGGCCACTCCGCGGCCGGACGAAGGTGCCGAGGACCCGCTCCCCGGTCCACCCACCGTTGCCCCATCTGAGCGCGCCGACGAAGCCGCGGCCGCCGTGTCCTCGATGGTTGACGCGGACGACGGCGTGGCCGAGGTGCTCGGCCCCATCGGAGCCATCCTGGCCAGCGGCATCGTGGCGGGCCTGGCCTCACGGCGTCGCCTGCAGCTTCTCGGCCGTGCGATGGGCCGCAGAGCCATCCCGGTCTCACCTCCACTCGCCCGCTTCTGGGCGGCGCTGGCGAGGCGGGCGGAGGAGGCGGAGCCAGGGCAGTCGGCCACCGCCGTCGTCCTCGGGTGGACCGCTGAGGGCGAGACGGTCGCGGCGGACGTGGAGCGGGAGCGGGCGCTGATCCTCACCGGGCCGGCTACGGCGTCGGCGCTGGCCGCTGTGGTGACGGGCCTCAGCTGCGCGCCCTGGGCCGATGAGACGCAGCTTGTCCTGGTGGGCGGCACCGAATGGGCCGACGCCCTGGATGATCCCCGGATCAGCGCCACGCACACCGTCGAGGACGGCGTCCTGGCCCTCACCAGACTCTGCAGCCAACGGCGCCTCGCCATGGCCGGTCGCACCCTCCCCCAGCTCCGCGAGGACGCGGACCTGGCCGGCGTGTGGCAGCCGGTGGTGGTGGTGTTCGTGTCGACGGTGAACCCGGTGCAGCTGGATGCCATCGCCGATGCCCTCGCCCTCGGTGAGGTGGGCGTGAGCGTGGTCGTCGGATCGGAGTCCGCCACCCAGCTCGGCTCGCACCCCGTGACGGTCGATGATCGCTCAGGCACCTGGCGGGGTCAGTCGTTCACGCCCCAACTGCTGACCCAGCCGGCCCGCAGGGCAGTGCTTGAACTGTTCCGCGCAGCCGGCAGCACAGACACAGAGCAGGCTCCGTGGTGGCGCTCGGAGGACGAGCTTCCCCCCAACGTGACGCCCCTTCCGCACTCACCCAGACCGTACGAGGACGCCCCCATGACCGGACGGCTCAGCACTCCCGAGCACCCGATGCTGCTCCTCCTCGGGGATCCGGACCTGATCGGCGCCGCCGGAGACGTTCCTGGGCGCGCCGTGGGCCAGTGCCTCGAGTACTGCGCCTGGCTCCTGGAGAACCCCGGATCCACGCCGACGGCCATGACGCGCGCGCTGCTGATCGCTGAGACCACCCGGCGCTCCAACACCAGCCGCCTGCGCAGCTGGCTGGGCGACGCCCCGGACGGGGTGCAGTACCTGCCGGATGCGTACTCGGGGAGGGTGTCGCTGGATCCGAGGGTGTCCTCGGACTGGGAGCAGTTCCGCACCATGCTGAGCGGTGGCGTGAACCTGTCCTCGGACGCTGCTCTCGTGGCGGCGCTGCGCCTGGTGCGCGGCGAGCCCCTTGGCTCCTTCGAGTTCCAATGGGGCTGGGCGCACCAGCTGCGCTCGGACATGGTGTCCATGGTCGTGGACGCGGCCAGTGTGCTGGCGGACCGGGCGCTGGAGCGCAGCGCGGCCGAGGCCGCCCTCTGGGCGGTACGAAGGGGACGTCTCGCTGCGCCCTCGAACGACGCCCTCGCATCGCGGGAGATCCTGGCCCTCGCCCTGGCCGGTCGTTCCTCCGAGGCCAACGGCGCCGCGGTGGCCCTGACCCGGACGGCCCGCGCCGAGGGCCGTGACCTGGCGCCGGACCTCTCCAGGCGAATCCAGGCCGCGCTCCACGCACCGTCGGCCCGCCGCGCAATGGCGGGGGCCCCCGAGGCGTGAGCTCCTAGACCAGTCCGAGGCCCGCCAGCGAGGACCTCTTCGCCAGGGCTGGGCGCAGTGCGTCGCGGCCCGGCTCACCGAAGACCTCGAGGAAACCATCGACGAACAGCGGGGGCAACTCCTCCGCCGGGCTCCCGGCGCGGCACTCCACCAGCGCCGCCAGCGCGGTCGCGGCATCCTTGGCCGCCTTGGCGCGCAGCTGGTCTGGCTGCAGCCGATTCATCCCCCACACCACCGACGAGTATTGGGGATCGGTCAGGCAGGTCTGGAAGTAGACGGCTGCGGCGTCGCGCAGCTGGTCCTGCACAGCCGGCAGCCCCACCGCGGCGACGGCGGCCCGCACCTCACGCCCGGCATAGAAGCCCTCGATGGCGCGTCGAACCTGGGTGAGGCTGGGAGTGAGTCGATCCTGGCGGGCATGCACCAGGATGGTCAGCCAGAAGCCGAGGAACCTGTCCCCGTCGTCGCGCTTGCCGTAGCGGGCGCGACGCAGCGCGGGATCGAGCTCATCGCGGGGGGCCTCCACCATGCCCGCAACCTACCACCGTGCTGGACGGGGGCCACGCCCCGCCGTCAGCCTGCCAGGGCGAGCGCGCGGGCCACGATGATGGCCACGAACACCGCCGCCAACAGACCCACCAACGGCCACTGCCAGGCGGCGCGGCGCTCCTTGGGCAGGTACATGATCAAGGCCGCCGTCGCCGCGCCGCCGAGGAGGCCGCCGAGGTGCCCCTGCCAGCTGATGCCCGCCCAGGTGAACGACAGGACGACGTTGAGTCCAAGCCAGAAGAGGATGCCGCGCACGTCTCCCTTGTGCCGGACGGCGATCAGCAGAAGACCCCCCATCAACCCGTAGATGGCACCAGAGGCGCCGATGGTCGAGAGGAATGGCTCCGAGAAGAGCATCACCGCGGCCGACCCACCCAGGAGCGCCACCAGGTAGACCGCCAGGTACCGCGCCCGGCCGAGCACCTGCTCGATAGTGGGCCCGAGCAGCCACAGCACCAGCATGTTGAACAGGATGTGGAGGGGGGCGGCGTGGGTGAAGCCGGAGGTGATCACCTGCCAGGGGGCGCCCGTGGCCACCCCCGCCTGCCACACGTAGCCCTCCGCTGCGCAGCCGGCCGCGTCCGTGAGCAGGATCTGGTCGCCCACCGGGCAGATGCCCTGCGGGGTCAGGGCGAACAGGTTGAACAGGGACCCGAAGGATCCCCCCGTCAGCAGGACCCCCGCGAACACGACGACGTTGATCACGATCAGCGCGATCGAGGTGGCGCGCGGGTTGGCCGCCCGAGTCCCCCCGTAGGGGAGTTGGAGTTGCCGTGTCTCGCGGTGGCCGCGGGACACGCACTCAGGGCACTGGAAGCCGACCGCGCCGGGGATCATGCACTGCGGACAGATGGGCCGGTCGCAGCGCTGGCACGCGATACGCGTGGGTTGATCGGGGTGTCGATAACACGTCGACGACTCGGCATCCATGCGACGAGCGTACCCAGCCGCCGCAGCGGGGCGGCTCCGTGGTTGTGGGCTGAGGGCCCGGGCTGGACGGGCTCGGGGCTGCTACTGCCCGACGGGCCGGCGCGACGCCGCCCAGGCCTCGCGGAACTCGGGATCATCCATGACCAGGTACACCAGGCCGCAGTCCTGCGGCCCCGTCACACTTGCCTGGCACAGGGTGCACGGCTCCCCCGGGCGCAGCGGGCACTTCGCGTCGGGTCGTCGCCGCGGGAGGGAGGGCTGGGGTGCCTTGAGCATCGTGAGTCCCATTCTAGGGCGAGCGGTCTTGGCCACTCCGGGCGGGTGGGCCGGTAAGTTGTGCCCATGGGTCACGGGCATGGGCACGGGCACGGCAGCCACGGGGTCGTCGAGGTGGGCCAGCGCGCCCGCACCCTGCTCACCGGCCTGCTGGTGGTGTTCGGCGTCCTCGCCATCGCCGGGCTGATCTGGCTGTGGCCCAGCCAGAGCGAGGTGTCCGCGGCGCTCAACAAGATCTCCGACGCCCCGGGGGTCACCTACGAGCAGGCCACCATCGACTCGATCGTGGACGGGTGCGAGTCCTCCGTCGAGACGCCGACGGGGACGGCGGCGTGCATGACCGCCACCGTCACGCTCACCTCAGGTCCGGACGCCGGCGAGCAGGCTGCCGTCGAGCTCACCGGCCCCAACGTGCACAACGGGTTGCGAGCCGGAGACACCATCGAGGTGGCGCGCGTGCCCACCTCTGACGGCATCCACTACGCGTTCAACGGCATCAACAGACTGCCGGTGCTCCTCACGATGGCAGTACTGTTCACTGTGGCGGTGGTCGCGGTGGCGCGCTGGCGCGGGCTGTTCGCGCTGGTGGGGCTGGTCATCGCCGGCGGGATCCTGCTGGGCTTCATGCTGCCGGCCATCATCGTCGGGAAGCCGGGAATGGCGGTGGCGCTGTCCGGGTCCACGGTGATCATGTTCATCGTCCTCTACGTGGCCCACGGGGTGTCGATGCGCACGTCGGCGGCGCTGGCCGGCACCCTTCTCGGCCTCGCCGTCACCACCACGCTGGGGACGATCGCCGTCAGCGCGGCACGCCTGTCAGGCTTCGCCGAGGAGAACGAGTACGACCTGGCCCAACTCGCCCCAGGCATCAACTTCCAGGAACTGCTGATGGTGGGCATCATCATCGGCGGCCTGGGCGTGCTCAACGACGTGACAATCACGCAGGCCTCGGCCGTGTGGGAGCTGCGTGCCGCCGCGCCGGAGTGGACGCGGGCGAAGGTGTTCTCGGCGGGGATGCGGATCGGGCGGGACCACATCGCGTCCACCATCTACACCATCGTGTTCGCCTACGCCGGTGGCGCCCTGACCATCCTGCTGCTGCTGTTCTTCACCACCCGGGAGCCGCTGGACCTGTTCGGGCTCGAGCTGTTCGCCGGGGAGGGCGTGCGGACGTTCGCCTCGGCCATCGGGCTGATCCTCGCGGTGCCCATCACGACCGGCATCGCGGCGCTCACCGTCGGCCCCGCACGGGAATCGCACGCCCCCCCCAAGCACAGCGGCCCCGTCCCCGACCCCGCTCCGGGCCACGGCGTCGAGCCGGCTCATGACCCCGCCGTCGGGCCAGGATAGACGAGGCCTGACCAGCCATCACGGATTGACTGCCACCGCCGGGCCGTGCATTGTTGGCCCAACACACATTGCGTGCTCTGGGGGCGGTGAAATTCCGCACCGGCGGTGACAGTCCGCGACCCGGCCAACTCGTTGGCCGGTTGACCAGGTGGAACTCCTGGACCGACGGTTAAAGTCCGGATGGGAAGCGCACGCAGCGGTCAGCGGCAGCGTACCTGCCGCTTGGTCGTGTACCCCCGGAGCGCGCCCGAAGAGGACAGCGGGCACCGTGCACGAATCACCGGCCGAACAGAGCGCTATGACGCGGGCACTGCAGCTGGCGGCTGCAGAAGACGCGCCGCACGGCCCCAACCCTCGCGTCGGCTGCGTGCTCCTCACACCCGACGGGCGCACAATCGCTGAGGGTCACCATCGGGGAGCGGGCACACCACACGCCGAGGTCGACGCCCTGACCGCCGCGGGGGTGCGTGCCCATGGCGCCACCGCCGTGGTCACCCTTGAGCCATGCAACCACACCGGGCGCACAGGCCCCTGCACGGAAGCTCTGATAGCGGCCGGCGTGCGGCGGGTCGTCTTCGCGCAGGAGGATCCCAACCCCGAGGCGTCGGGCGGTGCCCGGCGGTTGAGTGACGCGGGCATCGACGTTGCCGGAGGACTCCTTGCTGACGAGGCGGCAGCCCTCAACAAGGCATGGGGCATCGCCGTGAGCCGCGGCCGACCCTACGTCTCCTGGAAGTTCGCCTCAACGCTCGACGGGCGGACCTCGGCCTCTGACGGCACTTCGCGCTGGGTGTCGTCGAGGGCCGCACGTGCCGACGCCCACCGGCTGCGTGCACGTTGCGACGCGATCCTCGCCGGGACCGGCACCGTAACCATCGACGACCCACACCTGACGATCCGCGACTCCGCCGGGACCCTGGCGGACATCCAGCCACTGCGGGTGGTCATGGGGCTGCGGAAACCCCACCCCGGAAGCCGCGTGCTCGACGGCGCCGCCGACTCGATCCACCTCCCCACCCGCGACCCGCACTCGGCCCTGGCCGAGCTTCACCGGCGCGGGCGCAGGCATGTGCTGCTCGAGGGCGGTCCCACGCTTGCGGCAGCTTTCCTCCGCGAGGCCCTGATCGACGAGATCGTCGCCTACATCGCGCCGGCCCTTCTCGGAGCTGGCAGCCCGGTCGTCGGCGACCTCGGCATCGGCACCATCTCGCAGGCGTTGCGCCTCGACCTCGACGAGGCCACCGTCCTCCCACCTGTGGACCCCACTGACCAACCCGCGCTGCGCCTCACGCTGCGCCCACCCTCCCCCACCCCCCTCGAAGGAGCGTTCTGACATGTTCACCGGAATCGTCGAAGAGCTGGGCCAAGTGCTCGCACTCGATCCACACCCCGACGCACTGACCCTCACCATCGGGGGGCCGCTGGTCACCGGCGACGCCCGCCCCGGGGACTCGATCGCCGTCAACGGGTGCTGCCTCACCGTCGTCACTCTTGACGGGCCCACTTTCACGGCAGACCTCATGCAGGAGACCCTCGACAAGACCTCCCTCGGTTCACTGGAGCCGGGCAGCCCGGTGAACCTCGAACGGTCCGTCACCGCGACAGGGAGGCTCGGCGGCCACATCGTGCAGGGCCACGTCGACGGGACCGGCCACGTCGTGTCGCGCCACCCCAGCCAGCACTGGGACACCGTGACCTTCGCGTTGCCGTCGGCGCTCGCCCGCTACGTTGTGCCCAAGGGATCGATCGCCGTCGACGGCACGAGCCTGACCGTGGTGGAGGTCGACGACGACGCCGCTACCTTCACCGTCGGGCTGATCCCGGAGACCCTGCAGCGCACCACCCTGGGCCTCCGGCAGGCCGGCGACCTCGTCAACCTTGAGGTTGACATCATCGCCAAGTACGTCGAACGGCTGGTCACCCGATGACCCTCCAGCTGGACACCGTCGCCCGAGCCATCCAGGACATCGCAGCCGGCCGCCCGGTCGTGGTGGTGGACGACGAGTCACGGGAGAACGAGGGCGACATCATCTTCGCCGCCGAGAAGGCGACTCCCCAGCTGATGGCCTTCACCGTCCGCTACTCAAGCGGTGTGGTCTGCGCGCCGATGACGGGCGAGCTGCTGGACCGCCTGCAGATCCCGCTGATGACCCGCGACAACGACGACCAGTACCGGACCGCTTTCACCGTGACCGTCGATGCGCGCACCGGGGTGACCACGGGCATCAGCGCGGCGGACCGGGCCCACACCGTCCAGATGCTGGCCAACCCGGCGACGGGGGCCAGGGATCTGACCAGGCCGGGGCATGTCTTCCCGCTGCGGTATCGGGAGGGCGGGGTGCTCGCCCGGCGTGGGCACACCGAGGCGGCCGTTGACCTCGCGCGGCTGGCCGGGCTCCGGCCGGTGGGCGTGCTCGTGGAGATCGTCAACGACGACGGCACCATGAAACGGGGCCAGGCGCTCCGTGACTTCGCCGACGAGCACGGCCTAGCGCTGATCTCCATCGAGGACCTGGTGGTCCACCGGGAACGTGCCGAACGGTTGGTCGAGCGGGCCGCCGAGGCACATCTGCCCACTCGCCACGGAGACTTCCTCGCGATCGGTTACCGCACCGTCGAGGGCGAGGAGCACGTCGCGCTGACCCTCGGCGACCTCGGCGGCCCCAAGCCTCCGCTCACGCGGGTCCACTCTGAGTGCCTCACCGGCGACGTCTTCGGCAGCATCCGCTGCGACTGTGGCCCACAGCTGGACCTGGCGCTGGCCCGGATCGCGGCGGAGGGACGAGGGCTGATCGTGTATCTGCGCGGCCACGAGGGTCGGGGCATCGGCCTCATCGCCAAGCTGCATGCGTACGCACTCCAGCAGTCCGGCCGCGACACCGTCGATGCCAATACCGATCTCGGTCTCCCGATCGATGCCCGGCGCTATACCGCCGCCGCGCAGATCATCCGCGACCTCGGCGTCCCTGCCGTCCGGCTGCTCACCAACAACCCGGCCAAGGTCACCGCCCTCGAGGAGTTGGGGACCAGCGTCACGGAACGAGTCCCCATCCTCGTACCGCCAGGGGAACACAGCCTGGCCTACCTCACCACCAAACGGGAACGGATGGGACATCTTCTCAGTCCCCTGCTTCCCACCAGCGCCCAAGGAGACCTCACATGAGTGGACACGGCGCCCCCGCCACCAGTGGACTAGATGCCCGCGACCTCCGCGTCGCAATCGTCGCGGCCAGCTGGCACCAGACGGTGATGGACGGCCTCCTCGCGGGTGCGCTGCGCGCCTGCGTGGCCGCCGGTGCCGATCCGACGGTGGTCCGCGTGCCCGGCAGCTTCGAGCTGCCCGTGGCAGCCGACGCTCTCGCCCGTACCCACGACGCCGTCGCGGCCCTCGGCGTCGTCATTCGGGGAGGGACGCCACACTTCGAGTACGTGTGTGCCGCGGCGACGGACGGCCTCACCCGCGTGGCTCTCGATCATGGCACCCCCGTCGGCTTCGGGTTGCTCACCTGTGACACCGAGGAGCAGGCACTCGCCCGGGCAGGTTTGGCGGGCTCTGTCGAGGACAAGGGCTTCGAGGCGGCGCACGCGGCCATCGAGACCGCACTCACCCTCCGCTCCCTCCGACGGGTCGGATAGGCCCCAGCTCAGGCGACGGGGCGAATCAGCGGCCGCGACCCGGGACGGGCAACCCCAACCATCCCCGCGACCTGTGGTGGGCCCCACCCACCCGCTCGACGCCGCGCAGCAGCGGGTAGCGCTCGCGCACGGCAGCCTCGATCCGCTCGTGGAGCGTCGAGCTGGCGGCCGGGCAGTCCTCGCACGCGCCGCCGAAGTCCAGGGTCAGCCGCCCGCCCGCAGCGGCCGCCACCGTGATGACGCCCCCGTGGGATTCGACGTAGCCGGCGAGTTCGCCGTCGAGGATCTCCCGGGCGATCAGGCCGAGCAGCTCGTCGGATCCCTCGTCGACCTCCCAGCCGGGCAGGTCGACGGCCGACGAGACCGCGTCCCGGATCCGCGGCCCGTGCTCGGTCCACGTGTGGTCCGGGGCGAGCCACGTCCACACTCCCCCACGTTCGACGAACGCCTTGGTCAGCACCCCGTACTCGAGCAGCGGGCCGAGGGTGCCGGGGGCGGAGACCACGCGCCCCACCGGCAGGTCGACGTCCGTGACCCACCGGACCGCCGCGGGCTCTCCGGGGACGGCCTGGGGATGGATGCTGCGCTTCACAGGAGTGCTCCGACGATCGAGTGGGCAAGGAACGCCATCAGCCACGCGATGACCCCGAGGTGCACGAAGGCGATCAGCGGCCAGCGCCAGGTGCCGGTCTCGCGCCGCATGACGGCGAGGGTGGACATGCACTGCAGCGCGTAGACGAAGAACACCAGCAGAGCCGCGATGGTGGGCGGCGTGAAGACCTTCTCCCCGGCGCGGGGCCCCTCGGTGTGGGTCATCGCCTCGAGCGCGGCGGTGGGGTCCTCCGGGTCCGAGGCGGCGGCCACCTGGCCCAACGTCGAGACGAACACCTCGCGGGCGGCCAGGGAGGAGATGACGCCCACGTTGACGCGCCAGTCGAAGCCGAGCGGCTCGAACACGGGTCCGATGGCTCGCCCCACGGCGGCGGCGGCCGAGTGGTCCAGCGTGTAGGCAGTCACCGCGACACTGTCAGCCGGGTCCACCCCAGCCTCGAGCAACTCGTCGGTACCGCGGATCGGCAGGTTGAGCAGCGCCCACAGCACGACGGTGGTGACCAGGATGATGGAGGTGATCTTGCGCAGGAAGGCCTTGCACGCGTCCCATACGGAGATCAGCACGGTGCGCAGCCGCGGCATCCGGTAGCTGGGCATCTCCATGTAGAACGGCAGGCTCATGCCGGAACGTCCGACGATGCGCTTCCAGAACCAGGCCGACGTCATGGCGGAGGCGGCCCCCATCAGGTACAGCCCGAACATGATCAGGCCCTGCGCACCGATGAGGCCCCAGCGCAGGTCCGGCGGCACCAGCATCCCGATGAGCAGCACGTACACGGGCAGCCGCGCGGAGCAGGTCATCAGCGGGGCCGCCATCATGGTGGCGAGCCGGTCCTTGGCCGACGGCAGGGTGCGGGTGGCCATGATGCCGGGGATGGCGCACGCCATGGAGCTGAGCAGTGCGACGAACGCGCGACCCTCCAGCCCCGCGGTGGCCATCACCCGATCCATCAGGTACGCGGCCCGCGACAGGTAGCCGGAGCCCTCCAGCAGCGAGATGAGCACGAACAGCAGCGCGATCTGGGGCAGGAAGACCAGCACCCCGCCGACGCCGGCCAGCAGCGCGTCAGCGACGAACCGGCCCAGCCACTCCACCGGGATCGACGACCGGGCCACGTCACCCAACCAGGCGAAGGCAGCCTCGATCCACCCCTGCACCGGGGCCGCGACCATGAAGATGGTCTGGAAGAACGCGAACATCGTCGCGAAGAACACCAGTGACCCCCACACGGGGTGCAGCAGCACCCCGTCGAGGCGGCCGGTGCGCGAGTCGGGGTCGGGAGGCGCGAAGTGCGCGGCCTGGAGGATGGATCTGGCCCAGCCGGTCACCTCGTCCGGCTCGGTGGGCGGCGGCAGCGGCGGGGCGGGCCAGGCCGACGGTGCGGCCAGCACGTCGCGCAGTGCCTCAACCCCCCGTCGCTCCCCCGCCACCACGGGCAGGACCTTGACGCCCAGCGCCCGTCCGAGCCGCTCCGGGTCCACCCGGCCGCCGCGTCGGAGCAGCTCGTCGACGAAGGTGAGGACTACGACGGTGGGCAGGCCGGCCTGCTGCACCTGCGAGACAAGGCCGAGTCCGCGGCGGAGGTGGGTGGCGTCCACCACCACGACGAGGCCGGCGAGCTCGTGGGCCTCCTCCAACACCTGCGCGACGATCTCCTCGTCAGGGCTGATCGGGTCCAGCGAGTAGGTGCCCGGGAGGTCCTCCACGATGACGGGGCCGGCCGGGGTGTCCACCCGCCCCTCGTATCGCGACACCGTCACCCCGGGATAGTTGCCCGTCTTGGCCCGCAGGCCGGTCAGGCCGTTGAAGAGGGTGGTCTTGCCGGCGTTGGGGCTTCCGACGAGCGCGACCCGGGCGGCGTCGGGCAGCACTGGCGCTGCGGAGGTTCCGCCGTGGTGGTGGGTCATGCGGAGACGAGGATCCGCCGCGCCTCAGCCCGGCGCAGCACGATCTCGATGCCGCCCACGCGGAACATCAACGGGTCGCCGAGCGGCGCCTGCCTCAGCCTGATCACGGGTTCTCCCGGCGTGAATCCGAGGTCGAAGAGGCGCCGCGCGACGACGTCGTTGGCGTCGAAGGCGGCGATGGTGGCCGCCTCGCCTACCCTCAGTGCGTCCAGTGCGCGCGTCGTCCCGGCGTCCAGCTGTTGGGCTGTGATGCACCGACGGCTCACGAAGCGCTCCACGAGGGTCATGGAATTAAGCTAACACTGCGGTTGTCAATTGCGACCCCGGGGGTCAGTTATGAGCTGAGGCTGTCCTAAGCCCGCAGTCGTGCCACGTCGCCTCTGCGAAGTCCCCACCCCCGCACGCGGGCCGTGGATAGGGTGGAGGAGCAGTCAACTGGAGGACACCATGCAGTACACCCGCCTCGGCCGTTCCGGCCTTCTCGTCTCGCGCATCGTGCTCGGCACCATGAACTTCGGCCCGCACACCTCGGAAGAGGACTCGCACGCCATCATGGACCGGGCCCTCGACGCGGGCATCAACTTCTTCGACACCGCCAACGGCTACGGCGGTCAGGGCCATCGCGGCCGCACCGAGGAGATCGTCGGGCGCTGGTTCGCCAAGTCCGGCCGCCGCGACGAGGTGGTGCTGGCCACCAAGTGCTATGGCTCCACCCTCGACGAAGAGGTGCCGAACTTCTCGAAGCTGTCCGCCGTCAACGTGCGCCGCTCGGCGATCGCCTCCCTGCAGCGGCTCCAGACCGAACACATCGACCTCTACCAGATGCACCACGTGGACCGCGCCACCACATGGGAGGAGGTGTGGCAGTCGATGGACCGCCTCGTCGCCTCCGGCGACATCGTCTACGTGGGCTCGTCGAATTTCGCCGGCTGGCACATCGCCGCGGCCAACGAGGCCGCCAAGGCGCGTCACTCGCTCGGCCTGGTCAGCGAGCAGTCGCTCTACCACCTCGCCGCCCGCACCATCGAGCTTGAGGTCCTCCCGGCGGCCCGCCACTACGGCCTCGGCGTCATTCCGTGGTCGCCGCTGGGCGGCGGCCTGCTGGGTGGCGTGCTGCGCAAGATCGAGGAGGGTCGCCGCGCAGACGCGGGCATGCTCAAGCGGGTCGAGGAGAAGCGGGCGCAGCTGGAGCAGTGGGAGGCGTTCTGCGACGAGCTCGGCCACGCGCCCGGCGACGTGGCACTCGCGTGGTTGCTGCACCAGGACGGTGTCACCGGACCGATCATCGGGCCTCGCACCATGGAGCAGCTCGAAGGCGCCCTCCGCGCGGTGGAGATCACCCTCGACGACGCCGCCTTGAAGCGCCTCGACGAGATCTTCCCCGGCCCCGGCGGAGCCGCGCCGGAGGCCTACGCCTGGTGACCGGAGGCTGAGCCGTGGCGAAGATCACGAGCCTCGACGAGGCCACCCGGATCCTGATCCTCAGCGGGGCCGGGCTGTCCACCGCGGCGGGCATCCCGGACTTCCGCGGGCCTGAGGGTCTCTGGACGCGGGACCCGTACGCCGAGCTGGTCTCCACTCTCTCCTGGTATCTCCGCGACGACGACGTGCGCAAGGCGGCCTGGCGCCGTCGGGCCCACCCCGCGATGTGGGCCGCGCAGCCCACTCGCGCGCACCGGGCCATCGTCGAGCTGGAGCGGGCGGGGCGGTTGCGCGCGATCGTCACGCAGAACACCGACGGTCTGCACCAGTTGGCCGGCAGCAACCCCGAGCTGGTGCACGAGATCCACGGCTCGGCGCGCACCTGGCGCTGCGAGATGTGTGGGCGCACCGGTCCGATGGAGGAGATGCTGGAGCGGGTTGCGGCCGGCGAGGAGGATCCGCGTTGCCCCGCGTGTGGGGGGATCACGCGGGCCACCGTCGTGCTGTTCGAGGAGGTCCTCGACGCCGACGTGCTGGGCGCCGCGGTGGCGGCGGCGGAGGACTGCGACGCCATCGTCGCCGTCGGCACCACTCTCGGCGTCTATCCCGTCGCCGGCCTGTTCCCGTTGGCGTTGGAGCTCGGGGCGTACGGAGTGATCGTCAACGCGGAGGCCACCGCCTACGACGACGACGCGGACCAGGTCATCCGCGGTCAGCTCGACGAGGTCCTCCCGGCTCTGCTCGGGGTCGCCGATGAGTGACGAGGTGGTGGAGCGCGTGCTGCGGGCCGTGGAGCAGGTCCCGCCGGGGCGAGTCGTGGCCTACGGCGACATCGCGGCTCTTGTCGGCACGTCGCCCCGCCGGGTCGGCAGCATCATGACCAGTTGGGGCGGTGAGGTGTCATGGTGGCGCGTGACCAACGCCTCCGGGCGAATGCCCGAGCATCTGCTCCCGCTGGCCCGGAAGCAGTGGCAGCGCGAAGGCATCGACGCCGACGGCGACCGCTGCCTGATCAGCCGCTGCCGGGCGGACCTGGAGCGCCTAGGCGACGACTATCGGGCCGCCGTTGCAGATCTGCCTGACCGCCCATTTATGGACGCCCCCTAGCGCTCAACACCTTGTTGGGTGGACACTGGCGGCGTCACCGGAGACGCACCCCCAGCGTCGGTGATCGGAAGTGAGTTGCATGACGGAAGAGCCGGAGTACGAGCACACCTCGGGCATGACGCAGTCGGCGATGCGATCGTCGAACCTCGCGTTGGTGTTTCTGCGCGTGGTGGAACACAGCGGGCACGTGTCGCGCGCGGGAATCGCCCAGCAGCTGGGCATGACGAGATCGACGGTGTCGCGGCTGGTTGACGAGCTGATCTCCGGCGATCTGGTGACCGAGGGCGAGGCGGCCAGCGCCGGCCGGGGCCGCCCCGCGGTCCCGCTGTTCATCAAGCCGGGGACCACGTTCGGGCTGGGCCTGCATGTCCGCCTGGGCAGGCTCGCGGTGGGCCTCGTGGACCTGACCTCCAAGGTGACTGCCTCCCGGGAGGTGGCCGCGGATGCCAAGCGCCTGGGTGTCGCGGGGACCATGGCCGAGTTGGAGCGGCTCTCACGTAGCGTCCTGGAGGAGCTTCCTTCCGCCGGCCGCCTCATCGGCGCCTACGTGGCGCTGCCCGCCTTGGTGGATCGCAAGGCCGGCCTGATCGTGCGCTCCACTCCGCTCGGCTGGGAGGGGGAACGCCCGGCAGATCACTGGTCTCTCGCGCACGACGGCGTGCCTGTGTCGCTGAATATCGCCAACGACGCGGACAGCGGCGCGGTGACCCTGCTCCGGGACGCGCACGGCGGGTCGTTCATCCTGCTCTGTGGGGATGCCGGGGTTGGAGGCGCCATCGTCGTCAAGGGCAGGCTGCACCTCGGCGAGCACGGCTGGGCCGGTGAGATCGGCCACGTCTGCGTAGACCCGCGCGGGGCACCCTGTCCGTGCGGTTCGGTCGGCTGCCTGGAGACGGTCGTTGGCCTGCACGCCCTCCTCTCAGCGGCCAGGCAACCCACCCTGGAGGCACTCATGCACGCCCTCTCCCACGGCGACGAACGGGCCCAGACGGTGATCCGCCGCGCCGCCGGCGCCCTGGGGATCGCGCTCGGTGCTGCGATCAACCTCTCCGACGTGTCCACCGTGCGACTGTCCGGTCACTTCGCCCACCTCGAACCCTGGCTGCGCGAGCCTCTGCACCGGCAGTTGGCGGGCCGGGTGGTGTGGGCCCGCAAGACACCCATGGAGGTCACGGCGTTGACCGACGCACCCCTGCGGTCGGTGATGGGGGCGGGGCTGGCGGCCATGGGCCCCGTCTTCAAGGATCCCGAAGGATGGCTGGCCGCCCGCGCCGGCCACTACCACCTCTGAGCCGGTCGGTCCACACAGCCGTCCACACAGTTGTCCACAGGTTCGCGGAGCGAAAAGACCGCAGGTCACCGCGAAGGGGTCAGGCCTCGTCGGACTCCACGGACTTATCCTCCGGGTTATCAACAGCCTCGGATTCCACATCGCTGACTGCGCGCATCCGGGCCCAGGACCAGAGGACGAGGCCGATCAGCACCATGGGCAGCGACAACCACTGACCCATGCTGAGCCCGAGCGAGAGGAAGCCCAGCTGCGCGTCGGGCTCGCGCCAGAACTCCGCGATGAACCGGAACAGCCCGTAGCCGGCGATGAATGCGCCGGTGATCTGGCCGCGGAAGCGGGGCTTGCGGGCGTAGAGCCAAAGCAGGATGAACAGCAGGACGCCCTCGAGGAGCATCTGGTAGAGCTGCGACGGGTGGCGCAGGACGTCGCCCCCGGTGGGGAACCGCATGGCCCACGGCAGATCTGCCGAGGCTTCGCGGCCCCACAGCTCGCCGTTGATGAAGTTGCCGAACCGGCCGGCGGCCAGGCCGATGGGCGCGGCGGGCACGAGGAAGTCCGCCACCTGGAGGAAGGGGCGCTTCTCGCGGAAGGCGAACCAGGCCAGGCCGAGCGCCACGCCGATGGCGCCGCCGTGGAAGCTCATCCCGCCATCCCAGATCTGGAGGATCTCCAGCGGGTTGGCGAAGTAGTAGGCCGGATTGTAGAAGAGCGTGTAGCCGAGGCGTCCGCCCACCATGACGCCGATGATGGCCGCGAGCAGGATGTCTTCGATGCTCGTCCGGGTCCACGGCCTGGGCGTGGTGATGGACCGGTACGGCTCGTGCCGCAGTCGCAGGATCATCAACCCGTACCCCATCGCGAACGCGAGGAGGTACATGAGGGCGTACCAGTGGATCTTGAGGCCGAAGATGTTGATGGCAACCGGATTGATGTCCGGGAAGGTCAGCTCGAGGGGTGTCACGGCCCCAGCTTTCCATACCGCGGCAAGGTGGCCGAAGGCCCGGCCCATCACTCCTCGTCGGGCTGCCAGGCTCGCGGCGAGATGTCTGGCCGGTTCGCCCACGGCTGGCTCATCAGCGGCGACGAGATCAGGACATCGGCGGTGGCGACGTTGCACGCCATGGGCACGTTCCACACGGCCCCGATCCTCAGCAGCGCCTTCACGTCAGGATCGTGGGGCTGCGGCTCGAGCGGATCCCAGAAGAAGATGAGCGTGTCGATCCGGCCTTCGGCGATCATGGCGCCGATCTGCTGATCCCCACCCACGGGGCCGGACAGCAGCCGGGTCACGGGCAGCCCGAGCTCGTACTCCAGCATCGTGCCCGTGGTGCCGGTGGCGAAGAGGGTGTGGTGGCTGAGGGTGCCCCGGTTGTAGTTGGCCCAGCTGAGCAGCTCGGCCTTCTTGTTGTCGTGCGCCACGAGGGCGATGTTGTGTTTGATGTCCGGCATGTCTGCCGCCTCTCATCCGTGTGAGGCCAGCGTAGGCCTGCACGAACCGCTGGGCGCGGCTTAGCCGTCTGTTGCCTCCACCTGCTCGATCGGGGTCCCCGCGCGGTCCGGCTCAAGCAGCGGGGAGTCCGAACCACCGCCGCGACACCGCCGCGATCCGCTGCCTCAGCATGCCCCCGCCGCCGCTGGTCACCACCAGGCCGTAGACCATCCGCACGGCCGTGAGCACATCGTCGACGACGAGGTCCGCGCGCACCTCCCCCGCCTGCCTGGCGGCCTCCACATGTGGGCCGAACACCGCGACCACACGCTCGTTGCCGCCGAAGTCCGGCATCTCGCGCCGCGCCTCCACCGCCATCTCGACGAACGCCGCGGATTCCACCACGCTGTCCACCATCACTCCCCACAGCGCGCTGAAGGAGCCCGGGCCCACCTCGGCGCCCGCGGTCTCGAGGCGGACGAAGTTCTCCTCGAACACCGCTAGCGCCAGGTCCAGGCGCTTGGGGAAGTGCCGGTAGAGCACCCCCTGGCCGACGCCGGCCCGCTTGGCGATGGCCTGCATCGGCACCTCGTAGCCCCGTTCGGCGAAGAGTTCGCGGGCGGCAGCCAGCACCGCGCGGCGATTCTCGGCGGCCGCTGCGGGTCCCCTATTGATCCGACGGTGATGGGCGGGCATGCTGGACAGCATAGAACCGGACATAGATGTCCGGTATGAGGAGGAGAGATGACGCAGACTTTCGACCACACTTTCGATGTGGTGGTTGTGGGCTCGGGCGGGGCCGCAATGGCCACCGCGCTGGGCGCCGTCGACGAGAAGCTGGACGTGGTGATGCTGGAGAGCACCGAGAAGTGGGGCGGCAGCACGGCCATGTCGGGGGGCGGCCTCTGGCTGCCCAACAATCCGTTGATGCAGCGGGAGAGGGTCTCAGACTCCCGCGAGTCCGCACTCGAGTACATGGAGGCGTGCATCGGGGACGTCGGACGGTGCACATCGCGCGCACGCAAGGAGGCCTTCGTCGATTCGGTATCGGACTTCGTGACCACCGCTGAGCGCTACGGGGTGGAGTTCGTCCGCGCGGGCGAGTACCCGGACTACTACCCCGAGCTGCCCGGTGGACGGATCGGGCGCGCCGTGGAAGTGAAGCCGTTGGATTCGAAGGTGCTCGGCGACTGGTACAAGACGCTGCGGCTCACCGCGCCCCTTCCCATCAAGACCGACGACGTATGGCTCATCCAGCGCGCCTGGTCCACCTGGGGCGGATTCAAGCGCGGCGCGGGCCTCGTGTTCCGGATGCTCGGCTTCCTGGGCACCGGGAAGCGGGGCGTGGGCATCGGCGCGGCGCTGGCCACCGCGATGTTCGCGGGCGTGGTGCAGAAGGGCGGCGCGAAGCTGTGGCTGAGCAGCCCCGTCGAGGAGCTGATCTTCGACGGCGACCGCGTGGTGGGCGTGCGGATCACCCGCGACGGCCGCACCCAGACAGTGGGCGCCCGCCGCGGCGTGATGCTCGCGGGCGGCGGATTCGACCGCAACGCCCTGATGCGAGTGCAGTACCACGGCATCGAGGGCGACAGTTCCGGCAACCCCGGCAACCTGGGCTCGGCCATCGGGCTCGGCCAGCGCGCGGGCGCTGCGCTGGAGCTGATGGACGACGCGTGGTGGGGCGCGTCCGTGATCGGCGCCGACGGCGGGGACCCGTCGTTCATCGTGGGCGAGCGGGCGCTGCCCTACTCGATCATGGTGGACGGCCGCGGGGAACGGTTCGCCAACGAGGCGGAGTCGTATGTGGACCTCGGGCACCACATGCTGGAGCACGACAAGGACGGCGCCTACTGGATCATCGGCGAGGCCCGCCACGCGCGCCGCTATATGCGCACCTACGCGATGGATCCGCGCACCAACAAGAAGCTGGCGGCGGAGGGGTCGATGGCGAAGGCGGACACCGTCGAGGCTCTGGCGCGGAAGCTGCGGATGGAGCCCGCCACGCTGCGCGCCACCGTCGACCGCTTCAACGCGTTCGCCCGGGCCGGCGTGGATGACGACTTCGGCCGCGGGAGGTCCGCCTATGACCGCTACTACGGCGATCCGTCGGTGATCCCGAACGCCAACCTAGGCCCGCTGGAGAAGGGTCCGTTCACGGCGTATCGCGTGGTGATCGGCGACCTGGGCACGAAGGGAGGCGTGGTGACCGACGAGTTCGCGCGGGCGCTGCGTGAGGACGGCTCGGTGATCGAGGGCCTGTACGCGGCGGGCAACAACTCGGCCTCCGTGATGGGCCGCACGTATCCCGGCCCCGGCTCGACGATCGGCCCAGCCGCGGTGTTCGGCCTCCGTGGGGCCCGCCACATGGCCGGCGCCGGATCGGCGGGAGACCTCGTGGGTGCGGGAGGCTCAACCTCCGCCGGCTGACGGCGGCGGTGCGCTGCCAGCACGGTCATACAGAGATATGAGCATTTGGGATCACCGGCTCGAATGCCTCATAACTATGCATAACTATGACTCGCTCCCCGGGCTCGATAGGCGAAGGCGGAGCACCTCAGACGTGATCAGGTGTGGTGTGCCAAGGTGGGAGGCATGCAGACTTCCATTTTGGGTAGGACCGGCCGCACCATCGGCGTCGTGGGACAAGGATGCTGGCAGTTCGGCGGCGATTGGGGCTCGGTCAGCGACGACACCGCCATGACGGTCCTCCACACCGCCGCCGACGAGGGCGTCACCTTCTTCGACACCGCGGACGTCTACGGCGACGGGCACAGCGAGGAGCTCGTCGGCCGCTTCCTCAGGGAGCGCGCCGACGATTCCCTCACCGTGGCCACCAAGCTGGGCCGCCGCGCCAATCCGCACACCCCGGAACAGTTCACCCGCGACAATCTCCGCGCCTGGGCCGACCGCTCCCGCAGCCTGCTGGGCGTCGAGGCCATCGACCTGATCCAGCTGCACTGCCCGCCCACACCGGTGTACTCCGACGACTCGGTCTACGACGTGCTCGACGAGATGGTGGCCGAGGGCCGGATCCGCCACTACGGCGTATCCGTGGAGACGGTCGACGAGGCCCTCACCGCCATGGCTCGTCCCGGGGTGGCCAGCATTCAGATCATCCTCAACGTGTTCCGCCGCAAGCCGTTGGAGCGAGTGCTGCCGGCCGCCGCCGAGGCGGGGGTGGGCATCATCGCTCGGGTGCCGCTGGCCAGCGGGCTGCTGACCGGCCGGTTCACCAAGGCGACGACCTTCGCCGTGGAGGACCACCGCACCTACAACCGTCAGGGCGAGGCCTTCGACCAGGGCGAGACGTTCAGCGGTGTCCCCTACGACGTCGGGGTGGAGGCGGCGCGAGAGTTCGCCGCCATCGTGCCCGACGGCGTCACCCCGGCCCAGCTGGCGCTGCGCTGGATCATCGATCAGCCTGGGGTCTCAGTCGTCATCCCGGGGGCGAGCCGGCCGGAGCAGGCCCGGGCGAACGCGGCGGCGGGGTCGCTGCCGTCGCTGACCGCTGAGCAGTTGGCGGCGTGTGAGCGGATCTACGACGAGTACATCCGCGGGTACGTGCACGACCGCTGGTGAGGCGTCGGCCGGGCCTACGATGGAAGAGGCATCACAATCCGGCCGAACATCTGGCCCCGCTGAGAGGTGGCATCCATGATCCCCGTCCACATCGTCGGGCTCGCACTGGACGTGAAGTCGCAGCCGGTGGTGATCCTGAAGCCCGTCGGCGAGGAGACCGGAGAGGGCAGGATGCTGCCGATCTGGATCGGCGGGCTCGAGGCCGCCGCGATCCTTCAGGGCGTCAACGGCGACCCGGCACCCCGGCCGCTCACCCTGGACCTGATGCGGCATGTGCTGGAAGCGTTGGATGCCTCGGTGGAGAGGGTCGCGATCACCCGCATCGAGGGCGGCACCTTCTACGCCGAGATCACCCTGTCCACGCCCGGCGGGCAGCTCGTGCTGGATGCGAGGCCCTCGGACGCGCTGGGCCTCGCCGTCCGCACCGGGACGGTGATCTGGGCGGCCGAGTCGGTGCTCGACGACGCCGCCATCCCCGACGACCGGGAGCACGAGGTGGACGAGGAGGCCGAGGTGGAGGCGTTCACCAAGTTCCTGGAGGATGTGGAGCCGGAGGACTTCCAGGGCTGAGCCGGCGCCGACCCCGCTAGCGTGTGCCCATGGCAACCCCCGAATTCATCCTGAAGCTGCGTGAGAAGGTGGGTCACGCCCCGCTCTGGCTGACCGGCACCAGCGCCATCGTCGTGCGCGACGGCGAGGTGTTGCTGGTGCGGCGCGCAGACAACGGCGCCTGGACTCCGGTCACGGGGATCGTCGATCCGGGCGAGGAGCCCGCGCAGGCCGCCCGCCGGGAGCTGCTCGAGGAGGCGGGGGTGGTGGGCGAGCCGGTGCGGTTGGTCTCGCTGCGGGTGACGCCGATGATCACCTACGACAACGGAGATCAGACCCAGTACCTGTCCGTCGAGTTCCTCTTCCGGTGGGTGAGCGGCGAGCCCCACCCCGCCGACGACGAGAACACGGAAGCGCGATGGTTCCCCCTCGACGATCTGCCGCCCTTGTCGCAGTGGCATCGGGAGGCCCTCGAGCACGCCCTGACAAGCGACGAGGCCACCCACTTCGTGCGGTGATGGACATCGGCGACGGCGGGGAGGGTACCGTCGAAGGTCCGTCCTGCGCTTCCCGCGAACGGCGGAGCAGAGGTCTCTCGACGGTTCCCTGGGTCTGGTGGATCCCGGGCCAGGGGCGGAGAGAGTGAGAATCCGGGGAGATAGCGCCCTATGGCGTCCAACTCCCCGGATTCTCACCAAGTGGGTGCTCGCGTCAGCTGACGGCGCGTGCCTCCTGCAGGACCTGCGGAGGCATGGCTCGCCGCAACTTCCAGGTGATCGCAATCGGTCGCTCACCTCGGTGATCGACGTAATCGACGTCCCCCAGCAGCAGATACGGCGCGCCAGTGCCGAACTCCCACATCGCGGTGTTCCTCACGAAGAGCGCCACCTCGGCGCCATTGGTGCGTTGGGTCACGTAGCGCTGCCCCGTCGGTGATTCGACGGTGGTCCGGGACTGCGACTCCCAGTGGAACAGCGATGCGTTGATGGCGTAGTCGCGATACATCGTGGTTGGCGAGAAGCCGCGCTCGGTCTTGACGAGTGTGACCAGCAGCGCGTCGACGTCGACCTCCCGGTTGTAGAACACCCCCTCGCGCAGATTCCCGGGCAATCGGCTGAGGCTGGCGTACCCCAGAGCGGCCGCAAGCTCCTCACGTGAGTACCGCGCATGCGACCTGAGCGGCGTGTCACGGAGCCGTCCGACGAGGGGGCGCGCCACGTGTTCGGCGTGGTCAAGCGCCCAATCGAGCACCATGCACGCCTCCTGCCTGAAGGCTGGCTCATCACGCAGAGCCGTCAGGCCATCCTCGACGCTGGCGAATCCTCCGCCGTGCGGCAACAGGGAGAAGAAGAGCATTTCGGCCCAGCGTCGATCAGAGGGCTGGAGGTGCTGGTAGTGGGGGGCGGCGTCCGCCAGCAGCCTCGTGTAGGCCGCGTGGCGGTCCACATCGTCGACGTGAACCAGCGCCTTGACGCGTTTGAGGAGCTGCGCCTCCAGGTGCCCGCCCGCCGGTGTGGGCAGGCCCGCCTCGCGGCGCAGCTCGGTGAACGACTTCTTGCCCAGCAGGTCAGGAAGCTCGACGCCGCTCTCGTCCAGGTACGTGCGCAGGTCGACGTCGCCGACGGCCCGCAGTTCGGCGACGAGGTGCTTCCACCGTGTGGCGATCTGAGCCTTGATGTTGTCCAGGACGCGCTCCTGAGTGATGTCGTCGAGCACTATCTGCGAGCCCGACGGCAGGTAGGGGAAGCCGCGCTCTACCTGCTCTCTCAGTGACTTCCGCGACCCTCCGACGATGGCGCGGAAGCGCTGGGCGACGTTGAAGTCCTTGCGGTGATGGCCCACGAAGTCCAGCACCGTCAGCACCGGCTTGTCCGGAGTGCGCCTGAGGCCGCGCCCCAACTGCTGCAGGAAGATCGTGGCGCTCTCCGTGGGGCGGAGGAACAGCAGGGTGTCGACGTCCGGGATGTCGACGCCCTCGTTGAACAGGTCCGCGGTGAAGATCGCCACCAGCTCACTCGCAGTGAGCCGAGCGACGGCTGCCTTGCGTTCAGCCTCAGGGGTGTCTCCGTCGACGGCCACCGCGGGAAGACCCGCGTCGTTGAACACCTTGGCCATGTAGCGCGCGTGCGACACGTCCACACAGAAGCCCAGGGCCCTCATGGCACCCGGGCTGGCCACCTTGCGGGACAACTCCTTGAGGACGACACGCGATCTGGCGTCGTTGCCCGTGAAGAGCCCAGACAGCTGCCCCACGTCGTAGCGTCCCCGCCGGAAGTCGACGTGGCTGAGATCCGTGGTGTCGGCGATCCCGAAGTAGTGGAACGGGCTGAGGAGGTCCGAGCTGAGCGCGTCCCAAAGCCTCAGCTCGTAGGCGGCACGGTTGCCGAAGAAGCTTCGGACATCGACACCGTCGGCACGCTCCGGGGTTGCGGTGAGGCCCAGGAGTTCGGCCGGCTTGAAGTGGTCCAGGATGCGGCGGTAGCTCGACGCCTCAGCGTGGTGAAACTCGTCAACGACCACCACCTCGAAAGCCGATGAGTCCATCTGAGCCAGCGATTCGGCGCTCAACGACTGAACCGAGGCGAAGACATGCTGCCACCGCGAGGGCCGATAGCCGGCAACGAGCAGCTCACCGAAGCCTCCGTCGGCCAGGACCTCGCGGTAGGTGCGCAGGGCTTGCTCCAAGATCTCTCGGCGATGCGCCACAAACAGGAGGCTGGGCCGCCGACCCGCTGCCCGAGCGAGGTTGCGGTAATCCAGCGCCGCCACCACGGTCTTGCCTGTTCCGGTGGCCGCGACGACGAGGTTGCGGTGCCGGTCATGCACGTGGCGCTCCACGTCGAGGGCCTCCAGGATTCGCTCCTGGTGCGGCCACGGATGCACCTCGAGCCCCGAAATCGCGAGGGAGCCCGTCGCCCGGGTCTTCCCCGAAGCCTCCGCGAGGGCGCGGTCCAGACGATCCCCGTCGTCGGGCGTGTAGGGCTCGAAGGCCTGATCGTTCCAGTAGCTGTCGAAGGTGGCGCTGAATTTGCGCAGCAGGTCCGGAGTGGAGGTCGACGTGAGCCGCACGTTCCACTCGACGCCGTCCAGCATCGCCGTGCTGGTGAGGTTGGAGGACCCGACGTAGGCAGTGTCGTATCCCGTGTTGCGGAGGAATCGCCAGGCCTTCGCGTGGAGCCGGGTGCGGGACGTCTCGTAGCTGATCCGGACCTCGGCGCCGAAGTCTTGGATCAACCGATCGAGGGCCGCTCGCTCCGTCGAGCCCAGGTAGGTGGAGGTGATCACGCGCAGCGGGACTCCCCGCTCGCGGAGGCTGCTGAGCTGCTTCTCCAGCGTGCGGATGCCGTACCACCTGATGAACGCGCACAGGAGCTCGACGTGGTCGGCGGAGCCGAGCTCGGAGGCGATCTCGCTCCCCATCGTCGGCTCGCCTCGTGAGTTGGTGAGGAGGGCAGGCTGCGACAGGGGTGTTTCCGGAGCGCCGAGGTAGCGCGCTGGGTGCCCGGGGATGGCGGGGCGCAGGAGTGCAAGCAGGCGACGAGGCTCGCCTGCGACGAGGTCCCCCTCGGATCCCATGCCGGCGATCACCTCATCGACGAGCTCACGGCTACGTTTCTCACCCACGTCCTCGAAGGCGGCCAGTGACACTCGGCGCACATGGTGGGCAAGCACATCTGCGAGTTCTGCGGACTCGATGGCCGCGAGGGTGGGGTCCAGGCCAGAGACCTCAATCTGGCGCTGGAGCGCCCGGGTGACCAACGCGTCGTAGAAACCCTCTGGCACATCGCTGCTGCTCACGGCCCCAGCATGTCAGCTGGCTGCGACGAAAGACCGCGCGCCTCGCCTTGTCAGCGGGGTTCGGCTGGAAGATCCGCGTGCATGTCGAAGTTCGGGACTCGTACTCCCCGGGTCCAGTTGTCGGTGTTCTCACGCTCGACGACGAACCCGAACCGTTCGAAGGCCGGCCTGGCCGTGCGGCTGGCGTGGGTCACCACGCGGGCGAGCCCGCGCCGTCGCGCCTCTTCAAGGACCGCCGCCACCAGCTGCCTCGCGACACCCTGGCCCCCGAAGTCGGGGTGCACGAACAGCATGTCGAGGACCCCGTCGTCGGTGAGGTCGCTGAACCCCACCACCCGGTCACCCTCCACCGCGACCAGAGTCCACGCCTGGGCCCGCCGTCGGCCCCACGCCTCGAGGTCCACCTCGTCGGGTGACCAGGCCTCCAGCTGCTCGGGCGTGTAGTCCGCGCGAGCCGTCACGCGCACCGCAGCGTGGAAGACCTGCCAGGTGGGTTCGACGTCGAGGTCGCGGTAACGACGGAGCGTGACGGGCATCCGGCAACGCTACCTTCGAGGTCACCCGCACAGCCCACATGCGCGCTGCCCACAGGCGTGACAATGGGTCTGGCCACTGCTGACCGTCACATGTAACTTGCTGGTATGGCCGTCAGGGACCGAGTGGGGCAACACCGCCACAGGATGCGAGCACGGGGCTACCGCCCGGTGCAGATCTGGGTGCCCGACGTGCGCACCGAGCAGTTCGCGCGCGAGGCTCGCCACCAGGCGGCGCTCGTCGCGCAAAACGACCGTGAAGGAGATGACCAGGACTTCATCGAGGCCGTGACGGTGGGCTGGGACGAGGAATGAGGCGGGCAGAGGTGTGGACCGTGGCGAGCGGGATCCATGCCTCCACACCTCGTCCGGCCGTCATCGTCCAAGACGATGTCTTCGAACTCACAGATTCAGTCACCGTCGCTCCCCTGACGCCGACCCTGGTCGATGCGCCCCTCCTTCGCCTCCGGGCCCCAGCGGGCGGTATCACCGGCCTGGCTCAGGACAGCGACGTGATGGTGGACAAGCTGACGACCGTGCGGCGCAGCAATATGCAGGTCAGGATCGGGCGCCTCTCAAGTCAGCAGATGGTCGAACTGGAGCGCCTCCTGATGACGTTCCTTGGAATGGCCCGATAGGTCAAGCTCCGATGACATCAGGCGAGGACCCCGGCACCCACAAGCCCGTCACCTTCGAGAGCTGCTCCCACGTCGAGGGGCCGTTCTACCACGGCACGAAGTCGGCGCTGGAGCCCGGCACCGAACTCGTTGCAGGCTACGGCTCAAACTTCCACGCGGGGCGGACGTCGAACAACATCTACTTCTCGGCGCTGGTGGAGACGGCAGTGTGGGGAGCGGAGCTGGCCACGGCCCTGGCCGACAGCGCCGAAAGCGGCCACGTCTACGTAGTCGAGCCCACGGGACCGTTCGAGGACGACCCCAACGTGACCAACAAGCGCTTCCCTGGCAACCCCACGCAGTCCTACCGGACCCGGCACCCTCTGCGCGTTGTCGCGGAGCTTGAGCACTGGGAGGGTCACGACCCAGCGGTGCTCAAGGGCATGCTGGACCACCTCGCCCAGCTCCGGGAGCAGGGACTCGACGTCATCGAGGACTAGCCGGTGGGCGAGGACTCGACCACTGGCGTCATCGGCGGCGGGTCTCGAAGGGTCGTCTCGGACCCCACAAGCAGTTCGTGCTGAACCTCACGCCACGACCCTTCGAGACGCGCCGCGCCGCTGCGCGGACGACGCTCCTCAGGGAACGAGAAGGTGATCAGGACAGGCGGCCGGTCGGTTCTAGAGGACGTACTCGAACAGGTGGAACTGGTTCAGGTCAGTTCCGTCGTAGCGCACTGTGTGGCAACCCAGATCCGTGAAGCCGCACCGTTCATACAGCCTGCGCGCGGGGATGTTCTCGACATAGGTGTCCAGGCGGACAGTCCGGCAGTCCTGTTCCCTCGCGACCCTGATCGAGGCGTCCACGAGGAACCGGGCCACGCCCATTCCGAGATGGTCAGGCACGACGCCGAGTGCGTGGACGATCAGCACCTCCTCCTGCTCCGCCTCGATCGCCCAACCCGCCTCCTGGTACGCGTCGGCTGCGTCGTGATTGAGCACCACAACGCCGGCGACGGTGTCGTCGTCGACGGCCAGGTACAGCTCGCCTGCTTCAACCCACCCGGCGACCTCCGCCGGCGTCGGGTGGTCCTCGGTGTGCCAGTGGGGGTAATCCACGGTCTCGGCGAGGTGGTCGATGATCTTCCGGTAGGCCGCCTGCGCCGCCGCGGTGTCAGGCGTCTCGGCTCGTCGGAAACTCAGGTCCATGCTCGGTGTCCTTCTGTCGAAGTGGGTCACAGATGTCTATCTTCCGACGGTATCGGGCTACGCCGGACGATGGTGTGTCGACCGGTTCGGTCAGACAGCCGGGTGGACGAGGCCGTACGCCGTGGTGGCGAGCAGTGCAGTCCCGATGAGCAGTAACGCCATTCCGCCCAGGAGGGTGACAAGTCGGTCAGCGGTGGAGGACCGATGGAAGCCGAACAGCCTCACCAGGGCGATCGTCGCCGCCCACCACAGCCCGGCCCCGAGCACGACTGCTGCGCACAGCGCGGCGGTGCGCATCTCGGCACCGTCGCCGGGCCCGATGAACTGCGGCAGGATCGCCGCGAAGAAGAGCAACGCCTTCGGATTGGTCGCGTTCGTGACGAACCCGCGCACGTAGCCTCCCTGCGCCCGCCCCCCGGTGATGCCCTCGGTATCCACCCCGGCCCCCGCACTGCGCGCCGCGTGCAGCATGCCCGCGCCTATCCATAGCAGCACTCCGGCGCCGAGCACCTGCACGGCGGTCAGCGCGCCTGGCGCGGACACCAGCAGAGCAGTCGCACCCGCCGCGGCGAGCAGCGCATGCAGCATCAACCCGGTGACGATGCCTGCGGCCGCCGAAGCGCCTTCCCGCACGCCGCGGGTGGCCGAGTGCACCACCAGCACCAGGTCCGGGCCGGGCACGGCCAGCGCCACCACCAGAGCGACGGCGAACGCCGCCCACGACTCAGCTCCCACCATGCCTCCAACCCGAGATTCCGTCCCGGGCAACGTTATGGGTGGATTCGCTACCGTTCGCTCATGAACGAACCCCAGAGGAAAGATCACCGATCTCCCGAACTGGATTCGGTGGACTGGGCGATCCTCGAACTGCTCCAGGTGGATGCGACCATCCCCAACAAGGACATCGCCGCCAAGGTGGGTGTGGCCCCGAGCACCTGCCTGGAGCGGATCCGGAGGATGCGCCGCAACGGCACCATCGTCGCGACGCGCGCTCACGTGCTCCCCAGCCTCCTCGGGAAGGGCGAACAGGCGTTCCTCGGCATCCAGATCCGGCCGCACGCACGAGACACCGCCAACGACTTCGTGCAGAAGGCCCTTGCCCTGCCCGAGACGCTCGCGCTCTACAACGTCAGCGGCAGCGAGGACTACCTCGTCCACGTCGCCGTGGCCAGCAGCGCGGAGTTGCAGACGCTCATCATCGACAAGCTCCTCGCCATTCCCCAGGTGGCTCACTGCCGGACCCAGCTCATCTTCGGCGAGCCCTGGGTGGCTCCGTTGCGGCACCCTCCGGGACCCGCCGAGCCCTGAGACTCAAGCCTGGCCGTCAACGCGACGAGGGGGCCGCGCACCCCCGCGCGGCCCCCTCGTCGATCCCCGAACGCTACGACACCAGAGCGAACACACCCCAGGTGAGCAGGAAGCCCGTCAGGCCCAGGATGGTCGACAGCACGGTCCACGTCTTCAGGCCGTCCTTGACGCTGAGGCCCAGGTACTTCGTCACGATCCAGAAGCCCGAATCGTTGATGTGGCTGAGCCCCAGGCCGCCGAACGCGATGGCGAGGGTGACCAGCGTCATCTGGGTGGGGTTGTAGCCCGCGGCCAGGATGGGCTGGGCCAGCAGTCCGGCCGCGGTGAGGATCGCCACCGTCGCGGAGCCCTGCGACGCGCGGAGTGCGAGCGAGATGAGGAAGCCGGCCAGGATGATCGGCATGTTGATGGCGATCAGTGCCTCCGAGAAGGCCGCGCCGATGCCCGAGGTGACGAGCACGTTGGCGAACACTCCGCCGGCGCCGGTGACGAACACGATCACCGCGACATCCGGCAGCGCCGAATCCAGCACCGAGCCGCGCTTGCCCAGCGACCACTTCTGGTTGTGACCCACCACCAGGTACCCCACGACGACGGCGGTCAGCAGCGCGATCGGCGACGAGCCGATCATGCCCGCCAGCCCGCGGGCGGTGGAACCCTCCGCGAGCGTCATGTTGCCGACGGTTCCCACCATGATCTGCAGGATGGGCAGCAGGATCAGCGCCAGCACGGTGCCGGCGCCGAGCACCCGCTTCGGGCCGTCGACGGCAGCGTCGTGGATGACGGCGGCCTTCGTGGCCGGCGACTCCAGCAGCTCGTACTTGTGCGCCTTGATCAGCTTCGAGGCGTAGAACCCGACGATCGCGGTGACGGCGGCGATCGGCAGGCCGATGAGCAGCATCATGCCGACGTCGGCGCCGGTGATGCCCGCGGCCGCGACCGGGCCGGGGTGCGGGGGCAGCGCGACGTGCACGGTGAGCATGGCGCCCGCGACGGGGAGCCCCAGGACCAGCGGGTTGAGCTTGGCCACGCGGGCGAAGCCGAACACGATGGGCGCCAGGATGATGAAGCCGACGTCGAAGAAGACGGGGATGCCCAGCACGAAGGCGGCGGCCGTGACCGCTGCGACGACGCGCTTGGGTCCGAGGACTGCGGAGAATTTCTCCGCCAGGGCGTCGGCGCCGCCTGAGACCTCGATGAGGCGGCCGAGCATGGCGCCGAGGCCGACGACGATCATGACGCTGGAGAGCGTCTTGCCCATGCCCTCGGTCATGGTGGGCACCACGTCGGTCAGGGCGATGCCCGACGCCAGCGCGGTGCCGAACGCCACCAGCAGCAGCGCCACGAAGGCGGACATCTTGATCCGGATCACCAGGATCAGCAGCAGGACGATTGCGCCGACGGCTATGCCGAGCAGGCTTGCGGCTCCCATGGCTCAGCCCTTCTTCGGGGTGACGAGGCGGATGACGGAGGAGTCGTCCATGGCGGCCTGGCCGTTGGCGAGGCCCTGGAGGTACAGCTGCTCGGCGGCCGCGGCCACCGGCACGGGCATGCCCACGGACTTGGCCGCGGAGGTGACGATGCCCATGTCCTTGACGAAGATGTCCAGGCGGCTCTTCACCTCGGCGTCCTCGCCGGCGTAGGCCTGGATGGCGCGGGGTCCGCGGTCGCCCAGCATGAACGATGCCGCGGCGCCGGACATCAGCGCCTCAAGCGCCTTCGTCTGGTCGAGTCCCAGCTCGCCCGCCAGGGCCATCGCCTCGGCGGCGGCGGCGATGTGCACGCCGCACAGCAGCTGGTTGACGGTCTTCATGCACTGACCCTTGCCGGGGGCTTCCCCCACCCAGACCAGGTTGGAGGCCATCGCGTCGAGCACGGTGCGGCAGTGCTCGTAGACGGCCGGGTAGGCGCCGACGGTGACCAGCAGGTCGCCCTTGCCCGCGCGGGCGGGGCCGCCGGAGACGGGGGCGTCGGCCAGGCCGATGCCGTCGTCCGCGAGTCGTGCCGCAACGTCCTCGACGGCCTGGATGCCGACGGTGGAGGTGAGGATGATCGCGGCGCCGCGGCTCAGCGCCGGGACGATCCCCGCCTCGCCGTAGAGCAGCTCCTCGAGCTGAGACTGGTTGCGCACGGCGACCAGGACGATGTCGGCGCCGTCGGCGGCGTCACGGGCGGACTTCCGGCAGGTGATGCCCGCATCGGTGGCGAGCTGGACGCGCGCCTCGGCGATGTCGAAGGCGGTGACGGTGAAGCTCTGGGCTAGCCAGGTGGCCATGGGCAGGCCCATGGCGCCGAGTCCGAGAACAGCGATGTTCATGGAAGTGGGGTCCTTTCGAGGGTGAATCAGGCTTGGGTGAGCGTGTCGACGACGGCAGCAAGGGAGTCGGCGGCGCCGACGTTGCCGGCGAAGACCACGTAGGGGATTCCCGCGGCGGGGCCGTCCTGGCCGGACCACAGGGAGACGATGCCGGGAAGCATCGGGCCGACGACATTGGCATGGCGGAAGCCGAGGCCCTTCGTCGCCACGTCCGAGGAGGTGATGCCGCCCTTCGCCACCACGAAGCGCGGCGGGTTGGCGGCCAGCACGCGCTGGACCACCTCGACGACGGCCGCGGACACCTGGCGGGAGATGTTGAGCGACTCGTGGCCGTCGGCTCCGGTGACCAGGGCGCGGGAGGTGCGGACCACGACGGTGCCGTCGTTGAGCGCGTCGGCGGCGCGGGCGGCGATGTCGGCGACGTGAGCGTCGCGGGCGGCGGCGTCGATGACCTGGGCCACCTCGATCTCCAGCTCGACGGGATGCATCGCCTCGCGGAGGTGGTTGAGCTGGCGGGTGGTGAGGTCCACGTGGCTGCCGACGACGACGAGGCCGCCCTTGGCCAACTCACGCTCGCTGCGGGAGCTGCGGATCTCGTCGAGGGTCACCGGCGGATGCACGGCCTGGCCGATGCGGGCGCGGGTGAACGGCGGGCCGACGCGGTAGATGAAGCGCGACCCGGCGGTCTCGGCCTCCATCAGCGCGAGGGAGAGCTGGCGGAGGTCCTCCTCCTCGACGATGTCGACGACGATCACGCGGGCGTCTGAGGCGGAGCGCAGCAGCGCGACGGTGTGGGCGCGGTCGGTGCGGAGCGTGGTGAGGTCGATCAGGATGACGTCCGCGGCGCGGGTGGCGCCGTCGGTCTTCTCCTCCACCCACTCCGCGAGGCCGGACGACCGGTAGCCGAACGTGGCGTCGCGGGCGAACTCGGTCTCCCCCACCGGAGTGAAGCCGGCGGCGCGGGAGCCCGCGTAGTGGACGCCGTCGACGGTGATGCGGCCGGCGTCGCCGAACGCGGGGACCACGACGATGCCGTCGACGCCGTGGCCGGTGGCGGTCCGGATCTCCTCGGCGATGGTCAGGGGCTCCAGAGGGAAGTGGCCGCGCAGCGTCGAGTCGGAGCGGGAGACGAACGCGACGCGAGTGTCGCGGGCGGCCTCGAGCGCCGCAGCGACGACCTCGCGGTTGACCCGCTCTGCGTCGGCGGGGGCCAGCGAGCGCGAGTTGGTCATCACGTAGACGGCGGGCTTGCCGGTGCCGAACGCCCAGCGGAAGTCGTCGACCTCCCAGGCGGTGAGGACGGGGAGGTCGGCCACCGACTGCGTGCCGGTGGGGTCGTCGTCGAGGACGACGTAGACGGTGTGGTCGCCCGCGCGGTGGCGCGCCTCGACGACGTCATCCGCGGTCACGGACACCACGGACGGATGGTTGGTCAACAGATCGGACAGTTCCACTGTCATGTCACTCCTTTGTGCTCAGACCTCAGAGGTCTTAGGAAAGAATGACACAAGGATTGTCCGGGTGCAAGACCCTGCCCACCGCAAATGAGGCTTCAACACCGGCCGAGCCGCTCCGCGGCCGACGCCGGGCTCAACCGCGGGGGGTCGGGACCTACAGCGCCGCGATGTCGTCGTGGGTCTGCTTCATGTGGGCGCGCATCGCGTCCTTCGCGGCCGACGCGTCGCCGCCGGAGATGGCCTCCAGGATTCGACGGTGGTGCTCCTGCGCCCGCGCCCTTACGTCCTCGCGCGCCGCCGTCGTCTGCCGCGACGCCGACAGAGCCTCGGCCAACGGCTGCATGATCGCCGCGAGGAACGGGTTGCCCGAGGCCTTCAGGACCAGGCCGTGGAACGCGAGGTCCAGCCTGACCACCTCGTCGACGTCTCCTCGGGTCGCGGCCTCGTCATACCCGTCGAGCACCGCCCGCATCCCGGTGAGGTCGACGTCGTTCCGGTTCTCAGCGGCGAGCCCCGCCGCGCCCACCTCCAGCATCCGCCGGACCTGGGTGAGCTGGATTCCGAGCTCCCGCGACGGTGTGGTCCGCGCCAGCACGCCGATGAGGGTGGGCAGGTCCCGCCACTCCTCCCGGGCCGTGACGAAGGTGCCCCGCCCGTGCACCACCCGCAGGACGCCGCGGTCGCTCAGCGACCGGACCGCCTCGCGCATGGTGGGCCGACTGACGTCCAGGAGCGCAGCGAGATCCGCCTCCGGCGGGAGCGAACCGCCGACTGGGAAGGTGCCGTCGACGACGCGATTGAGGATGCCCTGAATGGCCTCGTCCACCAATCCCCGCCGGCTCATGCCTCCCCCGTCCACTCAACGTCTCTCGGCTGGTCAGCCTACGCCACACGCTCAAGGCCCCAGCGCTCCCAGGGGGACCACATGTACACCGTCTTCCCGGGTGTAGGCCAGCGAACCGGTTGTCATGACAACCAGAGCGCGTGGAGGCCGCTCCACTCGTGCCGCTAGCGCATGCAATGAGCCCGCGGCCCGCTCCACCTGAGCATCTCCCATCTTCACCTCAACTGCGAGCCACTCGCCGTCTCGATCCTCGACGACGTAGTCCACCTCCAGCCGACCCTCACCCTCCCGGTAGTGAAAAACCGACGCGCCGGCTGCTTCGGAGTACACCCGCAGGTCGTGGGCCACGAGACTCTCGAAGAGGAATCCGGTGGTGGAGAGGTCCGCGAGCATGCCGTCGGTGGACAACCGCAGCAGGCCTGCCGAGAGCGACGGGTCTGCCAGGAGCCGCTTCGGGGTGTTGACGAGGCGTTTCGATGATCTCACCGCAGGATCCCAAGCGGGCACCTCGTCGACGATGAGCATCCGAGTCAGAACGTCGTAGTACAGCTGCGACGCCGGACGAGATGGGGCCTCTCGATCCTCCATCCGTTTGAGGATGGCACTCAGAGTCGCGGGGTGGGCCGTCATCTGCGCGTAGGCGTGAAGGAAACGACGCACCAGCCGGGGGTTCCGTGGCCCCCCGGACACCTCGTCGATGTCATGCTCGACGATGATGTCCAGGTAGCCGTCGAGGAAGGTGCGCGCCCGGCGTTCGTCGGCCCCCACTAGGAACGGCCACCCGCCCACCGCAATGTGATGGAGGTAGTCCCGCACCCCGAGTGTGCTGTTGGCCGGGGTCACCGGATCGCCGCGCAGTAGGCCGGCCAGGGAGACGGCCGGGTTCGACGCCTGCTTCTCCGTCAGCGTCATGGTGCGCATCCGCATCACACCGAACCGTCCCGCTCCCGTGTGGCGCTGCAGGTTGTTGTTCGGGGTGGCGGAGCCAGTGAGGATGAACTGGCCCGGAATCCCACGGGCATCGACCTCACGCCGCACGGCGTCCCAGATCCGCGGTGCGCGTTGCCATTCGTCCAGCAGCTTCGGGGTGGCGCCATCGAGCAACAGTCGCGGGTCGAGGGCCGCGCGGCGCTCTGCCTCCGGATCGGTATCCAGGAGCACCTCACTGGCAGCACGCTGACGTGCTGACGCGGTCTTCCCGCAGCCCTTAACTCCCTCGATGAGCACGGCTCCCATCGCGTCGAGTTGTGCGGCCAACTCACCGTCAGCGAGGCGAGGAAGATATCTGCTCACGCTTTCAGTTTACATTCTTCACACTTAAGAGTTTAAAAAAATCACAGATTTCAGTTCACATTCTTCACACTCAGTGATCCTGGCTGTGCCCCTTCAGGACCATCCGCATGATCCTCGCGTTGAACACCACGAACCGCGTCAGCTGCAGCGGCAGGCTCATCCGCTTCCGCAGCGTGGACTCGGTGGGCAGCGGGGCCTTCGACAGGTCCGCGACCGTCGAGCCCGACGGCGCCCTCAACTGCTGCTCATGCACTCGCTCGCTCATCGCACTCACTCCGGAATCAGCTGCCAGCCGGGCAGCGCCTTGGCCTTGTAGAGGAACAGGTAGTGGAGCATCAGCTTCACCCAGTGCCCGGCGAGCCCCACCTCGCCTCGCGTGTCCGCGAGGTCGCGGCCCGTCGGGTAGCGCTGGTAGTCAGGCACCACCGGCATCATCGTCATCGCCGCCGCCGAGCCCGTGCGCAGCCCCTCCCCCACCGACGCCACGCACGCGGCACCCATCGCCGCCATCGACGCCTCGTGGTTCTTCGCCGTCGGTCCCTTCCTGACCCGGTCGGCGATCGACATCGCAGCGACCTTCCCCATCACGCCCGACGGCATCCCCGTCCTGGGCGGCGACGGCGCGATGACCGTCCCGTTGGCGCTCTTCCGAGGCCGCGAGATCTGGTGCGGGGGCGCGAACGCGATGCCCACCGCCCAGATGTTGTCGTAGCCCACGGCCTGGTAGCTCCTGGGCCAGTCGTCGGCCCGCCACTCCTCGTACGGCTTGGGCGTGTAGTCGGCGTCCACCTTCATGAACCCCGACGGCGCGAACAGCTGGGCCGTGATCTCGGTGCCGTCGCGGTCGAACGCCTGCAGCGGCACCCCGCCGAACGGCGGCAGCAGCATGCCGAAGTCGAACTCCAGGGAGTGCTCGAGCCCGTCGAGGGTCTCGTAGCGCACCACCCCCGGCTCCACTCGGATGACGTGCGCCCCGAGAATGGCCTCCACGCCCCGCTCTCGGAACAGCGACCCCGCCCAGAGCTCGGAGGTGGTCTGGAAGCCGCGCTCCTCGAACACCATGCCGTCCACGCCGAAGTCGCCCAGTTCGGCCTCGTTGGTGAGGTAGACCAGGCGCGCGCGATCGCGGACGCCTGCCTCGCGCAGCTCGTGGTCGACGTTGAAGACGTACTCGAATGCCGCCCCCTCGCAGGTGCAGGTGCCGTGCCCCATGCCCACCACCAGCGTGAGGCTCTCGCCGGACTTCAGCCGTTCGATGGTTGCCCGCAGCGCCGCGGCCGCCTCGACGGCGTGGTCCGCCGTGCAGACGCTGACGGTGTGCCCGCCGTGGGGGCCGAGGCCGGGGGTGGCCCCGAACTTCAGCTGCGGTCCGGTGGCGTTGACCAGATAGTCGTAGCGGATCCGCTCGGTCTGTCCGGCCTTGTCAGGGGAGGTGTACTCGACATCGACGGCAGGGCGCGCAGACGTCTCGTCGCCTTCCGGCCGGATGGCGGTGGCCTTCGCCTGGATGAACCGGATGCCCTTCTTCCGGTAGACGGGCGCAAGAGGGAACACCACCTGCTTCTTCTCCATCTTGCCCACTCCCACCCAGATGTTGCTGGGGATCCAGTTCCACTGCGAGTTCGGCGACACCACCGTGACGGTGTGCCCCGAGGGCAGCAGGCGGGACAGGTGGAGGGCGGCGGTGTGGCCGGACACGCCGGCCCCGAGAACCACGACGTCAGCCATATCAACTCCTTTGTTGTGACTGCACCCTTCAGTCTACGCCCGCCCGGCGTGCCTCGGAGAGGGGGGCGGGCTTCAGCCGTCGATGCCCCCCTCGGATCCGAACTCCGTCAGACACCGGTGTTCGGCAGGCCGGGCGTCGGCTTGGGCGTCGGCCGCGACGACTGGCCCGCCGACGGCGAGACAGACGGCGACGGCTCCTCGCGGACGAAGGTCACCTCGATGCCGTCACGGTTGTTTCCGGGATCGGCGTCGAGAGTTCCGCGCCCCTCCACGGTGAAGCTCAACCGGTGACTACCAGCGGGCCCGGAGACACTCAGGCTCAGACCGACGTCCGCCCCACCTGGCAGCGCCCCGCGGGTACAGACCCCGTCGGCGCTGCAGCCCTCACCGGTCACGGTGACCTCTGCCGGCGCATCGATGCGCACAGTGAGGGCGTTCGCCGGAATCCCACGCTCGTTGGTGACCGTCAGCTGCACGGCGGTGGGTGACCTGACCGGAGTATCCGGTCCTGATGCCTCGAGCCGCAGGTCCGTCGTGCGGACGGCGGCGCGCAGCGCCTCGATCTCCTGGTTCGTCGGCAGACCGTCGTCATCCGAGGGGTTGGTCGGCGCATCCGAATAGTCGCCCAGGGCGTCGATCGGCAGAACGAGGGCCGTCCAGTCATCGTGGTCGCGGTGGGTTTGCGTGGCGTCCTCCGAGGCACCCTCGCACGTCTCGGGAAGATCGTCGGCCGGTGTGTTGAAGCCCGGATGTGACACCGGGCTGTCCGGGCCCGCGACGAGCGGGTCGACGTCGAACGGATCGTCAGCCGGGGCCACGGTCAGCGCGCACGCGGTGTCGGCCCACGAGAGGTCGGCAGCATGATCTGCGCCGAGGACCACCTCCACCGGCAGGGCCCCCTCGTCCAGGTTCGGGAGGAGGGTCGACGGCCGGTCTCCGGGCACCCCGACGGCAGGGGGATCCTGGCGTACCGGTGAGAAGTCCAGGAACCCGTCGCCCCCGTTGGGTCGGTGCAGGGTGAACACGTAGCGGTAGTTCATCAGCGACACGTAGTTGGGCTTGTAGTTGGCGTTCTCGAAGCCGCCGTGCTTGAGGTTGAGCATGTGCCCCAGCTCGTGCATGAACGTCTCGCCGCCGGGCCAGGCCGTGCCATCGGACAGGGTGGTCCGCTGGTCGTGGTTGAGGATGAGCATGTCATTGCCGCTGATCTCGGCCTGCCCCCCTCGGCCGCATAGGTCCACTTCGTCCTCCAACTCCTTGAGCGCCCACCGGAACACCCATCGCCGGTTCGCGTCGAAGACCGCGCTCTTCACGGTGTAGAACTCGTCGTCACCAACCGAACACACCTCGCCCGTAACCACGCGATCGCGATCGCTGCCCTCCAGGCTCAGCGCCGAGTCGGTCGACGGTGAGTCGATCCACAGCCTGATGCCGGGCTGACCGTCGGGGTTGTCCACGCCACCGGCGTCGACGGGCGCCAGGGCGAAGGCCTCCTGGACGGCGATCAGGCCGTCCTCCACCCGGCTGTCGAAGCGGGCATCGTCCTCGACGTCGTACTGGATGAACAGGTCCTTGTGGTCCGGGGAAGCTCCCCAGCCTGGAAGATCGAGTTCCACCGGCACTGCAGGATCGGTGCTCACCCCGAACAGCTCCCAGGCGTCGAGCAGGCCGTCCCCGTCGGCGTCTCCAGAGAGGCTCAGTGCGGACACCGCGAAGCAGATATGCCCTGCGACGGTGCCGGGATCGGGCGTGGATGCCGAGCGCACGCACGACGTTGGCGCCTCGAACGCGTTGCCGTCTCCGTCAAGTCCCTGCCACCGGCCGGTGTCCAGGTCAACCGAGACGACGAGGTGGGAAACTCCTTCGATCGGGTTGAGGTCCATCCTCGTCCGGCCTCCGTCTGCACGCAGGAACCCCACGTCCAGGACAACCGCCGCAGTGCCGCTCGTTGAGACCACCTGAGAGCCGTAGGTGGCGAAGAGGTCACCGTCGTCTGCCACATCCCGCCGGACGGAGGGGTCATCGACGGAGTCGTATCCCAGGGCGTTGACGTCGGGGAGTTCGCCCGGCATGACCCCGATCCGGGCGAACGGCTGCAGGGTGGTGGGGGCGTCGGCGACGACGTTGACGACTGTCGCGGCAACCGGACCGGCCGCCTCGTCCACGATGACGTCGGTGCAGGCCGGGGGGACGGTGACATTGCCTCTGCCGTCGGTGGCCCGCACGCAGATGGAGGAAGTGCCGCCCGGGAGGCCTGGGACATTGGCCATGAGCTGCTCGCGCGCCGAGTCGAAACCGCCGTCGAGCGCCGCCATCGGCACCCAGTCGCCCGATCCGATGCGATAGTCGGCCGCCGCGATGACCGACCCTCCGCGACCCGTGTCGTCGGCCGTGGCCGTCAACGTCACCTGCTCCCCGCCAACCGGTGAGGACGGAGTGACGGCGACGTCGGACACGGCGGGGCCGAGCACATCGCCGCGGTCGCGGACGAACACGTCCCGCAGCCCACCGGTGTCACCGGCGACCACGCCGTCGGCGGTCGTCCAGAAGCCGACGATGCGGCCGTCACCGCTGATGCCCGGCCGGCCCCAGGTTGGGACGCCGTCCGCCCCCGTGGTGACCGGCGCACCGGCGTCGGTTCGCGTCTCCTCCGTGACAGATCCGGTCAGCCTGTCCCACACCCAGAGGCGGTAGCTGTTCGACCGCAGCCCGTCCTCGGCGTACACGGCCAGCCACCGGCCGTCGTCGCTCCATCGTGCCCAGGACGCCGCATAGGTTGAAGGGATGTCGACCACAGCGGTGGTCCCGGTCCGGCGGTCATGAACCACCCGGTAGGTGTAGCCGCGGTGGAAGAAGACGAAGCGGCCATCGGGGCTGATGGTCGGCGCCTGGCTCTGGTTCGAGCCGGAATCGGGGATCACCGAGGTGGTGCCCGACTGGAGGTCCCGGATGAACAGGTAGCCGAGCCCGTCAGGGGTCAGGTTGGTTGAGAACGACTGGAAGACGACGAAGCGGCCGTCCGCGGAGATCGTCGGCTGGCCGGCGTTCAGCGCGGCGGGCTCCCCTGTCGATGAGACGCTGGCGAGTTCGACTGTCCCGCTGTCGAGGTGGGCGACGTACACCTGGCCCACACCGGCAGGCACGCCGGGCACCAGGTCTGGCGCGCTCGAGACGAAGACCACGTGGCGGCCGTCATCTGAGATCTCTGGGCGTTCGCTTCGGCCGGAGGCCGGCGAACCATCGGCGGCCCGGCTGACAAGGGTGGTGGTGCCGGTCCGCAGGTCGCGCACGAAGACGTCGGAATTTGAGTTGTCGTCACCCGAAACGAGGTTGTTCGAGATCGAACTGAAGGCCACCCGGGTGCCGTCGGACGAGATCGACGGCCACAGGCTGGTGGAGTTGCCGCCCCCGCCGGAGACACTGCGGCTCACCAGCTGCGTGGTCCCTGCAGAACGGTTGCGGAGATAGATGTTGAACCCACTCGAGACCCCGGCCACGAGGTTGGTGGCGTTGGAGCCGAACACCGCGAGCGTGCCGTCGGCCGACAGGTCTACGCCATGGCTCATGCCGTTGCCGTGGCTCCCACCTGTGGCCACCGACACCTTTTCAGTGCCGGGATCGTCAGCTCTGGCGCTCGAGGGGACGATGAACATCGTCGACAGCAACGCGAAACCGGCCGCGAGTGCCCCCACCCTGGTCAATTGGTGCATGAGGCACCTTAACTGACGGCCCCCGGGTCTCGGGCCAGCGCGAATCGCCCGACCTCTCCCCGAAGGCCATGTCCGCGAGGCCAACCCCTGGGGCGGCGACATCCGGCTGAGCGCTGGCGTCCGGGTGGGCCGGATGTCACGATCGGCAGTTCGACGGTGCCGCTCGGGCATAGTCTCGGAGTCATGATCGCGTTCGACCGCGGCGGGCCCCGTCGCACGACGCCGCCCACCTCTTTCGGCTCCCGCGGGCGCGTGACTCAAGCCACCGAAGTAGAAGGAGATCAGCCATGCCGCACACCACCGCCACCGTCGGGTCCGCCGTCGGCCTGCAGGCCCGGCCCGCCTCGATCATCGCCGACGCCGTGGCCGAGCTCGGCATCCCCATGACGCTGCGCCTGGACGACCGCGCGACGCAGCCGGTGGACGCCGCCTCGTCGATGGCGATCGTGAAACTCGGAGCGGGCGCGGGGGCTTCGGTCATCGTGGAGTCGGACGACGAGGACGCCAACGCCGCCATCGCCTCGCTGATCGAGAGCGACCTCGACGAGGAGTGATCCCCGCCCGCGGGCTGAAGAGCGAGGAGCGCACCGACGAGCCCACCCCCGCTGGCTGAGGAGTGAGCAGCGCAGCGACGAGCCCACCCCCGCTGGCTGAGGAGTGAGCAGCGCAGCGACGAGCCCACCCCCGCTGGCTGAGGAGTGAGGAGCGCAGCGACGAGCCTCGAAGCCTCAGTAAAGTGACGTTGTCAGCTCGCGTTTCATAGGCTTCGAGGCCGCTACGCGGCACCTCAGTGTCCGGGGCCGGGCGGCCCCCGTGGAGCGGGAAAGAGCGTTCTTTCAAGTCAGCCAGCGGGGTTGTGCCGTCACCGTGCGCAGGTCGGTTTCGACACCGCAGCGGGCGCTCCGCGCCGCGGCGCCGGCCCGCGTCGAAACCCACGCTGCGGATCAGAAGACCCCTCGAGGGCTTGACAGGTACTGAACGCGCGTTCAGAATACTGAACATGGGTTCAACCGATGACCTCCAAGCACACGCACGCATCCGCGACGAGGCGATGCGGCTCTTCGGGACCCACGGCATCAAGTCCACCACCGTCCGCCAGATCGCCGAGGGGGCCGGCGTCTCCGCCGCGCTCGTCATCCACCACTTCGGCAGCAAGGACGGCCTCCGGCGCGCCTGCGACGAGTGGATGATGGCCCGCCTGACCGAGACCAAGACGGCCGCCGTCAGCGGCGCCGACCCCCTGGAGGCGGTGTTCCGGGCGCAGAACGAGTTCCGGCCGTTCTTCGGCTACATCGCGGCCTCCATCACCGAGGGCGGCGACGGCGCGGACCGGCTCTTCGAGGCCATGTGCGGTCTTACCCGCGAGATGTTCACCGTCGGCGTGCCCGCCGGCATCATGCGCGAGCCCACGGACCTGGACGCCACCGTCACGCTGCTGGTGGCGCTCAGCCTGGGCGCGACGGTGCTGGAGGCGCAGGTGTCGCGGCACCTGGGCGGCACGCACCTCCTGGACCCGGCGGTGCTCCCCCGCTACTCGATCGCCTCCACCGAGCTCTTCACCCACGGCCTCTTCGCCGACGACACCATGCTGCGCCAGATCAAGGCCGCCTTCGCCGCGCCCGAGCGGATCCCGGCCGACGGCGTCACGGACCCCGACCCGCCCGCGCCGGATCGCTGAGGCCCGCGCGCAACCCCGCGACGAGAGCCTCGAGGCCCGCCTTACGCGGCCGGCTCCACATCCCCACTCACCCAAAGGCACACCCATGACCCACGCCATAGACACCCACGGCCTCACCAAGACCTTCGGCCGCACCGTCGCCCTCAACGGCCTGGACCTCGACGTCCGGCAGGGAGAGGTGCACGGCTTCCTCGGCCCCAACGGGGCCGGCAAAACCACCACGTTGCGCATCCTGCTCGGCCTGCTGCGCCCCGATTCCGGCACCGCGACCGTCCTCGGCGGACACCCCGTCCGCGACGCCGTCGAGCTCCACAAGCGCATCGCCTACGTGCCCGGCGACGTCGAGCTCTGGCCCCAACTCACCGGCGGCGAAGCCATCGACGTGCTGACCCGGCTCCGCGGCGACTTCGACCCGGCCCGCATCGCCGAACTCTGCGAACGCTTCGACCTCGACCGCACCAAGAAGGGCCGCACCTACTCCAAGGGCAACCGGCAGAAGGTGGCCCTGGTGGCGGCGCTGGCCAGCGGGGCCGACCTATTCATCCTCGACGAGCCCACCTCCGGCCTCGATCCGCTCATGGAAGCCATCTTCCAGGACGAGGTCCGGGGCCTCATCGCCCGCGGCGCCACCGTCCTCCTCTCCAGCCACATCCTCGGCCAGGTGGAGGCGCTCGCCCACCGCGTGTCGATCATCCGCGAAGGCAGCATCGTCGAGACCGGCACCCTCGACGCCATGCGCCACCTGCGCCGCACCACCATCCAGGCGACCACGGCTCAGCCCGTCAACGGCCTCGCCCACATGACCGGCGTGCACCACGCCCAGGTCGACGGGGACCGCGTCAGCATGGAGGTCGACGGCGAGCATCTGGGCACCGTCATGTCCCAGCTGACCGTGGCCGGCGTGCAGTCCATCGTCGCGCATCCCCCGACGCTCGAGCAGATGCTGCTGCGCCACTACGGGGAAGAGACCCCCCGATGAGCCAGCCACTGACCGCCACCGGCCCGCTGCTGCGGTTCGCCGCCCGCCGCGACCGGGTGAAGCTCACCATCTGGGTGGTGTCCCTGGCCGCCTTCGTGCCCTACATGATGACGGCCTACAAAACCATCTTCGGCACGCCCGAGGAACTGGCCCCCCTCGCCATCCTGATGGCCAACCCGTCGCTCACCCTGTTCACCGGCCCGGGCTTCGGGCTGAAGAACGTGGACCCGACCACCCTCACCCACCAGATCATCTTCTCGGGCGTCTACTGGCTGTACCTGCTGATCTTCGTGGCGCTGATGAACATCCTGCTGGTGTCGCGGCACACACGCCTGGAGGAGCAGACGGGGCGCGCGGAGATCGTCCGCGCCAGCGTGGTGGGACGCTTCGCGCCGCTGACGTCCGCGCTCATCCTCGCCCTGATCGCCAACCTGCTCGTCGGGGCGTTGATCGCCGTCGGGCTGATCGGCTTCGGGAGCGACGCGTCGTCGTCGCTGCTGCTGGGCGCCGGGACGGCCGGGGTCGGACTGGTGTTCGCCGGGGTGACGACGGTGACCTCGCAACTGAGCGCGTTCTCGTCGGCGGGCAGCGGGATCGCCGGGGCGGTGCTGGCCACCGCCTGGGTGGTGCGCGGCATCGGCGACATGGCGGCCGCGCCCGGCGAGTACGCGAGCTGGCTCTCCTGGCTGTCACCGCTGGCCTGGGCGCAGCAGACCCGCGCATTCCACGACGACCGGTGGTGGCCCGTCGGCCTGCTCCTGCTGACCGCAGCGGTGCTGGTGGCCGTCGGGGCCGCGATGGAGGCCAGGCGCGATCTCGGCGCCGGGCTGGTGCAACCCCGCAAGGGTCGCGCGACGGCTGCGGCCTGGCTGCGCGGACCCCTCACCCTCGCGTGGCGCATCCAGCGGACGCAGACCCTCTGGTGGGCCGTGGCGCTGACGCTGGCCGGGGCCATGTACGGCTCATTCACCCCGGCCATGGTGGAAGCGTTCAACGACCTTCCGGACATCTTCCAGCAGCTGATGGGCGGCTCCGAGGCGGCCCTGGAGGGCTACCTGACGTTGACCGTGACGATGATGCGCATCACCGTGGCCATCTACGCGGTCATCGCGTGGCAGAAGGTGGTGGCCGAAGAGGTAGGCGGTCGCGCCGAGCCGGTGCTCGCCACCGCGGTGCGACCCTGGGGATGGCTCGCCGGCCACCTCGCCGTCGTCGCCGCAGCGAGCGTCGCGATGCTGCTGCTCACCGGCGCGGTCGCGGGGTTGTTCGCGGGCATGGTCGACGGGGACTACTCCCTGGTGGGCGACGGTGTCGCGGGGTCCGCGGTCGGCATCCCGTCGGTGCTCATGGTGCTGGGACTGGCCGTCGCGCTGCACTCTCTGGCCCCGCGCCTGGTGGTGTTCACGTGGATCCCGGTGGTGGCGGGTGCGCTGATCGAGCTGTTCGGCGACATGTTGAAGTTCCCTGACTGGGTGCGCCAGATTTCACCCTTCGAGCACACGCCGGCGCTCCCGGCGGAGGAGCTGACTGTGGCGCCGCTGGCGGTTCAGTTGATTGTCGCGGCGGGTTTGGTGGCTTTCGGGTTGTGGCGGTTCGGTCGTCGCGACATCCCCGGCCACTGAGAACCCCGGCTGAGCCCACCCGCTCGCTGAGCCCACCCCTGCTGGCTGCCCCCCCCCCCCGCTGGCTGAGGTGCGAGGAGCGAAGCGAGGGCCCACCCCTGCTGGCTGAGGAGCGAGGAGCGAAGCGAGGGCCCACCCCTGCTGGCTGAGGTGCGAGGAGCGAAGCGAGGGCCCACCCCTGCTGGCTGAGGTGCGAGGAGCGAAGCGACGAGCCTCGAAGCCTAAGAAAAGTGACGTTGTCAGCTCGCGTTTCATAGGCTTCGAGGCCGCTGCGCGGCACCTCAGCCAGCGGGGATGCCAATCAGGCGACGGGGAGTCCGGTCGGCAGTCCGTCGAGGCTCACCAGGTTGTTGCGACGCTCGTACTCGCGCAGGCCGTCGTCGCCCTTCTTGACCAGCCAGTCGGTCATGGTGTCGCGGTCGGCCACGAAGTCCATCAGCGGCACCCCGAACCCGCACGACGTCTGAGCCATCTCGACGGCGACGTCGAAGATGTTGCGCTCCCCCACGAACCCGGGGAACAGCCCCAGCAGCTCGTCCCAGCCCTCGTCGCCGCGGTGCAGCGCGCGGGCGGTGCCGTAGAGGCGCAGGATCTGCGGCTTGGCGTCGAACGAGCAGAACATCAGCGTCATCCGGGGGGTGTCGAGGAGATGGGCCGCGGTCTCGTTGCCGGAGCCGACGGCGTTGACCCACACCACACGGTTGGGGCCGACGACGCGGAGGGACTCGAGCCCCTTGGGCGAGAGGTTCACGCGCCCGTCGCGCGCCGCCGTCGCGACGAAGAAGATGTGCTGCGCCTCGATGAACGCACGGAGCTTGTCGGTGATGCCGGCGAACTGCTTTCCCATGGGACTGAGCGTATTCGCATCGTCTTCGGCCCATGCCTGGCCGTCTCCCCGGCGAGCTTGTTCGCTCGGAGCATGGCCAGCCGCGTCGGTCGGCGTCGGGGATGGCCGTCTGGCCGAAGAGCTCGCGTGCCTGGCCAGCCGCGTCGGACTCATCGCGCACCTGGCCTGCGACCCGGCCCTCGTGCGGCCAGCGTTCCTCCAGGCTGCAGCGCGTGGTCCCCTTCGAGAAGCAGGGTCGGGTGTTCGGCTTCGCCGCGGCCGTGGAGTCCTCCGCGGCGCCCATGCGCGCATTCCTCATCGGGCCCCTGGCCGAGTTCTGGCTCATCCCGTACGCGGGGTCGCCCCAGGGGCGAAGGGACCTGACGTGGCTACTGGGCGAGGGGGATGCCCGCGGTATCGCGCTGGTGTTCGTGCTGTTCAGCATCGTCGGGCTCGTGGTCACCGTGGCGGCCTTCTTCACCCGCACCTACCGCCGCCTGAACGAGGCCTACGCGGCGGGCGACGTCAACGCCGACGTCGCGCAGTCGGTCGACGACGACGGAGTGCCTGGGCCCGATCCCACCGGCAGAGGCCTGACCGGGCACTGACGCCCGGTCGTCGGGCGGCCCGGCCCAAGTGCGCTGAGGGTTCCCACTGGACTTGACTGGGTGGTCCCCTGGGTTTGCCCTGGGTTGGCCCGGCGGAGGGGTCGAAGTGTCACCCCGCCCGCCTAGCATGACGGCCATGCACAGGTGTCTACCCTCGGCTTTGGCCGGCTCGCTGATCGCGGGCGTGGCCATGTCGTTCGGGCAGACCTACGCCCCGGAGGCCCTGGCCCCCCTCTTCAACTCGGCCACCCCCGTCGTCGCTCTGGCCGCGCTGGTCGCGCTCGCCTGCCGGGGCGGGTGGTGGGCCCACGCGCTCCTGGGTGCGTCGGCCGGCCCGCTCGCCATGGTGGGCTACTACGCCACCACGTCGCTGCGCGGCTTCCCCGTCAGCATGCGGATGGTGGGGTTCTGGGTGGTGGCAGGCGTGGTGAGCGGTCTCGTCATGGGCGTCGCGGTGTGGCTGCTGCAGGGCCATGGGGATCCTGTGTTGCGGGGAGCCGCGGCCGGCGCGTTCCCGGCGGTCGCCCTCGGCGAGGCCGCGCACGGGCTGCGGCGAATCGCCGAGACCACCCCGTCGTCGTACTGGTGGGCGCAGGCGGCGGTGGGTGTCGCGGTGGTGGTGTGGCTGTCAATCACCCGGCTGCGCTCCTGGCGGGCTCGGCTCGCCGCCCTTGCAGTCGCCGTGCTGGGGGCGCGTGCCTTGTTCGCGATCTACGGCCTGGCCTGACCTACTCTCGCCGTCGGGCGGTCGCATCTGGCGCAGACAGCAGCGCGTCGGGCACACTCGATTCGCCGCACAAGAACAACGAGGGGGACACGTGGCCGAGCGCGAGACACTGGCCGGGATGGGCGCGATCATCACCGACGGGGGCGTGGCCTTCCGCGTCTGGGCGCCGCACGCCGACAGCGTGGCCGTGACCGGCGACTTCAACGAGTGGAGCATCACCGCCGACCCACTGGGCGACGAGGGCAACGGCTTCTGGTACGGCTTCGTCGAGGGCGCCACGGCAGGGCAGGAGTACAAGTTCCACCTCACCAACGGCGAGCTGGAGCTGGACCGGATCGACCCGTACGCCATGCAGGTCACCAACTCGGTGGGCAACGGCGTCATCTACGACCACTCGGCCTACGACTGGGAGGGTGAGACCGCGCACTGCCCGCCGCACCACGAGATGGTCATCTACGAGATGCACGTGGGTTCGTTCGCCCCCTCCGACGACGGCGTCGGTGGCTTCCACGACGTCATCGAGCAGCTGGACTACCTCCAGGAGCTCGGCGTCAACACGCTCCAGATCATGCCGGTGGCCGAGTTCGCCGGGGACCAGTCCTGGGGCTACAACCCCGCTCACATCTTCGCGGTCGAGAGCGCATACGGCGGCCCGGACGCCTTCAAGACCCTGATCAAGACCGCGCACTCCCGCGGCTTCGCGGTGATCCTCGACGTGGTCTACAACCACTTCGGCCCCTCGGACCTGGATCTCTGGCAGTTCGACGGCTGGGGCGAGAACGGCAAGGGCGGCATCTACTTCTACAACGACGACCGCTCCTCCACCCCGTGGGGCGACACCCGGCCTGACTACGGCCGCGAGGAGGTGCGCCGCTTCATTCACGACAACGCCATGATGTGGCTGCGCGAGTACCACGTCGACGGCCTGCGCCTCGACATGACGCCCTATATGCGCAGCGTCCACGGCGGCGGGTTCGAACTGGAGGAGGGGTTCGGGCTGATGCGCTGGATCACCGACTCCCTGCGCAGCCAGTACCCCGGCCGCATCTCGATCGCCGAGGACCTCCACGGCCACGACCGCATCGTCGGCACCGAGGACCACGGCGCCGGCTTCCACGCCCAGTGGGACGCCGAGTTCGTGCACCCCGTGCGGCACGCCATCACGGCGATGACCGACGAGGAGCGGTCGCTGTCCTCCATCGCCGAGGCGATCTCGCACAACTACGACGGCGACCCGTTCCGCCGCGTCGTGTACACCGAATCCCACGACGAGGTGGCCAACGGCTCCGCGCGCGTCCCGCACGAGATCGACCCGGAGAACGCCGACGGCTGGTTCGCGCAGAAGCGCTCCACCGTCGGCGGCGCACTGGTGATGACCAGCCCCGGCATCCCGATGATCTTCCAGGGCCAGGAGGCGCTGGAGGGCGGCTGGTTCTCCGACGACGACCCCTTGGACTGGGACCGGATCAAGCGGTTTGAGGGGATCACGAAGCTGTACAAGACGCTCATCAACCTGCGCCTCAACAGGGGCGGCGTCACCCGCGGACTGACCGGGCGCGGGCTGAACGTCTACCACGTCAACGAGGAGGACAACGTCATCGTCTTCCAGCGCTGGATGGACCACGGGGCGGGCGACGACGTCGTGGTGGTGGTCAACCTCAGCACCAACACCTACACCGACTACCGGATCGGGATGCCGCACGGCGGGCTGTGGAAGCTGCGGTTCAACAGCGACGCGAAGCTCTACAGCTCGCTGTTCGGCGATCACGACTCCTTCGACGTCACGGCGTTCGAGGAGGACGAGGACGGGATGGGGGCGCACTCGAACATCTCGGTGGGCCCGTACTCGGTGCTCATCTACAGCCAGGACGCCTGACCCGGGCCGGGGGGTTGGCCGCAGTGGGGCCCGAAGGTAGAGTCGCACAGGTACTGCGCCTCCGGGACGGGCCGACGACGACCTCACCGTCGCGCACTGGGAGACTCCGATGATGGCTGCGAAAATCCCCACCTGGCGAGCGGCTGCGGACCCTGACGATCTGCGTGAGTACGACGCCTTCGGACCGTGGATCGGCGAGGTCAAGGACCCGGTGGATCTCCCCCGCCGGTTCAGCCGATGGTGGCCCGAGCTCGAGGGGGCGCGCCATCTGCTCAAGGTGCCGCGCCCCATCGATCGCGCCAAGGTCCGCCCCGGGATGGACCTGTACGAATCGGTGATCGCCGTCTTCCCGGACAAGGTGCGCGTACTGCGGGCAGGACCGACAGACGTCACCAGCCGCGAGGCGCCGCGCAACGACGTCGTCGCCACCATCCTCCACACCAACCTCCTGGTGGCCAGATGGACGCTGCTCCTCGCCGACGGAGGCGCGCTGGACGTCGAGTACAACGCCGTGTCGCACCCGACGATCGCGGAGGTGGACCGCGACGTCCTGTCCCACGGGCCAGGCGACCTCAAGCAGCCGGCGGCCCCCGTCGTGACCTCCTCGACTGCGCCGCCCAAGTACCACTTCTTCGGCTCACTGTTGCTGGCCCTCAACACCGGCGCCACCGAGCGCGTCCAGCCGATCCACGTCGACGAGCCCGGCCAGTCCTGCCTCAACGAGCGGGGCCGCCGGCGCCGCTCGGCTGGGGCGATGATCCTCGCGTCATCCGAAGATCTGGTGATCATCAACCGCAACAGGACCGTCGAGCCGCTCTTCCGCCGCTCCAACTACGCCTACAACGTGACCCGGGTCCCGTTCCGGAGAATGACGTCCTTCGAGATCCGCAGGCCCGAGAAGACCTCCCCGCCGAGCTTCACGGAGCTGGTGCTCACGTGCCACAGGACCGTGATCACTCAGGCTGTCCTCACCTCCCCGGACGCGGTGGCAGACCTGCTCGCCGCGCACGGGGTGCCGTCGGCTCGCTGACCGCGAGCCACGAAGGCTCACGACTCCTTCGGGGGCCGACCCCGCTGAGGCAGCGGGCCGGCATCCTTCGGAGACCGACCCGCCCTCTTGAGCGCGTCACGCAGCAGGAGCTCGATCTGCGCGTTGACCGAGCGCAGGTCGTCGGCCGCCCACCGCGCCAGCGCGTCGTGGACGGCGGGGTCGAGCCTGAGCAGCACCGCCTTGCGTTCGGCCATCATGACCTGCCCCTGCCGTCGCGCCGCTACTCAGGTGTACAGCGAGCCGGTGTTGACGACGGGGGTCACCCTCGAATCGCTGGTGAGGACCACCAGCAGGTTCGACACCATGGCCGCCTTGCGCTCGTCGTCGAGGGTGACCACATCGTCGCGCTCGAGGCGTTCCAGCGCCTTCTGCACCATGGTCACCGCGCCCTCGACGATCTTCTCGCGCGCCGCGATGATGGCGGAGGCCTGCTGCCGCTGCAGCATCGCCTGGGCGATCTCCGGGGCGTAGGCGAGCGAGGAGATGCGGGTCTCCACCACCTCGAGGCCGGCGATCGCGATCCGTGCGGCGACCTCGTCGGCCAGCTCCCGGGCGACGAGCTCCGTCGAGCCGCGGAGGGTCTCCTCGCCGGCCTCGCCGTTGTCGTAGGGGTGGGTGGTGGCCACGTGGCGCAGGGCCGACTCGGACTGCACGGCCACGAACTCGTCGTACTGCTCGACGGCGAACACGGACTTGGCGGTGTCGGCCACCTGCCAGACGACGATGGCGGCGATGTTGACGGGGTTGCCGTCGGCGTCGTTGACCTTCAGCTCGTTGGTCTCGAAGTTGCGGACCTTGACCGAGACCTTCTTCTTGGTGGTGAACGGCACGGTCATGAGCAGGCCGGCCTTGCGGATGGTGCCGATGTAGCGGCCGAAGAACTGGATGACCTTGGTGTCTCCGGGGCTGATGATGGTCAGCGAGGAGAACATCACCATGGAGAGCAGGAACGCCAGCATGGCGAGGAACATCCGCCAGCCGCCGCCGTCGTTGTTCTCCAGCTGGATGCCCGCGAGGACGCCCTGCCAGGTGGCGAGGGCGCCGATGACGAGGGCCACAAAGAAGGCGAGCAGGCCGTCGACGTACCAGGCCTTGCGCTCCTCGATGTCCACCCTTGCGCCCTCCCGGCCCACCGGACGGCCCGACGGTGCGCCGCCGAGCGAGTCGCCCTCGAGGTCTGTTGAGGGATCTGGGATGTGGGGGGTGCTCATGGTGCGTCCTTCCGCGAAAATTTCGATATCTAAGTGATATCACATTCTGAAGGCTCTGGGCAAGGCCCCTCCTCCGCCGCCCTGGCCGGGGGACACGGCTGAGCCGGACACGACTCCCGCGGAGGGTCGTGTCCGGCTCAAGGCCTTAGCGGGTGCGGGCCCCCTCGAGCTCAGCCAACTCGTCCTCGGTGGCCATCCGGAACGGGCCGTTGCCCTCGACGACGGGCGCGGGGGCAAGGCCGCGGGTGGCCCGGAGGCTGGCGACCACGGAGACGGTGAGGATCGTCGCGATCACCGCCAGCGAGATCGCGGTGGGGATGTAGAACACGTCGATCTTGAGCGCCATCTTGATGCCCACCCAGATCAGCACCAGCGCCAGGCCGATCTTGAGGTAGACGAAGCGGTGCATGAGGTCGGCCAGGAGGAAGTACATGGCGCGGAGGCCGAGGATCGCGAACGCGTTGGCCGTGAACACGATGAACGGCTCGCTGGTGACGGCGAAGATCGCGGGGATGGAGTCGACGGCGAACACCACGTCGGTGGCCTCGATCAGCACCAGCACCGCCAGCAGGGGCGTGGCGAGTAGCACGCCGCCCTTGCGGATCAGGAGGCGCTGGCCGTAGTAGGCGTCGGTCATCGGCACGAAGCGGCGGAACAGGCGCAGCACCGCCGACTGCTCGGGGTCAAGGTGCTCGTCGCGCTGCCGGATCATCCGCCAGCCCGTGTAGAGGAGGAAGGCGGCGAAGACGTACAGGATCCAGGTGAAGTTCTCGATCAGGACGGCGCCGACGGCGATGAACGCGCCGCGGAGGACCAGCGCGCCGAGCACGCCGAGGAACAGGACGCGGTGCTGGAACTGCGGCGGCACCGCGAAGTAGCTGAAGATGACGGCCCAGACGAACACGTTGTCGACGGCCAGCGACTTCTCGATGAGGTAGCCGGCGAAGTACTGCTGACCGATCTCGGGCCCCTGCCACCACCAGAGCAGCGCCCCGAAGCCGACGCCGAGCGCCACCCAGACGGCGCTCCAGGCCGCGGCCTCGCGGACTTTGATGACGTGGGCGTCGCGGTGGGCGACGAGGTCCACGGCGAGCATGGCGAGGATGACGGCGATGACGCCGACCCACACCCAGAGTGAGACGTCCATGAGGAACCTTCCGATCGAGTCAGTCGATCGGAGGTCTCTCCCGGTCCGAAGACCGGCTCGCCGGGCCCGATGGCGGACCGTAATGACGACGAGGCGCCTGGGGGATACTCCCCTCCGTGGGCACTATTGAAGCCTATGTTGAAGGTTTGTTCAAGGGCGTCTTTCCGTGCTTTGCCGTCCCGGCCGAGAGCGGAGTGTCGCGGGGCCTTGAGTTGAGGGTCGCGGCGGCGTGCAATGGGGGGATGAGTTCTCTGCAGACCTCCCTGCCCATCGCCGGGTTCGTCATCGACGACTCGGCCTGCGATGTCGACGACCTCGCCTTCTGCGGCGGGGTCCAGGTGACGGTGGCCGCCGACGAGAGCTGGGACGGGCTCGTCGAACGCGCCGTCGCCGAGGGGTGGATGGGCGTCGAGGCGTTGTCGGGGATCCCGGGAACGGTGGCCGACGTCGTCCGGGCGAACTCCGCTGCGTATGGTCAGGCGGTCGCGGACACCGTCGCCTCCGTCCGGACCTGGGACCGGGTGGCGGATGCTCAGCGCACGTTCCCCGCCGTCGAGTGCGCGTTCGTGGACGGGGGTTCACGCTTCCAGGAGCCGCTCGACGACGGCCTCCGTTACGAGCTCCTCGACGTGGCGTTCCTGTTCAAGCAGGGGGACTTCAGCGCCCCGATCGTCGACGGGGTGCTCGCGGGAGCCTTGAGTGTCGCGGTGGGGGCGCGCGTGCCGCTGGCTGAGGTGCGCGCGGCCGCGTTGGCGCTGCGCGCCGTGCACGAAACGCCGTCGGACCCGGCCCCGAACCCCACATAGGGGCTCGGGAGGACATCGCGACGGCGTGTCGTGCACGCCGGGAAGTGGCAGGTCAGTTCCAGGCGAGGTCGATGCGTGGGGCCCCGATCACCAACGGCTCTTCGGCCCTCGATGGCTGGCGTCGGGCGATGTCCAGGTCCACGTCGCGCACCATCATCGCGAAGAACAGCTCATCGTCCGTGAGCCGCCGCGGGTCCCACCTCGAGACTCGAAAGGCAGCCCAGGTGAAGCAGCGGGCGGCCGTCCCGGGGAACCGGAGTGCCGCAACCGGCCTCCCCGCCGCCAGGGACGCCGCCAGCATCCAGCAGGTCACGACCCCCAGCTGCGACATACCGGGTAGGGAGTCGTCGTCGTGCATCATCAGATGGCAGGCCTCATCCAGAAGCAGGCAGATTTCGTAAGTGTCGTCGGGCATGAGTCATCCCGTCCTTTCAGTCGCAGTAGATACCAAAGATCGGTTTTCGAGCCGAGGAAGTCCCAGGCCTCCCCTGTTCTGTGGATAACTTCTCCGTTGCGACGACTCGTGGCCACCTCCGTGAGGTCACCTGAGGTCTGCGAAGGATGGGTGGGGTCTGTTCGTCCGATGCGGCTATCGCCACGAGCCTCCTGGTGCAGGGCATCGACCTCAGCGGGTCTGGAATGTTGGCCAGGTGCAGTCACGACCCTTCGAGACGGCCCGCGTCGCGAAGCGACCGCGGGAGTCTCGAAGGGTCGAGAACTCGGACCTGACAGCGAGGGTGGGGGACGGCAGGGCGGCACTGCGCAGCGGTGCCCAACCCGAGGATCACCAACTGGCATCCCGCTCGAGCTGACCTGACCCCCACGCCGCCCTGCCGGCCCGCACCCGGGACAAGACCACGCCACAGACATGGCGAGCGCGGGGAGACGGGAGACGATGCCCGGGCGGCCTCAACACCCCGACCACACACTGACCGGCAGCCAACAACAGGACCCTTGACAACGGCCGCCCGGGCATCGACTCACGCCTCACCGCACCCGACCACAAGAAGCGCGTGAAGGTGGTAGTCACGACCCTTCGAGACGGCACCCGCGCCTTCGGCGGCGCGCCTCCTCAGGGAGCGGCAGGGACGGCACCCGCGCCTTCGGCGGCGCGCCTCCTCAGGGAGCGGCAGGGACTGCACCCGCGCCTTCGGCGGCGCGCCTCCTCAGGGAGCGGCAGGGACTGCACCCGCGCCTTCGGCGGCGCGCCTCCTCAGGGAGCGATGGGGGGCGGCCAGCCCACTGATCAGGGAACTACAGGGCGTCGACACCGCGACAGGACGAAGCGCCGCCCGGGTGACCCCGGACGGCGCTTGGCCTGGTTGGTGCGGAACTCAGAAGTCGAAGTCCGCGATGTTGTCGCCGTTGAACACGTACGGCTCACCGAGCAGCACCGAGGCGCCCTCACCGACGGTGTAGGAGCCCAGCTTGCCGGCCTCGAACTTGTCGCCCTCAGCGCCGGTGATGTCACCGTTGACGAGAGCCTGAGCGGCGAAGGCGGCCAGGTAGCCGAGATCGGCAGGGTTCCACAGCGCGAACGCTTCGACGGTGCCGTCCTCGACGTATTCACGCATCTGGTTCGGGGTGCCGAGACCGGTCAGCATGACCTTGCCCTTGTAGTCCGACGTCGACAGGTAGCGCGCCGCAGCGGCGATACCGACGGTGGTCGGGGACACGATGCCCTTGAGCTCCGGGTAGGTCTGGAGCAGAGCGGCGGTCTTGTCGAAGGACATCTGATCGTCGTCATCGCCGTAGGCGACCTCGACGAGCTCGACGTCGGGGTGGTTGGCCGCGAGCTCGGCCTCCATCATCTCGATCCACGCGTTCTGGTTCGTCGCGTTGGCCGAGGCCGACAGCACGGCGATCTGGCCCGCGTCGCCGATCTGTTCGGTGATCAGATCCACCTGGACCTTCGCGATGCCCTCTGCGGTGGCCTGGTTGATGAACAGGTCGCGGCACTCCGGGTTGGTGTCGGAGTCGAAGGTGACGATCTTCACGCCGGCGTCGCGCGCCTCGTTGAGGGCGTCACAGATGGCCTCGGGATCGTTGGCGGACACGACGAGCGCGCCGACGCCCTGCTGGGCCGCGGTCTGGATGAACGGCACCTGGGCGGTGGGCGATGCCTCCGTCGGGCCGACCTCCTCGAACGTGCCGCCGAACTCTTCGACTGCCTCAGCGCCGCCGGCGTTGGAGGTGTCGAAGTAGGGGTTGCCCAGGTTCTTGGGCAGGAACGTCACGCTGACGCTGCCCCCGGCGTCGCCGCCACCGCTGGTTGCGGTGGGGTCAGCTGAACCCTCGGTGCCCGGGTCCGAGCAGCCTGCCAGCGCGAGTGCCGCGGATGCGGCAATCGCGACGAGGCCGAGGCCGAAGCGCCCGGTCTTGCGTCCCTTGATGAACATTGCAGTTTCCTTTCTTGGCCCGTCGTTGGACCGGTGGTCTTTCGTCTCTTTTCAGGCTGCGGCGCCGGTGGCGCCCGCCTGTCCCTTCTTTCTTCCGATGGCCGCGACCCGCTTGGTCCGGATCCAGCCGAGGAAGCTTGCAGACACCACCGACAGGATGAGGACGATGCCGGTGATGACGTTGATGATGTCGCTCGTGACTCCCGCCAGGCGCAGTGCGCTGGACATCGTCCCGATGAGGAACACGCCGGCGATCACGCCGTGCAGCGCCCCGCGACCTCCGAAGATCGACACCCCGCCCAGGAGGACTGAGGCGATGATCAGGAGCTCCATGCCGATGGCGTTGTCGCCTCGGGCGTTGTTGTAGAGAAGTGTGAAGTACACCCCGGCGAAGCCGGAGACGGCCCCGCTCATGACGAACAGCCAGAACTTGGTGCGGACCACGTCGATGCCGGAGAAGGCGGCCACCTCCTTGTTGAGGCCGATCGTGTAGAGGGAGCGGCCGAAGGGGGTGAAGTGCAGCAGCACCGCGAAGATGAGCGCGAGCACGAGGAACGGGATGATGATCACCGGCATCGATGTGCCGGGGATGTTCGCCCGGATCAGGTCCGTCCAGTAGTCGGGGAACTCGCTGATCGCCGTCGTGCCGAGCAGGCCCACCGCGATCCCACGGAACAGCGCGAGCGTGCCGATGGTCACGGCCAGCGACGGCAGCCCGACGAAGGTGATCAGCCCGCCGTTGATGGCGCCCGCGAGCGTCCCGACGAGGATGGCCACGAGCCCGGCAACCGGCAGCGGCCAGCCCGCCTGCACGCCGAGCCCGGTGACGACGCTCGCCAGGCCGAGGATGCTGGCCACCGAGAGGTCGATCTCCTCGGTGACGATGATGAGCGTCATCGGCAGGGCGATCAGCAGGATGGGCGCGATCTCGCGGATGAGGAAGGTGAGAGTGAGCGGGCTGTCGAAGTTGGGCACCGTCAGCGTCGACACGACGACGACGATGGCGAGCAGAGCGATGATCGCGGTTTCGCGGGTGGCGATGATCCGGCGCCAGAGCGGGTGCTGGTAGGACTTGTACTCCCTCGCGGGCTTGTCGGTGAGGACCGTGGCGGTGCTCATCACTTCACTCCTTCCCTCGCCGCGACGAGTCGTCGATGCTGACGGACGGCGAGGACGCGGTCCAGGATGATGGCGCCGATGATGAGGATGCCCACCACTGCGCGCTGCCAGAAGTCCTGGATGCCGATGATCGGCAGGGCCCGGTTGATGGTGAGCAGCAGGTAGGCGCCGAAGGCAGCGCCCCACACCGTGCCGACGCCGCCGGACATTGCGACGCCACCGATGACGGCGGCACCGATGGCCTGGAGCTCCCAGCCGGTGCCGGCGTTGGAGCTGACGGTGCCGTAGCGGGCAGCGAACAGCACCCCGGCCAGGCCGGCGAGCGCTCCCGACAGGATGAACGCCGAGAGGATCCGCCGGGTGACGCGCAGGCCGTAGAGGTGGGCGGCGTCGGGATCTGAGCCGATGGCGTAGAGCTCCCGGCCGCTGCGCAGGTTGCGCAGGTACCAGGCGGTGACCACCAGCACGAAGACCGCCAGGATGGTCAACAGCGGGATCCCGAGCACGATCTGGGTACCGAGATCGCGGAAGGACGCGGGCATGTCTGAGGCGTTGATCCGGTCACTGCCGGTCCAGGCCACGTTAATGCCGCGGTAGATGTACATGGTGCCAAGCGTGATGACCAGGGCCGGCACCTTCGCGAACGCCACCAGCGCTCCGTTGATCAGGCCGAGGAGCCCGCCGAGCGCGATGCCGGCGAGGAAGACGAGCCCTGGGTGGATGCCTTCGATGTCGATGAACAGGCGGCCGGTCATGTAGGCGGTGAGGCCGACGACGGAGCCGACGGACAGGTCCACGTTGCGGGTGATGATCACCACGGCCTGGCCGATCGCCACCACCATGAGCAGCGACGGGGTGAGCAGGAGGTCGCGGAAGCCGTCGGAGGAGAAGATGAAGCTCGGGTTGACGGCGGTCGCGGCGATCACGATGAGGATCAGCGCGATGACGATGCCGGTCTCGCGGGCCTTGAGGATGTGGCCGGCCACGTCCAGCACCGATCGCCTGGGCACCGTTGCGGTTGCCGCGGTCATCACGCGACCTCCTCGTCGGCCGTCGCGGCGAACATCACGGCCTCGGGGGTGGCGTCGGCACGGTCGAACTCGCCGGTGATGCGCCCAGCGCGCATCACCAGGACGCGGTCGGCCATGCCGAGCACTTCTGGTAGTTCGGAAGAAATCATCAGGATTGCGAGCCCCTCCTGGGCGAGTTGTGAAATGAGCCGGTGCACCTCGGCCTTGGTGCCGACGTCGATGCCGCGGGTGGGCTCGTCGACGATCAGCACCCGTGGCGTGGTGGCCAGCCACTTTGCCAGGACGACCTTCTGCTGGTTGCCGCCGGAGAGGGTGCCGGCCTCGGCGTCCAGAGCCGCCGTCTTGACCTCGAGCCGGCTGGCCCACACCTTGGCGCTCGCGTTCTCCAGCCCGCCCCAGATGAGGCCGCCCTTCGCCAGCCGCTGCCGGATGGCGAGCGTGAGGTTGAGGGCGACGGACTGGTCCAGGACCTGTCCCTGCTTGCGGCGGTCCTCCGGCACGAGCGCGATGCCCTGCGCCATCGCGGCCTTCGGGTTGCCCTTGGGCAGCGCCTGGCCGCTGACGGTGACCGATCCGGACTGGTAGGGGTCGACGCCGAAGATGGCGCGGACCACCTCGCTGCGGCCTGCGCCGACGAGCCCGGCTAGGCCGACGATCTCGCCGGAGCGCACGGTGAAGGAGATGTCGTTGAAGACGCCCTTCTGGGTGAGTCCCTTGACGACGAGGATGTCCTCGCCGATGTCGGCCGGCAGCTTGGGGAACATCTCGGTGACGTCGCGGCCCACCATCAGGTGCACCAGTTCGTCGACGGAGGTGTCCGCGATGGGCATGGTGTCGATGTAGGAGCCGTCGCGCATGACCGTGACGGTGTCGCAGAGCTCGAACACCTCGTCGAAGCGGTGGGAGATGAACACGAGCGCGCGGCCCTCGTCGCGGAGGCTTCGGGCGACGGCGAACAGCCGTTCCACCTCGACCCCGCTGAGCGCCGCCGTCGGCTCGTCCATGATCAGCACGCGGGCGTCCAGGGAGATGGCCTTGGCGATCTCAATGATCTGCTGGTCCGCGATGGACAGGCCCTCGGTGAGCCGGTCGGGATCGATGCGGACGCCGAGGCGCTCGAAGATCTGCGTGGCCTCGTCGCGCATGGCCTTGCGGTCGATGCGTCCGAAGTGACCGACGGGCTGGCGCCCCATGAAGATGTTCTCGGTGACCGAGAGGTCCGGAAACAGCGTCGGCTCCTGGTAGATCACCGCGATGCCCGCTGCCTTGGACTGGGCGGTGCTGTGGAAGTCCACCGGCTCCCCTTCGAGGCGGAACTCCCCAGCGTCGCGACGGTAGAGCCCGGCGACGATCTTGACGAGCGTGGACTTGCCGGCCCCGTTCTCGCCGATGAGGGCGTGGATGGAGCCCTTCTCCAGGCTCAGGCTGCCCGAGCGGAGCGCGACGACAGCGCCGAAGGATTTCACTACCCTCGACAGCTCTAGAGCCGGCGTCGTCGCCGGTTCGGGTACCGTATCCGTCACTAGCGGTTCTCCTCTTTGAGTGTGTTGCCCTCCTCGCCGAGGGCCGCCTTTGAATCGATTCAACGTCGTTTCATGGCTACAGTATGTTTCAGCGATCCGCCAGGTCAAGTCACCGGAGACAAATGATGCGGATTCGTTAGAGAGGGAGGCGCCGGGGCATGGCAGCCGTGAGCATTCGGGACGTGGCGCGGCGCGCCGGGGTGTCGGTCGGCACCGTCTCCAACGTGCTCAACCGGCCCGACGTGGTGTCCGCGGACGCGGTCCTGCGCGTCCAGCAGGCCATCGACGAGCTGGGCTACGTCCGCAACGAGGCAGCCCGGAAACTCAGGCAGGGCATCAGCGGCACCGTCGGCTTCGTCGTCATGGACGGGCAGAACCCGTTCTACAACGACGTGGTCCGGGGGGCCGGCGACGAGGCCACCCAGCACGGCATCGCGATCCTCTTCGGCGACACCGCCGAGGACCCCGCACGGGAACGCATGTACATCGACCTGTTCGAGGAGCACCAGGTGCGCGGCCTGCTCATCGCGCCGTTCGGGGAGGTGTTCAGCCGGCTGGAGAAACTCCGGAGGCGAGGGATGCCCGCGGTGCTCGTCGGCCGCTTCTCGGGCCAGAACCTGTTCAGCTCCATCTCGGCAGACAGCATCGCCGGCGGCCGGATGGCGGTGGAACACCTCATCGCCGGGGGCCGACGAAGGATCGCGTTCGTCGGTGGCCCCTTCGAGCTGCACGAGGTGACCGACCGGCTCGCGGGCGCGAGGGTCGCGGCGGAGAACGCCGGTGGCGTCGAGATCGAGGTGATCCCGACGGCGGCGATGAGTGTCGCGGAGGGCGCGGCCGCGGGCCTGCGGATTCTGTCGCGGCCGCCGAGGGACAGGCCGGACGCGGTCTTCGCGGCCAACGACCTGGTGGCGCTCGGCGTCCTCCAGGCGCTGGTGGAGGACGGCCGGATGCGGGTGCCGGAGGAGATCGCGTTGGTGGGCTTCGACGACATCACCTTCGCGGCCGCGGCGGCGGTGCCCCTGACGTCGATGCGGCAACCGAGCGCGATGATCGGCAGGACGGCGCTGCGGATCCTGCTCGAGGAGGCGGCGGACCCGGAGCTGATCCCCCGGCAGACGGTCTTCCAGCCGGAATTGATCGTGCGGCGCTCCACCGGCCGTCGCTCCTGAGCCGCCAGCGTCACCCTGTGCCGGGAACCCGAAGGCAGGGTTCTACTCTCCCCTAGCGGAGTTCAGGTACAGCTCCACACGGTCGGTGGTCCAGGTCGGCACGCCAGTGCCGAAGAAGTCCTGGTCCTCTGTCCAGACCGGCAGCGCTAGCACCAACGCCGTCGCCAGGACCGACCAATCCTGAGCGTCGCGAAGCTCGATCCTCGCCAACGCCTCGGCACGCGCCGACGAGTAGACCGGCTCTTCCACCGCCCGCACGATCGCCTCGAATCCGTTGAGGACCTCCACAGCTGGTCCTGGATCTACCCGACGAGCGACAAGCAAACCGGGGAGGTACTTCCGGGCGTCGTCATAACACACGGCTGGAGTGAAGAAGGCGACATCATCCGCGTGCTCAAGGACCAATTCGCGCACTCGGCGCCCCAGGACGAGCCGGATCAGAATGTTGGCGTCGAGCACCAAACCACGCTTGGACTGCACTCGACCTACTCCGGGGCGCGCCGGGCCGTCTTGAACTCCTCGACCACCGCGTCGGCATCCACGCCGTGCTCGGCCAACAGAGCGTCCAGCATCTCAGCCGCGGTGCGCAGCGAGGCCACCTCGGCTTCTCGGGTCGCAGGGGTCGGGATGAACCACCCGACGGTCTGACCGTGCCGGGTCACTGCGACCGGCTCGGCCGCAGCAATGTACTCCGCCAGCCCGGCCCGGAACTCACGGATCCCAACCGATGCAGTCATGGCCCTCCTTTGTGTATCTACGTGTACACATTATCTCGGAACCAGGTGACCATCGACGCCCCCGTGCACGAAACGCCGCCCGGACTCCCTCCCGAGCCCCTATGCGGGCACCGGCAGCGCTTCCGACGGCGTGTCGGGCACGGATGGGCGCACGGTCGAGCGCAGCCTGAGTGAAGGCCGGCCGGAGGAGGGGGAGCCGACGCGGCGCTGCACAATAGGTTGGCCCCGCGACCTTCCCGCTGCACGAATGCGGCTCAATGCCCCTTGCCGGGGCCCCTCCCGGGGGAAGATGGTAGACACCACAGCAGGGGCCCAAGGAGGGGACACAATGAAGCGTCTCGACACCGACGTCGTCGTCATCGGAGGCGGCTCGACAGGGCTGGGCGTCGTCCGCGACGCCGCGATGCGCGGATACCGCGCGGTGCTCGTCGAACGCGTCGACCTCGGCCAGGGCACCACCGGCCGGTTCCACGGTCTGCTGCACTCCGGCGGGCGGTACGTCGTCAGCGACCCGGGATCGGCCACCGAGTGCGCCGAGGAGAACGCGATCCTGCGCCGCATCCAGGCCAGCGCGGTCGAGGACACCGGCGGTTTCTTCGTCACCCTCGCCGGCGACGACCCGGCCTACGCCGACAAGTTCCTGGCCGGGGCCAAAGCCACGGGCGTCCCAGCCACCGAGATCTCGGTCAAGGAGGCGCTCCGCCGCGAGCCCCGCCTCGACCCCCACATCCAGCGCGCCATCGAGGTGGCCGACGGCTCCGTCGACGGCTGGCAGCTCGTCTGGGGTGCGGCCCGCTCGGCCGAGGCGCACGGCGCGAAGGTGCTCACGTACCACCGGGTGACGAAGATCGAGCGCGACGGCGACCGTGTGGCGGCCGTGATCTGCCGCGACGAGAAGGGCGGCGAGGACGTCCGGATCAACTGCACCTTCGTCCTCAACTGCGCCGGGCCGTGGGCGGGACAGATCGCGGAGATGGCCGGCGCCGAGCCGGTCGCGGTCGTCCCCGGCCGCGGCATCATGATCGCGATGAACCACCGCCTGGTGAACACCGTCATCAACCGCTGCGTCTACCCCACCGACGGCGACATCCTCGTCCCCGTGCACACCGTCTCCATCATCGGCACCACCGACATCCACGAGACGGACCCCGACCACCTGCCCATCCCGCGTGCCGAGGTGCAGCAGATGCTGGACGCCGGCGAGGCGATGATCCCCGGCTTCCGCAAGGCCCGCGCCCTGCACGCCTGGTCCGGGTCGCGGCCGCTGATCAAGGACAAGCGGGTCTCCGTGGAGGACACCCGCCACATGAGCCGCGGCATGGCCGTCATCGACCACTCCCAGACCGACGGCCTGAACGGCATGCTCACCATCGGCGGCGGCAAGCTGACCACCTACCGGCTGATGGCCGAACACATCGTCGACGCCATGAACCGGCAGCTCGGCGAGGAGCGGCCCTGCACCACAGCCGACGAGGTCATCCCCGGCAGCGAGGACCGCAAGCTCTACACCGTCACTCACCGCCTCGAGGACCGTGAGAAGGACCGCCTGGACGACCAGATCATCTGCGAGTGCGAGCTGATGAACCGCTCCATGTTCGTGCGGCTCCTCAAGGAACAGCCGGACGCCACCCTCGACGACCTGCGCCGCCAGCTGCGCCTCGGCATGGGTCCTTGTCAGGGTGGGTTCTGTGCCGCCCGCGCCGCCGGACTGGCCTGTTCGGAGAAGGCGATCGACGCGGAGCGCGCCTCCGGGCTGCTTCGCCTGTTCCTCAAACACCGGTGGATCGGCATCTGGCCCATCCTGTACGGCCAACAGGTGCGCCAGACCGCCCTGGACCATTGGATCTTTGCCGGCACGCTCGACGTCGAGCACCTGCCCCAGCCTGAAGAGGAGATCGTGCGATGAGCGACGTCGTCGTCATCGGGGCCGGACTTGCCGGCCTCACCGCCGCGCTGCGGCTTGCCCGCGCCGGGAAGTCGGTCACCCTGACCACGAAGGGGCCCGGCGGGCTCCAGCTGTCCCAGGGCACCGTCGACATCCTCGGCTACACACCGGAGCGGGTCACCGCACCGCTGGATGCGGTGGCGGCCGTCTCCAGTGAGCACCCGTATGCCTCGATCGGCGCCCACGCCGTGGCCGCGGGCGTGTCCTGGCTCGCCGAGGAGCTCGGCCCGAACCTGCTCGTGGGCGATCCGGCGCGCAACTATCACCTGCCGACGGCGGTCGGCGCCGTGCGCCCGACGGCGCTGGCCCAGCCGTCGATGGTCGCGGGGGACGCGGTGGGCGGTAAGAGTTACGCCGTCGTCGGCGTGCGGCAGCTCAAGGACTTCCCGGCGGACCTCATCGCCGGCAACCTCGCCCGCTCGAAGGCCCCCGACGGCGGCGCCCTGAGCGCGCACTCAGCCTGGATCAACCTCCCCGCGCGGAAGGGTGAGGCGGACCCCACCCCGCTCACCTACGCCCGAGCGATGGACGATCAGTCCTTCGCCGCCGCGTTCGCGACGGCGGTCGCGGCTGTCGCGGGGAAGGCCGACGTGGTCGCGCTGCCCGCCGTGCTCGGCATCAAGCGCCGCGACGTGTGGCGGCAGGTCGCTGACCAGCTCGGCCGCGACATCTGCGAGATCCCCCTGCCCCCGCCGTCGGTGCCGGGCCTGCGGCTCTATGACGCGCTGCTGGCGATGGTGCGCGCCGCGGGCGTGCGATTCGTGCAGGGCAGCCGCATCGTCGGCTTCACCCCTGGCGGCGACGGCGTGGCCTCGGTCACGCTGGCCGCGGCCGGCGGGCCCCGCCACCTGAAGGCCGCCTCGTTCGTGTTCGCACCGGGCGGCTTCGAGAGCGGCGCACTCGACGTCGACTCGTTCGGCGCGATCACCGAGCCCGTGTTCGGGCTCCCGCTGACGGCAACGGACGCGACCCCGCTGATCCCCTCGGTCTACTGGGGCCCGCAGGCCCTGTTCGAAGTGGGAGTCCGCACCGACGGCGGCGGCAGACCGGTCGACGCCGCCGGCGCCGTCGTCCACCCCAACCTGTTCGTCGCGGGCGGCATCATCGCCGGCGCCGAGCGCTGGCGCGACAAGTCAGGCGACGGGATCGCCGTCGCCACGGCCGTCCGGGCCGCCGATCACATCACCGGAGGTGCACGATGAGCGAGAAGCGCGACGAGCGGGCCAAGGCCCTGCGGGAGCGGCTCAACAACGAGCTGCAGCGGATGAGCCTGGACATGTGCGTCAAGTGCACCATCTGCGAGACCTCGTGCCCGGTCTCCGCGGTCACGCCGCTGTTCTCTGGGCCGAAGTTCGTCGGTCCCCAGGCCGAGCGGTTCCGTGACGACGAGTCAGTGGACCACTCCGTCGACTACTGCTCCAGCTGCGGCACCTGCAGCGTGGTGTGCCCGCAGGGCGTCAACGTGGCCGAACTCAACTCCCTGGCACGCGCCGTGATGAAGGCCGAGGACGGCGTGCCGGTGCGCGACAAGATGATCACGCAGACGGTGCTGATGGGCAAGGCCATGACCCCCATCGCGCCCATTGCCAACGCGGTGCTGGGCAACAAGGCTGCGCGCTACGCCATGGAGAAGGTGGTGGGCGTCCACCGCGACGCCCCCATGCCCACCGCCCGAGGCGAATCGCTGCACAAGTGGCTGAAGAAGCGGCCCGCACGGACCAAGCCCGCCACCCGCGGCGCCCTGGTCTACTTCCACGGCTGCGCCGGCGGCTACTTCGAGGTGGACGCGGCCAAGAAGGCCATCGAGGTGCTGGAGCACCTGGGCTACGAAGTGATCGTGCCCCAGCAGGGCTGCTGCGGCCTGGCCGAGCAGAGCAACGGCCTGTTCGAGGCTGCCAGCGCGTCGGTCCGGCGGCTCGTCGACCAGCTTCGCACCCCTGGCACAGACCTGACGATCATCAGCACCGCGGGCAGCTGCACCGGCATGCTCAAGCACGAGGCGCACCAGATCCTTGGCATCCACGACCCCGAACTGTTGGACGTCGGCACGCGAATCCGGGAGATCTCCGAGTTCCTCATGGAGCTCTACGAGGCGGGCGAGCTGCCGACGGACTTCCACCCGGTCAACATGCGCCTGCCGTACCACGCGCCGTGCCAGCTGAAGAGCCAGGGCATCGGCACCCCGGCGTCGGATCTGCTGCGTCTCATCCCCGGGCTCGAGGTCATCGACAGCAACGTCACCTGCTGCGGGATCGCCGGCACGTACGGGCTGAAGAAGGAGAAGTACGAGATCGCGCAGGCAGTCGGCCAGCCGCTGTTCGACATGGTTCAGGCCAACAACGACGGCCTCGCCGCGTGCGACACGGAAACGTGCCGGTGGCAGATCGAGAAGTCGAGCGGCGTCGAGACGGTCCACCCGATCGTGCTGGTGCACCGCGCCTACGGGTTGGGCGGGGTGGTCACCCGCTGACCCTTGCGCCCGGTTTGGATCCCTGCCCCACTCCTCAACCTGAAGCCGACGCGACCTCGCTCTGACAAGGGCTGTTGACCTCTGCGAGCGATGCCTCCGCGCGTGGTCGAGCTGCGCGGAGAAGGCCCAGAAATTGGTTCAAGAATTTCTTGCATGGCGGGCTTTCTGGGCCCGTTTTTGTCGGTGGTCGTTGCCAGAATGATTCACATGAGCGAGACGGTGGTGGACCTGGGACAGCGGTACCTCGCCGCCCTGTGGGACGCCGCCGCCGCGCTCGGTTCGGACGCGGTGGCGGTGGAGCGTCTGGCGGCTCTGGTGGACTCGATCGGTGAGTTCGAAGCCCAACTCGCTGGGCTCAGGCTGCACCTGCTCCACGAGGCCAGGCTGTCCGCGGCGGACCGGGTGGTGGAGGGGGTGCGGCAGTCGGTGCGCACCACGCCTTCGCAGGCCACCGCCGCATTGCGTCTCGCCACGGATTTGGGGGACCGGTTCGGGTTGATCGCCGCCGCGTTGAGTCAGGGTGTGGTCTCTCTGCCGCAGGCCGAGGCGATCGTGGCCGGGTTGAAGAAACTCCCCTCCCGCCTGACCCGCGGCGAGTTGGTGGAGTGTCAGGAGTTGATCCTGGCCCACGTCGACACCCTCGGCCCCAGCGAGTTGCGGATCCTGGCGTCGCGCCTGACGGAAGTGATCGACCCGGACCGCGCCGACGCCGACGACGCGACGCGTCTGGCGCGGGAGGAGCGCACCGCGCATCGGGACCGGTTCCTGCATCTGGCGCCGGATTATCACGGGTCGATGCGGATCACGGGCCAGCTCCCTGTCGCCGACGCCGCCCTGTTGTCAGCTCAACTGGATGCGTTGATGCCTCCGGCGTCGAAGTACACGGACACCGGGGAGGCGCCGAGCCGTGGCGCCCGACGCGCCGATGCCCTGGTGCTCCTGACTCAGCATGCCGCGGGTCACGGCACGCTGCCCTCGCACGGGGTGGACCGCCCCCACGTCCACATCACCCTGGACTACGACACCCTGGTCACCGGCCTCGGCGATGTGACACTACTCGGTGGCGGCGTGGTCGACGGGCTGTCGGCCAGCGAGGCGCGGCGCCTGGCGTGCGACGCGGACCTGATCCCCATGGTGCTGGGCACCACCTCCCGGCCGCTGGACGTGGGCCGGACCCATCGCCTGTTCACCCCCGCCCTGCGCGCGGCGATCGTGCAGCGGGATCAAGGGTGCGTGTTCCCCGGCTGCACCGCCCCACCGGCGCCGTGTCAGGCGCATCACATCATTCCCTGGTGGGCCGGCGGGGACACCTGCCTGGCCAACGGCGTTCTGCTCTGCCCCCACCACCATCGCCTTGTCGAACCCGATCCGCTGCAGTCCGCAGAATCCCAGTGGCAGGTGCACATCGACCAAGTGACCGGCCTGCCGTGGTTCACCCCACCGCGGCACATCGACCCCGCCCGCCGACCACGGCAGCATCAGCGCCACCGCCTTCAACAACTGGCACCGCTGGTCGGGGGAGCACTATGCCCACTGGAGCCCGACCGGCATGAGTGGGACCATGACCCCCCGGATCCGCCCGACTGGGATCTGGAGCCGCCGGACCCGGACACGTGCAGCCTGCCCGACCACCACGGACCGGCCCTCGACGAGCTCATCCGCAGCGCCACTGCCTGGGGCACTGACGCGGCCTGAGTGCATGAACCGCGTGCGGGAGGGTGGTTTGGACTTGGATCGGGCTCCGCGTCGGCTCAGCCGCTGACCCGCAACGCGGTCGATCAAGTCACGACGGTGAGCCGACCTTTCGCCTTCGCCGGTACAGTCAGCCCCATGGCTCCTACATCGGGCTCACCCGGCCGCCGCGCCGTGTTCCTCGACATCGACGGCACCTACGCCGACCACGGCGAGGTTCCCCCAGCTCATGCGACGGCGGTGCGCAGGGCGCGCGCGGCCGGCCACCTGGTGTTCCTGTGCACCGGTCGGCCGAAGTCGATGGTGCCGCCCCGGATCCTGGAGGCGGGGTTCGACGGGTTCGTCGGCGGGGCCGGCGCCTACGTCGAGGTGGACGGACAGGTGCTCGCCGACGTCCGGTTCCCGCCCGCGGTGGCCGCCCGCACCGTCGAGGTTCTCCTCGAGCACGACGTGGCGTTCCTGCTGGAGGCGACGGAGGGGTTGTGGGGCCCGCCTGGTGTCGACGTGCGCGTGGCCCGTCACCTGGAGCCTCATCTTCGCTCAGAAGACCCCGCGCAATCGCGGCCCTTCGACCTCCTCGACAACCTGCGGATGACCGATGACCTCTCCGACGCCTCGTTCGGGAAGGTCTCCTGCGTCGAGTCCCCCACCCTCATCCCGGAGTTGGCCGAGCTGATCGGTCCCGAGGTGGCTGCGCTTCCGAGCTCCATCCCGGACCTGGGCTCCGCGGCCGGCGAGCTCTACCTGGTGGGTGTGCACAAGGCGGTCGGGATGCGGCTGGTCGTGTCGACGCTGGGCGTGGACCCCGCGACAGTCGTCGCAGTCGGTGACGGGCTCAACGACCTCGAGATGATCGACGAGGCCGGCGTCGGCGTCGCCATCGAAGGCGCCCACCCCCGCGTCCTGGCGGTAGCAGACCGCGTGGCTGCTGGCCCCAGGGATAGCGGTCTGGCTACGCTCTTCGCGGACCTCGGGCTGTTCTGAGGCGCCAGCGGTCGCGCGGCCGGTCTAGCGTTGCGGGCATGAACATCAAGCTCTCGACCTCATTCATCACCGTCAACGACCCGGATGCCGCCCTCGCCTTCTACCGCGACGTGCTCGGCCTCGAGGTGCGCATGGACGTGCCCCAAGGTGAGTTCCGCTGGATCACCGTCGGCTCGCCGACGCAGCCCGACGTCGGGATCGTGCTGTCGAACTACGTGGACGGCTCGCCTGAGGACATCGAGGTGATCCGGGCCCTCGTCGCGAAGGGCGGCATGAACGCGGCGCACTTCAGCTCCTCCGACGTCGACGCCGTCTTCGCCAAGGCCACGGAAGCCGGCGCCGAGATCGTCTCCGAGGTCGCGGACCAGCCGTGGGGGGTCCGCGACTGCGCCTTCCGCGACCCGTCCGGGAACCTCGTGCGCGTCGACCAGGCGTGAGCCCAACCCGGGCCGGTTCAGGCCGCTGCTAGAGCCCCCGGACGGTGGTGACGCTCCCGTCGTGATCGACGAGGATGCTCGCGTGACCACGTCGGGTGGCGAGCCAGCCGAGGCCCTTGTGGCCGAGCACGAAGGCGGCGGTGGCGTAGACGTCGGCCCAGGTGAGCTCGGGGCCGATGACGGTGGCCGACAGCAGCCCGATCGCCGCGGCACCCGTGGCCGGGTCGGTGATGTGCTGACCGCGGGCGGCCGTCCCGGACGTCGCGACAGCGCCCGTGCGCATCTCGAGCCGCTGGAGCACCCGGCTCCTGTCGCGGGGGTCCTCGACCGCGACCACCCAGTCAGGCGTATCGGTGCGCTCGCAGTGCAGTGCGATGTCTCCACCTGCGTTGACGAGGGCGTCGTGCTCGCCGAGCTCGGCCAGGCGAGCCAGAAGGCCTGAGAAGGCCTGCTCAACCGCCCACCCCTTGACGAGGCCGGTGGGGTCGAAGCGGACGGAGCGGCCACCGTCGGGCAGCCACGCCGAGAAGGCGCCCCCGGTCCGCTGACCCGCGACCTCGCACAGCGCCGCGACCCGACGGATGCGAGGATGCGCGTCCCGGAGCGAGTCCCGGCCGTCGCGGATCCGGCTGATGGGGCTGTCCGGCTTCCACGTGCTGAACAGCTCGTCGTCGGCTCGCAGCTCATCGAAAGCCTGCTGGACGGCCTGCTCGACGGCGGGGTCGCAGGCACGGGGACCCCGTACGTGGATGCTCATCGGGAGCCCCATGATCTGGGCGACGAAGGCGCGGCGCGGGTGGCTCCCGGCGTCCACCGTGGGACCGGTCTCCGCACGCTCGGCGACTGGCGCGCTGTTCACTGGAATGCCTCGTCGATGGCCGACTGCAGCGACTGCGCGTAGCCGACGCTGGTGAACGTCGCGCCGGAGACCGAATCGATGTCCGCGCTCTGGGCGTCGACCGCCTCGGAGTTGAGCACCGGCACGGCGTAGGCGTTGATCTGCTGATCGTGGCGGTCGCGGTTGGGGTACTGGATGGCCTCCGACGATGTGATGGCGCCGTCCTCGACGGTGATCTCCACCTGCACCGCGCCGTAGCGGGTCTCGACGGCGGCGCCGGTGAAGGTGCCCGAGACTGACCCGGTCGTCGAGGTGCTGGTGCCGTCGTCGGAGCTCGACTCGTCGGCGGCGGAACTCGACGAGCCCGCCTCGCTCTCCCCCGCGTTGGGCGTGGTGGTGGCGGACTGACCGTCGCCGGTGGAGGTCTCCGCGACAGTAGCGGCCTGGGTGCCGGTGCTGGTGTGGTAGCTGAACAGCAGCACCACGCCGCTGATGGTGCCCATGAGGGCCGCGATGATTGTGCGCATGGGTGTTTCTCCTTGTCAGTGCCGTGTTGTCAGGGCTGGGGTCACCAGCTGAAGCGTTCGCTGTGAATGTGCCCGTCGGGCACCCCGCATTCGCGAGCGGCCGCCGCGGCGGCGGCCATCCAGGCGGTGGCGCCGCAGAGGAAGACGTCGTGGTCTGCGATGTCGGAGATCAGCTGTCGGAGGGCCTCCCCGTCGGTGAGGTGGGCGGCGGACTCGGGAAGCCAGGTGTCGCGGCCGGGCGCGCGCCGGCCGAGCAGGTAGACCACCCGGGCGCCCTTGGCGCGCCCGATCTCCTCGATCTCGGCTCGCAGCGCGAGGTCCTCGTCGCCGTGTGCGCGGTAGAGGAGGGTGACGTCGCCCGGGTCCTGCGGAAGGCCCTCGAGGAGGGCGCGCATCGGGCTGATCCCGATGCCTGAGGCCATGAGAGCGACCTTCCGCCGGGTCCGCATGCCGGGATGGAGGCGGCCGTAGGGCCCCTCGATGAGGACGCGGGTGCCGGGCTTCACGTCGGCGAGCGCGCGGCTGCCGTCGCCGAGGTCCTTGACCGTGATCCGCAGCCTCTGGCCGTCTGGCGCTGCCGAGAGCGAATACGGATGCGCCCGCGTCCAGCCGGGGCCGGCGAGGAACCGCCAGTTGAGGAACTGGCCGGGCAGCGGGTCCAGGCGCTCGAGGTGCCGGCCGTGCATGGTGACCGACACAACGTCGGCTGATTCCCGCTCGACGCTCTCGACCCGGAGGGCGTGGAGAGCGCTGCGGTAGGCGGGCAGGCCGATCCGGAAGACGAGGATGGCACCGGCGGCCACGGCCCACAGCGTCCACCAGTACACCGTCGCGACGGGGCTGTTGAGAAAGTCCTGACCGGTCCACAGCTGATGCGGGAGCGCGAGGCCGACGCCGAGATAGGCGTAGAGGTGGAGCAGGTGCCACGACTCGTAGCGCAGCCTGCCGCGGGCCTTGCGGACGCTGGTCACCACCACCATGACGAGCGCGACGGTGCCCGCCGTCGCCAGCAGCATGCCGGGGTAATCCACCACCAGCTCCCAGAACTGGACGAACGGATTGAGGCCGGCCGCCGCGGCGTAACCCATCGAGATGAGCACGATATGGGCCGTCATCAGCCAGAAGGACCAGAACCCCACCAGGCGGTGCCGTCGGATGAGTTCGTCCTGCCCGTACACGCGCTCCACCACCGGGATGCGGGCCATCAGCAGCACCTGGATGAGCAGCAGGTCAGACGACACCAGCGCGGTCAGCCGGCCGAGGCTGGTGAGGCCCGAGGCCCAGCCGGTCAGGTCCTGCACGCCACCGCCGGAGACCCACAGGGCCACGACCACAAGCATGCTGGCCCAGGTGGCCATCCCGACGACGTCGCGCCACCACCCCGGCACCAGCGCCCGGGTTCCTCGTGGGGACGCCGACGGGGTGGACTGGGCCGGGCGGGTGGTCGGGCCGGCGTGTGTCCGGTCCAGGAGCGTGGTCATGGGGCGTCCTCTGCTAGATGTCGCTGTCCCCTACCCTGGTGCGCGCACCTGTCACACCGGCCTCACGAACCTGTGAGTCAGCCATGAGCCCGCGCCCGCGCCGCCGATGCGGAGAACTCACCAGAAGCCGTGACCCCCTCGCCTAGGTGGTGGATCTGGGGCCGTAGTCGAAACCAGATCCGCCACTCAGCTGCACGTGGTGTCGGCGTTGCTCATGGTCATCATCCTGACACCACCCGCCGGGGGTCACCGGCGGCGACGCGGCTCACCGGCGACACAATCCGCGAGGCCCGATGCCAACCCCGCGCGTTCCGGCCGTTCCGACAGTCAACGCGCGCCGTCGTCCTCCACCGGCGGCTCCTGCTTGGAGCCGGTTGGCCTGGGACGCAGCCACTCTCGGGCCCCGCCCCGTCGGATCTGGTCCTGGAACAGGCTCACCAGCGATGCGACGAACACCAGGTTGAACACCAACTGCACCGTGACCAGCAGCCGTGCGAGCTGACCCTCGGCGTGGATGTCGCCATAGCCGACGGTGGACATCGTCGTCATCGAGAAGTACAGGGCGTCGAGGCGGGTGGTGAGCCCGTTGAACTGCCCCGGCTGCTGGACGGTGAGCAGGAAGTACCCGAAGGAGAAGATCACCAGCACCAGCTCGAACGCGAGCAGGAGGTGAACCGGTCTGAGGCGCTTCGCGGCCTGGCGCACCTCGTTGAACACGGCCCCGGCGACGGCAGCAAGGCACACGGCGCCCACCACGAACCCGAGGACCGTCCCGACGGGGGCGTCACTGGCGCTGACGGGCACCACGAAGTAGAAGGTCAACACAGCCGTCGGAAGGAGCATGCGGCTGAACACGAGGCGCCAGTTCACCGCGTCAGTCTAGGAACACGGTGCCGCGAATATCGGATCCAGCCCGCTTCGCCGTCGCCATTGCCTGCCGCCACCGTGCGCTTCCGTATTCGGCGGATCTGGTGTCGTAGTCGGCTCCACATCCACCGCCGGAGCGCCTCCGTGGATCAGGCGAGCCTGAGAACAGATGTTTCGTCTCGCCGCTGAGTGGGTAGGTAAATAGCGCCAGCGTCAAAGACCTACTGGAAGGCGAGGTAAGTGACAGACAGGAACCTGGACGGCCTCTTCCACGCGACGATGCGCGACATGGACCGCGCCGAGCGCCACATCCGACGGCATGCACGCTGACGCTGTTCTGGGAGACCGCTACCGCCTCTCGCGCCTGATCGCCTCCGGCGGGATGGGCGAGGTGTGGCAGGCCCACGACGCCGTCCTCGACCGCGAGGTGGCGGTGAAGCTGCTGTCCGCGGGGGAGGCCGACCCCTCGGCGCTGGAGCGCTTCCGTCGTGAGGCGGTGGCCATGGCCGCACTCCAGCACCCGAACACTGTGTTGGTCCTCGACATCGGCACCCATCACAGATGGACCTACATCGTGATGGAACTCCTCCCGGGGCCGACTCTCGCCCAGCTGGTCGCCTCCCGAGGACCCCTTCCGGACGAGGAGGTGGCCGGTCTCGGGGCGCAGGTGGCGGCCGGCCTGGAGGCCGCCCACCGCGCGGGGATCGTGCATCGCGACATCAAGCCGGGCAACCTGATGCTGGGCGCGTCGGGGGAGCTGAAGGTGGTCGACTTCGGGGTGGCCCGCTTGTCCCAGGCCGCCGCATCCGCCCTGACCGCGACCAACACCATCGTCGGGAGCGCCCTCTACCTCTCCCCCGAGCAGGCAGCCGGATCGCCGGCCGACGAGCGGAGCGACCTCTACGCGCTGGGATGTGTCCTCATGACTCTCGCGACGGGGCGGCCCCCGTTCGAGAGCGAGCACCCGATCGGGGCGCTCCACCAGCATGTGCGGGTTGATCCGCCACTTCTCCGCACGCGACGCCCCGGTGCGAGCGCAGCCCTGGAGGCCTTGATAAGCGAGCTGCTGGCCAAGGATCCCGACGATCGTCCGGCGTCGGCCGCCGAGGTAGCCCTCCGGCTGAGGAGCATCGAGATGTCGCTGCGCGACGCCCCGACCACCCCCGCGTCCCCTTCGCCTGAGGTCACGGCTCGGATGACCCGCTCAGCCGCGTTGCTGCCGAGCGCGGGCACCGCCCCCGCTGAGCCGCGGCATGCTCATGTGTCGAAGTCCCGGCCGGCACGGGGCAGGGCCCCGTGGGTGGCGGCTGGCGTCCTTGTCTCCAGCGCGCTCCTGGCGGCGATGGCCTTGACTCAGGGCGCGGATCCCGCCGGAGACCCGCGGACCTCCGTGGCTGGCTCACCCGCCGCGGCTGCCAGCGCCTCGCCGGTGCCATCGCCGTCGACGATGCCCTCGACGACGCCCGACGGGTCGGAGACCACCTCGCCGACACCGACCCCGGCTCCGGCTTCCACCCGATCCGCCGTCGGCCAGGACACCGCACCCCCCGTCGCCGCCGACGGTGACAAGCCGGCGCGCGGCAAGTCCGAGGAGAAGAAGCCCACCAACCCATCCGACGGCAAGGCGAAGGAGAGGCCAACCCAGGCCGGGAAGAACTAGAGGCGGCGCGTGGGGTGGGCGGATCAGAGTGTCGCGGCGGTGGGATCCGTCTTCGGGGCGAAGCGACGCGACAGGAACTCGACGAGTTCCGCCGTGTCCGGCTCGTCATCGTCGAGGAGTGTCATCACGGGTTCCAACTCCGACGCTGCGACAGGGTCCAGACCACCGAAGACACTCAGACCGGCCACCGTCGAGGCCACGCGGGTGCAGTAGTACTCCCCCGCCTCGACCCGACGGCTCCAGTCCAGCTCCGTGACCTCCTCGACCTCACCGGTCCGGACATCGCGAAGCGTGATGGAGCTGCCGGGGATCGCCGAGGCCACCTCGTACACCGACCGCCTGGTCAGCAGCCACTCCTGCGCCAGTTGCAACTCGTCGGGGGGCAGCAGAGCGCCCCTACGGTTCAGGTACTCAGCGAAGACGCCTCCCTCCCACAGGGCGACGTCGAGGATCAGGCCCTCCTCCAGCGCCCGGTCGAACCCGTCGGTCCCGTCCCAGTGCTCGGCACGTGCCTCGGCGAGCTCGAGGATGAACGGCGTGTCCTTCTCGATGAGGTAGCCGACCGCCTTCTGATAGAGCCAGTTCCAGCGCTCGGTGAGCGGGAGCTGCGCTTGCCGAAGATGGCACTGCTTGAACTTCTTCCCCGAGCCGCACCAGCACGGAGCGTTCCGCGGCAGGCTCCGTCCCTGCCCCGGCAGGAACTGCTGCAGGTAGCCGTAGAGCGGGTCGTCCTCGGCGCCGGCGCGGCGGAGCAGGGACATGCCACGGGCCGCGTCGCCTCGGTCGCTGGCGCACACGGCCAGCGACAGCAGCGCCGGGGGCCACGAGGGATCGAGCGCCTCGGCCTGTTGGTACAGCTCCTCGGCACCAAGCACGTTCCCCATCTCCTCGACGGCCACCCCCCGCATCCACCTCAACGCGACCCGCGCAGGCCGGGGAGCGTCGGGCTCCCACGCACTCGTCAGCGCAGCGACGACGACGGGCTCCCCGTCGAATACGCCCAGAGCCTCGTCGAGGAAGGCCACCGCGACGGCGGGGTCCCGCAGCAGCGACACCGCCGCCTCGACACCCTCGCCCGCGATCCCCAGGGCCCCGAAGCCTTCGAGCCCAGGGCCCGCGGACTCGCCGGCCCCCTCCGCGGGACCGACCCACCTGGCCAGAGCCTCCGAGACTTCCGACTCCCGGGCTTCTTCCTCTGTCTCCATGGCCGAGTCGAGATCGTGGGTCATTCCGACCACGATCTGCAGCAGCTGCACGACGGCGACCGCCTCCGATTCGTCGAGGTCATGCTCCTCCTGGATGCGGCGCAGAATCTCTTCGGCCTCCCCGGCGTCGAAGTCGTAACCCTCGGTCGCGATCAGGGAGCCACGGCGCGCCACCCCGCAGGATTCGAGCTGTTCACCCAACGGGAGCTCCGGCCGACGCAGCAGGTCGTTGTCGGCCGCACACACCGCCCACACCGAGTTCTCGATCAGATGCGGCCGATCCGGGGACTCCCCCACCAGGGCCGCCAACGCCTGGCCGGTGCTCATCCCCGAGGCCTCCCCCACCGCCAGCAGCTCAAGGCCGTCCTGCTCGACCCTCACTCCGACGATGTCACCAACGCCGAGCCCTAGCCCAGCAAGCCGCCCGCGTTCGAGCAGTATCGCCCCCGACGCGACCTCCGCATCGATGGCCCTGTCCAGGAGCTCAGGGTCGGACGGATACACGACGGCGGCGTCCGCGCCGTCGGTGAAGCGGTCGTACGGCGGGTCGCCGATCAGTACCTCCAGCGGCGCCAGGTCCCCCGGCGTGGCGAGCAGGTCGTGCTCCACCTCAGCCTCGCTGAGCCGATGGGTGAAGGTTCGCCCCTCAAGCAGCGCAGGCAGCCACACCCACCGTTGGTCGGCGACGGGCATGATCGGGGGATCGGTCTCGACGAGGAACTCCTCGAACCAGTCCCCCTCGTCGTCCACAGTGAGGCCAAGCGCGAGAAGTTGCTCCCGCAACTCGTCCTCGTCCATGGGCCCGTGGGCGATCAGGAGGTCGCGCGTGGCGGCGAGAAGCTCTTCTGGAGAAGAAATCGGCATGACAGCCACACTATCCGGGGCCGGACATCCGTGCCCTTCGTCGGTGGAGGAGCAACTCACACCTGCCCGGACCTCACTGGACGAGGCGGACGTTGTCTCCGGTGAGGTTGGCGCGGAAGCCGCCGTCGACCACCTTCACGCTTCGCAGGACGACCCCGTCGGGCAGCCCTTCGATACGGTGCTCGATCGTGACCAACTCCCGCACCGCGCCCCCCAGCAGATCCGAGATGAACTGAGGCCCCCCGATGTCGATGGAAGTCGGCACGATCACCAGTTCGCCGCCTACGGCCTCGACGGTGCCGGTGGCCCCGACGGGGAGGCTCCGTCCCAGCGCCTCCACCCGCGTGTCGACGCGCACCTCACCCCCACCGGCGGAGCTCAGTGTTGCGTTCGGGCCCAGCTCCGCGGCCACGACGTCGAACGGGACCGTGGCCGTCAGATCGAGGTGGCGGGCAACGAGACCGTCAGGCCCCGACGTGACGTCGGTGCCGGTGCCGACGACGTCGACCAGCGGCGTTGCCGCGGCGACGACGGAGCCGGCCTCGAGCGAGATGTCGCCGAGCCAGACCTCGTTCTCGGCGAGATCCGGAGGCGGGGTGGGTTCCACGATGGGTGCCGTTGTCGACGCGGCGGGCGTCGGGGCATCGGTGCTGCCCGCCGGCCGCGTGATCGACAGCCAGAACAGCAGCAGCGCGAGAAACACGAGGCCGAGCATTGCTACGGCACCGATGGCCCAGTCGAGCACCCGCCTACCCAGGCGTCGACGCGACGATGACGTGGAGGCGTGGTTGCCGTCCTGGGGGGCTGGGTACTGGTCAGGCATCCGCACGCGCCTTCCTGACGCGGGTGCTTCGCTCTCGCTGCAGGATGCCTGACGGCCAACTGCTGAGCGGGCCCACCAACGTGATCAGTGACGGCACCAGCAGCGCTCGGACGATGAACACGTCGATCAGGATACCCACCCCCAGCAGGAAGCCGAGTTCGCGGAACGGTCCCAGCGGCACCAGGGCGAGGAGCCCGAAGCTGGCGGCCAGCGCCAGGCCCGCGGAGGTGATCGCTCTGGTCGACTCCGGGGTGGCGACGAGGAGGGCGTCCTTCATCGACCGGTTGCGGGCCTCCTGCCAGACGTGGCCGACGGCGAAGATGTTGTAGTCGGATCCGAGGGACAGTAGGAGCACCGACCCCGCGAACGGGACGTAGAACGTGAGGTCGTCGTGCCCGAGGAAGTCCTGGAAGAACAGCACCGACAGACCCAGCGTCGCCCCGAGCGCGAGGACGCTCGACGCGAGGAGGTACAGGGGGGCGATCAGCGCACGCAGGAAGATGACCAGCAGAAGCAGGTTCACGGCAAGCGCGACGAGCCCGATGCGGAGGAGGTCGTTGGTGGTGTCCGCGATGATGCCCGAGGCGAGCGCGGTGTCACCGCCGACGTGGGTGGTGACCTGGCCGAGGTTCGCGTCGGCGGCGAGCCGCGGAAGCGCTGCTTCAACCTGCCTGAGCGTGTCGATCGCCGTCGCCTCGAGTGGCGTGCTGTCGAGGACCATGAGGAAGCGGACGGCGTCGCCCGACTCAGTGGTGAAGGCGCCGACGTCGTCAGCGGCGCGGAGGTCGCCGGGGCCGATCACGCCGGCCACTCCCGGCTGGGACTCGAGGGCCTCGCCCAACTCGGCGACTTCGTCGGTCTTCTCCCCCACTCCCGGTCCCTCGAGCACGATCTCTGTCGGAGAGATGATGCCGGGAGCAAAGCCCTGGCTGGCCGCATCGGCTGCTCGCTGCGCGCTCGTCGAATCCGGCAGGGATTGGACGAATCCGAGGCCGAGGTCAAGGTTGCGCGCCTGGTAGGCGGCGGCACCCAGGCCGGCCACGCACAGCAGCACGAGGACGAAGGCGGAGCCGCGGTGCGCGACCGCCCGGGTGAGGAGGGAAGGACGTGCGCGCACGGTCGCGGGTTCGGCGATGAGGGTTCGCGGCCAGAACGCGGCGCGGCCGAGGATGGCCAGCAAGGCGGGCACGAGGGTGACGGCTACCACGAGTCCGGTGAGGACGGTGAGCGAGAGGGCGGGCCCGAACCCGCTGAAGAGTGGGGACTCGGCGACCAGCAGCGAGGCTGTTCCCGCCGCGACCGTGACGCCGGCGACGGTGACGATCGGCGTGACGGACGCGGTGGCCAGGCGGGCTGCCTCGAGGCGTTCGTGGCCTTCCCGGAGCCGGCTGCGTACCCCGGACAGGTAGAAGATGCAGTAGTCGGTGACGATGCCGAGGAGGAGTGCGACGATCAGTGGCCTCAGGTCGGCCGGGATCGACACGTCCATGACGGTGGCGGCCCATCCGGAGACGCCGAGCGTGACGAACACGGCCGCCCCCACCGAGATCAGCGTCAGGGCCGGCGCCGCCAAGGAGCCGAACGTGAGCGCCACGATCGTCAGCACCGCGAGGACGGTCACCGCCTCGACGATGTGGACGTAGGAGTTCAGGACCTTGCCCTGGGCGGCGCGCGCGGGGATGGAGCCTGTGACGCCCACATACCCGTCGGAAGCGTCCGTGAGCTGGTCGGCGGCGAAGTCCTCGACAACCTGGGTCTGCTCGAAGAAGTCCAGCGCGGGGTCCGCGAAGACGAAGGTGACGACGGTGGTGTTCTGCTCACCGGCGCCGGGAAACGCGCCCTCGGCGTTGGGCACCGGGATTGCGCCGAGGAGTTCCGTGTCGTGCTTCCCCTGGCTGACTGCGATGCCACGCATGACGGCTTCGGCCTGGACCAACGGAGGCAGGCCCTCGGGGTTGCGCTGCACGATCGCCGTTCGACTCAGGAGGGGGATTCCGAACAGCTCCATCGACCGCTGCTCCGCCGCGAAACTGGCGTCGTCGGCCCCGAGCGCTTCGATGTCATTGGCAGTGCTCTGCATGGGCGGCAGAAACAGCGTCGCCGCGATGGCCGCCGCCACCCATCCGAGGACGATGACCCAGCGCAGCGCGACCACTACTCGGGCATAGCCGTACCAGAGTGTCGCCATGAAGCCGCGGCGCGGCTCCACCTCGACCGGCCCAGGTGCTGCGGTCATGACGTGGGGCTGGGGCTGGGGTTGGCGCTCGAGTTGACGCTGGGGTCGGCGCTGACGGTGGGGCTGAGGCTGGGCTCCGGAGAGGCGGACTCTTCGGCCTGTGGGGTCCTCCCGGCCTGGGCGAGGCACTCTTCGGACGCCCCGTCGGCCGTCTCACGGGCATCCTGCAGACGGTCCAGGGTCTCCTGCAGTGTGCGCGCGTCCTGCGCCTCCACACCCCTGGCGAGGTCGTCGATGGCCTCGTCGACCACCAGGTTGTACTCCGCCGCCCGCACGCACGCGTCGGACACCTCACCCGGCTCCGTGCTCGAGCTGTCCGCCGTCGGCGACGGCGACGGCGACGGGCTGGCGCTGATGACCGACTGCGCCTTGATCGGGGTTGCCCACCCGATGCCCAGCAGGAAGACGCCAGCAGCCGCGGCCAGCGCAATCCCGGCAAGAAGGCCGATAAAAAGCATCACCCCACCGCTGAGTGAGCTGCCACCCCGGCGCGAGACGCTCCCGCGATCGTCAACTGTCATCGATCCTCCTCGTGGTGAGGCCGTCACCTGGCCCGATGGGCCTAGCGGTACTGCGATCGTAATTCTCAAACGCGAGTCACACCGCGTTTGCGGACAGGATCAGCACGTGACCCGGACGCGACACGGCAGTGAGGGCCGCGGTCGTCGTCGAGGAGGTGCTATTCGGCGCTCGTCAAGCTCAGGCACGCGGAGGCGTCAACGGTCACCTAGGCGCTGGCCGAGTGCCCGGTGGGGGTGCCGATTGTGCCGGTCATCTTCGCCGCGACACGGCAACTGGCCCAGGAATGGACATTCCGGTTCCTCGGCGCGGCGTTGCGGGAGCGACGGGAGTCGCGGGCAGCCGACTGGTCATGATCCGGGGGCCCCACGCGGCTACGGTGACGGATCTGACGCCGGCCTCCACGGACTCTCGCAGCCGCGCTCTGGCAGCCATGAACGGGCCGAGCTACGTCGTGCGACGGAAGGCCCCCAGCGCATTGTCCAGGGCCTCGAGGCCGGCCCGCCTCTCCCGCACATCGAGTGACTCCGCCAAGTCAAGGGCGGCCAACACAACACCGCGCTGTGCGAGGTCGCCGACAATATCGAGATCCATCCCCGTGGCGCGGAGAGTTACTCGACCCTCGTCGTCACGGATCAACCCATGAGCACGGACCACGTCCTCGACCTCGCTGACCGCCAGATAGCCGTCGATACTGGTGGTCTCGGCCAGCCCAAGCTGCCTCCCGGCATCCGTGGCGCATACGAGCAAGCCGAGAAGGTACTGACCCGCGCTCGAATGCGCCCGATACCGCCTTACGACGGCACGAGCTCGCGCACGCTCCACGAACTCGGACGCAGTCAGTCCCCGAAGCCGCGACCTCAGACGCGACCGCTGCGTCAGCCCCAACCATGACCCATGCCCACCCGACAGCAGCGACACCGCCGCCCACGCCGTGGACTCAGACCATGCCCGCTGATGTGATCCGCCACGCACCGCCACCAGCCGCTCCACCGAGGTCCCGTCCACGACCCCTCGCGCCAATTGGCGCAGCTCTCCCTGTGCGACCAGATACTGCACCTGCCGTGTGGACACCCCAAGACGCTCAGCCGCCTCGGAAACCATCATCAACCCCACAACAGAGAGCTTCGCAGAAACGAATAGGTTTGCCAATCCTGCATCGAGACGGCGACCACCCCCAAGCTCGCTCGTCGCTGGGCAACTCAAAGCCTTGCGGCAAGGCATCTCACAAAACACCTGAGCCTGCCGAGCCCTTGTGCCCCATCGGGGCCGGCGTGGTCATCGAGGTCCGGGCCTAGACGATGCGTGCTTCGGGGGCGGATCTGATGGCGTAGTCGGCACCATATCCGCCGAACCAGGGCGGGTCATCACCGATTCTTCGGCACTACTGGGCCAGGCGGAGGCGAGACTCGCGAAAGTACGAATACCGGACCGCGAATCTACGGAACTACGGTCTGAACTCGATCACGCCGTCATCCGTCGCTGATTTCGGCCGCCACCTTACGCAGCTCGGCGACAAACCCCGGCAGGTCGTCGACGGCGGTAGCGATCAACACCTCGAGGTCGACCGACCAGCTTCGGAATCGGATTGTCCATGGGCCTCGACCACCTCACCTCCGGGTGCGCTTGCTTCACTGACTCCGGGAGCTGCGACGCGGCCTCGCCGAGGAGCAGCAGTTCACGCCGCGGCATAGACCGGCTCCGCCTCCAGCAGTACGTGTTCACGCAACGCAGGGTGTAGAGCCCTTCGCGCCACCAGATCCACCCTGCGCCCGAACACGACGGCCAACTCGTCCGACAGGTCCTCGATCTCCCAACCCAGACGCGCACCAGGGGCGAGTGTGTACAACAGGTCGATATCGCTGTCGGCGTCAGCCTGGCCGCGCGCAACGGACCCGAACACCTCCAGTGACGCGATCCCATACCGCTGGCATATGTCGCGCAGCCGTTGGCGATCAGGACCAACGATCTCCACAGCGACCCTCCCCTCGAACCAACACCAACAGTCTACGGCGGACGCTGAAGGTCAGCCCGCAACCGGCACGTAACCACGGTTGTGCTCCAGTCTGCGGCAACCCGCGCACAGAGTCTTCAGCCAGCCCCGCCGCCTGCAAAGCACCGCGTCGGCCCCGCACACCTCGCAGGTCCGCAATGAACGTTCCTCCGCGTCGCGGAGCAACGCATCCAGTCGCCGATGCCTGGGATCTTCGAGCGGAAGGCCCTCGGCGTCGAAGTAGAACCGCAGGGAACCGAACTTCTCTTTCACTTGCTGAACCACGTACGTCGGCCAGATCGCGGCCATTGCCGCGTCCAAGTCCACGATCAGCGGGTACCAGCCTGCGTCACAGGAGATCCACCGGCCCCACCCGTCCGGGATCCGTCGCAACAGACCCTCCAACGCCTCGGCGTAAGCGCCCGCGTCCTCGGGGACGTGGAGTGCGTCCGTGAACCGCGCCGGGTCAAGCTCGATCTGGCCTGTCTGGGCCAGCGTCGCCCCCACATCCTCCTCGGTGAGGTCACCCTTCGCGGCCGCTTCTGCGAGGGCTCGGTACGAGGAGCCCAGCGCCTTCCAGCCGGCCCTCTCGGGCTCGGTCAGTTCGGGAATGTCGGCGTCGCCCATACTGACGATCATGCAGGGTGGGTCCGACAGTTCCGCACGAACGCGCTTGTCTGTCCCTCATGCCGGCGACTTGATCAGCGCAGACCCACGCGGAGCCGGTCTCGGGCGACGAGCGCTCCGGCGGCAGATCTGATGGCGTAGTCGGCACCAGATCCGCCGAACAACCCCAGAGTCGGGCCACACGGCAGGCCCTCCGCACCGGGGCGAGCGCACACGGTGCCCGACCTTGCGGAAGTTGGCGCGGGGTGACGCACCCACGAAAGTGCAATGCCCGAATCAGCCATATGAAACGCGCCTGACTAAGGGAAACGCACAGTGGAGCATAGTGGACTCGAACCCCTGTCTAAACGCTGCTGACTAGGAGCTTACCGAGGAGAAGGCAGCGCCGTGCTGCGAGTGTGCTACCAGCCAGACGATTCGCGGACTCCCGGCACCACACAACCGGCTCTGGCTTCTCCTCCTCCACGCGCACAGCGTCCCGATCCGCTCTGTCCCGCGACCCGAACTGCTGCTGCTTGTAGCCCCTGACCACACCACCCTCGCGGGCTCGGTTAGCCTCAAGAACCGCCCGCGACAGCCGAGAGCCATGAGCCGGCTCTCGCGCTCATGCTTGATGAGCGGGCACAACTCCCCCTTTCCACGTCACGAAGCCGAGTGCGAGATCAGGCTGTCTCCACGGTCTCCGACTCCTTGAGCCAGGAAAGCGCCGAGGAGACCGCTCGCTCATCGGTGTCGAGGAGGCGGAAGGCGGTGCCGATCAGTGAGTAGAACTGGTCGCCCCATGCAGTTCCGAGCTGTACGTTGCCGCCCCTGCTGAGCGAGAGGCTCGAGATGAGGTGCAGGCCGCGTAGGACGTTGAGGCACCGTTCCATCGCGTGGGCTTCAATCGACCACCCCTCGGAGCGCGCGACGCCGCTGGCCTGTTGATAAGCCTGATAAGCCTGCCGATAGAAGTCGAGGAGACCTATCTCCGTGGCCATGCTGCGGATGGACTTGCCTTGCGCGGAATGAACCGCCCGATCTATCTTCGAGACCGGCGGTTCAGGCCTCAACTACACCGTGGATTGTGATGAGCCACAAACCCCAATACTGGGGAGCGGCACTACATTGGGACAACAAGCGCCCCACCTCGAGGGTCTGTGCCCACGAAGCCGACGCCCGCAATGCGGTCACCCGGCCAGGGTCTTGAGGCCGCCGGCGCTCGTGACCACGAGTTCGTCCAGCTCGTCCAAATCGACCATCACCCGGCGTCCAACTCGGTACCGGATCAGGGAACCGTCGCTGAAGCGTCGGGTCAAGGTCTTGGGATGAACACGAATGTACTCAGCGGCTTCATTCAGGGAGGCCCACCGCGCGCGCCCGCTCTCGGTGTGGGGGCTGAGGTGTTACGGGTGCTCATCAAGGATCCTCTCGCTCATACCCCTATGAACCCCCACGGCCGACACCCAGCGTGAGAGGGGCCATTTGAACTGCGACGGTTCAGTCGCGACCGAAGCGCTGATAGGCAGCCTGACGGGTGGTGTCGAGCGCGGCCCCGATAACGGTCCAGGAGTCGCCGGCCTCGCGGGCCTCGTGTACTGCTTCTCGCAGTTCCTGTTCGGCCTCCGCCACCGCCTTCCGGGCAGCGAGAATCCGGCGGAAGTGCGCGGCGTCGCGGGCTGGGTTCGTACGGACGTCTAGCTGGTCCAGCCCGGTCGAGTCATTGTGTGTCTTGATGGTCATGGCGTTCACCTCACCTCAGGTAGTCGTAGAACTTCGGTCGTAGTCGATCAGCGTGGATGATCCGAGTCGGTTCATCTGCAGGCACAGCAACGAGTTCCAGCAAGCGTCCGTGCTGGTCAGCCCCGATCACCAACAGGCGTTCCTGACCGTTGTATTCATACTCGACGAGCCTTATGGCGTGGTGCCAAGCATGTTCGATCTCTGCATCCGTGATCCCGTGCTTGCGCGCCGAACCGCGGATCTCCATGTGTAAAGATTACCTTTACATCCTGCCCTCGTCAAGGGAGCCTTTACACGTAGAGAGGCGATCGGGGGCCTCATGCCACGACGACTGTGAGGCCCTTGAGCGCTTCGTCCTGCTTGGGGCCGACGCTCTCGACCCGGCGTGGAAAGACACGGCTGTAGACCTCAAGCGCCATCCGCGAGTCGCTCCACCCCAGCAAGAGCAGGACTTCCGCGCTCGTGTACCCCTCGCTGAAGAGCCACGCGGCGTACGAAGCACGAAGGTCGTGCAACGTGATGTGGTCCTCCGTCGGCACCGGTAGACCCTTCCGCCACAATCGGCGCCGCTCCGCCTCCGGGGTCCGCAACCCCATGTTGGCCAGCGCCCTGTTGTGCCTCCGGTCGGCCTCGGCCGGCCCCATCGGCTTGCCATCCGCGACGGTGAACACGAGCTGCTCCGGCGACCTCGGATGCAACGTGAGGTGATCCCGCAGGATCGTCACCAACGTTGTCGACATCGGCAGCGAGCGGATGCCGGCCGCCGTCTTGGGAACCTTCACACCCACGCGGTGGGCAGTGCCGTCCTTGCCATGCTCGATCGCCTGGCGCACGAGGATCCGCCGCCCCTCAAGGTCGAGGTCCATCCGACGCAGACCCCGGACTTCACCGGATCTCAACCCGCCCAGGGCCACCGTGGCCAACATCGCCACATGCTGGGGTTCGGCGGCCTGCAGATAGCGTCGGACGTCGTCCAGGTCGAACACGTGACGCTGCTCCATCGCCTTCGTCTGGCGCGGAATGCCCACGCCGGCGGCGGGGTTCTTGTCGATCCATCCCCAATGCGCCGCCTTAGCCAGCAACTCACTGAACAAGGCCAACGACGACCGGTCGCGGCGGCGCTCAGCACCCAGCGGGCCCTGGCGCCATTGCCACACGTCGTCGTGGGTGATGGTCTTCACGTCACGCTCGGCCCCCCAGTGGGGAACGATCCGCAACCGCCAATCCTGCTCATACGCGGTGAGCGTGGACAGAGCCAACGGCCGCGGGCGCTGTGCCAGGAACCGGTCGTAGGTCTCCTGAAGGGTTCGCAGCGTCGGCCGCCGAGCCTCCACTTCCTCGGGCGCGAGCCACTCTCCTCGCTCGATGGCCCGCTCCTGCATCCTGAGCCAATGCTCCGCGTCGCTCTTGTGCGAGAAGGTGACTGGTGCCGTCACACGTCTACCCCGGTCGTGGGGATGCACGAAGGACGCCTGATAGCGCTGGCTTGGCAGCTTCCGGACTAGTCCAAAACGTCTCATGGCTGTAGGAACCCGGCCCAGACGCGCTCAGCGCGTGCATCGAACGTGCAATGCGAAAGCTCTCTTGTGTCCCTCTGAGGACACTTGAGTCCAAGGTGAAACATACAAACTCCCTAGTCAAGAGCGTTTGACTAGGGAGTTCGGCCGTGGAGCATAGGGGACTCGAACCCCTAACTTCCACCTTGCAAAGGTGGCACTCTACCAATTGAGTTAATGCCCCGAATCGACGGCAAGTATAGGGCAGCACGCGCCCCGGAGCATCCCGCGCAGGCGGGCTGATCTAGGGTCGGAACGTGAGCATGTCCGAACGCCTCTACTCCGCTCTCCTCCACCGCGACCTCGACGCCGAGCGCGCCCTCCCCGGAGGCGCGGGAGAGCACGTCGCGGGCAACGGGCTGCGGCAGGTGGTGGCGAGCGCCCTGCAGTCCTCCGGCGATCAGATCGTCAAGCCGTCGACGGTGCTGCCGTGGCTGCTGAACGCACTCGGCGCGCCCACCGCGCTGATCGGCCTCCTGGTGCCCATCCGCGAATCCGGCTCCATGCTCCCCCAGGCGTTCCTGACGCCCCTGGTGATGCGGGTCCGGCACCGCAAGTGGGTGCTGGTGGTCGGCTCCTTGATCCAGGCGGTGGCCGTGGCGGCCATGGCGCTCACCGGCGCCGTCGGCTCCGGCTTGGCGGCTGGGCTCGCCATCGTCGCCGCCCTCGCGGTGTTCTCCCTGGGCCGCTGCCTGACGTCGATCGCGTCCAAGGACGTGCAGGGGCGCACCATCCCGAAGGGCGAGCGGGGGCAGATCAACGGTCTGGGCACCACGGCCGCGGGCATCGTCGCCATCACCCTGGGTCTTGCCATCCGGATCTTCGCCGGCGACGACTTGTCCGCAGGCCAGTTGGCGTGGATGCTGGCCGCGGCCGCGGCGCTCTGGCTGGCCACCGCCGTCGTCCAGGCGGGATTCCGCGAGCCCGACGACGGCGCGCCCGAAGCCACGGCCGACGGCTCCCCCACCGGTGTCCTCGAACTGCTTCGCACGGACCGCGAGTTCCGCAGTTTCGTCACCACCCGCAGCTTCCTCCTGGTCTCCGCCCTCAGCCCCCCGTTCGTCGTGACCCTGTCCGCGACGGAGGGCACGGACACGCTGACCGGCCTGGGTGGTTTCGTGCTCGCCTCGGGGGTGGCGTCGCTGATCGGCGGCCGCATCTTCGGTCGGCTGGCCGACCGCTCCAGCAGAACCCTGATGTCGTTCGCGGGTGCCGCGGCGTCTGTGGTGGTTCTCGTGCTGGTTGCGGTGGTGTCGCTGCCGGGCTTCGACGGCGGGTCGACGTGGGGCACCGTCGTCCTGGTGACGGGCTACTTCCTGCTCACCCTCCTCCACACGGGGGTGCGGGTGGGGCGGAAGACCTACGTCGTCGACATGGCAGAGGGCGACATGCGGACCGTCTACGTCGCGGTGTCCAACACGGCGATGGGCGTGATCCTGCTCATCGTCGGCGGGATCAGCACGCTGCTGGCGCTGGCCGGGGTGGTGTGGGCGCTGCTGTTCCTGGCGGGCCTGGGCATCCTGGGCGCGTGGTGGGGGTGGCGGCTGCCTGAAGTGTCGCGGGGGCGGTAAGCCCTCCGCCCTCGGCTGCACGGTTCGCGCAACCAGGATGCACGTTCGTGCACAGCTTGGTCTAGACTTGCCGGTGACGGTGTACGACGAGTCCAAGGAGGGGCGAGTGGTCAACCGCACCAGCGACTCACTGCTCACGGTGGCGCGCATGTACTACGTCCAATCCGAGACGATGGACGCCATCGCGCACCACCTCGGGGTCTCCAGATCGACGGTGTCGCGGCTTCTCAAGGAGGCCCGGGATCGCGGCCTGGTGCGCGTTTCCATCGTGGATCCCGACCGTCCGCTCAACCGGATGGCCGAACTCTTCGAGAAGTACTTCCACGTCACCGCACACCTCGTCCACGTCCGCCCCGGGGCCAGCAGCATCTTCCGGTTGGACCAGGTGGGGCGGATGGCCGCCGGCCTCCTCAGCAACGCGGTGCAGGACGGCGACATCGTCGGCATCGCGTGGGGCACCACCGTCTCGGCCATCGCCACCCACCTCCACCCCCGTGACCTGACCGGCGTCACCGTCATCGGGCTCAACGGCGGCGCCAACCATCAGACCACCGGCCTGCCGTACGTGGGCAGCATCCTGCACAAGTTCGCCCAGGCCTTCGGCGGTCAGGAGCAGCTGCTTGCCCTGCCCGCCTTCTTCGACGACCCCGCCACCAAGGAAGCCATGTGGCGCGAGCAGAGCACCCGCCACATCCTGGCCGTGCGCGCCAACTGCCGGGTGGCGCTGTTCGGCGTCGGCGGCCTCCACTCGGAGCTGCAGAGCCACGTGTACTCGTCGAACTACCTGAGCGAAACGGACCTGCGCCACCTCCGCGAGCAGAACGTGGTGGGCGACGTGTGCACCGTCATGCTGCGCGAGGACGGCTCCTACCGCGACCTTGAGATCAACAGGCGCGCCACCGGCATGACGCCGGCCGAGCTGCAGACGGTGCCCCGCCGGATCTGCGTGGTGAGCGGCCTGTCGAAGGCGGCGCCCGTGCTGGGCGCGCTCCGCGCCGGGGTGGCCACGGACCTCGTGATCGACGCCGAGACGGCCCGCGCGGTCCTCAACAGGATGAAGCCCGGCATCCGCGTGGTGTGAAGGCCCGCCGGGACGCCGAGACGCTGCTCCACTCCCGGCAGACAGCCCCCCGCGGGTTCACTTAGGCTGGCCCCCATGTCTGAATTCATCGTCACCGAGGTGCAGGACGGGATCGCCCGCATCACCCTCAACCGGCCCCGCGCGATCAACGCCCTCACCGAGGACATGTTCAACGCGATGTACGACGCGCTCACCGCCTGGCACGACGACGATGCGGTCACGGCAGTGGAGCTCGCGGGCAACGGCGAGCGTGGGTTCTGCGCCGGCGCCGACGTGCGGGCATTGGCCCAGTTGGTCCGCGACGGCGGCCCGTTCCTGCAGTACCTCGAGACCGAGTACGCACTGGACATGATGCTCGCCAACTACCCCAAGCCGGTCACCTCCTTCCTGCGCGGCGTCTCGATGGGCGGCGGGCTCGGCATCGGCGCGCACGTGGACCGTCGGATCGTCTACGCGGACACGGTGATGGCCATGCCGGAGACGAAGATCGGCTTCGTGCCGGATGCCGGCGTGCTGTATGAGCTGTCGCGGGCGGGCGCCGTCGGCAAGCATGTGGCCCTGACCTCCGCCACGTTCACCGGCGGTGACGCGCTTCTGATGGGGCTGGCCGACGAGTCGGCCGACGGCGACCTCCCGGCTCCCCTGTTCGACGAGTCCGCCGCCTGGATCCACGAGTGCTACGCCTCCGAGGATGTCCTCGAGATCATCAGGGAACTGGAGAACCACCCCGCGGACGAGGCCCGCGCCGCGGGACGCGAACTGCGCGCCCGCAGCCCGTTCGCGGTGCACGTCACGGCGCGCGCCATCGTGCGCGCCCGCTCGCTCAGGCTCAGCGAGGTGCTGGCGCAGGACCTGAGGCTCGCGGAGACGGTGATCCCCTCAGGGGACTTCGTCGAGGGGGTGCGGGCGCTCCTGGTGGACAAGGACAACGCCCCGCATTGGCGGCACGCCTCCCTGGAGGAGGTTCCCCTGGACGAGGTGGCGCGGGCGTTCGAGTACTGACGACCCTAGCGGCCGGTGCCGGGGGGCTTGAAGGCCATCGCGACGTTGACCAGCACGATGCCCACCCACACCATGAGCAGCGCCGCGATTCCGAACTGCAGGACGATCGCCGTCAGCGGGATCGCCATCACGAGCGACACGATCGCGAGGGCGAGGCGGCCTCCCTGGCCCTGGCGCTCCGCCGCCGACTGCGCCTTGGTGGCGGCGAGCTCGGCCTCGTATCGACGGCGGACGGTGGCCTCCACCTTCGCCGCCAATGAATCCACAAGCGCCGGCTCGATTTCTGTGCCCATCTCGCGGCGCACCTCGAGGGCGGCGTGCAGCTCGTCCCGGGACAGCTCCTCACTCATGCTGCGAAGGCTACTCCTGACAGCACCCGAACGGCACCGTATGCCCCTGGGGGTATACTCGACGCGGCCGCCTCATCTCCGCCAGGAGCACACTACGATGGTGGCGGCTGACCGCCCCCGTGAAGGAGAAGCATGCCCACCGTGCACGACGTCATCATCATCGGCTCCGGCCCCGCCGGCTACACCGCGGCCATCTACGCCGCCCGCGCCAACCTCAAGCCGGTGATCTTCGAGGGATCGTTCGAGGGGGGCGGCGCCCTCATGAACACCACCGAGGTGGAGAACTTCCCCGGCTTCGCCGAGGGCATCATGGGCCCGGACCTCATGGACCAGATGCGCAGGCAGGCCGAGCGCTTCGGCGCCATCCTCATCACCGACGACGCCACCGCAGTGGACCTCACCGGCGAGATCAAGATCGTCAAGGACTCCGAGGACACCGAGTACCACGCCAAGTCCGTCATCCTCGCGATGGGATCGGGCTACCGCAAGCTCGGCCTCCCCGACGAGGAGCGCCTGTCCGGCCGCGGCGTGTCCTGGTGCGCCACCTGCGACGGCGCCTTCTTCCGCGACAAGCCCATCGCCGTGATCGGCGGCGGTGACTCCGCCGTCGAGGAGGCCACGTTCCTCAGCCGCTTCGGCTCCAAGGTGGTCATCGTCCACCGTCGCGACGAACTGCGCGCCTCCAAGATCATGGTGGATCGCGCCATGCGTGACCCCAAGATCGAGTTCGCCTGGAACTCGGTGGTCGAGACCATCAACGGCACGAAGTCCGTCGAATCCATCACCCTCAAGGACACCCACACGGGCGAGCTGCGGGACCTCGACGTCCAGGGCGTGTTCATCGCCATCGGCCACGACCCCCGCTCGGCCCTCGTCAAGGACCAGGTGCACACCGATGCCGAGGGCTACGTACTGGTGGACGGACGCACCACCGCCACCAACGTTGCAGGCGTCTTCGCCTGCGGCGACCTCGTGGACCACACCTACCGGCAGGCCATCACCGCGGCGGGGACCGGCTGCGCGGCGGCACTCGACGCCGAGAAGTACCTGCAGGCGCTCGAGGACTGATCCCGGTCCCGCGGGGCCGGGCGCATAGACTCTGTTGACCTATCCCATTCTTGAGAGGCAGCACCATGGCAGTCACCGACGTGACGGAGAAGACCTTCGTCGACGAGGTCCTCATGGCAGACACGCTCGTCGTGGTGGACTACTGGGCGGACTGGTGCGCGCCGTGCAGGCAGATCGCACCCATCGTCGAGGAGCTCTCGAAGGAGTACGGCAACGTGAAGTTCGTGAAAGTGGACACCAACACCAACCCGGGCCTCGCCGCCGAGCAGGGCGTCCTCAGCCTCCCCACACTGCAATTCTTCCAGGGCGGGCGCGTCGCCAAGTCACTGACGGGCGGGAAAACCAAGGGCGCCCTGAAGAAGGCCATCGACGAGTTGCTCTGATGAGCAGCAGCCCAACCCCCACCCGCGCCGCCTGGACGGCCGTCTCCGACGACACCACACAGCCGCCCGCCCCCTGGTGGCAACGGCTGTTGGGGCCGGCCATCGCCGCCGCCCTCGTGGTGGCTGGCGGGCTCATCGGCGCGGGTTTGGGCGGGGCGACCGGCAGCTCGCAGTCTCCCACCCACGCTCCGTCACCGACGCTCATCATGGACCCGCCGGTCCAGGTGGGAGATCTCGTCCGGGGAGACGTCACCGCGAGCGATGGCCCGGCACCTGAGAATCAGCGCATCGTCCGGGCGGACTACTCCGACGGCGTCAACAAGGTGATCTTCGTGATGACCTGGCCTCAGGAGGATGCGGCCACCTACGTGGCGGACGCCGGCGTCGAGGACGCCTCTGCGGTGGGAGGCGGCGGGACGCTGTGCGGATTGTCGGTGGACACGTCGCTTCCCGCGTGTGGGCGGGTGACGGAGGAGACGGGCCTGCTCCTTCTCGCCGTCACCGAGCACGCCACGGAGGACCTGGCGGCGCTGCTGACTGAGTTCGAGACGGCGGTCACACCCTGATGTCCTGCGGCCAGTCTGGCCGGACCGGATAGGGTGGGCGCAGGCTCAACGCGTGTCGCCAACGGCGGCCGCGTCCCGAACGCAAGGTAAGACAACGTGAGCGAGCACTCGAGGCACGACACCCGGCTGGACCGGTTCGTCGACAGCTACTCCCAGCGCACCAACGGCATGCGGGTCTCCGCCGTCAGGGCACTGTTCGCCGTGGCCAACCGCCCCGAGATCGTCTCCCTCGCCGGCGGCATGCCCAACATCAAGGACCTGCCGCTGGCGGACATCGCGGCGTCCATGGCGCACATGATCAGCACCAACGGCACCCAGGTGATGCAGTACGGCTCCGGCCAGGGCGAGCCGGTGCTCCGCGAGCAGATCCTCGACGTCATGGCGCTCGAGGGCATCACCGCGCACGCCGACGACGTGGTCATCACCGCCGGCTCACAACAGGGCCTTGACCTCGTCACGCGCATCTTCTGCGATCCAGGCGACGTGGTGCTGGCGGAGTCGCCGTCGTACGTGGGCGCGCTAGGCACCTTCCTCAGCTACCAGACCGAGGTGGTGCACGTTTCCTCAGATGACGACGGACTGGACCCGGCGGCGCTCCGGGAGACGGCGGCTCGGCTGAAGAAGGCGGGGAAGCGGATCAAGTTCCTCTACACCATCCCCAACTTCAACAACCCGTCGGGCAAGACCCAGCCCTGGCAGCGGCGCCTCGAGATCCTGTCCGTGTGCGCGGAGGCGGGCATCCTCGTCGTCGAGGACAACCCCTACGGGCTGCTCAACCTGGACGCCGAGCCGCTGCCCGCGATGCGCTCGGTGGACGCCGACGTGATCTATCTGGGCTCGTTCTCCAAGACGTTCGCCCCCGGGTTCCGTGTCGGATGGGTGCTGGCGCCGCACGCCGTCCGCGAGAAGTTGGTGCTGGCCCAGGAGTCGGCCACGCTCTGCCCGCCCGTGTTCAGCCAGTTCGCCATCTCCACCTACCTGTCCACCCAGGACTGGAAGGGGCAGGTGGGGATCTACCGCAATATGTACCGCGAGCGCCGCGACGCCATGCTCCACAGCCTCGCCGAGGAGATGCCCGACGGCGCCACCTGGACGCGCCCGGCCGGCGGGTTCTTCGTGTGGGTCACTCTCCCCGAAGGCCTGGACTCGCAGGCCATGCTGCCCCGCGGGGTCAACGCGCGCGTCGCGTTCGTGCCCGGCAGCGCGTTCTACGCCGACGGCCAGGGCGCGCGCAACGTGCGGTTGTCGTTCTGCTTCCCGCCGCCGGACCGGATCAAGACCGGTGTGCAGCGCTTCGCCGACGTCGTGCGGCGCGAGCTCGAAGTGATGACCACCTTCGGGATCGAGGCCTCCCCCATTGACCGGCGCCGCCCTTCCGGGCCCGGCCCAGACCTCAGCTGACAAGGAGTTATCCATGACGATCATCGTGATTGCCGGTGGGTTGAGCCACGAGCGCGACGTGTCGCTGCGGTCCGGCCGACGGGTCGCCCAGGCCCTGCGCGACGTGGGCCGCGAGGTGATCGAGGCCGACGTCAACGCAGACCTCATCCCGCTGGTGCGCCGCACCCCGGACGCCGTCGTCGTCCCGATGCTGCACGGCGGCCTCGGCGAGGACGGGGCGCTGCGCGAGGTGTTCGAAGTGCTGAACGTTCCCTTCGTCGGACCGGCCGGCGCGTCGTCGAGGCTCACGTTCGACAAGTCCATCGCCACCTCCGTGGTGCGCGGCGCGGGGCTGGCCGCCCCGAAGCAGATCGCACTCCCCCACGACATCTTCCGCGAGCTCGGCGCCCCCGCGCTCATGGAGGGCATCGGGGCGCAGCTCGGCTACCCGCTGATGGTCAAGCCGTCGAGGAGCGGATCCGCGCTCGGCGTGACGAAGGTCGACGATGCGTCGGATCTCCCGGCCGCCCTGGTCGCGGCCTACGCCTACGGTGCGGTGGCCGTCATCGAGTCGTTCCTGACGGGCACCGAGATCGCCGTGACCGTGCTCGACGAGGGTGACGGCCCCGTCGCCATGCCTGCCGTCGAGATCAGGCCCCAGTCCGGGGTCTACGATTACGAATCCCGCTACACCGCCGGCGCCACCCGCTTCGTCACCCCCGCCGAACTGGACGACGACGTGCTCGCGGCGGCCGGTGAGCTCGCGGTCTCCGTCCATCGGGCACTCGGGCTCAGGCACCTGTCGCGGGTGGACATGATCGTCGAGCGGTCCGGGAAGCCCGTCTTCTTCGAGGGCAACGTCGCGCCAGGCATGACGGAGACGTCGCTGGCACCCCTGGCGTTCGAGGCCGCCGGCCGGGAATTGGGCGAGGTGTTCGCCACACTGGTGGACCTCGCCCGCGGCTGAGTGGCGGTAGACGTGAGGGTGCGCGCGAAGCAGGCCGTCGCGGTGACGGCGGGGCTCGTCGTCGCTGCCGTGATGCTGACGCTCGGGCTGTGGCAGATGGCTTCCTACGAGGAGTCCACGCGCGACGTGTCGGCCGAACGTGCGGCTCTGGAGCCGGTTGCGCTGGCTGAGAGTGTCGCGGAGAGCGGGGAGATCGACGACGTGTACGGCCGACAGGTCACCCTCACCGGGGCCTACACCACCGATGAGGTGCTGGTCGGAGAGCAGTGGCCGCTGCGTGTGGTCACTGCGTTCGAGATGGACGACGGCCGGCACGTCGCGGTGGTGCGCGGGATCGTCGAACAGGGAGCCGTGGCCCCCGCCGCACCGAGCGGTGAACAGGACGTGGCCGGGGTGTTCCTGTCGTCAGACCTGCCGGCTGAGAGTGTCGCGGTGGGGGCGGATATTGGGTCGCTGAGGGTGCAGGCGCTGGCTCAGGGGTGGCCGTCGCCCTTGATCGGGGGCTACGTGACGCTCCCCGCGGAGGCGTCGACGGCGCAGGGGCTGAGCGCGGCGCCGCTGGTGCTCCCCGAGGCGGAGGGGTCGGCGACGCATCGCGGGTATGCGCTGCAGTGGTGGGTGTTCGCGGCTGGTGCGGTGGCGTTCGGGATCTACGTCGCCCGCGGCTTCGGGAGGGACGCCGCTGACGCCAAACGACTTGCCTCAGCTGATGAGGTGCAGCAACCGCTCCCTGAGGAGGGCCGCCCCCTAGCCGCTCCCTGAGGAGGGCCGCCCGCGAAGCGGCGTGGCCTGTCTCGAAGGGTCGTGACTACCACCTTCACGCAGATCTCGTTGTCGGTGCGATGAGCCGTGAGTCGAGGCCCGGGCGGCCGCTATCCATGGCTTTGCTGACCGTCGCTGGTCACACTGTGGCCGAGTGGTGGAGGCCGCCCGGGCCTCGTCTCCCGTCTCCCCGCACTCGGTCCTCCTGTGGCGTTGCCTGGTCCCGGGTGCGGGCCGGCAGGGCGGCGTGGGGGTCAGGTCAGCTCGAGCGGGATGCCAGTTGGTGATCCTCGGGTTGGGCACCGCTGCGCAGTGCCGCCCTGCCGTCCCCCACCCTCGCTGTCAGGTCCGAGTTCTCGACCCTTCGAGACTCCCACGGTCGCTTCGCGACGCGGAACCATCAGGGACCGAAGTAGGACCCCGCGAAACGGCGTGGCCCAGATGCCTATCTCACTCGGTCTCGCTGGCCGCGATCGTCGCCCGGACGTTCTTTGTGGCGAAGTGCTCGGCGACGAACGACAGGACCGGCACCGTCCCCGCGGCCATGATGACCAGGAACCACTTGATGGACCACTTCACCCGGCGACCGAGGTCGTAGGCCGTGATGAGGAGCACCATGTACAGCCAGCCGTGCGGCATCCCTGTCCACACCACCACCCGGCCGTCTCCCCAGATGTACTTCAGGGGCAGGCCCACGCACACCAGCACGACGAGGAGCACGCCGACGACATAGGCCATGATGCGGTAGCGCAGCAGGGCGGACCTGATGGCGGGGATGTCGCTTGGGGCGACGGTCGCGGCGGGGGTCGCGGTGGTCATGTCAGTTCCTCGTTAACTCTATCTATAGTTTTGTCGCTATATTGCTTTACTGCTAGAGATGCTTAGCGTTAGAGCGTCCTGCCGTCCAGCACTGCGACGATGCGGTCCAGGTCGTCACCGCTGGCGAACTCAATGGTGATGCGGCCCTTGTTCCGTCCGATGTTCACCTTGACCCGAGTGTCGAAATGGTCACTCAGATGAGTGGCCAGTTCCCGCTCCCGCTCGGAGGGGATCCTCGGGGTCCGCGCGACGCTGGAGCGGTGGGCACTCCCCCGCCCCAGCGCGACGATCTCCTCGGTGGACCGGACCGACAGCCCCTCGGCGATGATCCTCTCACTCAGTTCCTCCTGGGCGTTCGCGTCGGGAAGGCCGAGCAGGGCGCGCGCATGGCCGGCGGACAGGACGCCCGCCGCGACCTTCGTCTGCACCCGCGTTGGCAGGTTGAGCAGACGCAACGTGTTGGAAACCTGTGGGCGGGACCGGTGGATCCGCTGGGCGAGGTCCTCCTTCGTGCACTCAAAGTCACGGAGCAGCTGGGAGTACGCGTTCGCCTCCTCGATGGGGTTCAGGTTGGCCCGGTGAAGGTTCTCCAGGAGGGCGTCGCGCAGGAGGGCGGTGTCGTCGGTCCCTCGGATGATGGCGGGGATGGTCTCGCGGCCGGCGAGCTGACTGGCACGGAGACGTCGCTCCCCCATCACCAACTCGTAGGCGTCATCGCCGCTCCGACGCACAACAACCGGTTGCAGGACACCGAACTCGGCGATCGAGTCAGCCAGCTCGTTGAGGTCGTCCTCGTCGAAGACCGTGCGCGGCTGATGGGGATTCGGGGAGATCTGCTGGAGTGGCAGGTCGGCGAACGTGGAGCCGTCGCTGAGTTGTTCGGCCTTGTCGTCGTCGGTTCGGGCGAACAGGTCCCCAAGGCCTTGGCCGAGGCCGCTCTTCTTCAGTACAGCCATCATTCCTCCACCTTCTGGGCGCGCTCAGCCATCTCGCGTGCGGCGGCCGTATACGCGAGTGCGCCCGGAGATTTGGGCTGGTAGTTCAGGACGGTCTGCTGGTAGCTGGGGGCTTCAGCGATGCGCACGGAGCGCGGGATCTCCTGGGTCAGCGTCTGGTCCGGGAAGTGCTTGCGAACCTCGTCGGCCACTTCCCGCGACAGATTCGTCCGTGCGTCATACATGGTGAGGAGGATGGTGCTCAGCTCTAGATCGTCGTTGAGGTTGCCCTTGACCCGTGCGATGGTGCGCATCAACTGGGTGACGCCCTCGAGTGCGTAGTACTCGGTCTGGATGGGCACGAGGATCTCGTTGGCAGCCACGAGGGCGTTCAATGTGAGCAGTCCCAGCGACGGCGGGCAATCGAAGAAGATGTAGTCCACGCCAGACTCGTCCACGTACTGCTTGATGGCATCACGCATCCGGTGCTCACGGCCGCGGAGATTCACAAGTTCGAGTTCCGCCGCCGCGAGATCGATGGCGGCAGGAAGTACATGCAGATTTGGCGAGTGCGGAGACGGCTGGGCGTGTTCGATGATGCCGACGCCTTCGAGGAGAACCTCGTAGGTACCCTTCGTACCGGGGCTGTGCTTGATGCCAAGGGCGGTGGAGGCGTTGCCCTGGGGGTCGTTGTCGACGACGAGCACATTGAGACCGCCCAAGGCCATCGCATGAGCGATGTTCACCGTCGTGGTGGTTTTCCCCACGCCACCCTTTTGATTGGCGACCACGACGATGCGTGGGCTCGCAGGCCGGGGGAGAGTCGCGGCGGGGGAGTCGAAGTCGACCATCTCATCGCCGTACTCGGATTCGACGCTGGCCTCGGCATCGCGCGCAGCTCGCCGGGGGTGCAACCCCGTTTCACGTGAAACGTTGCTGTGTTGCTTCCACAGCTCGTCATCATTCGCTTGCTGCGCCTTGCGCTTGCGGAAAAACAACGCCATCCGGGGCCTCCTTGGTGTCCGCGATGACTCTACCCAACTCGGGTGGCGGACCGCGAAGTGTGAGCGCCGCGTTTCACGTGAAACGCTCCTTCGCCATTCCGGCGCGTCCCGCACAGCCCGACGGGCCACCGTTGGTTGAGCCAGCCGCGGCGCGAAGCGAACGCAGCTGCGTCGAAACCCACGGCACCCGCAGAGTCCCGCAGCTAGTTATCCCTGAAGACCGGTCGGTTTCGACGCGGGCTGCGCCGCTTCGCGGCTGGGCTCCGCTCAACCAGCGGGGCACGGGTGGGCCCCTCCGCCAGCCTGACTCTTCGCGGACACAATGTACTCACCCAAGGAGGCGGTGCGACTCGGCGCGGCTCGGCACAAGTCAACGCGGGCCGCGCCGCGCCTTGCTATGCCCGGTCCGGTTGCCCGCCACCGCGGTGAGCCAGCCGCGGCGCGAAGCGCCCGCTGCTGCGTCGAAACCCAGGGGACCCGGTGCAGAGTCCCGCAGGTGGTTCTCCCTGAAGACCGACGTCGGTTTCGACGCGGGCTGCGCCGCTTCGCGGCTCGGCCCGGCTCAACCAGCGGGGGGTGTAGCTTCGTCCGGCGCGCAGGCGCTGCCGCTAAAGTCCTGTGGGGTCGCGACCGCACGGACGAGGGTCTGGCTCGCCATTACCTCTGGCTCGCCGTTACCGCTGGTTGGGCCAGCCGCGGCGCGAAGCGCCCGCTGCTGCGTCGAAACCCTTGGCACCCGGTGCAGAGTCCCGCAGGTAGTTCTACCTGAAGACCGACGTCGGTTTCGACGCGGGCTGCGCCGCTTCGCGGCTAGGGCCGGCTCAACCAGCGGGGGAACGAGGCCCGGCTCAACCAGCGGAAAGCGGCTTCGTCCGGCGGGACCGTTGCGGCCGCAAGTCCAGTGGGATCGGGAGAAGCACCGGCCTGCCCGCTCTGCTACATCTACGCCAACGCCCCTCTCACCGGCCAGGGACACAGCCCCTGGCAGAAGGGAGTCGCTCGTCGTGGCGGTTCTGCGTCGTGATGCCCAACCCGAGGATCACTCAGCCGGCATCCCGCTCAGGGAGTCCCAACCCCGGCGCCGCCATGACGATCGGCTCCCGGACCCAGGCAAGGCCACGCCGGGAGCCGGCTGTGAGGCGTGACCCGCTCTCCGGGCGGCCCTCAAAAGCGCCGCAGGCCCCGACCCATGCTCGACCGGGGCGAATGACAGGACAGGCCCACGAGGGGCCGCCCGGAGAGCGGGTCACGCCTCACAGCCCTGAGAACCCAGCTCGAGTTGGAGACGCGGGTGTCAGCTAACGCGGATCGCCCTCGCGCCTTCGACGCCCGGGGCCACACTCAACTCCAGCACCTCTGCTTTGAGTCCCGCTCGCACCAAGGTGGGCCTGGCATCACGGATCTCCTGCTCGGCCGACTCTCCCTTGAGGGCCAGCAGTTGGCCACCGTCGGCGAACAGGGGAGTGGTCCACCCGAGTAGCTTCGTCAGCGGCGCAACGGCGCGACAGACGACGACGTCATAGCGGCGCTTCGTGTCCTCGGCCCGCGCCCGCAGAACCTCCACCCGGTCCTCCAGCCCCAGCTCCTCAACTGCCAGCGTCAGGAAGTTGGCCCGGCGCAACAGCGGCTCAATGAGCGTGACCGTGAGGTCGGGCCGGGTGATGGCGACTGGGATCCCGGGAAGGCCGGCCCCGCTGCCCACGTCCGCCACCTCCACTCCCTGCGGGATGGCGTCGTCGAGGGCCACCGAGTTGGCGATGTGGCGCTGCCACAGCTTGTCGCCCTCCCGGGGCCCGAGCAGTCCCCATTCGATCCCGCGCGAAGCCAATATATCGACATATCGGCTTAACTCTTCAGCGCTTCGGCGATGAAACTCTAAGAGTGCCGCTCGAGCCGTCAGCTCCGGGGACTGCTCGTCGGTCACTTCGCGCTGACCACAACCCGGCGGTTCGGGGGCTCGCCCTCCGACTCGCTGAGCAGCCCGGCGGTGGCGACCTCGTCGTGGACGATCTTGCGCTCATAGGCATTGAGCGCGGCCATCCGCACCGGATCACCAGACTCCTGCACCTCGGCAATGGCGTCCTTCGCCATGGCAACCAGTTCGGCCCGACGCCGCGCGCGGTACCCCGCCACGTCAACCATCAGCCTGGAGCGGTGCCCGGTCTCCGTCATCACGACGAGACGAGCCAGCTCCTGCAGGGCATCCAGGACCTCGCCGTCCTTACCCACGAGCCGATCCGATTCGGTGTCGATCACCACGAACGCTCGACCGTCCTGGACGGAGTTCTCGATGTCGCCGTCGAGATCGGCGATGTCCAGGAGCTCTTCGAAGTAGTCGGCAACCAGGTCGCCCTCCGCCAACAGGGCGGCTTCGGTTTCATTGTTCGACACGGAAAGTGTCCTCTCCTCATGCCCGGTGGGGGCGGTGTGTGGTTGGGTGTCGGGGCCCTGCTCGGAGGGCTGGCTCACTTCTTCTTCCGAGCGGAGCGCGGCGCCTGCTTCGGCTGCTGCCGGACGACGACGGGCTTGCCGTCCTCGGACGTGCGGACGGTCTGGCGCGTCACCTGCTGACGGGTCACCTTCGTCGACTGCTCCGCGACCTCAGCCCCCTCCGTGACCCCAGCGCCATCGCCAACCTCGGCGTCCGGGGCCTGGGCAACCGGGCGCGAGACGGGGCGTGAGCCGGCAGCGCCGTTGCCGGTCTTGCCGCGGCGCTTCTCCGCCCGGGCAATCATGATGCCCTGCGGATCCTTGCCCTTGGCCAGCATCCGCTCCTCCCATTCGATGAACGCAGGAGTGTTGGGCGCGGGATTGTTGCGGATGAGGAGACCCTGCTGGCCCATGGTCCACAGGTTCGAGGTGAGCCAGTAGATGAGCACGCCGATGGGGATGACCACAGACGAGGCGGCGTAGATGACGGGGAAGAGGTACAGCATCATCTTCTGCTGCTGGGCCATCGGGCCGGTGAGGGACTCCGGGGGCAGGTTCTTGCGCATCAACTGGAGCTGCGTGACGAAGAACACCGCGACCATCGCCACCACCAGCACGATGCCCACGGCCTGGGTGGGGCCGAACGAGGTCATCGGGAAGATGCGGTCCGCCAGGCGGGCGCCGAAGATCTCGGCGTTCTGCAGCGACGACACCAGGTCCGGGTTGATCTTGAAGAAGTGGCCGCGGACATTGCCGGAGGACACTCCCTCGAGCACGCGGAACAGCGCGAGGAAGATGGGCATCTGGAGGAGCAGCGGCAGGCAGGAGGCGGTGGGGCTGACCCCCTCCTCCTTGTACATCTTCATGGTCTCCTGGCCGAGTCGCTCCCGGTCATGGCCATGCTTCTTCTGCAGCTCCGCCATCTTCGGCTGAAGCATCTGCATGCTGCGCGCGGAGTTGATCTGCTTCACGAACAGCGGAATGAGGAGGGTTCGGATCACCACCGTGAGGCTGATGATGGCCAAAGTCCAGTTCCAGCCCGATTCGGCGCCGAACAGCGGCGTGTACAGCCAGTGGAAGAACACCACGAGGCCGGACACCGCCCAGTACAGCGGCTGCATCATCGCCGACAGCACCCCGTAGAAGCTGTCCCAGATGTTCAGCGTCACCAGTAGATCGACCACTTAAGCCACCTCAGTCTTCGGTTGGGACTTGGTGTCCCGTGATTCGTTGGAATTCTCTTCTGCCCAGGCCGCCGCTTCCGGCGTGCCGGGCACATAGTCGACGCCGCCCGCCGCCCAAGGATGGCAGCGCACGAGCCGTCGGCCGGTGAGCCAGACGCCCTTGACGGCGCCATGGGTTTCGAGTGCCGTCAGCCCGTAGCTGGAGCACGACGGATGGTACTTGCACACGTCCCCGTAGGAGGGGGAGATGACAGCGCGCCAGGCTTTGACGAACCAGATCAGCGGGTACTTCAGCACTTCGCCGCCTTCCGGAACGCGCGCCGCCAGGCGTCTGCGAGGTCCTCGCCCAGCCGATCCGTCGCGACGGCGGCATCGGGCAGGGCCCGCACCACGACATCTGCCACGACCGGGGCCTCCAGGCCGACGACGAGGTGCCGCAGCCGCCGCTTGACGCGGTTGCGGGTCACGGCGTTGCCCACCTTCTTGGAGACGACAAAACCCACCCGGCTGACGTCGGGTGGATTCTGGGTGGTGGGGCGCAACACGTGCACCACGACTGTCGGGCTGGCTGCCCTGGAGCCGTGCCGGACGGTGACACCGAAGTCACTGGGCTTCGTGAGCCGACGAGGACCTGGCAGCACCGACGTCCGGACCTAGGCCGACAGCTCGGTCCGGCCCTTGCCACGACGGGCCGACAGGATGGCGCGACCCGCGCGGGTGCGCATGCGGGCGCGGAAGCCATGGGTGCGGCTGCGACGGCGGTTGCTCGGTTGGAACGTGCGCTTAGTCATGGGAATACTCGCTCAGTGTCGTTGGTGTACAACTGCCCTGGTGGGCAGGGGGAAGTGACCGCCTCAATGGCGACTGGTCAACGATACGTGGCAACAGGCCCTGGGACCAAACCGCGCCCACGAAGCCGCACAACTAAGCAAATGACAGCCGTGTAGTCCAGCGTGTCACCGGCGTGTCGCGGAAATCGCCTTGCGTGTGGGGCCCGACGGGACTAACTTCGTTGTCCTGCCTTCCAGCTTATCCACAGGTGAGCCCCGGTCGGCTGTACCGCTAGGGTGAGTTATCCCCCTTGTGGACAACCTTGTGGACGAATGAGAAGGCGGAGCGAACCGCCGGGAAGTGGGTGAGGTGAGCGAATCACCGACGCCGGACCTGGCAGCCCTGTGGAACGAGGTCATCGCCTCCGCCGATGCCCCCACGAAGGCGTGGCTGCGCCGCACCAAGCCCCTGGACATGCACGGAAGCACGCTGATGCTCGCGGTCGGCGACGAAACCACGCGCGAACGCCTCGAGACCCGCCTCCGGCCCCAGATCGAGGAGCGCTTGAGCGACATCTGTGGTCAGAGCACCCACCTCGCGGTGATGATCAATCCACAGATGGTGCAGGAGGCCGACGCGTGGAGCTCGACGGCGCCGGACGTCCATGAGGACGAGGAGCCACGGCGTGCGGCGCCACGTTCGCGCCCCCAGGACGTCCGGCTCAACCCGCGCTACACCTTCGAGTCGTTCGTCGCCGGCTCGTCCAACCGCTTCGCGCACGCCGCGGCGGCCGCCGTCGCCGAGACTCCCGGCAAGTCGTACAACCCGCTCATGATCTACGGCCCCTCCGGGCTCGGCAAGACCCACCTGCTGCACGCCATCGGCCACTACGTGACCAACTACTACGAGCAGCTGCGCGTGAAGTACGTCTCCACCGAGGAGCTCACCAACGACTTCATCAACGCCATCTCCTCGAACCGCACGGCCGAGTTCCGCAGCTCCTACCGCGACGTCGACGTGCTGCTGGTCGACGACATCCAGTTCCTGGAGTCCAAGATCCAGACCCAGGAGGAGTTTTTCCACACCTTCAACACGCTCCACAACGCGCAGAAGCAGATCGTGATGACCTCCGATCGCCCGCCGAAGCTGCTCGAGGCGTTGGAGCCCAGGCTGCGGTCGCGGTTCGAGTGGGGCCTGATGACCGACATCCAGCCGCCTGACCTCGAGACCCGCATCGCCATCCTGCGGAAGAAGGTGGCCCAGCAGCGGCTGACCGCGGGCACCCAGGTGCTGGAGCTCATCGCCTCGCGGATCCCCACCAACATCCGCGAGTTGGAGGGGGCCCTGACGAGGGTCGCGGCGCTGGCCAGCCTCAACCAGCAGGAGATCACGCTCCCGCTCGCCGAGCAGGTGCTCAACGACCTGATGCCCGACGACGCCGCCCCCGTCGATGCGCAGACCATCATGGACGCGGCCGCCAGGTACTTCTCCATCTCACTGGAGGACCTCACCGGCAGCAGCCGGGTGGCGACCATCGCGGGGGCACGCCAGATCGCGATGTACCTCTGCCGCGAACTCACCGACATGTCGCTGCCGAAGATCGGGCACCGGTTCGGCGGCCGCGACCACTCGACGGTCCTGCATGCCGTGCGCAAGATCAACGAGAAGATCGGCAAGGACCGCGTGCTGTTCAACCAGGTGACCGAGCTCACCAACCAGATCAAGCAGTCCTGAACGCCTCGCCCGCCGCCCTCACCCCGTCGTCGGGGCCGCGTCAGCGTGCCACTGGTTGTGTGGATCAGCTCGCCGCGTGACAATGGAACCTCGGCGGGGTAACCCGTGCTGTTCGAGTGCTATCACTTCCTATACCCATGGGGGTATATACTCGGACCATGATTGAAGAGGTTGATCCCATGCAGCTGGACCCAGAGCAGATGGTGTCGGTGGTCAAGCGGCTCAAGCGTGCCCAAGGGCAGCTGGGCGGGATCATCAAGATGATCGAGGACGGCCGCAACTGCGACGAGATCGTCACGCAGCTCGCCGCCGTCTCCAAGGCCGTGGACCGAGCCGGCTTCTCCACCATCTCGATCGGCCTGCGCCAGTGCATGGAGCAGCCGGATCCGGACCCGCTGGACCAGGCCAAGATGGAGAAGCTGTTCCTGAGCCTCGCCTGAGGCCGAGCGCCTGAGGACAGCCCCGAGCACGACGAAGGGGCCCTCGCCACCGCGGTGGTGAGGGCCCCTTCGTCGTTTCCTTGTGCACGACACGCCGCCCGAGACGCCCACCGTTGCCCCATCGGGGCTAGGGGAGGCACTCAGGCGGCGTGTCGTGCACGGGGAGAGCGGGGGGTGGGGGTCAGTGGAGCGTGATCCCCGAGCCCGCCTTCCACGTCGTGTAGCCGCCGTCGAGGTTGAGCAGCGTCCGGCCGGAGGACCTCAGCGCCGCCAGCGCCGCGTGGCTGCGGATGCCGACCCCACAGTGGAGGACCAGTGGGGCGTCGCCGTCGGGGATCTCGTCCAGCCGGTCCCGCAGCTCGTCGACGGGGATGTTGATCGCGCCCGGGATGGCGCCGGCCGCGAACTCCCCGGGGGTCCGCACATCGACGACGACGGCGCCGGCGTTCTGCGCCTCCGCCACCTCGTGCCACTGGATGCTCTCCTCCCAGCCGCTGAGCCGGTTCTCGGCGATGAAGCCGAGCATGTTGATGGCGTCCTTGCCGGAGCCGAACTGCGGCGCATAGGCGAGCTCCAGTTCCGCCAGGTCGTCGGCCCGGAGGCCGCCGGCCATCGCGGTGGCGATCACATCCATCCGCTTGTCCACGCCCTCCTTGCCGACACCCTGGGCGCCCAGAATCTGGCCGGTTTCCGGGTCCACGAGTAGCTTCAGAGCCATCGTCGTGGCGCCGGGGTAGTAGGTGGCGTGCGAAGCGGGGTGGGTGTGGATGGCCAGGTAGTGGCGCCCCGCGTCCCGGAGCCGCTTCTCGTTCCACCCGGTGGCAGCCACCTGGAGGCCGAGGAGTCCGACGATGGCCGTGCCGCGCACGGGACGGGCGGCCCGCCCGCGACCCGCGATGTCGTCCCCGACCCGCCGGCCCTGCAGGTTGGCCGTGTTGGCCAGGGGCACCAGCACCGATTCGTCGCTGAGCGCGTCCACCTTCTCGACGGCGTCGCCCACGGCATAGATGGAGGGGTCGTTGGTGAGCTGGCGATCGTCGACCAGCAGGCCGCCACGGGGACCGATCCGCAGGCCCGCGGCCTTGGCCAGCTCGGTGTCCGGGCGCACCCCGATGGCCGCGACCACCACATCGGCCGGCAGCACCGACCCATCGGCCAGCGTCACGTCCTTCTCACCGATGGCGATGACGCCGGAGCCGAGCCTGAGATCGATGCCGGCGTCGCGCATCACCGCGTGCACAGGGACGACCATCTCGGGATCCAGCGGGGCCATCACCTGGGGGAGCGCCTCGACGACGGCGACCTGCATCCCGCGGTGCAGCAGGTTCTCGGCCACCTCGAGCCCGACGAAGCCGCCGCCCACGACGACCGCCGTACGCGCCCCGTCGACGGCCGCGATCATCCGGTCCGTGTCCTCCACGTTGCGCAAGGGCAGCGCGCGGCCGATGCCGGGGATGGGGGGCATGAGGGGCCTGGCGCCGGGGGAGAGGACCAGCTTGTCGTAGGTGAGGGTCTCCTCGCGGCCCGTGGCCACGTCGCGCACCACGACCTCCTTGGCCTGACGGTTGATCTGCACCGCCTCGGTGCCCACGCGCACGTCCAGCCGGAACCTGTTGTACAGGGACTCCGGGGTCTGCAGCAGCAGCGCCGAACGGTCCTCGATCACTCCGCCCACGTGATAGGGAAGGCCGCAGTTGGCGAAGGACACATAGCCGCTCCGCTCCACCACGATGATCTCCGCGGACTCGTCGAGGCGACGCAGACGCGCCGCCGCACTCATCCCACCAGCAACTCCACCAATGACTACAACTCTCATGTTTGGAAATCCTATACCCCTGGGGGTATGGTTGGCGAACCGGGGTGACCCGAGACAGCAATCCAAAAGGAGATCAACATGTGCAGTCCAGTCAAGTGCCGTCAGTGCGGCAAGACCACCTGGGCCGGATGCGGCAACCACGTGGAGGCCGTCAAGCGTTCCGTGCCGGCCGGCCAGTGGTGCGGCGGTCACCAGAACACCCAGACCCCCTCGTCGGGCGGCGGCATCTTCGGCCGTCTCATGGGCCGCTGACCCTGCGGACAACCGTGTGAGAGCGGCCGGGTCCTGGCTGTGGATAACTTTCCGGCCCGGCCGCTCCCCACAAATCCTTCACGTGTAGTTTCGATTCATCCACAGTCGCTCAACAGCCGCAATGCTGCGCTGACAAGCCGCGACACCAGTTATCCACCGCCTCCACAGGGGCTATGAGTACAACGAGGATGTAATTACTCAAAGCCACTCAAAGTCACAGCTGTGGGGAACCCCGCTCAGGGCGCAATTTCGCCCCTGGCAGCGCTGGAGGCCGCTGCTACCTTTGTGGGCGTGAGCATCGCAGCGCGGGCCAGGGGCCTCACCAAGATCTACGGATCCGGATCGGCGGTGGTGACCGCCCTGGACGACGTGGATTTCGAGATCGCAGACGGCGAGTTCACCGCCATCATGGGCCCCTCCGGCTCCGGGAAGTCCACCCTCATGCACCTCATGGCCGCGCTGGACACCCCCACGTCGGGAGAGGTGTACCTCGGCGAGACGGCCGTCTCCACGCTCGCGGACACCCCGCTGACCGAGCTCCGCCGCGACCGCATCGGCTTCATTTTCCAGGCCTTCAACCTGGTGCCAACCCTCACGGCCCGGGAGAACATCGTCCTCCCGCTGCGGATCGCAGGCAAGAAGGTCGACGAGGAGTGGTTCGAGCGCATCGTCGACGTGCTGGCGCTGGGGGACCGCCTCACGCACAAGCCGTCCGAGCTCTCCGGCGGTCAGCAGCAGCGCGTCGCCTGCGCCAGGGCCTTGATGAATCGCCCGCACATCGTTTTCGGAGACGAGCCCACCGGCAACCTGGACTCCACCTCGGCCGCGGAGGTGCTCGGATTCCTGCGCCGCAGCGTCGACGAGTTCGGCCAGACGGTGGTCATGGTCACCCACGATGCGCATGCCGCCAGCTACGCGGATCGGGCGGTCTTCCTCTCGGACGGTCGCATCGTGCATGAGATGCGAGGCGCCACCCAGGAGGACCTGCTGGGAGCGATGTCGCACATCTACCCCCGCCACACCCCCACGCACCGGGCGCCGGAGACCGTGGAGGACGAGCCCGCCGGGGAGGGTGCGGAGGGCACGGCCGTCTACCGCGACGGCGGCGCGGCCCCCACGAGCGGCCCCGTCGACGACGGTGGCGAGTCCACCGTCGAACGTTCCATGGCGCGCCGCGCACTCCTGGACCAGTAGATGCTGCACGCCACCTGGAAGTCGCTGTGGGCGCGCAAAGTCCGGCTCCTGCTCAGCGCGCTGTCGATCGTGTTGGGTGTGGCCTTCGTGGCCGGTTCGTTGCTGTTCACGAATCTGCTGTCCTCCAGCTTCGACCAGCTCGTCAAGGGCGCGCTGGCGGACGTCAACGTCTCACCTGAGTCCAGCGGCATCCAGGGGTTCGATCCCACGGCGGGTGCCCAGCAGATCCTGCTCACCAGCGACGAGGTGACGGCCATCGGCGAGGTGGACGGCGTCCAGGCGGCCGCCGGCATCGTCTCCAGCAGCCAGATCTTCCCCCTGGACCAGGACAACCGCCTGATCATGTTCCCCGGTGCCCCGGGCATCGCGATGAACTGGGTGGACCTCCCCGCAGCGGGCGGCCAGGTGGGGGCACGCCTCGTCGAGGGCCGCGTGCCCGAGGCGTCGGACGAGGTGATGTTGGACCCGGCCACCGCCACGCGCGGCGGCTTCGTCGTCGGCGACACCCTCAGCGTGTCCACGCCCGTCGACGGGATCCAGAGCTACACCATCGTTGGTCTCGGCACCTACGGCGCGGGGGCCACGGCCGGCGCCAGCTACCTGTTCTTCACCCTCGACGAGGCCCAGCGCCTGGTGCAGGGCGGCAAGGAGGGGTTCTACGCGGCCTGGGTGCAGACCGCACCGGAGGCCGACCCCGACGCCGTGGCCGAGGCCGTCCAGGAGATCCTCCCCGAAGGTTTCGTCGCCGAGACCGGAGATTCGCTGGCTGAAACCATCCAGGATCAGCTCGACGTGGGCCTCGGATTCATCAACACGTTCCTCCTGGTCTTCGCCGGGATCGCGCTCCTGGTGGCGACCCTGCTGATCCTCAACACGTTCTCGATCCTCGTGGCCCAACGCTCCCGGGAGCTGGCCCTGCTCCGCGCCATCGGCGCCACCCGCGGGCAGGTGCGGCTCTCGGTACTCACGGAGGCCGCGGTCATCGGCGTGATCGGCGCCACCGTCGGCCTGCTGGTGGGCTACGGGTTGGCCTGGGGAATCCTCGCCGCGTTCCGCCTCTTCGGCATCGACCTCGGCACCGCCGTGCCCACCTTCACGTGGCAGGCGGTGGCCGCGTCCTACACCATCGGCATCGTCATCACGCTCGTGGCGGCCACGCTGCCCGCGCGGAAGGCATCCCGGACCCGCCCCGTCGAGGCCATGGCGATGGCGCAGCAGTCCGGGCCGGAGCGGCTCGGCGGGCTGCCGCTGATCGGCGTCGGGATGATCGAGATCGGCATCGCGGCCATCGCGTGCGCACTCTGGCTGGACGTCCCGCAGCCCCTGATCTGGGCCGGCGTCGGCGCGGTCCTGCTCCTGGTGGGCATGGTGCTGGCCGCCGTCCTGGTGGGCAAGCCACTGATCTGGCTGTTCGGTCTGGCCTACCGTGCGCTCTTCGGCGAGGTGGGCAAGCTGGCCCGGCTCAACGCGGTCCGGCAGCCCCGTCGCACCGCGGCCACCGCCGCCACGCTCATGATCGGCCTGGCGCTGGTGGCCACGGTGGCCATCCTGGCCGCCAGCACCACCACCTCCATCCGGGAGCGGCTCACCTCTGATCAGCGCGGTGACTTCACCATTAGCCCCGTGGCCTATCAGCCGTTCGACGCGACTGTCGCGGAGGAGGCCCGGCAGATTGACGGCGTCGAGGCCGTCTTCGAGTTCTACCGCGGCGCCACCATCCTCGACGGCGAGCCCGTGCAGCTCACCGGCGCCACCGACGAGGGCCTGGAGCGGGCCACCAGCCTGGAGGTCGTGGCGGGCTCGCTCAGCGACGAGGGCGGCACCGCCCCGGCCGTGATCTCCTCGGACTTCGCCGAGGATCAGGGGCTCAGCCTCGGCGAGCTGCTCGAGCTGGCCACTCCGACGGGGGGCACCGTCGAGCTTCTCGTCACCGGCCTGCACGACGGCGGCGGTGGCCCGCCCCCGCTGGGCGACATCATCGTGGACCCGGACACGTTCGCCGAACTCGGCGACGGCAGCCTGGTACAGCAGGTGGTGGTGTTCACCGAGCCGGGCGCTGACCTGACGGCAGTGCGTGAGGGCCTCGACGAGGCCACCTCCGAGTTGCCCACCGTCGTGGTGGCGGACGTGGCGGAGTTCGTGGAGGCCCGGGTCGGGCAGTTCCAGCAGATCTTCTCCATCCTCTACGCGCTGCTGGCGCTCGCCGTCGTGATCTCGGTGCTCGGCATCGTCAACACGCTCGGCCTGTCCGTGATGGAGCGGACCCGAGAGGTGGGGCTGCTGCGCGCGGTGGGGATGACCCGTCCGCAGCTGAGGCTCATGGTGACCCTCGAATCGGTGATGGTGGCCACGCTGGGCGCCACGCTCGGCGTGCTCCTGGGCGGCGTCTTCGGCTCCGTCCTGGTCAACCTTCTACGGGACGACGGAATCGACATTCTGGTCGTCCCCTGGGTCCAGCTGGGGGTGTTCGTCGTGGTGGCGGCCCTGTTCGGTGTGTTGGCGGCGGTCGGGCCGGCGCGTCGCGCGTCGCGGCTCAACGTGCTCGAATCCATCGCCAGCGAGTAGGTCAGCGGCTGGCATGGGCGCTGAGCGGCCCGGCTATGATGCAGGCGATGGTCTGTCCCGAGCGCACCCACGTGGCTGCGCTCACCGACTGTTCACGTAGCGAGATCGAAGGGGAACCCTGTGAAGATTCGAGTTGAGCGCGAGGCGCTGGCTGATGCCGTGGCCTGGGTGGCACGCAGCCTCCCCACGCGCCCCACCGCACCGATCCTCGCGGGCATGCTGTTGGAGGCCGACGCCAACGGGCTGACGCTCAGCAGCTTCGACTCGACGACCTCGGCCAAGGTCACCCTGCCGGCCACCGTCAACGACGAGGGCACCGTCCTTGTCTCGGGTCGCCTGCTCGCGGAGATCGCGCGCTCGCTGCCCAACAAGCCGGTGGACCTCGTCGCGGACCACTCGAAGGTCGAGCTCACCTGCGGCCAGGCCCGATTCACGCTCCAGACGCTGCCGGTGGAGGAGTACCCCACGCTCCCGGACATGCCCAGCCAGACCGGCACGGTGGACGCGGCCACGTTTGAGAAGGCCGTCGGTCAGGTCTTCGTCGCCGCCGGCCGCGATGAGCTGCTCAACGTGTTCACCGGTGTGAAGCTGGAGATCAACGGCGAGGAGCTGTCGCTGCTCGCCACGGACCGTTACCGGATGGCGCTCAAGGAGCTCACCTGGCGCCCGTCCTCCCCGTCGGTGGAGGGCGCGGTGCTCGTGCCGGGCAAGGTGCTGGCGGACACCGCTAAGTCCATGACCTCTGGCGAGACGGTCACCATCTCGCTGTCCACCACCGAGGCTGAGGGTGAAGGGCTTGCGGGCTTCGTCGGGCAGAGCTCCCGGAGCACCCGAGAGGCCACCACGAGGCTGCTCAGCCAGGCGTTCCCCAAGGTCCGCCACCTGATGAACGTGGATCCCACCGTCAGCGTCCGGGTCAACACGGCAGACCTGCTGGCGGCCGTGAAGCGCGTGTCGCTGGTGGCCGAGCGCAACACGCCGCTGCGGATGCGCATCAACGAGGACCACATCGCGCTCGAGGCCGCCACCGGTGACCAGGCGCAGGCCTCGGAGGCCATCGAGGCCGAGGTGGAGGTGGTGGGCGATTCCCAGTCCATCACGGACGCCGGCTTCAACCCCCACTACCTGCTGGACGCGCTCACCGCGCTCGACGCGCCGTTCGCCCACTTCTCGTTCACGCTCCCGGGGAAGCCCTGCCTGATCATGGGCCTCCCCAACATCGACGGCGACCCACTGACGGACTACAGGCACGTCATCATGCTGATGCGCCTGCCCGGCTGACCCCACCATCCAGGCATCGAAGGAGCCACACATGCGCATCGGACTGATCGGCCTCGGGAAGATGGGCGGCAACATGCGCGAGCGGCTCCGCCGCGGCGGCGTGGAGGTCGTCGGTCTGGACCACAACCCGGACATTTCCGACGCCAAGGACGAGGCCGACCTCGTCGCTCAGCTCGGAGCAGGCCCGCGCGTGGTGTGGCTGATGGTCCCCATCCACGCCGTGGATTCCCTCATCGAGACGTTGAAGCCCCTGCTATCTGCGGGAGACGTGGTCATCGACGGCGGCAACTCCAAGTGGACCCACGACGCCAAGCACGCCGCATACCTCTCTGACAAGGGCATCCACTTCGTCGACGTCGGCACCTCGGGTGGCGTGTGGGGCCTCGAGAACGGCTACGCGCTCATGGCCGGCGGGCCGAAGGAGGCCATCGAGATCGCCATGCCCGCGTTCCAGGCTCTGAAGCCGGAGGGCGAGTTCGGGTTCGTCCACGCGGGCGAGAGCGGCGCGGGACACTTCGCCAAGATGGTGCACAACGGCATCGAGTACGGCCTCATGCAGGCCTACGCGGAGGGCTGGGAGCTGCTCGAGGCCTCGGACGTGGTGACCAACGTGCCGCAGGTGTTCGAGTCCTGGCGCGAGGGCACCGTCATCCGCTCCTGGCTGCTGGACCTCATGACCTACGCGCTGGGGGAGGACCCGCACCTCGAGGCCATCGAGGGCTACGCGGAGGACTCCGGCGAGGGCCGCTGGACCGTCAACGCCGCCGTCGACCTGGCGGTCCCGGTGCCGACGATCGCGGCCAGCCTGTTCGCGCGGTTCGTGTCGCGGCAGGACGACTCGCCGGCCATGAAGATGGTCGCGGCGATGCGCAACCAGTTCGGCGGCCACGCCGTCGCGCCGTCGAAGGACTGATCCGGTAGGTGTTCGTCACCGAACTGTCGTTGGTCGACTTCCGCAACTACACGGAGGCGTCGCTGGCGCTGTCGTCGGGGGTCACGGTGTTCGTCGGCTCCAACGGACAGGGAAAGACCAACCTGGTGGAGGCCATCGAATACCTGTCCACCATGTCCTCGCACCGGGTGGCGGCCACGGCGCCGCTGATCCGGGCCGGCGCGGAGACTGCGGTGGTGAGGGCCAAGGTGCAGGCCGGCCGCGAGGATCCGCGGGTGATCTCGCTGGAGCTGGAGATCGCCAACGGCCGCTCCAACGTAGCGCGCCTGAACCGGGCGCCGTTGGGACGCCCGCGGGAGCTGATCGGCGCGCTGCGCACCGTCGTGTTCTCGCCCCTGGACCTGGCGATCGTGCGCGACGACCCGTCGGATCGGCGTGCGTGGCTGGACTCGCTCGTCGTGACGCGCTGGCCGCGGATGGCGGGGGTGCGGCAGGACTTCGACAAGGTGCTCAAACAGCGCAACGCGCTGCTCAAGGCGATGGCGGGCCGGTCGTTCGTGCCCAGCGGCGGCGACGAGGCCGTCACCCTGGAGGTCTGGAACGGCCAGTTCGCCACCCTGGGGGCCGAGCTGCTGCACGCCCGGCTGGACACCCTGGCGGACGTGGTTCCCCACGCTCAGCGCGCGTACGAGACCATCGCGCCGCTCAACAATCAGATCTCGGCGTCGTACAAGACCGTGCTGGACCTCGACGGGGTGGCCGGGGGGGCGGACGTCAGGGCGGCGCTGCGCGGCCGGCTGCTGGAGGCGCTGGAGCGGGTGCGCAGGGACGAGGTGTCGCGGGGGGTGACGCTGGTGGGCCCCCAGCGCGACGATGTCGAGCTGGCCATCGGACCCCTGCCGGCGAAAGGGTACGCGTCGCACGGGGAGTCATGGTCGTTGGCGTTGGCGCTGCGGCTGGGCGGGTTCACGTTGGTGCGCGACGACGGTGTGGAGCCGGTGCTGGTGTTGGACGACGTGTTCGCGGAGCTGGACGTGTCGCGGCGGGAGCGGTTGGCGGCGGCGATCGCGGACGCCGAGCAGGTGCTGATCACCGCGGCCGTGGGGGCGGATGTGCCGGACTTCCCGGCGGAGCGTCGCTTCCGCGTGGACGCCGGAACGGTCACCGCCCTAGCTCCCTGACGACCGACGGCCGTCCCCGTCGCGTCGGTACCTGACCGTGGTTGTGGTGGTCGGGTTTGGCGGTGGGTGGTGGGGGCCGGGCCGCCCATGATGCCGGCGGCGGCGCTTCGCGCTGCCACGCCGTCATCAACGCCCACCCAACCTGCCCCGGCCCCCACCACCCACCGCCCTTCTGTCTCGTCGCGTCCTCCTGAGTCTTCGACCAACGGCATGGTTGGCTGGGTGTCACTTCTGGTGTCGACTACGGCACCAGAAGTGACGGTGAGGCAAGCGGCGGGAGTCGCGGCACGCGAGTTGGGCGCGAGGGTGGGGGACGGTAGGGCGGCTCTGCGTCGGGGTGCCCAGCCTGAGGGTCACGAGACTGGCGTCCCGCCCGGGCAGGCTCTCGCCAGGGCCGCCCGTGCCTCGACTCCCGACTCCCCGCACCGACGGCGGGGGCGGGTAATGTCGGCGGCATGAGCGAGGAGGCGCACGACCCGACGGGGCTCGACCTCGCCTCCGAGATCGCCCGCGCCGCCGTCGAGTCCGCCGCCTACGGCGTGGTGCTCCCGGAACCGTCGCCTCCGAAGACCCCGCGACGCCGGCAGCGCCCGATGGAGCAGCAGCGCTCCGGCGCCCACCCAGACGACCGCGACCCCCAACGCGTCGGCGACGTCCTCAACACCGTCATCCAGGCGCGCGGCTGGCAACGCCGGATCAGCCTCTCGATGGTGCTGCGGCGGTGGCCCGAGCTGGTGGGGGAGTCCAACGCCCAACACTCCACGCCCGTCAACTACGCCGACGGGGTGCTGATCGTGGACTGCGACTCCACGGCGTGGGCCGCCGCCATGAAGTACGCGGCGTCGCAGATCGTGGCGCGCCTCAATCGCGCGCTGGGCGAGCAGACCGTGCTGCGGGTGGAGTTCCGCGGGCCGAGGCCACCGAGCTGGAAGAAGGGCCTCCGCTCGGTCCAGGGCCGCGGCCCCCGCGACACCTACGGCTGAGACCTAGGGAAGTGCTGATGAATGGCGCTACTGGGCTGGAGATCGGCTGAGTCTGGTCTGTGAGGCTTCGGTCGCCCCGGAGTGGTTCCTTCTGGCCTTCGGCCCCTAGTGCTTGGGGGCTTCGGGCCGGTTCCGGGCAGGCTTCCGCCAGGGCTACCCGGTCGCGACCGCGGTCTTGAGTCTGGTCTCGATCGTGGTCGCGCGGGCCAGCATCAGCAGGTTCGCCGAGGCCATCGCTACCTGGAGCTGGTTCAGGTTCTTCGCCAGACCGCGGTAGCGGGTCTTGACCAGCCCGAAGTCCCGCTTCACGATCAGGAACACATGCTCTACTTTCGCGCGTACCGACGCCTTCCTGGACTCCAGTAGCTGCTCGTGAGGGTGCATCGCCTTCAACACGCCTTTGCGGGCAGCGATCCTCCACTCGACGCCTGCCAGGTGCTCGTCGCCGACGATCTCGGGGCGTTTCGCGGCCCCCTGGTAGCCGGCGTCTGCGTAGACGACCTGGTCATCGGCCCGAACCAGGTGGGTGATCTCGTCCAGATCATGCACGTTGGCTCCTGTCACGCTCACCGAGTGGACCAGGCCCGTGCCGGCATCCACCCCGGCGTGGGCCTTCATCCCGAAGTACCACTGGTTGCCCTTCCTGGTCTGACGCATCTCCGGATCCCGGGTGCCGGTGGTGTTCTTCGTCGAGGAAGGTGCGGCGATGATCGTGGCGTCCACGATGCTGCCGCCACGCATGACCAGACCGTCGGCGTCCAGCCGGGCGTTCAGTGCGGTGAACATCGCCTCACCCAGCTGGTGCTCCTCCAGCAGGTGCCGAAAATGCAGCAGGGTCGTGGCGTCGGGGACCTGCCGGGTAGCGAAGTCCACACCCATGAACTTCCGCATCGCGTACGAGTCGTTGATCTGGTCCTCCACGCCTTCGTCGGAGAGGTGGAACCACACCTGCAGGTACATCCGCAGCATCGTCTCAAGGGGTATCGGCCGCCTGCCGCGGGTCTTGTTGTAGTAGTACGGCTCGATCAGCTGGACCCAGTCCGCCCACGGCACCACCGCGTCCATCTTCCGGAGGAACTCCTCCCGCTTCGGGACCCGGCGACGCTGGCCGTACTCGACTTCTGAAAGACTCGGCTGCAACTCATCCACAACCAGCATTCTACCTAGCCAACACGTCATTGACCCGGCTCAACACCCACTGATCAACCATCCACCCCGACAGACCAGGCCGGCCCATCAAATCCCAGGCTCGCCGATTAATCAGCGTTTCCCTAAGCTGGGGCGCATGCGCATCACAGTCACCGGCACCAGCCGGATCACGCTCCCGGCGGAGTGCGTCGCGGTCAACGTGACAGTCGGCTTCACCGGCCCGGACCGCGACTCCGTCGTCGCGGACACGGCCGGCCTGACGGATCGCGTCCGGGCACAACTCGAGCAGCCCCTCGCCTCAGGGGTGGTTCGCGACGTCAAGCTCACCAGCCTCCGCACGTGGACCTCGACTCCGCTCAACACCCGCGGGCAGCCCCAGGCGCCCCAGCACACCGCGGAGGTCCGCGGCTCCTTCATCGTCGACGATCTCGCCGCCCTCGGTGACATCCTCGGCACCCTCGCCGCGACACCCGGGGTGCAGGTGGGCTGGCTGGACTGGCGACTCCGTGACTCCACGCTCGCCGAGGTGCAGCCCAGGGCCCTTGCCGATGCGTTCGACGATGCCCACCGTCGTGCCGAATGGATCTCGACGGCGGCGCGCCGGGGAGGCGTCGAAGCGGTGGCGGTGCAGGACCAGGGTGGCGGGATCGTGCCGTTGGCGTCGGCGAGGAAGGCGTCGCGGGCGATGATGGACTCAGCGCCGTCGATCGATCTGGACCCTCAGGATGTCGAGATCTCCGTGAGCCTGACCGTCGAGTTCACCGCGGCTTAGGCTCGACGACGGCACCCGCGACACGCCCGGCGCGAATTCCCTTTCAGACCCAGTGCTCCAACTCCTTCCCATCCGGCCCTGGGCGTGATTCGATGGGCGGGTATGAGCTAACCGGTATCGGGGGACTGGATGAAGCTTCGAGGGCTGTCGTCGGTGGTCGCTGCTGCGATCTCGGCGGCCCTGGTTGGAGGAGCCGTCACGTATGGGCAGGAACCGCTGACGGCCATTGAGGCCGTCCCCGTCCCGCCGGTGATGCTGGTGGCGCCCGGCCCGGTCACCTATCCCACGTCGACGGCCTCGCCGTCGAGTCCGCTGGGCTACCGCCTCGAAGGCTGGTCGTTCGACGAGGCCCCCGGCAGCTTCGACCCGTTCAGCGCCCCTACTCCGCAGATCGTCCCGCTGGACGGACCCAGGCCCGCCGAGGCTCCGCCACCGCCAGAGCCGGAGACCATCCCGGAGGAGACGGCCATCGGGTCCGTGGGCGAGAAGGCAGGCGGCGACCTCCTCTCGATGCCCGTCAACGGGCGCCGGACGTCGGTGTTCGGGATGCGCTACCACCCCATCCTTCGCGTCTGGAAGCTGCACACCGGCCTGGACTTCGCAGCCCCGTGCGGCACCCCCGTCGGCGCGGCCGCGGCCGGGCGCGTTGTCTCAGCAGGCTGGGCCGGCGGGAACGGCGTCCAGGTCAAGATCGACCACGGCATGCTCGCCGGCTACCGCGTGGTCACCACCTACAACCATCTCTCCGCCATCGGTGTGAGGGTGGGGCAGCAGGTCGACGCCCTCGACGGCGTGGGCCGCGTGGGCAACACCGGCTACTCCACCGGTTGTCACCTGCATTTCGAGGTGATCGTCAACGGCCGGTTCACGGACCCGGAGCCGTGGCTGAACGGCCAGCCCACACGGGTGGACCTGAGGGACATCGCCTTCCTCGACGTGGACGGCTCCTCCACCACGCCCAGCCTCGTCCTGGGCCTGTCGCCCAGCGCCGAGGCCAGCGAGGTTCCCACCCAGAGCGTGTGGGACAGCCTCATCGCGAGCCTGACCGGGGAGCCGAGCCCGTCCCCGAGCGTGAGCCCGTCGACGAGCCTCAGCCCGTGGGCGTCGGCGAGCCCCAGCCCGTCGATCAGCCCCAGCGATTCGCCTAGTGCGAGCGATTCTCCGAGTGCGAGCGAGTCGTCCACCCCCAGCACAAGCGAACCATCGCCCAGCGACACCTCGCCCCTCCCCTCGGCCACCGAGTCGGAGAGCACGCCGCCTCCGTCGTCCACGGCGCCGGATCCCTCGTCCGAGGCCCCAGCTCCCGAGCCCACCACCCAGGCTCCAGAGCCGGACCCCACGACGGAGTCACCGCCGCCACCGCCGCCGGCGCCTGAGCCCGAACCAGAACCGGAGCCTGAACCGGAGCCACCTCCGCCGCCCCCGGCAGATCCTGAACCCACCACGGATGCACCGCCCCCGCCCAGCGAGGACGCCTCAGCTACGCCGTGACGCCCGGTCAGATGATCAGCAGCGCTCCGGCCGCGATGATCGAGGTGAGCAGCGTCACCACGTCGAACGTCCTCTGTGGCACGCGGTGGATCAGCGCCACCCCGATCACCGTGCCGATGAGGACCACCGGAATGCCCCACGCGACGGTGAGCATCACCTGTGGCGTGAACAATCCGAGCGAGGCGGTCAGGGGCGTCTTCGCTACGTTGACGATGAAGTAGAACCACGCTGAGGTGCCGAGGAAGCGCATCTTCTCCACCTTCGCCAGCTGGAGGTAGACCGCCATCACCGGTCCAGCGGCGTTGGCGGCCATCGTCGTGAACCCCGCCGCGACACCCGCGCCCATCGTCAGCGCCCGATGCGGAGGCCCGTCGTCGACGGTGGGGTCCGGGGCGCGCCGTCGGGCCAGGGTCGACAAGACGAGTTGGAGCAGCACCGAGACGAGCAGGATGGCGCCGATCGATCGGCGCAGCACCAGGTCGTCGACGAACTGGATGAACAGGGCGCCGAGCAGGATTCCGGGCACGACCGAGGGCAGGAGTGCCTTGAGCAGCGACCAGTCGGCGGAGCGGCGGTAGCGCAGCACGCCGATGATATCGCCGGTGATGAGGAGCAGCAGCGCGGCGGCGGTGGACTCCTTGGTGGGCAGCGCCAGAGCGAGCAGCGCGACGGCGAGGGAGCCGAGGCCGCCGAAGCTGGTTTTGGCGATGCCGATGATGAGGGCAGCCGCTGCCGCCGCGATCCACGTCCACTCCATGCTGGGACTCCCTCTGTCGCGGGAAGGCTACTCCACCGCCCCGCCGTCGTCCCAATGCATCGACCCTCCGACCACCCGCCCCATTCCCGGCGATTTGCCGCGCTACCGGCTCCGGATGGATAGGGGACCTTGCGTCTGCCCCCATGATCGGCGCCAATCGTGCCCTGGGCCCGTTTCAGGCGGCATTGACCCCCCGTCGATGTCCGGTTTTGTGCCCGGACACGGTAGAATTGGCACGATCAACGGCGCCGGCCAGCCCGGCGCCCGTTTGTGTGGACAGGAGCTTTTGTGACGGACGACGTGCAGGTGGACGAGGACTTCAATCTGAGTGAGCGCATGGAGGGCTTGCAGGACTCAGCGGACAACACGGTCACCGGGCTCTACGACGCGGATCAGATCTCGGTCCTGGAGGGCCTCGAGGCGGTCCGCAAGCGCCCGGGCATGTACATCGGCTCCACCGGCGAGCGCGGGCTGCACCACCTTGTCTACGAGATTGTGGACAACTCTGTGGACGAGGCCCTCGCGGGCTACTGCGATTCCATCGATGTCGAGCTCCTGGACGACGGCGGGGTCCGGGTCAAGGACAACGGCCGCGGTATTCCGGTCAAGGAGCACCCGATCGAGAAGATCCCCACCGTCACGCTGGTGCTGACGGTGCTGCACGCCGGCGGCAAGTTCGGCGAGGGGGGCTACAAGGTCTCCGGTGGCCTCCACGGCGTGGGCTCCTCCGTCGTCAACGCGCTCTCGGACAAGCTGATCGTCGAGGTCACCCGAGACGGCTACCGGTGGCAGCAGACCTTCCACCTCGGCGTCCCGGTGACCGAGTTGGAGCGCCTGGAGGAGTCGGCCGGGACCGGCACCACCATCACGTTCTACGCCTCGAACGAGATCTTCGAGACCACCCGCTACAACTACGACACGCTCGCCACCCGCTTCCGCGAGATGGCCTTCCTCAACAAGGGACTGCGCATCTCGCTGATCGACCTGCGCGCGGACCGGCAGGTGGCCACAGGCGACGAGGGGGAGACCGACACCCCCTATGACGAGTTCCAGTACGCCGACGGCCTCACCGACTACGTCAAGTACCTGTCCTCCGGCAAGGACTCGATCCACCCGACGGTGATCGCCGTCGAGGCGCACGCGCCGGATCAGGGGATGGGCGTGGAGATCGCGATGCAGTGGAACACGTCCTACACCAGCAGCGTCTACACGTTCGCCAACACCATCAACACGCACGAGGGTGGCACCCACGAGGAGGGCTTCCGTGCGGCGCTGACCAACACGGTCAACCGGTGGGGCGAATCGTGGGGGCTGATCAAGAAGCGCGAGGACCGCGTGGCCGGCGACGACATCCGCGAGGGCCTCACCGCCATCGTCTCCATCAAGGTGTCCGAGCCGCAGTTCGAGGGTCAGACCAAGACCAAGCTGGGCAACACCGAGGCCAAGTCGTTCGTGCAGCGCGTCCTCAACGACCGTCTGGGTGACTGGTTCGAGCGCAACCCGGCCGAGGGCAAGGACATCGTCCGCAAGTCGCAGTCGGCGGCCGCGGCCCGGATCGCCGCCCGCAAGGCCCGTGACATGGCCCGCTCCCGCAAGGGGCTGCTCGGCGGCTCGGGGCTTCCCGGCAAGCTGGTGGACTGCCAGTCCACGGACCCCAGCGAGTGCGAGCTGTTCATCGTCGAGGGCGACTCGGCCGGCGGTTCGGCCCGAGGCGGCCGCGACCCCCGCACCCAGGCCATCCTCCCCATCCGCGGCAAGATCCTCAACGTGGAGAAGGCCCGCATCGACCGGATCCTTGCCAACAAGGAGGTCGAGGCCATCATCAACGCCCTCGGCGCCGGCATGCAGGAGGACTTCAACCTGGACAAGCTGCGCTACCACAAGCTCGTCCTGATGGCGGACGCGGACGTCGACGGCGCCCACATCCGCACCCTGCTGCTCACGCTGCTGTTCCGGTTCATGCGCCCCCTCATCGAGGCCGGCCACGTGTACCTGGCCCAGCCGCCGCTGTTCCGGCTGCGGTGGACCAATGCCGCGCACGAGCTGGCGTACGGCGACACCGAGCGCGACGGGCTGCGCGACAAGGGCCTGGCCGAGGGCAAGAAGCTGCCCCAGGTCAATCCCATCCAGCGCTACAAGGGCCTGGGTGAGATGAACGCAGACGACCTGTGGGACACCACGATGGATCCGGAGAAGCGGATCCTGCTGCAGGTGACCATCGAGGACGCGGCCATGGCGGATCAGATGTTCTCGATCCTGATGGGCGAGGACGTCGAGCAGCGCCGCACGTTCATTCAGCGCAACGCGCGCGACGTGCGCTTCCTCGATATCTGAGCAGCGCCACCCCCCCAGAGTTTGTGGATTTTCGGAAGGTTTGAGAACTGATGGCTGACGACGGCACCCTGACCCCCCCGGCATTCGGTCGGGTGGATCCCATCGACCTGCAGGTGGAGATCCAGCGCTCCTACCTGGACTACGCGATGAGCGTCATCGTCGGGCGCGCCCTGCCGGATGTGCGCGACGGGCTGAAGCCGGTCCACCGGCGCGTCCTGTACGCGATGTGGGACGGCGGCTACCGCCCGGATCGCGGCTGGAACAAGTGTTCCCGCGTGGTCGGCGAGGTGATGGGCCTGTATCACCCCCACGGTGACACGGCCATCTACGACACCCTGGTGCGCCTCGCGCAGCCGTGGGCGATGCGCCTGCCGCTGGTCACCGGTCAGGGCAACTTCGGTTCCCAGGGCAACGACAAGGCCGCGGCCATGCGGTACACCGAGTGCAAGCTGGCCAACCCGGCGGCCGAGATGGTGCGCGAGATCGAGCAGAACACCGTCGATTTCCGCCCCAACTACGACAACCGCGAGCAGGAGCCGGTGGTCCTGCCGGCCCGGTTCCCCAACCTGCTGGTCAACGGGTCCACCGGCATCGCCGTCGGCATGGCCACCAACATCCCCAGCCACAACCTGCGCGAGGTCAACGACGCCGTGCAGTGGGCGCTGTCGCACCCGCAGGCCACCCGCGAGGAACTCCTCGACGCGGCCATGCACCGCATTCAGGGCCCCGACTTCCCCGGCGGCGCCCTCATCGTCGGCCGCAGCGGGATCGAGGAGGCGTACCGCACCGGTCGCGGGTCCGTGACCATGCGCGCGGTGATCAACATGGAGGAGGACCCGAAGGGTCGCCAGCTGCTGGTCGTCAACGAGCTGCCCTACATGTGCAACCCGGACGCGCTCGCCCAGCGGATCGCGGACCTGGTCAACGCCGGCAAGCTCACCGGCATCGCGGACATCCGCGACGACACCTCCGCCCGCACCGGCCAGCGCCTCGTCATCGTGCTCAAGCGCGACGCCCAGCCGCGCGTCGTGATGAACAACCTGTACAAGCACACGTCGCTGCAGGACACGTTCGGCTGCAACATGCTGGCCATCGTCGACGAGGTCCCCCGCACCCTGCGCCTGGACCAGTTCATCTCGCTGTGGATCAAGCACCAGCTCGAGGTGATCCGCCGCCGCACGCAGTACCAGCTCGACGACGCCGAGAAGCAGGCCCACATCTACCGCGGCCTGGTCAAGGCACTCGACGCCCTCGACGAGGTGATCGCGCTCATCCGTCGCTCCCCGAACACCGAGGAGGCCCGCGAGGGCCTGATGGACCTGCTGGACATCGACCAGCTGCAGGCCACCGCCATCCTGGACATGCAGCTGCGCCGCCTGGCCGCGCTCGAGCGGCAGAAGATCATCGACCACCTGCTGGTGCTGGAGGCGAAGATCCAGGACCTCAAGGACATCCTCGCCAACGAGGAGCGTCAGCGCGCCATCATCGCCACCGAGCTGCAGGAGATCGTGGACAAGTACGGCGACGATCGCCGGACCCGGATCGTCGCGGCGGACGGTGACTTCTCCGACGAGGACTTCATCCCCGACGAGGACGTGGTGGTCACCATCACCCACGGCGGCTACGCCAAGCGCACCCGCGCGGACCAGTACCGGGTGCAGAAGCGCGGCGGCAAGGGCGTGCGCGGGGCCACCCTCCGGGCCGACGACGAGGTGCAGCACCTCTTCATGACCACCAACCACCAGTGGTTGCTGTTCTTCACCAACTTCGGGCGCGTCTACCGCGCCAAGGCGTGGCAGCTGCCAGAGGCGGGCCGAGACGCGAAGGGCGGGCACGTGGCCGGCCTGCTCAGCTTCCTGCCCGAGGAGAAGATCGCGCAGGTGCTGGCCATCCGGGGCTACGAGGACGCCGAGTACCTGCTGCTGGCCACCAAGCACGGGCTGGTGAAGAAGACCGACCTCAAGACCTATGACTCGCCGCGGCAGGCCGGCGTGATCGCCATCAACTTCCGTGAGGAGACCGACGAGCTGATCGGCGCCTCCCTGGTGAGCGCCAGCGACGACGTGCTGCTGATCTCGCGCAAGGGTCAGGCGATCCGCTTCCAGGCCGACGATTCGCAGCTGCGGCCGATGGGCCGGGCCACCTCCGGCGTGACGGGCATGAAGTTCCGCTCCGGCGACGAGCTGCTGTCCATGGCGGTGCTCCGGGCAGATGACGACCTTGAGGGCCAGTTCGTGTTCACGGTGACCGACGGCGGGTTCGCGAAGCGCACCCCGGTGGACTCGTACCGGCAGCAGGGTCGCGGCGGGCTGGGCATCAAGGCGATGCGTCTCAACGAGGATCGCGGCTCGCTCGTGGGCGGCCTCATCGTGGGCGAGGCCGACGAGGTGCTGGCGATCAAGGTCTCCGGCCAGGTGACCCGCTCGGCGGTGGCCGATGTCCCTGTCAAGGGCAGAGACACCATGGGTGTGAAGTTCGTCGGCGTCAAGGGCGACGACTCGGTGGGGGCCATCGCGCTCTACCCCGAGTCCGAGGTTGAGCTGGAGGACGCCCCGGCAGACCAGGACGCGGAGTTGGACGAGGGTGCCGAGGACGCTGCAGAGAGTACGGTAGATGTCAGCACCGCCAGCCAGGCGGAGCAGGAGCCGAACAGCGAGGAGGGCGCCGATGAGTGAGAACTCGCCGCGCTGGCCATCCGCCTCCGGGGCCTCCGGCCTCGACTTCTCTCCGCACCGCGCGCCGTCGGACGCCCCGGCGCCCGTCAGTCCGGCGGAGCCGGTGGTCAACGGTGACGGCCCGACGAAAGCCTCCAGCCCCCCGTCGTCGGCCACGCCGTCGTCCGGGCCGTCGTTCTCGCCCGCACCTGTGAACGCTCCGCCGGAGCCGGCCCCGGCCGGCCCGCCGACCGAGGCCGCGGACCAGACCCGCACCCTTCCGGCGGTGGCCGGGCGTGCTGCTCGGGTCGCTCAGGAGTGGGCGGCGAAGGCGAAGGAGGCGGTGACACCCAAGCCCTCAGCCGCTCCGAACGACGTGCCCGGTGCGGCCGGTGAGTCGCCTGAGGCGGTGACCACGCCGTCGCGCGCCGCCACGTTCGTGCCTGTGGCGAGCACTCTCCCGGCCGAGGCCGAGGCCAGGACCGCGCACCCGACCCGTCGGACCCGGAAGGCGCGGCTGCGGCTGTCGCGGATCGACCCGTGGTCCGTGATGAAGACCACGTTCCTGTTCTCGATCGCCTTCGGTGTGATGATGGTGGTCGCCGCCTTCGTGCTGTGGACGGTGCTCGCTGGGTCCGGGGCGCTGGAGTCCGCCAACACGTTCATCAACACCCTCATCGGGGATCAGGACACGGCGTTCAACATCGGAGACTTCCTCAGCGCCTCGCGCGTGCTGGGGTTCGCGACGGTGGTGGCGGCGGTCGACGTCGTGATCATCACGGCCGTGGCCACGCTGTTCGCGTTCCTGTACAACCTGGCCGCCACTGTCATGGGTGGCCTGGAGATCACGCTCGCCGAGGACTGAACCCGTCCTGGGCCCCCGGGTGCGTGACGGTCAGGGGGCCGGGATCCGGGCGATCAGCCGCTCGTAGACGGCGGTGCGGTCGAACTGCAGCGCGTGCCGGAGGGCACGGTCGGCCAGGTGGGCGCGCTCGGCGTCGGTCATCACCAGGACCGCGTGGTCGAGGGCCGCCGCGATGCCGTCGGGGTCATCCACGCCGATGATGAGCGCGCAGTCGCCCACCGCCTCGCCGATCCCACCGGTGGTGGTGGTGAGGACGGGCCCGCCTCCGGCGAGCATGCTCTCCACCAGCGCGATCCCGAACGTCTCGACGAACTCGGGGATGGGCTTGCTGGGCAGCACGAACGCCGCGCTCCCGGCCATCAGGTGGGACCGCTCGTCGTCGTCGACGTCGTTCAGGAACAGGATCCGGCCGGCCACCGGCGACCGGTCGGCCAGCTCGCGGAGCCGTGGCGCCTCCGGGCCGTTGCCGGCGATGACGAGACTGACCCGTTCGCTGGCGGCGCTGCGCCCGAAGCCCTCGATGAGATCGTCGACGCCCTTCGCCAGGCTGAGCCGCGAGAGGAACAGGACGTACCCCCCACGCGACAGGCCGCGGGCCACGAGCGCGTCGTCCGTGCCGTGCGGGTCCAGGTCTGTGAACTGGGCCGCGTTGATGGCCGGGTACGAGATCGCGACCTTGCGGCGACACTGCTCGGCAAAGTCGGTGCCGTGGTCGGCGTCCAGCAGGGCCGCCTCGCTGACGATCAGGTCGCGGGTGTACTCCGAGACCGCCACGCACAGGTCGTTGGCGAGATAGGTCGTGAGCAGGTGAGCGGCCGCGCCGTAGCGCCCGGACTCGATGCAGTTGCGGACCACGTTGGTGATGTCCGACCCGACGGCCTCGGCGATCGTGACCACCCTGACGGGGAGCCCCGAGCGATGCGCCGCGCGCAGGGCATCGTCGACCGCCACGGCGTGGGGGGTGAGGTACAGCGACATGCAGACGGTGGGGACGCCGTCGGTGAAGAGCTCGAAGAGCCGGCCGGTCAACCCCGCCAGGTAGCGGCCGTCCAGGATCTTGTAGTTGCCGACAGGCTCGGGGCGCTCGACCGTGATCCCCTCCCGGTAGGGGGAGATCGAGTCCAGCGGCTTCAGCGGCAGCTCGGACTCGATCAGCCGGTCAAGCGGCCAGCTGACGATGCGCACATCGTCGAAGCCGTGGTCGAGCGCCGCCTCGGCGAGGTTGCGTGCCTCGCCGGCGTGACCACAGATCACGGGGTCGGCTCGCACAACAAGGACGAGCCTCCGGTGTGGTCGGGTCACTGGGTTCCTCCTGGGTTCCGCGGCGTGCGGCGTGCGGCACGACGGTACCTGACGGGAGCGCGCGACGGCGATCCGGGCCGCGCTGGCGGACGGTGCCGTCGCGCCGCAGGAATCCCGACGGGTCGGGACGGTTGTCCCGTGACGCCCGGGACATCCCCGCCGAAGAATGGGATCTCCGGAGCACCGTCAGACAAGGAGCAGTCGATGTCCAGCACACCCGCACCTGCCACCGGGCAGGATGACCGGCTCGGCACCGAGCCGAAGGTCACTGTCGTGTTCGTGGCGCCTGAGCCCAACCAGAGCGACGCGGCACGGCTCGTGGCGCTTGGCGTGGTGATGCTGACGTCCGGGGCGTTCCTCATCATCATGTTCGTCTCGCTCGCCCGTGGCGGCAGCGCGGCGCCCTGGGGACCGATCAACGACCTCCTGAGCGCGGCGGGCAACGTGCTGCTGGCCGTGCTGGTGCCACGGCTCAGCCGGCGCGCCGCCAGGACCCGCGGCCAGCGCGGCTTCGTGACACTGATCACGGGCGCCTGCCTGGTGGCGGCGGCCTCCGGCGTGCTCCTGGTCGCCCGGGTGCTGCCCTTCGAGCCGTCCACCGCCATCTCCATTGGGGCCATCGCTCTGCAGATGGCCTGGATGGCCTGGCTGAACACGTCCTGGTCGCGCGATCCCGGGATGCCGCGCTCCGTCTGGCGGGTCCGGGATCGTGGCGGGACTGCTGGCGTTGGCGTTCTGGAACGCGTCCGCCTGCGGGGAGAGCCACGCGCACTCCGCGGGGATCACCAGCCGGAAGCCGATGAACACCACGGCGGCGAGGCACGCCAGGAGTGCGCCTGCTAGGGCGTCCCACTGCGGACCTTGGGCTGGCGGCGACACCGGAGTCTCCTCCCGTTCAGGTCATCGTCCCAGAACACCCTTCCTGTGACCAGAGGCTGACGAGCACGGCTCTCCCGTCGGTCACGGCCCCGACACCGAAGGAGGTTGCTGCGCATCTGTGCAGGTACGCAGGGCTGGCCCCGCACCAACGCGTCGCCACCGACGTACTACGTGATGTAGGGGCTTACCGTGAAGCACACCGCAGGCGGAAGCACCGAAGCTCGACCCGTTCCTTCGAGGAGTCATCGTGGACCAAACTGCCCGTTACGCCGATCTCAGCCTTCGCGAGGAAGACCTCATCGCCGGAGGCCAGCACATCCTGTGCGCCTACACCATGAAGCCGAAGTCCGGCTCCTACCTCGAGGCCGCCGCGCACTTCGCCGCCGAGTCCTCGACGGGCACCAACGTCGAGGTGTCCACCACCGACGACTTCACCAAGAGCTTCGACGCCATCGTCTACCACGTGGACGAGGCCGGCGAGGAGATGCGGATCGCCTATCCGCTGGACCTCTTCGACCGCAACATCATCGACGGCCGGATGATGATGGTCTCGTTCCTCACCCTGACCATCGGCAACAACCAGGGCATGGGCGACATCGAGTACGCGAAGATGTACGACTTCTACGTGCCGCGCGCAGCGATCAACCTGTTCGACGGGCCGGCCATGGGCATCTCGGACCTCTGGCGGATCCTGGGCCGCCCTGTCCACGACGGCGGGTACATCGCCGGCACCATCATCAAGCCGAAGCTGGGGCTGCGCCCCGAGCCCTTCGCGCAGGCCGCCTACGAGTTCTGGCTGGGCGGGGACTTCATCAAGAACGACGAGCCGCAGGGCAACCAGGTGTTCTCTCCGATGCGCAAGACCATCCCGCTGGTCTATGACGCGATGAAGCGTGCGATGGACGAGACCGGCGAGGCGAAGCTGTTCAGCGCCAACATCACCGCCGACGACCACTCCGAGATGATCGCGCGCGGAGAGTTCATCCTCGAGGCCTTCGGCCCGGATGCCGACAAGGTGGCCTTCCTCGTCGACGGCTACGTCGGCGGCCCAGCCGCTGTGACAACCGCCCGCCGCTACTTCTCCAGGCAGTACCTCCACTACCACCGCGCGGGCCACGGCGCGGTCACCTCGCCCAGCTCCAAGCGCGGCTACACCGCCTACGTGCTGGCCAAGATGGCCAGGCTGCAGGGCGCCTCGGGCATCCACGTCGGCACCATGGGCTACGGGAAGATGGAGGGCGCCCGCGACGACCGCGCCATCGCCTACATCTGCGAACGCGACGAGTACCAGGGCCCCGCGTACTTCCAGGAGTGGCACGGGATGCGCCCCACCACCCCGATCGTCTCCGGGGGCATGAACGCGCTGCGGCTTCCGGGCTTCTTCGCCAACCTCGGCCACGCCAACGTCATCAACACCGCGGGCGGCGGCGCGTACGGACACCTCGACGGCGCCGCCGCGGGCGGAAGGTCGCTCCGGCAGGCGCACGAGTGCTGGGCGGCCGGCGCCGACCCCGTCGAGTGGGCCGTCGAGCATCGCGAGTTCGCTCGGGCTTTCGAGTCGTTCCCGACCGACGCGGACCTCCTCTACCCCGGATGGCGCCAGGCTCTGGGCGTCGCCGGTGAATCCGCCCCCTCCGTCGCCACCCCCTGAGGAAGACGGTCATGGCGCCGCGGACCTTGACCCAGTACCTCCTGGACCTCCACGACGAGCGCGACGATTCCCCGGCCCACGACTACGCCCACATCCTGAGCGCAGTCGCGGTGGCGGTGAAGCTCACCGCAGCGATGGTGAGCCGTGGCCGGTTGTGGCTCGGCGCGGTCGCTCACGAGGGCCAAGCGGATCACGCCCAGCTCCACCGGGGGCTGCGCCGGCTCGCCACCCGGATCCTGCTCGAGCAGACCGCCGGAATCGAGCAGCTGGCCGCCGTGTCGGTGGCCGGGGACCCGAGCATCCACCCGAACTCCCGCTCACCCCGCGCCCGGTACCTCCTGGTCTTCGAGGCGCTGCACGGGTCGGTCAACCTGTGCGAGAACCAGACGGCGGGGCTGGCGTTCTCCATCCTGGAGCGCGCAGAGGTCGATGCGCCCTGCACCGAGGCCGACTTCCTGCAGCCGGGCACCACGCAGGTGGCAGCCGGGCTCGGGCTGTATGGCCCCAGCACGCTGCTGGTGCTCACGACGGGGCGCGGGGTGGACGGCTTCACCCTGGACCGCGACGTCGGCAACTTCGTGCTGACCGATCGCGGGATGACCATCCCGAGCCGGTCGGACAGCTTCGCCATCAACCCGTCGGAGGCCATGCACTGGCCGGCCCACACGAAGCGGTACGTCGACGAATGCCTCCGGGGGGCCGACGGTCCACGCGGGCGTGACTTCAAGATGCGCTGGAACGCGTCCGCCGTGATCGGGGCGTTCCGCATCCTCGTCCACGGCGGGATGTTCATGGCGCCCGACACCGGCCGTCGCGGCGCTCTCTGGGGGGTGCCGCTGATGCACAACGCGGCCCCGCTGGCGCTCCTGGCGGAGCAGGCGGGCGGCGCGGCCACCACCGGCGCCCAGCGGGTCCTCGACGTGGTCCCGACCTCCCTCACCCAGCGCCTGCCCGTCTACTTCGGCGCCGCCGACGAGGTGGCGCGCGTCGAGCGGTACTACCGCGAACACGAGCAGGGACTCGACGAAGGCTCGTCGTATCCGCTGTTCCACAGCCGCACCCTGTTCATCGAGCCTTAGGAGACGGAAGCCATGTCCGATCAGCATCCAATCGTCGCCATCACCGGCTCCTCGGGGGCGGGCACCACCACCGTCACCGACACGTTCGCGCAGATTTTCGCCCGGGAGTCCATCACGTCGTCGGTGATCCACGGCGACTCGTTCCACCGCTACGACCGGGGGGAGATGAAGGCGGTCTACGCCGCTGCCCTCGAAACCGGCGAGATCGCGCCCAGCCACTTCGGGCCGGAGGCGAACCTCTTCGTCGAGCTCGAGCAGTTGTTCGCCGAGTACGGCCGGACCGGCAGGGGACGGGTGCGCCAGTACGTCCACGACGACGAGGAGGCCCGGCTCTACGGGCGGCCGCCAGGCACCTTCACCCCCTGGGAGGACCTCCCCGGCGGCACCGACCTCCTCTACTACGAGGGCCTGCACGGCGCGGTGCGCACCGACACCGTCGACGTCGCCCGGCACGTCGACCTGCGGATCGGGGTGGTGCCGATCATCAACCTCGAGTGGATCCAGAAGCTGCACCGCGACCGGAACACCCGCGGCTACTCCACGGAGGCGGTCACCGACACCATTCTCAACCGGATGCCTGACTACGTGCACTACATCTGCCCGCAGTTCTCCAACACCCACATCAACTTCCAGCGGGTGCCAGTGGTAGACACGTCCAACCCGTTCATCGCCGGCTGGATCCCCACGCTGGACGAGTCGATGGTGGTGATCCGCTTCGCGGACCCGCGCGGCATCGACTTCCCCTACCTGCTGTCGATGATCGACGGCTCGTTCATGTCGCGGGCCAACAGCATCGTCGTGCCCGGCGGGAAGATGCACCTGGCCATGCAGCTGATCTTCACGCCGCTGATCTGGCGGCTGGTCGAGGCGAGCAGGAAGGCGAGGGCCCGCGCCGTCGGCTGAGCCGGGGGTCTGTTTGCTGCCCCGGCGAGCGGTGCGCTAGAGTTACGCGTCGGTGAACGGGCCTATAGCTCAGACGGTTAGAGCGCTGCCCTGATAAGGCAGAGGTCACTGGTTCAAGTCCAGTTAGGCCCACCAACGGAGAAGCGTTCACCACGCTGGTCCCGAGGACGCGGCACCCGCTAGCGTGTGCGCATAAGTCCCCACGCGGGCAGCACCCTGGAAATCCTCGACGCAGTACGTCACGCTCCCACGCTGCTCGCAGCGCTGGACCTCATGGATGACCTCATTGAAGCCGCCCGTCGCGACGGGTCGGCGGCCGCCGAGTCTCTCCAGGCCGCCATCGAGGCCGCCGGTGACGACCTCACCGCCATCGCCGCTGTGCACGCCGCCGCCGAAACCGGGGCGGCCACGGCCTCCAGCCTGCTGGTGCCGCTCCTCTCCTCCCAGACTCCGCACCTGCGTGAGCACTCCGCCTGGGCGTTGTCGCGAGCGCCGCGGATAGCCGAGGCCGTGCCCGCGCTCGAGGCCATGGTCGCGGCCGGCGGGTTCACCGGCACCCTCGCCGAGCTGACCCTCGAGGCGTGGGGCCTGAGCCCCGATGACCCCGAGGATGTCGACGAACTGAGGCCCGTCGATGAGCGGCCCGGCCTCACCGTCGCTCAGCTCTACCTTCACGCCGACATCGACGGCACCCTCCTCCACGCCGGGCAGGGCGACACGGGCGGCATCGCCACGCTGCTGGTCCACCTCGGCGATGCGTTGCTCACCGAGGGAGCCGTCGAGCGGGTGCTGACGTTGTCGCGGGGGAACTCCGGTCGGGTGCAGATCCCCGCCGAGTTCGACCAGCTGAAGGCCAAGGCCCTCGCCTGACAGCCCGCTCAGGAAAGCTCGCCGTCGATCGCGACGGCGAGCGCTGAGATCACCGGCCAGGCCCCCTCGGAGCTGTTGCCCAGCACGGTCACCGTCGTCCGGCTGGCGGGGATGTGGGTCGAGCGGAACGAGGCGCCCGCGTCGTAGCCCTCCATCACCAGCGCCGGACCTGTCCGGTGCAGCCAGAACCCCATGCCGTAGCGCATGCCCTCGTCCGGCACGTCGTGGCGGGGCCGGATCATCTGCTCGACGGTGTCGCGCGAGACGATGCGACCCTCCAGCAGGGCCAGCCAGAAGCGGTGCAGGTCGTCGGCGGTGGTGAACGCTCCGCCGTCGCCGTTGCCGAGGATGGGCAGGTGGAGCGTGTTGACGAGGTCTCCGTCGTTGGCGAGGTAGCCGAGCGCGGCGTCGGCGGGGAGTGCGTTGAGGGGGAGAGACCCGGTGGCTTGCAGACCGGCCGGCTCGTAGACCAGCCGGCTCACCACGGCGTGGTACACCTCTCCCGTGACTCGTTCCAGCAGGATCGCGAGCACCATGTAGCCGCCGTTGCAGTAGGCGAACCGCTCTCCGGGAGCAAACTTCGTCGGGTGGCCCTCAAGCATCGGCAGGAACGCCTCGGCTGTGGTGAGCGTGTGGACAGGGATGGTGAGGATGAAATCGTCGACCTCCCACTCTCCGTCCTCGTCCAGGTAGTCACCGATCCCCGATGTGTGGGTGAGGAGGTGCTCGACCGTAACGGCGTCGTCGATGAGCGGAAGGTCCTCCCCGAGTAGATCCCGGACCGGCTGGTCGAGCCGGAGCGCGCCGTCCTCGACGAGGCGCATCACCGCCAGCGCGGTGAACGCCTTGCTGCCGCTGGCTACGGCGATTCTGGCCTGGGGCACCATCGGCACCCCGAAGGCGCGGTGCATGAACCCTTCGCAGCGCTCGAGGACGCGCCGGCCTGCCACGTCTATGGTGATGACCCCAGTGAACGCATTCTTGGCGACGGCGTCGTCGAGGGCGTGTGGATCGACCTGCATGTCTGCCCCCTGGGGAGTGCGGTGTGAGTATCGATTGTCCGCCAGGTAACGCGCCGCCGGGGGTGATCGAGCCGATCGCCCGCGAGGAGACACGAACGTCACGGTGCCGGCGCCGAGCCCTGCCCCGCGGTGGTGGGGCCGGGCGCCGGCGGCATCCTTGACCGGGTCATGGGCAACTGTGCTGACCACTAGTGCGGGGAGATGGTCAGCAGTATTGCGGCATTTCCGGCGTAGACGACGAGCATCAGCGCCGCGTCGCCCGCCAGCAGGAACCGCTTGCCGCGTGCCGACGGGTAGGTCAGCCCGATGATTGCGATCGCCGACATCGCGATGGTGGTCAACACCGTGAAGAGGTGGCTCGGTGAAGCGTCGGCGAGTAGGAGCCCGTCGGTGTAGGCCACGTCGTCGATCGCCAGGATGAGGATGTTGAACAGGTTCGAGCCGAGGATGTTGCCGACCGCCAGGTCGATTGCGCCCATCCGAATCGCTGCCAGGGAGACGGCCAGCTCTGGCAGCGACGTCGACAGCGCCACGAAGACGGTTCCGACGAAGGACTCCTCCAATCCCGACATCCGGGCGATCGCTTCGGCCGCGGGCGGCAGCAGGATGGCTGCCACGACGACGATCCCGGCATGGAGTGAGTAGCGGGCGGCGACCTGACGTAGTCCGAGCCCTGCCGTGACGGCGTCGCCGGGGGAGAGGTTCTCGTCGAGCGGTGGCTGAACGCTGGGGTCCGGGGGGAGGCCTCGCCCGTTGCGGAAGATGAGCCGCACCGAACCCAGGTACAGGAAGAGGAACACCAGCGATGAGAGCCCGATCCAGGGAGTGAGCGGCAGCGAGTCGTCGACCAGCAGTCCGACGCCGACGGTGGCGAGGAGCACGATCCCGAGAGCGGCGGCCATGACATGCGACGGGGAGGCGAGGGCGAAGAGCCTCCGGCGGGCCGGCACGAAGGCGTCCAGGCTGGCCAGGATGAGAAGGTTGATGGCGCAGCTGCCGAGAACGTCGCCTACGGCCAGGTCGGCCGACCCGACCAGGGCCGACGAGCTGACGCCGACGACGAGCTCGGGCAGGGACGTGACCGATGCCATGAGGATCAGGCCCACCCACGCGCTGCCCCAGCCGCTCAGCTGGGCGATGCGCTCGCCGTAGCGCGACAGCCGTCCGCCGGCGAAGAAGATCGCGGCGGCACAGGCCACGAAGGCCAGAACGGCGACAAGGTCGGACACGGTGCACCCACGTCTCTGTGTGGGGTTGACGCTACTCCCAGAGCGCCGCAGCGTCCGGAAGAATGAGCCCTCTTGTGTCCTAATCCTATTAGGGATACCTTTTGGCATAAGGAGGATTCATGGATACGAGCACGGAGCGTCGGCAACGGCGGCACGGCGAGACCCGCGACGAGATCGTCGCGATCGCCGTCCGGCTGATGGGCGAACATGGGGTCGGGGGGCTGTCGCTGGGGGAAGTGGCCCGACGACTCGGCGTGCGCACCCCGTCGCTCTACACCTACTTCGACTCCAAAAACGCCCTCTACGACGAGCTCTTCCGCCGGGGATGGCAGGCGTGCCACGACACCGTCGCCAGCCACCGCGACAGGCTCGGGCCCGCGACCACCGAGACCGACCCGGTCAGCCGCGCCATCGAGTTGGAGGGGACCTTCGTCCGCTGGGCCCTGGAGAACGCCGAGCTCAGCCACCTCATGATGACCCGCCCCGTCCCCGCCTGGGAGCCGAGCCCCGAGGCGTATGCGCCGTCGGTGGCCCTGTTCACGATGCTCGGCGACGACCTGCGCGGCTTCCGCGACCTCGGCCTGCTCAACCCCACCGTCGACCTCGACGAGCTGTCCCAGAACCTGGCCAACGCCGCCACGGGGGTGATCGTCCGCCAGCTGTCCAACGAGCCCGGCGTCGCCTACGAGGACGGCACCGCCTCCCGGCACTTCCCAGCGCTCGTGCGGGCGCTGATCACCGCCCATCTCCCCGATAGGACCTGCCATGCGAGCCACCACTAGCACCACCGCCTCCGGCCACCCCTCGACGAAGGATCAGACCATGCGTGCCATCGACATCCCGCTCCCCGGCCCCGGCGACGGCCTTCGCGTGGGCCGGGCCCAGCATCTGCGCCTGATCGACGAGGTGCGCGACCTCACCCCGGAGCAGTGGGACACCGTCACCGAGTGCCCCGCCTGGACGGTGCGCGACATGGTTGGCCACGTCGCCTCAGCGGCACGGTTCCCGGGCAACCCGCTGCTGTTCCTCGTCGACGCTCAGATCGGGCGGTTCCGCTACCGCGGTCGCAGCTCCCTGGACGCCGCCAACGAGGTGGGCATCGACAGGCACCACTCCCTCTCCACAGCTGAGCTGCTGGAGCTGCTTCGACGGCGGGCCATGTCGGGCCGCGACACCCCCGGCTGGATGCGCCGTCGGCTGACGAACGACGCCGCACTGCCGTCGTACACCACGATCGGATGGTTCGTCGACACCATCCTCACCCGCGACACCTGGCTGCACCGCCAGGACATCGGACGAGCGGTGGGGCGGGAGCCGGTGTCGGACCCCACGGACGCGGAGGTGGTGGAGCAGGTCATCCGCGACCTCGGACTCTCGTGGACCGGCCCTGCCGTCCACCTGCGCCTCACCGGCCCCGAAGGGGGAGCGTGGGACCTGGGGGAGGGGGAGGGGCCCGCCGTCGAGGTGCCCGCGGTGGAGTTCATGCGGCACCTCTCCGGACGGACGGCGGAGGACAGCCTGTTCGACGGCGTCGCCGTCGACCTCCGTCCGTCCCTCGAGGCGGCCCGGGTCGTCTTCTGACGCCCACCTCCCCGTGCACGACACGCCGCCTGTCCCAGCCCTCGACGTGACCACGGACACCGAGGTGGCACCGCGACGGCGTGTCGTGCACGCCTGGGGCCACCCAGCGGCAGCGGAAGACGCAGCGGAAGACGCAGAGGGAGAGGCGGCGGAGGCGCAGCGGAAGACGAGGGGCGAAGCGCGCTGCGAAACTGCCCATTGCCGCGACATGGTGGCGGGTACAGCTTGACGCCATGAACCGCAGGGGGATCCGTGGCGTTGTGGCCACGCTGGCGACGCTGGTCGTCTCACTCACCATCGTCGCGGGCGGCGTCGACGCCGCGGCCAAGCGCCCGGCGCCGAGCCCATCGCCGACCAACGAGCCGTCTCCGACGTCCCCGCCGCCGGCCCAGCCCGTCTACGTCGCCCTCGGGGACAGCTACGCGGCCGGCGTCGGCGGAGGGAGCTACATCCAGGACGGCAGGGACTGCTACCGCACGCTCAAGGGCTACCCGGGCTTGATTGCGCAGGAGAAGGGCTACGCCCTTGATCTCCAGGCATGCTCAGGGGCGGACATCGACGATGTGACGGCGGAGCAGCTAGAGACTGACTACCTGGCGGTGGCTGACTACGTGTCGATCACGGTGGGCGGCAACGACGTCGGGTTCGCATCGGTGCTCACCACCTGCATCGGGACCAACGAATCCGCCTGCATCACTGCCGTCGACGACGCCGTCGACGCGGCGAACGCGCTTCCGTCGCGGCTGGTGCTGCTGTTCACCCAGATCAGGGAGGCCGCCCCCGACGCGACCATCGTGGCAACCGCCTATCCCCGGCTGCTCAGCGCCACCAAAGCCGACTGCAGTTGGATCACCACAGTGTCGGTCCGCGAGCGCGACGCGCTCAACTCCGGGGCGGCCACCCTCGCCGGAGTGATCTCCAAAGCTGCTGACGATGCCGGGATCGGTTACGCCGATGTGCTTCCAGACTTCCTGGGCCATGGCGTGTGCGACTCCTCCGCGTGGATCTACAACGCGTCGCTGTTCCCGACCTATCTGTCGTATCACCCCACGGCCACTGGCTACCTGTCCGGCTACAAGCCCGCCGTGGCCACGGCTCTCGGCACGAGCACGGCACCCACCGGGACCGCTATCACGCTGACCCTCGGCGGCGAGACGTCCAGTGACACCAACCGTGGCACAGTGAAGATCCCGAAGTCCCAGAAGGACTGACCCACACCGATCAACCACCGCCCCGGCCCGCCAGCTCACCGCTGGCTGGCCGGGGCGTCGTCGTCCTACCTGCCCTCCACCGCAGGACGGGTTCGGGCGCGTCGATTCCGGAGCGGCGTCCGGCCGTCGCATCCGGCACGGAGCGCTCCACGTTGCCGACGCGAGTCTTGCCAGTCAAAGGCGGCGGATCTGGTCGCGTAGTCGATACCAGAAGTGCCACTGGGATTTCCGGGGTCAAGGCCCACCTGAGGTTTCAGGAACGGGGGACCGTGACCGACGAGGAACGCACCACGAGGGTGCTCGGGACCACCACCGCCGCGGGGGGCAGGTCAGGCTCCGCGAGTCGCCTGAGGATCGCCTCCCCGCACGCGATGCCGGCGTCGTGTCCGTGGCTGTCCACCGTAGTCAGGTCGAGGAAGCGGCTGCGTGCGAGGTGCGAGTTGTCGTAGCCGATGAGCGCGACGTCGCGAGGCACCTCGCGCCCCGCCTCCCTCAACGCGGCGCGCGCGCCGAGGGCCATGGTGTCGTTGGCGGCGAAGACGGCCGTCACCTCAGGGTGCCGGCGCAGCAGCTCCACCGCCCCCGCGTACCCTCCGTCCTCGTTCGTCTCGTTTGAACCGCCGGCATAGAGCGGATCCTCATCCTCCGCCGCCATAGCCTCCAGGTAGGTCGCCAGGCGCGCGCCGGCGGCGCCGCCAGCCCCCGTGACGTGTCCGATCCGGCGGTGCCCTCCCGAGCGCAGGTGCTCCATGAGTTGGTGGACGCCGTGGCGCTGGTCGCTCTCAACGGTGTCGGCGCCGTCGATGCCGTGCAGGCGGGTGCCCTCGAGCACGGTCGGTACGCCGAGCGCCGGAAGGTCGCGTCCGGGCTCGGCCGCGATCACCAGCGCGTCCACCTGGCTGTCGAGGAACCCGTCGACGGCATTGATCAGCTCGTCGCCGTCGCGGTAGTGCTCCCGGATGGCGACATGGAACCCCTGCGGCCCGAGGAGAGTGCGCAGGCCGCGCAGCAGCTCGACGAACGAGGGGTTCTGGAAGTCGTCGATGACCAGGCCCACGGTGCGGGTGCGGTCCGCCGCGAGCGCGGAGGCGGCATGGCTGCGCCGGTATCCCAGCGTGGCGATGGCCTCGTGGACGGCCTGCCGCTTGGCGTCGGCCACCAGGGGCGAATCGTTGAGCACGAGCGACACCAGCGACTTGGACACGCCAGCCTCGCGGGCGACGTCGTAGATGGTTGGCCGGGAGGGCCGTCGACGAGGTGACATGGCGCACCTCCTTCCACGATGACCGAGGGTAACGCAGCCATTGACAGGACAAGTGCTGTCGATCTATTGTAAAGCCACTTGGACCGCTCCAAGTACATATCGAGGAGGATGAATGACCATCGGCATCGCCGTCATCGGAGCCGGCATGGCGGGGAAGTCGCACGCCGCCGCCTACCGTGTCGCGCCCACCCTGTATCGGCCCACGCTGCCCGACCTGCGCTACGTCTCCATCTGTGACGTCAACGCCGAGGTCGGCGAGGCCACCGCCCGCCGCTACGGCTACGAACGTTGCGACACCGACTGGCGCGCCATCGCCGCCGACCCCGACATCCACGTCGTCAGCGTCGTCATCGCCAACAGCCTGCACCTCGAGGTGGTCAAGGGCCTGCTCGAGGCCGGCAAGCACGCCCTGTGCGAGAAGCCGCTGGCCGACACGCTCGAGTCCGCCCGCGAGATGGCGCGGCTGGCCCGCGAGGCGTCGTCGATCGCCCGCATCGGGCTCACGTATGTCCGGCAGCCCGGCATCGCCGCTATCCGGAACTGGATCCAGGACGGGACGCTGGGCAAGGTGCTGCACCTCTCGGCGCGGTACTGGTGTGACTACGCGTGCAACCCGAAGGGGCAGATGAGCTGGCGCTACAAGGGCCCCATGGGGTCGGGCGCGCTCGCCGACGTCGGCAGCCACCTCACTTATCTGTCGGAGTTCCTCTGCGGCGGCATGACCGCCGTCTCCGGCGCAGCCTTCACCACCGCCATCACGGAGCGTCCGCTCCCGCTGGGCACCGTCGTCGGGCACGGCCAGGTCGAGGTGTCGAGCGAGACCGAGCCGGTGGAGAACGACGACTACGCCACGTTCACGGCGAAGTTCGGCGAGACGACGGCGAGCCTGGAGGCCTCGCGCGTCGCCGCCGGCTACCCCAACGGCCTGAACTTCGAGGTCTTCTGCGAGAACGGCGCGGCGAGCTTCCACCAGGACACCCCGTCGCAGGTGCGGCTCTACCGCCACGACGACCAGCCGGGCACCAACGGCTACCGGACCGTCAACCTAGGCGCCGACCATCCCTACGTCGCCGGTGGCATGGCTATCGACGTGGCGGGTGTCGGCTTCGGCCAGAACGAGGGCTTCGCGTTCCAGGCCCGAGCCTTCCTGGAAGAGGTCGCCGGCATCCCCGAGGCCGACTCCCTTCCCCGCAACGCCTCGTTTGACGAAGGCGTCCACAACATGGAAATTCTTGCCGCCGTCGCTGAGTCGGCTGCCAACAACGGAAAGACGGTGACCCTGTGAAGCTCGGTGTCTACAACGCAGTCCTGTACGACCGCCCCCTCGAGGATGCGCTCGCGGTGATCGGAGGTCTCGGCCTCACCGGCATCGAGATCAACTCCGGCGGCTTTCTGCCCCCGGTCCACATCCCCAACATCGACGAGATCGCCACCAGCCCCGCGGCGGCCACGGAGTACCTGAAGAAGTTTGAGGGCACCGGCGTGGAGATCGCGGGCCTCAACTGCAACGGGAACCCGCTGCATCCGAACGCGGAGATCGCCGAGAAGCACGCCCAGGACATCCGCCTCTCGATCCGTGCGGCCGCGGCGCTCGGCCAGACCCGCGTCGTCACCATGTCCGGCCTGCCCGGCGGCGAGCCCGGCACCAAGTACCCCAACTGGATCGTCAACGCCTGGAACTCCGCGGCGCTCGACGTCCTCGACTACCAGTGGGAGATCGCCGCGCCGTTCTGGAGCGAGATGGACCAGTTCGCCAAGGACCACGGGGTGAAGGTGGCCCTCGAACTGCACCCCCAGAACCTTGTTTTCAACGCCCGCGACGTCAAGAAGCTGATCGAGCTGACCGGAGCTACCCACATCGGCGTCGAGATGGACGCCTCGCACCTGTTCTGGCAGCAGGCCGACCCGATCGCCGTCGTCCGTGAGCTGGGTCCCCTGATCTTCCATGCCGCGGCCAAGGACGTGCGGATCAACCCGGACGCGCGGCTCAACGGTGTCCTGGACAACGGCTTCCGCCGCATGGGTGCGGACGAGGCACGCGTCAACCTCGGCGGCGACGAGTGGGCCAACGAGTGGCCGAAGGACTCCTCCTGGGACTTCGTCGCCCTGGGCAAGGGTCACGACACCGCCTACTGGACCGAGTTCATCCGCGCGCTGCACGAGGTGGACCCCGACATGTGCCTGAACATCGAGCACGAGGACACCGAGCTGGGCCGGATCGAGGGCCTAGAGGTGGCCGCCAAGGTCCTCACCGACGCGTGGGCTGCCTTCAAGGCCTGACACAGCCGTCCATCGGCCCGCAATCGAGGGTGAGTACCGGCTCCAGAGCAACGCCCCACCTGCTCGTCGGGGGACATCACCCCCGACGAGAGCTGGGCCTGAGTCAGGGGGACGGCAACCGCAGCTCGAAGACGCAGCCAGGCCCAGCGTTCCTCGCCGTCGCCGTCCCGCCGTGGGCCTCGGCCACGCCCCGCGCGATGGCGAGGCCGAGACCTGCGCCCGCGCCATCTCCGGGGCCGCGGTCCTCGCTGCCTCTCCACCCCGGCTCGAACAGGTGCGGCAGGTGGTCGACGGGGATGCCGCCGCACCCGTCGGCCACCTGGACCGACGCCCACCCGTCGGCCTCGCGCACGGTCACGGCCACCTCGCCTCCCGACGGGGTGTGCCGGATCCCGTTGGCGACGAGGTTGGACACGGCCCGCGACACCTCCCTGGCGTCGGCGCTCACGGGCGCGGACTGCTCGGCCTCCCCGGTCAACCTGACCCCGGACCGGTCGGCGACCGGCCTGGCCTGCTCCAGCACCCCGGAGACCAGATCGCGGAGGGAGACGTCCTCCCGGCGCAGCCGGCCGACCGGGCTCTGCAGCCGGGACAGGGCGATCAGGTCATCGACCATGGCGTCCAGGCGCATGGCCTCGCCGTGCAGCCGCGCGAGGTACGCCGCGGGATCAGGGGCCACCCCGTCCTGCAGGGCCTCAGTGATCGCGGTCATCCCGGCGAGCGGCGTCCGAAGGTCGTGGGACATCCACGACACCAGCTCCCGCCGCCTCAACTCGACCTGACGGTCGCGCTCGAGCGCCGCCTCGCGCAGGGTGATGGACCGGTCCCGGGAGCCGAGCTGCCGCGACAGCACCAGGCCGACGACGAGGGCCATCGGCGCCGCGCCCGCCAGGACGAGCTGGATGGTCGCCGCGGCCGAGTCGCTGATGGCCATCGTCTGCACGCTCGCGGCCACGCCGGCCGCCAGCGAGACCACCACCACGATCGGGGCAGCCACCGCGGCCAGCCGGATCGACCGGCGCGCGATCAGCATCACGACGGCGGTGCCGAGCGCCCCCACGGCTGCCGCCACCAGGGCGGAGGTCAGGACCGGGTTCATCGCGGCGCCGCCCCGCCCATGCCCGGCTCCCAGCGGTAGCCGACCCCGAACACGGTGACCAGTCGGACGGGGCTTCCGGGGTCTGCCTCGATCTTCTCCCGAAGCCTGCGGACGTGGACGGTCACCGTCGACGCGTCGCCGAACTCCCAGTCCCAGACCTCGCGCATGAGCTCCTCGCGGCCTGCCGCGCGCCCGGGATGTGCCAGGAACCAGGCCAGCAGCTCGAACTCGCGCGACGTCAGGGACAGGGCGCGTCCCCCGAGCAGGGCGCGGTGGGCAGACCGGTCCACGACGATGTCGCCGTCGGTGAGCGCCTCGGGGGCCGACGGCCTCGGGACGGATCCGGGCGCGGCGCGGCGCATCAACGACTGCGCGCGCAGCACGAGTTCACGGGGGCTGAAGGGCTTGCTGACGTAGTCGTCCGCACCGACCTGGAGGCCGAGGATGCGGTCCTCCTCGTCGCCGCGGGCGGTCAGCATGATGATCGGCAGGTCCGCGCGGGCGAGCCGGAGCCGTCAGCACAGCTCCAGGCCGTCCATCCCCGGCAGCATGAGGTCGAGGATCGCGAGGGCGGGCGGCGCCTCGGCGGCCATGGCCAGGGCCGCCTCGCCTGACGTCGTGTGCCTGACGCGCAGCCCGGCCCGCCCCAGGTAGAGCCCGAGCACCTCGGCCACGGTGGGGTCGTCCTCGACCACGAGCACGTCCGTCATATCGCCATCGTAGGGGGGCCCGGACCGGCCGCCGGAGGCGCCGGCCAGGGCGTTACATCCCCGTAAGGACGAGGTAAGCGCTGCGTCATGGAGTCCCGCGGCGCTCAGGAGTTGACTTCGAGGCACCGGCAACAAGGCCGGGGACCAACCGAAAGGTTCTGCCATGAAGACCTTCACCCGCCTCGCCGCAGCCGCCATCGTCGCGAGCGCCGCCGTCGCTGTCCCGCTCACCTCCCACGCCGGGGTCACCGGCCCGGCGTTCTACGTCGACGGCGTGATGTACCGAACCGTCGCCACCCCCACCGACCTCTCGGGGACCGGCGCACCGGCCCACTCCTGGGACACCATCTACAGCTTCGGCTCGGCGCAGCCCAGCGTGGCGACGGCGGCCCCCGGCGACCCCGGCTACAACGGGGGACGCTGGATGGTCCACGCCCTCAGGTTCCCGAACGGGTACGACGCGGTGATCGCGTCCTCTGACCTCGACGGCGACGGGGTGATCGACAGCGCGGCCGAGGTGGACATGGCGTTGATGGCCGGTGACGCCGTCGACGAGGGCGTCGTGAAGTACTTCGTCTGCCCCGTCATCAAGGTCCCCGCGAGTCGCTGAGCGGCATGGCCCGTCCCCTGCCGATCCCTGAGGAGATCGCCGCGCGGAGCGCCGGTGATCGTTCCCACCGCTCCCTGAGGAGATCGC
>NZ_JBUZNO010000004.1:0-385336 GCF_055326245.1 Tessaracoccus luoxuelianae
TGCCGCGGGTTGCGCGAGGGTCGTGTGTCGGCTCCGCTTGCCGCAGCGCGGTATGCCTTCGTGTTGAACGCTGTCCGCAACGAGCGGGTGGCCCCGTTCCCGCACATCAGGAGTGGGGCGCTACGGCCTTACCCTTGCGGTATGGCCCTGCCTCGCCACACGACGGACGCCGCCCTGTCGGCTTGGCTCGCGCCCCGGCTGCTGCCGTGGGGACCGGCTGGGGTTCCGGTGGGTGCCATGGTGCCGACGGGCTTCGCGGCGTATGTGCGGGTCCTGCACCCCCTGCCGGACGGACGCCGCTGGCGGGAGATCGCGGCGTCCAATGGACGCGTCCTGCATCCCCTGGCGCAGTGGAGCCACATGTTCGACACCCTGCGCCACCCGAACCTGTGGCCGCCGGATGGCCATCTCCCGCGCCCCGACCACGACGCGCTGGTCGCGCACCTGCAGGCGTCTGGGGACGTGACCTACGCGGTGTGGGAGGGCTACGGGTTCTGGGGAGGCGGCGCGGTCGAGGCGCACCACCCCGATCTGATGACCTACGAGGTCCCGGTGCCGAGCCGGGTCCCGGGGGGTGCCGAGCCGGTGTTGGCCCTGCCGCACCGGCGCTACCACCTGTTCCGGGCGCCCCTGGCCGCGCACGAGACGTGGGTCGAGGACGAGAGCTTCGGGCAGTCGGCGAACCTCGTATGGCCGGACGACCACGTCTGGTGTCTGGCCACCGAGATCGACTTCGGCTTCACGCTGCTCGGCTGCGAGCGCGCGGTCGCGGACGTCGTTCTCGCCGATCCCGCTCTTGAGGCGTTCGAGGTTGGTGTGGACGACAACATGAGCTGGTCCGGGGACGCCATCAATCCGGCGCCCCGGCGGGCCTGACAGCCGCCTCCGACCCGCCGACCGGCCCGTTCGACCCGGCCGATCCAGCTCGCCCCGCCTGCTGAACCGCCGCACGACGCGTGAACCGGGCACCAGACGATTCCACCTGAGCTGGAGTTGGTGAAGCGCGAACATCCGCTCTTGCCGCGGTGGGTGGAGTTCCTCGGTCAATCAAGGAGCTCGTCGGCGTGCCCACCATCGTCCAGACGCGAGCAGGACCGCCGCGGTCGCCAACAGCCACCACAGTTCGTCCATCCCCGGTGGATCGGCCCACGGGCCGAAGTAGAACATCGTGACCATGATGGCCGCCGTGACGATCGCCGCCAGGGCGACGCCGACGATCAGCTCGACGATGAATCGCATCACCCTGGGACTCCTTCACCTGCCGGCCGCGCGCACCACGCTTCCGTCGCGACTGCCCTTTCGCGATCACTGACGACGACGTAGCCCCAGTTGAAAACCGGCAACTCCGCTCACGACGAGCGAGCCGGCGAAGACCAGGGCTAAGCCCCAGACTTGTCCGGGCTGCAGCACCATGGTGGTGGACCACGGTTGGTCCGCTAGAGGGGCGTAGGCGAACCACCCGAAGGAGCTCGGTCCCGGCGCCGTCATTGCGAAGGTGATGATGCCTGAAGCAGTGAGAGCGGCACCGATGCCGCCTAGGACCAACTGCGCTACGGCTCGCGTGTTCGCCATACACAGCAGTGTGGCATGCGTCGAGCGCACCACTCCTGGCAGCAACTGGAAAGGCACTCATCCACCGCACCTCGTGGGTTCTCTTCATGCAGCAGTAGCCAGGTGGCACGGGCGCTTCAGCACGAGATCACTCACCGCCGTAAATCGGCCCGCGTCACCTGAGCGAGTCGACCCACAGGATGAGCGTGGTGCAGACGGCGACGGTCGCCAGGGAGACCGCGGCGTCGAGGGTGGTCACGTCGGTGGCGTTGAGGTCGCCCCAGCCGATGGCGCCGAACACGAAGCCTAGGGAGTTGTTCACCGCGTGCAGCACGATGGCCGCTTCGAGGCCGCCGGTGCGCCACACCAGCACACCCGCCGCCACCGCGAAGCCGGCCACGCCGATCATGCCGGGCGGGTTGTAGGCGTGTCCGACGACGAACAGGGGGAGGGGTAGCAGGATGCCCCACCACGGGTTGCGGAGCCAAGCGCCGAACACCTGCAAGGGCAGCGCGCGGAACGCAAACTCCTCGGCGGCGGCCTGGAGGGGCACGATCAGGAGCGCCCCGGCGATCAGCCACCCGCTGTACGGGTGCCACGAGGGCGTGATCGGCTCGCCGGCGACCCAGCCCACAGTGAGGTACCCCAACTGGACGGCAAGGTACACGCCGAGGCAGATCGCCAGCGAGCGGAGCAGCAGGCCGGTGCGCAGGCGTCCAGCGACGGACAGGAGTGTGCCGACGGGGCGGCGTCCGGCGGCCACGCCGATCATCACCGCGGGGATCAGCAGGATCAGCGTGACCATCAGCGCCAGGAACTGGTACGGGTTGTACAGGTCGGTCTGCTCATCCACCAGGCCTAGTGACGCCTCGAGCGCCGGGTTGATCAGCACGGCGGCGACTATCCCGGTGAGGACCAGCAGGATCAGGGCGAGGTAGGACACCGACGCCGCTAAGAGGGTGACCAGGGGGCGCCACCACCGATAGTTCGCCTCGGCGCGGGCGAGCCGGTGGTAGCGGGGAAGAGGAGAGGCCGAGGCCGCCGGAGCGGGGGTGGGCGTGTCGCGAATAGTGGTGGAGATCGTCATGGGCTCATCGTGTCGGGCGGCACTCCGAAGGCGGTATCGGTCGGCCGGGTGCCTCCGGGAGCCGAAGGGATGGTCTCCGATTCATACCGTCGGTCGACACCGCTCGCACCGCCGGCTGGCCTAGGGTGGCGCGGTGACCGTTCAACCCGCGCCTGCTGCCTCCGTGCCCCGAGGGCTGCGGGAGGGGAGCGTGGTGTTCCTGGTCGCGGTCGCGGTGTTCTCGATGCTGGGGATGGTGATCGCTCTGCCCGGGTATCTGGACTCGCCGCTGGGTGGGTGGCTTGGCCCGGCCGCGATGCTGGTGAACCTGGCCGGCCTCGTCGCTTCCCAAGTGCTGTTGCCGAAGGTTCTGGACCGGGCGCCGAGCTTCGTGGAGGCGCCGGATGAGGAACGCGAACGCCGGGTGCTGCGCTACGCCTTGGTGATCATCGCGCTGGCGGGCGTCTCTGACGGGGCGGGGCTGGGGGCCGCGATCGTGTTGGTGTCGATCGCCGGACGCCGTCGCTGGCCGCCGATCCTCGTGACCGTGGTCGCCTTCGGTGTCGCGTACGCGGTGGGCCGGTGGTTGATCGTCCCACCGGGGGCGAACACGCTGACGGCGTCCGAGGAGGCCATCGGGATCGCCCTGCTGATCGCGATCCTGGTGTTGTTCGGCCTCTACCGCGGCAGCCGGCGCGCCTTGTGGCGCTCGCTGCACCAGGAGGCCGTTCTGGCCCGGCGGGAACAGGCCGCACGCCTGCTGCAGGCCCGCGAGGCCGAACGCACGCGCATCGCCCGCGAGATGCACGATTCGTTGTCGCACCGCCTGGCCCTGATTTCGCTGCACGCGGGCGCCCTGGAGTACCGCGACGACCTCGACCCCGCCGCCGCCCGCGAGGCGGCCGGGGTGATCAGGTCGGCCGCGGAGAACGCTGCGGACGAACTCGGTGCGGTGCTGGCCGTCCTCCGCCCGCCCTCGGAGGGCACCTCCCCCGCGCCCACCCTCGACGACGTGGGCACGCTCGTCGACACCGCCAACACCCCCGGGAGCCCCGTCCACCTGATCCTCGACATCGGCCCCGGCGAACCCGTCCCGGCCGCGATCGGACACCTCTACCGCCTCGTCCAGGAATCCCTCACCAACGCCGTCAAGCACGCCCCCGGCCAGCCCGTCACGGTCACGATCACGGGAGCGCCCGACAGCGGCGTCCACGTCTCGGTGAGCAACCCGCTGCCGGCCACCCCGGCGGACGCCCCCGGGTCCGGTCTGGGGCTGGCCGGGCTGACCGAACGGATGGCCCTGATCGGAGGCCGCTTCACCGCCACACCCGACGCAGGCGCTTTCCGGGTGGACGCATGGTTGCCATGGGCCTGACCCAGATCCGGGTGCTGCTCGTCGACGACGAGCCGCTGATCAGGGCCGGACTGCGGATGATCCTCGACGGGGCCGGCGGCATTGCCGTGGTCGGTGAGGCCGCCGACGGGCTGGACGCCGCCGCGCGCGTCGCCGATCTGCACCCCCACGTGGTACTCATGGACGTCCGGATGCCGCGGTGCGACGGTGTCGAGGCCACCCGCACCATCCGCGCGCGAACCCACCCGCCGACCGTGGTGATGCTCACGGCCTTCGACACCGATGACTTCCTGCTGCGCGCGCTCGACGCGGGAGCCTCCGGCTTCCTGCTCAAGCACACGCCACCGGCCGAACTGGTGGCGGCCGTCCAGCAGGCCGCCGATGGGACGATGTCGTTCTCGCCGAGCGTCCTGCAGCGGCTGGTGACGCACGCCACGCGCGCACCGCAGCCCACGGCGTCCGACCCCCTCGACGGGCTCAGCGCCCGCGAAGCCGAGATCGCGCGCCTGGTCGCTGACGGGCTCACCAACGCCGAGATCGCCGGCCGCCTGTTCCTGTCACTGCCGACGATCAAGACCCACCTCGCCCGCATCTTCGACAAACTTGGGGTCACCAGCCGCGTCCAACTGGCCCTCGCGGTCCACGGACACACCGGCGCTAGTGGTCGTCACCGTTAGTTCGCCAGGGGTCTAGCCGGCCCAGGCACGCACATTGCATCGTTGTCCTCGATCGATGATGCCCCCGCATCGCCTCACTCCTCCGCCTTGCACTGCACGCACCTGAACCACCCATCCCCCCGACGAACTAACGGTGATGACCACTAGCCGGCGACCAGGTACTCCTCGTAGGTCAGCCGGTGTCGCGGGCGTGGTCGGTCATCGCTCACGTCGAGCCTTCCGATCGCGGCCGGATCAACGGCAACATGGCGGCATGATCAGCGTCCAGCAGCTCGGGACCTTCCGTGCTTTCAGGTGGCGAACCAGTCGCCGAACTGGTAATCAGACCAGGGCGGCTGACACGCGGTTTGTCGACGCCGAGCTTGCCTCGGCGCCGTCGACAGCCTGCCGAGCCACCTCAATGTCGGCCTCGCCGCCGAGGATGAACGTCAACCCTGTGCGGACCATCGCATCATCGTCGACGATGCCCAGCCTGATCAGAGTCTCCACCCGCCGGGCCGTGGCCTCGACCACGAATTCTCGCGCGTGGACGCCGTGACATACCGAGCCGCCCACGAGCTCGACCGGCTCGTCGCCGCCCACGATCCCCAGCCCGGCTCCCGACCGGTCAGGGGCGGCGAGGTCGGCCAGCGGGTTGCTGGCGCGGAGGGTGACGGCCGCGGGGTGACGTCGAGGGTTAGCGTCACCGGAACCCCGGGGGCGTGCTTGCGTGCGTTGCACCGGATGGCACCGAGACTGCGACATCCGGATCTGCCGCCCTCAGTGCGCTGCGATTGGATTCGCACTGTAGGTAGGGGGCTTGGCGGCGCAGAATCTGGCCATGACCAGTCCTGACCCTGTGCTGTTTCCTGTGCTCATCGACGCGCCACTGCTCCGCTCGTCAGGGCGGTGGCCGCGTACTTGGCTCGGTACCGTGGGCAGACCCGAGTCCATACTGAGTCGGACCTTCGCGCGTATCTGGTGTGGTGCTGCGAGCGGGTGCTGGAGCCGTTGGAGGCTAGTCGGGCGCAGATCGAGTTGTATGTGCGCTGGATGCAGGAAGTGCGACACTTCCAGCCCTCGACCGTGAGCCGTCGGGTCACGGTGATGGCAGGCTTCTATCGCACCTGCGTTATCGACACCAAGTCCTCGCGGCCTCGCCTGCTGACTACGTCAGGCGCCCCAACGTGCCGCCGGAGTCCCCGACTCTGGGACTTTCGCACCTTCAGTTCGAGGCCATGCTCAGCGCCTCACGGCTGTCGGCTAACGTCAACGACTTCGCCTTGGTGGTGATGCTGGGACTGCTCGGACTCCGGATCTTCGAAGCATGCGGTGCCAACATCCAAGACCTCGGTGAGGAGCATGGTCACCGCGTGCTGAAGGTTCACGGCAAGGGTGGCAAGGTTCGTCGCGGGACGAGCGGAGGGGCCGATTCTGCTCAACCGTCGCGGCTCTCAGATCGCCGCCCGACACGCAGACCCCAGAACCACCATGCGCTACGACCGCGCCCGCAAGAACCTCGACAGGCATCCCAACTGCATCCTCGCCGCCTACATGGCCTCCGGCACCTGACATGCCACGAACCCGGTTCGTACTACATTGTCCGACGCAAGGTACACTGGGCGACGTGGGAGAGGAACTCGACTGGGACGACGAGTCCGCGGCGTACATCCGAAATCGCGGCGACCGTTACCCCGGCGGGGGTGGCGTCGAACCGAACTGGGCGCAGGAGGTGATGGATGACCCCGACCTCGCAGCGTTCGAACCGGACCCGAAGTCACGGATGGGTGCTTCTCGATTCATCGGCTACTCCATGGCTGCCGGCAGAGTGCTGGTGGTCATCGCGTTCCGAGACGCTGATGGAGATCTGCACGGGATCAATGCGTGGCCGGCAACCGGTGCCGATCTGAGGTTCTATCGAGAGGGAACTAGACATGGCAAAGACAATTGACCCTGCGCTGGCGGCTCGGCTGCGAGATGACTCTGAGAGAACCCGCGAGAACGACTACCCGGAGGGGGCGCGACCGTCCCGCCCGAACCGGACGAAGGTGTACTCGATCCGGCTCAGCGAAGACGAGCAGGCCCGGGTGCAGCAGGCCGCCGATGCCCAGCACCTTCCACCGTCGACCCTGGTGCGTTCCTGGATCCTCGACCGACTCAACCAGGACAAGACCGCCTGAAGCCATCCGGATCTGCCGCAGCCAGCGCGTTCGATCCTGCCGAGATGAGCTAGTTGTTCTCCTGCTTATGTCTTCGGCCCGGCCAAGCACCTCGGCAGCGTCCCTGTTGCGGGCGTTCACCTGCTCAGCTAGCGCTGTAGTAGTCGCACTGAGCGGTGAGAGGGCAGTCGCCGCACCTGGGGGTGCGCGCGACGCAGACCTTCATGCCGTGCTGGATCAGCCACTCGTGGGCATGCTGGCGGTAGCACACGGGGGTGGCCTCGGTGAGTGGGTCGACGGTCTGCTCCGCGGACAAGCTGGCGTCGACGAGGCCGAGGCGTTGCACGAGGCGCTTGACGTGGGTGTCGACGGCGATGGTGGGTGCGGCATGCAGGGTGTTCATCAGAATGTCGGTGCACTTGCGGCCGATGCCGGGAAGCGCCATCAGCTCCTCGCGGGTCGCGGGGACCTCACCGCCGTGTTCGTCGAGGATCTGTCGGGCCATCGCCTTCAAAGTCTTGGTCTTGCGGTTGTAGTGCGCGACCGAGCGGATCGTCTCGCGCAGGTCGTCGTCGTCCATCGCGGCCAGCCCGGCGAACGAGTCAACCTTCTTGTAAAGGGCGACGGCGGCCTTGATGCAGCGCGGCGAGCTGGTCATGGTCGACAGCGCGACCGACACGGTGCTGCGGAACGAGTTGTCGGACAGCCCGTTCGTCATCCACTCGTCGTCGGACTCGGCGTAGGTGGGATAGGTCCCGGACAAGATCTCGTAGATCTTCTCGACGGTGCCGGGCTGTTTCACGAGGGCCTCCAAGCTGGAAGAGGTTGGGATGCCCGCTCGAGGCAAAACACGGGAGCCGTATCGAGGGATGTCGACACCGCTTTTTGGTGTGCCTCTGGACACTACCCGGCTGGGGCAGGGCTCCACCAGCCGGCTCGCGTGCGAGGCCGGCCGTGGAGAAGCACTGGATCCCAGGGTCCGCGGAGGCGGGACGCCAGTGCCGCCTCCCACGCTCAGGAGGCAGACCAGTGGGTGCCACTGTGGGCACGGTTCCGCGCCCTCGGCTTCGGCACCTGGCGGTGGCGTGTGGCCCTGTCCGCGGAGGCGTGCCCCGATGCTCGGATGTTCCGCGAAGGCGCGACGCCCTGGTTTCTAGGTGCGTCCATGGCAGTCGGCGGCGACTATTCGGCAGGTCTGATGTCGCAGTCGGTACCAGACCTACCGCTTGGTCCCTTCGCCGGTGAGACCAGGGGCCGTCCCGCTTGCTGAGGTGCCGCGGAGCGCGGCCCGGAAGCCCCAGGAACGTGACATCGTCAATTCGCGTTTCCGAGGCTCGTGTCTGCGCTCCTCGACCTCAGGCAACGGAAAGTGGCCTGGGTCAGGCGATCCTGCGCCTCACAGCCAGCGAGCCGTTCGAGCTAGCATGCCGGGCATGCCTGGAAAGTAGATCTTCGCTCGACAGCTCACACCTCGACGTGCATGGCAACGGTGTGACGGCCGCCCGCCGGGATCGACACCGCGTCTCCCTGCACGCAGCCGTACTCAACGCAGACGAACTCGGACCACTGGTCGCCGGAGACCTGCGAGCCGCCGGGGCCTGGGTTCCAGACGATCACGTTGGACGCTCCGTCGGCTGAGAGCCGCATGCTGCCCGCCGGGTCACTGAGCGTCACCGCCGGCGCGCCGACATACACGCGATCCACGTGCCGCCCCAGCGCGATCGGCGCATGTTCTGAGGTGGGCCTGGCGTCGGCCGCGAAGTCCCGGAACGGCACCCCCTCCAGCCCTTCAACCGAGGCGCGCCGGGCGTCGACGGCGAAGTACGGGTGCAGTGCCACATCCACCACCACGTCGCGCGTCGGGCTGGAGACCTCCAGGGCGGCTGTGAGCCTGTGGCGGTCCATGTGGACGTCCAGCCGGTAGCCGAGGTCCGGAGGATAGAGCTCCGCGCTCGGCAGGTGCTCGATCGCCGCGGGCTCCACCGTGAGGACAGCGCGGGCGCCGTCGTCGCTCTGCTCCAGCAGATCCAGCACCCAAGGCGCGCGGGCGACGAGCCCATGCGGGTAGGGCACGGGGAACTCGCCCCGGCCGGTGCCGAACCACGGCGCGCACACAGGGATGCCGCCGTGCCACATCCACCCGATCTGTGGCTGCGCCTCCTCTGCCATCCACAGCACCTCGCCTCGGCCCGACGGTGCCCACGACAGCACGCAGCCGCCCACCGTTGTGAGGCTCCCGCGTCCCCACGCCCCGTGCACCTGGTGGATGGTCATGCCGGCCACGCTACCCTCGCGGGACCCGCCCGTGAGCCCATACGATGTGGCTCATGCCGACGATCCGTCCCGCCCAGCCCCGAGACCTGCCGGCCATCACCGACATCTACAACGAGGCCGGCGTCGGGACCACCGCCTCCTACGCACTCGATCCCGTCAGCCTCGACGACCGCCGCGCCTGGTGGGAGCGCCTGACCGCCTCCGGATATCCGGTGTTGGTCCTGGAGGACGGCGACGAGGTGGTCGGGTATGCCAGCTATGCGCAGTTCCGCCCGCTGGCCGGCTACGCCCACACGGTCGAGCACAGCGTCTACATCCGTTCGGGCCGTCGCGCCGCGGGGGCCGGCCGGATGCTGATGCTGGCCCTGATCGACTACGCCCGTGGGCGGGGGGTGCACGTCATGGTGGGCGTGGTCGATGGCGCCAATGAGGAGTCCCTCACGTTCCACCGCAAGCTCGGGTTCACCGAGTCGGGGCGACTGCCGCAGGTGGGCCGCAAGTTCGACCGCTGGCTGGACGTGGTCTTCGTCACCTTGGTGCTCGGCGAGGCGCACCCCTGAGCCTCCCGTGGATGCGCAGGGGCCCCGTTAGCATGGACGCCATGGCCTACCACGCTGACGCGACCAACCTCGCCCACAAGGAGATCCTCACCTGGGAGGGCTTCGGCGCCGCCCAGCGTGAGCTCGCCGGCATGGTGGCCGACTCCGGGTTCCAGCCCTCGATCATCGTGGCCGTGGCGCGTGGGGGCATGCCGGTGGCCGGCGGCCTCACCTACGCACTCGGCGTGAAGCTCACCGACGTGATCAACGTGGAGTTCTATACCGACGTGGACCAGACACTCCCTGACCCCATCCTGCTGGCGCCCATGCTGGACACCGCCTCGATCGCGGGCAAGCGGATCCTTGTGGTCGACGACGTGGCGGACTCTGGCCGCACGCTCGGCCTGGTCATCAAGCTGCTGCGCGGCTTCGGGGCGGACGTGCGCAGCGCGGTGCTGTACGCGAAGTCCGGGACACTCCTCGAGCCGGACCACGTGTGGAAGCACACCGACGAGTGGATCGTGTTCCCCTGGTCCGCCGAGCCGCCGGTCATCGGCGAGGGCCCGCGCTGAGCATCTGCCCAACCTTTCCTGCGCGCCACGGCAACAGGTGGGAACCCTGGCAGCCCGCGCGACCGCGCAGGATAGTCTGGTCACGCACATTCGCGCGGCGCCTTGCTCGGTCGTCGCAGATCAGTTAGGAACCGAAAAACGTGACTCTTGAGTGGACCGAACAGGACACACGGGCCGTCGACACCGCCCGCATCCTCGCAGCCGACGCCGTAGAGAAGGTCGGCAACGGACACCCCGGCACCCCGATCTCGCTGGCACCGGTGGCCTACCTGCTCTACCAGAAGGTCATGAACACGGACCCCTCCGACGACCTGTGGCTCGGCCGCGACCGTTTCGTCCTGTCCGCCGGGCACGCGTCGCTGACGCAGTACACGCAGCTGTACCTGGGCGGCCTCGGCCTCGAGCTCGAGGACCTCAAGTCCCTGCGCACCTGGGGCTCCAAGACCCCCGGCCACCCGGAGTACCACCACACCAAGTTCGTCGAGTGCACCACCGGCCCCCTCGGCGCCGGTATCTCCAACGCCGTCGGGATGGCCATGGCCGCCCGCCGCGAGCGAGGTCTCTTCGACCCGGAGGCGCCCCAGGGTGAGTCCGTGTTCGACCGCCAGATCTACGTCATCGCCGGCGACGGCTGCCTCCAGGAGGGCCTCTCGTCCGAGGCTTCGTCCCTGGCCGGCACCCAGAACCTGGGCAACCTCACCCTCATCTACGACGACAACCGGATCACCATCGAGGGTGAGACCGACATCTCGTTCACCGAGGACGTCAACGCCCGCTACGAGGCGTACGGCTGGCACGTGCAGAGCGTGGACTGGACCAACGGCGGCACCGAGTACGTCGAGGACATGGACGCCCTGTATGCGGCCATCGAGGCGGCCAAGGCCGTCACCGACAAGCCGAGCTTCATCAAGCTGACCACCGTCATCGGATGGCCGCTGCCCAACAAGCAGGGCATGCACGCCGTGCACGGCTCGAAGATCGGCGGCGACGAGATCGCAGCCCTGAAGGACGCGCTGAAGTTCGAGCAGGAGCCGTTCGCGGTCGACCAGTCGATCGTGGACTACGCCCGCGCCAACGCAGCCGAGCGGGGCCGTGCGGCCCGCGCTGCCTGGGACGAGAAGTTCGCGGCCTGGTCCGCGGCCAACCCGGAGCGCGTGGCGCTGCTGGAGCGCGCCGCTGCCCGCAAGCTGCCGGAGGACCTGAGCCTTCCGGTGTTCGAGGAGGGCAAGAAATCCACCCGCGCCGCCTCCGGCGAGGTGCTCTCGGCCCTGGCGCCCCAGCTGCCCGAGCTGTGGGGCGGCTCCGCCGACCTCGCGGGCTCGAACAACACGACGATGAAGGGCGAGCCCAGCTTCCTGCCCGAGGAGCGCGCCACGCACGACTGGCCCGGCCACAAGTACGGCCGGACGCTTCACTTCGGCATCCGCGAGCACGCCATGGGCGGCATCCTCAACGGCATCAACCTCTCGGGCCTCACCCGCGCCTACGGCGGCACCTTCCTGGTGTTCGCGGACTACATGCGGCCGGCCGTGCGTCTCGCCGCCATCATGCAGGTCCCGACGATCTTCGTCTGGAGCCACGATTCGGTCGGGGTCGGCGAAGACGGCCCCACCCACCAGCCCATCGAGCACCTCGCCTCGCTGCGCGCCATCCCCGGTCTCGACGTCGTTCGTCCCTCGGACGCCAACGAGACCGCCGTTGCGTGGGGCGAGGTGCTGCGCCGCGCCGACCGCCCTGCCGGCATCATCCTGTCCCGCCAGGACCTCCGCACCATCCCGCGCGGCGAGAAGTTCGCCTCCGCGGAGGGCGTCGCCAACGGCGCCTACGTGGTGAGCGAAGCCGACGGGGAGGCAGCCGTCATCCTGCTGGCCTCCGGCTCCGAGGTGGAACTGGCGCTGGCCTCGCAGGACGCGCTGCAGGCTGAAGGCATCGCCACCCGCGTGGTGTCCGTGCCCTGCCAGGAATGGTTCGACGAGCAGACGCCCGAGTACAAGGAGTCCGTCCTGCCCGCCGCCGTCACCGCGCGGGTCAGCATCGAGGCCGGCATCGCCATGGGGTGGTCGAAGTACCTGGGCGCCAAGGGCGCCTCGGTCAGCATCGAGCACTTCGGGGCCTCGGCCTCGGGCAGCAAGTGCTTCGAGGAGTTCGGCTTCACCGTCGCCAACGTGGTAGCCACCGCCAAGTCGGTCCTCTGACGAGGACACCTGCACCTCCCGCCGGCGGCGCTCCCTCACCCGAGGGGGCGCCGCCGGCGGCGTCTATGCTGGGCGGCATGGGCATCAAGGACGTTGTGGGCAAGGTCATCGGCGACAAGACGATCGTGCTGGAACTCGACATGGCCCGCGGCGTGTTGGTGACCAGGCCCACCAACCCGATGCAGGCCATCCAACTCATCAACAGCGCCACGCTCGGGGCGCTGCGCCAACACCTCGCGGACGCTGCTGAGGACCCCCGGGTCGTGGGCCTCATCGTCCATGCGGTCCCCTCCCAGACCCTCCTCGCCCACGTCGAGGAGATCGCGGGCCTGGTGGAGGCCTTCGGGGAGAAGAAGCCGACGGTGGCCTGGGCCGAGTCCTTCGGCGAGCTCAGCGGCGGCCTCGCCGCCTACCGGCTCGCCGTCGCCGCCGACGAGGTCTGGGTGCAGCCCACCGGCATGCTCAGCATCCACGGCGTGGAGCTCACCATCACGCTCATGCGCGGGCTGTTGGAGAAAGTGGGCGTGGAGCCGCAGTTCGGGCAGCGCCACGAGTACAAGACCGCCGCGGACAGCTATGCGGCAGACCACGTCACCGAGGCCAACCGCGAGATGGTGCAGCGGCTCGGGCAGTCGCTGGTTGACGAGATCGTCGCCGCGGTGGCCCGCCGCCGCGGGCTGAGCGCGGAGCAGGTCTGGGAGGGGGTCAACGGAGCCCCGGTGACGCCGGAACGGGCACTCGAACTCGGCCTCATCGATCGGATCGGCTACCGGGACGAGGCCTACGCAGCGACGCTGGGCGCCTGGGGAGCGGAGCCGGAGCACCTCCTGTTCGCCCACCGCTACACCTCGAAGGCGGCGCTCAAGCGGAAGCTCCGGATGGGCCAGCCCAAGGTGGCGGTGGTCACCCTCCGCGGCGCCATCGTGACCGGCCGCGGCCAGCGCAGCCCCCTGGGCGGCGAGCAGGCCGGGGCGGACGTGATCGACGAGCACCTCCGTGCCGCCCTGCGCGACGATGACGTCAAGGCGGTCATCTTCGACGTCGAATCGCCCGGCGGTTCGGCGGTGGCGTCTGACTTCATCCGGCGGTCAGTCCTCCGGCTCCGTGAGGCGGGCAAGCCGGTGGTGGCCCAGATGGGCCACTTGGCCGCCTCCGGGGGGTACTATGTGTCGATGCCCGCCGACGAGATCGTCGCGCACGCCTCAACACTGACCGGCTCCATCGGCGTCCTGGGCGGCAAGATGGTGACTCAAGGCCTTTACGACAAGCTCGGATTGATCCGGGAGGCGCTCCCGATCGGCGAAAGCGCCGGCTTCCTCTCATCCGCCTCCCGCTTCTCCGACGCGGACTGGGAGCGCCTCAACGCCTGGCTCGACCGCGTCTACCTGGAGTTCACCACCTTCGCGGCGCAGGACCGGGGCATGGAGTACGCCCAGCTCGAGTCGCTCGCCCGCGGGCGGGTCTGGACCGGGGCAGACGCCAAGGAGCGGGGCCTGGTGGACCACATCGGCGGTAGGGCGCTCGCGGTGGAGCGGGCCTGCGCGTTGGCGGGCCTCGATCGCGACGGGATCAAGCTCACGCACCTGGGGGAGTCCGGGGTGCTCGCGCTGATCAAGCCGGCCACCTCCAGCGAGGCCGCGGCCGGCGGCATGGGTCTTCCTGACGCGGAGGGCATCCTCGCCGGGCTGGCCGCGCAGGCCGGTCTGCACGGTCACGGGGCGCTCAGCCTCCCCTGGGCCCTGCGCCTGCGGTAGCGGCATTTGGGGCTGCCGTCGGCGGTTTCGTACCATGGTGTACTGCGCGGCCTTTCTGCCGCCACTGAGGGGTGGATGTGAAGAGAGCGACAAAGATCGCCATCGGTGTCGGGACCGGGGCCGTGGTGGTGTTGGGTGGCGTCTACGTCGCGTCCTACTTCGTCGCGGGAAACCAGGTGCCCGTCAGGGCGTCGGTGGAGGGCGTGGCCATCGGCGGCATGTCTCCGGAGCAGGCGGCCGAGACGCTCCGCAGCGAGCTCGGCCCGGCGGTCGAGGCGCCCATAGCGCTCACCGCCGGCGACGTGTCAGTCCCCCTGGAGCCGGCCTCGATCGGGCTCTCGGCAGATTTCGAGGCCACCGTCCGCGAGGCGGGCGGCGGGTTCAGCTGGAACCCGGCCGAGATCCTGGCCACCCTGGCCGGCGGTGAAGAGATCGCGCTGGTGCGTGTCGTCGATGAGGAGGCGCTGACCGACGGTGTCGCTGCGGTCGCCGACCGCTTCGCCGTCGACGGTGTGGACGCCACACTCGCCTTCGCGGACGGCGAAGTGGCGCGCACCGAGGCGGTCGAGGGGCAGCAACTCGACGTGGACGCCACGGCCGACGCCGTCGAGGGCGCCTTCCTGGCCAGCCAGGACACCGCCGAGGCGGCCACCGCCGCACAGCCCCCGGCCGTCACTGACGCCATGGTCGACGAGGCCGTCACCGCCTACGCCGAGCCCATCCTCAGTGGGCCCGTCACGGTGACCCACAAGACCGCTTCGATGGAGATCGCGCCCGCCGCAATCGCCGGCGTGACCACGTTCACCGTCACGGACGGAAAACTGGTGCCGGTGATCGACGGCGAGGCCCTCTCTGCTGTGGCGGAGGGCGCGGAGAAGGCGCTGGGCCTGAACACAGCCAAGGACGCCGGGTACCGGTTCACCACCGGCGCGCCAGTCGTGGTGCCCGCGGTGACGGGGGAGACCCTGGAGTTGGACGCGTTCGTCGAGGCCGTCAAGACGGCGGCCACGGCAACCGGGGAGGCCCGCACCTTCGCGGCCACCGTCACCGTCGAAGAGCCCGAGTTCACCACCGCCGAGGCGGAGGCTTTGGCGCCGACGGAGGTGATCGGCGAATACTCCACCCGGTTCCCTTACGCGGCATACCGCAACACCAACCTCAGCCAGGCCGCAAACTCCGTCAACGGCACTGTGGTTCTCCCCGGCGAGATCTTCTCGCTCAACGACACGCTCGGACCGCGCACCGCGGCCAACGGCTACGTCGATGGCTACGTCATCAACGGTGGGCGGCTGGTCAAGGAGGCCGGCGGCGGCATCTCGCAGGCCGCCACCACCTTGTACAACGCCGGCTTCTTCGCCGGGTACGAGGACGTGGAGCACAAGCCCCACAGCCTCTACTTCGACCGGTACCCGGCGGGCCGTGAGGCCACCATCTACTACGGCGTCCTGGACATGAGGTTCCGGAACGACACCAAGTACCCGGCAATCATCCAGGGCAGCGTGACGAAGGCGAGCTCGGGAAGCCGTGGCACCATCACCTTCAGAATCTGGTCCCAGCGCACCTACACCAAGGTGGAGTCCACCGAACTGGTGAAGTCCGGCTTCTACACCGGCGCCGAGCGAGTGGTCACCGAGACCCCGTGTGAGCCGCAGGCCCCGATTCAGGGCTTCACCGTCACCTGGCAGCGCCTGTTCTACCAGGGCTCAGAGGTGGTCAAGCGGGAGAACTACTCGTGGAAGTACAGCGCCGGGGACCGGATCACCTGCGGCTGAGGGATCGGTACGAGCCATCCGCCCCCCGGCGCGGCACGCTAAGCTGTCCACGTCCGCCCTTGAAGGAGTGAAACGTGACGTACATCATCGGTCTGCCCTGTGTCGATCTGAAGGACCGCGCCTGCGTTGAGGAGTGCCCGGTGGACTGTATCTACGAGGGCAATCGCATGCTCTACATCCACCCTGAAGAGTGCGTGGACTGCGGCGCCTGCGAGCCTGTATGCCCAGTCGAGGCCATCTACTACGAGGACGACGTGCCGGAGGATCAGGCGCAGTTCTACGACGTCAACGTGCAGTTCTTCGACGAGATCGGCTCGCCTGGCGGCGCCGCCAAGCTCGGCGTGATCCCCAAGGACCACCCCATCGTCGAGGCGCTCCCGCACCAGGGCGAGTGATGGCCCTCGGGGCCCGGCTTCCGGACTTCCCCTGGGACACGCTGAGTGACGCCAAACGGGCCGCATCTGCGCACCCCGACGGCCTCGTCGACCTGTCCGTCGGCACCCCCGTGGACCCCACGCCCCACCTGGCGCGGGAGGCCTTGGCGAGTGCGTCTGACGCGCCGGGCTACCCCACCGTGTGGGGCGCGCCGGCCACACGCCGAGCCATCCTTGACTACCTGGAGCGCCGTTGGGCGGCCGTCGCGCTGCCCGTTGAGGGCGTGTTGCCCGTCATCGGCACGAAGGAGCTGGTGGGGTGGCTTCCGACGCTGCTGGACCTCGGCCCATCCCACGCGGTGGTGTTCCCCGAATGCGCCTACCCCACCTACGAGGTGGGCGCGTTGACCGCAGGGTCGCGGGCGGTGCCGCTGGACGACCCCTCGCGCATCCCCGAGGACTCCAGGCTGATCTGGATCAACTCCCCAGCCAACCCCACTGGCCGCATCCTGTCGCTCGACGAGATGCGGGCTTTCGTGGCGGCTGCGCGGGAGCGCGGCGCGGTGCTCGCCAGCGACGAGTGCTACGGCGAGTTCGCGTGGGACGCGGAGCCGTTCTCGGTGCTGGACCCGCGCGTCAACGACGGCGATGTCACCGGCCTGCTCGCGGTGGGCTCGCTGTCCAAGCGGTCCAACGCCGCCGGCTACCGCGCGGGCTTCGTCGCGGGTGACCCCGCTGTGGTGCAGCAACTGGTGGCCGCCCGCAAGCACCTCGGGATGATCGTTCCCGCGCCCATCCAGGCCGCGATGGTCGCCATGCTGGGGGACCAGGCCCACGTCGAGGAGCAGCGCGCCCGCTATCTGGCCCGCCGCGCGGCGCTCAAGCCGGCGCTGGAGGCGGCCGGTTTCCGGATCGAGCACTCCGAGGGATCCCTGTACCTGTGGGCGACCCGGGACGAGGACTCCCGCGCGAGCGTGGCCTGGCTCGCCGAGCGGGGCATCCTGGTTGCGCCAGGAGACTTTTACGGCGTCGCGGCGGCCAGGCATGTGCGCGTCGCTCTGACGGGAACGGACGAGAGGGTCGCGGCGGCAGCCGCGCGCCTGGGGGCCTCTCGGGATTGACACGGACGGGCGATGTCCTTACTGTTTCCCTGTTGTCGACACGGAGGAGGTGCTGCAGATGTTGATCCACTCTGCGGTTCTCGGTCGGCCGCGCGCGTACTTCGCCCGCTGACCTGACTCCGCCGGGGCACAAGCCCCTCGTGACGCACTGGCGTCCCCACCTCCATCCAACAACCTTGCCGCGTCGTTGATCGACGCACGTCAGGACCCCCTTCATGCATGCATCGCCGCGCGGGCGCTTCGATTTTCCGCCCGCCATCCCTGCCGACCCGCGCCCGGACGTGCGCTCTCCCAGTCGGTTCCTGTTCTGGCTGATCCGCTCTTACGGCTGGGTGGTGCCTGCCATGACGTTGGCCGCATCGTCGTGGATGGTGCCGGCGGCACTGACCCCCTGGCTGCTGGGCCGTGCCATCGACGCCGGCGTGGTCGGCGGCGACAGCTCCGCCACCCTCGGCTGGGTCGCGTTGCTGCTGGGCGTCATCGCGGTCGGCGTCGTCGGCGGCATCATGTTCCACACCTTCGCCGTGCGGATGTGGTTGCTCGGCATCTACGGCATCCAGCGTCGAGTGTCGCGGCAGTCCGTGCACCTCGGGCACGTCCTCAACCGCCGCGTCCCGACCGGAGAGGTGCTGAGCGTGGCCTCCTCGGACAGCGACCAGTTCGGCGCCACCATCGACTCCTTCGGGCATGTCATCGCGGCGGCGGTCAGTTTCCTGCTGGCCTCAGCGCTCATGCTGACGACCTCTCCGACGCTGGGAGCCGTCGTGCTCGTCGCCACCCCGGTGCTTCTGCTCGCCTCGACCCCGGTGCTGCGCCCCCTCACCAGGGCCCAGAGCGCCGAGCGGACCGAGAGCTCGTCGCTGACCACGATGGCCACGGACATCGCCACAGGCCTGCGGATCCTCCGCGGGATCGGCGGGGAGCGCACCTTCGCCCGCAACTACGAGCGCCAGTCCCAGAAGGTGCGTGCGCTGGGGGTCCGGCTCGGCACGTGGCAGGCGGTTGTCGAGGCGATCAGCATCCTGCTCTCGGGCCTCCTCCTGGTGGCGCTGGTCTACCTGGGCTCACGCCAGATGCTGGAGGGGGCGCTCAGCGTCGGTCAGCTGATCAGCTTCTTCGGGTACGCACTCTTCCTCACCTCTCCCATGCAGACCTTCTTCGATTTTGCGCAAAAGTGGGCACAAGGCCTGGTCGCCGCGCAGAAGACGTTGTCGTTCCTGGGGGCCGATGTGCCTTGGCGCGCCTCGGGTCAGGAGCTGACCGGTGTCCCGGTGCTCCGGGACGAGGAATCCGGTGTGGTCGTGCATCCCGGGCGGATGCTCGGGGTGGTCTCGGCCGACCCGGACGCCTCCGCCGCGCTCGCGGACCGGCTCGGCCGCTACCTGCCCGAGGCCGCCGTCGAGAAGTCGGAGGACGAGGACCTCACCGGACGGGCGCTCAAGGCGTCGCGGCGCGAGCGGCTCGCAGCCAGGGCGCGGCGCGCGGAGGCCGACGCCGAGCTGGCTGCCCGACCATGGGGCGTCACCGCCGACGGAGTGGATTACACGGACCTCGACATGGCCGCGCTGCGCAGGCTCGTCGTCGTGTCCCACACCGGCGCAGGCCTGTTCGCGGGCACCCTTCAGACCGCCGTCGACCCGTGGGGCACCCACAGCCGCCAGCAGGCGGAGCGGGCGCTGATCGTCGCTTCCGCGGAGGACATCTACGACGCCATGCCGGGGGGCTGGCAGGGCCGGATCGACGAGAAGGGTCGCGGTCTGTCCGGGGGGCAGCGGCAACGTGTCGTCCTTGCGCGCGCGCTGGTGCTTGACCCGGAGGTCCTCATCCTCGTCGAGCCCACGTCTGCGGTGGACGCTCACACGGAGGCGCGGATCGCCGAGCGGTTGGCCGAGCATCGTCGCGGGCGCACCACCATGGTGGTCACCGCCTCCCCGCTGATGCTGCGCCACTGCGACGAGATCGCTGTGCTCGCAGGAGGCCGCGAGGTCGCCCGGGGTAGCCACGATCAGCTCCGGACCCACCCTGACTACCACCGCGTCATCGCACGCGGCATGGAGGATGACGATGAGTGAACACCTGTTGGCGGAGTCCTCCGCCTCCACCTGGCGCAGCGAGCCGTCGGGGCCGCGCCTCCAGGAAGGCCTGGACGTACCCCGCGGCACCGGCCTGCGCGCCCGGATGGCCGCGCTGGCCAGGCGACACCACATCCGCACCAGCACCGCACTGGCCGTGTTCGCCGATGCCCGCAACCCCGAGCACGGGTTCCCGGTGGCCACCTCGGGCCAGGCCGTGGGGTTCCTCGGCCGGATGCTGAAGGGCCGCCGGGCCAGGCTCGGCTGGGCGATCGGGTTCAACGGCGCCGCGGCCGCTGCGGGGTTGGTTGCGCCCTTCATGCTCGGCCGCCTGATCGACCAGGTCACGGGCGGGCGGCTCGACGTGCCGGGGCTCACCGCACTGGTGATGATCATCGCGGGAGTGATCGTGGCACAGGCCCTGCTGACCTTCGCGGCGCGATGGGCGTCCGCTGTCCTGGGCTACGACCTCCTCGCGGCTGCCCGCGAGGAGGTGGTGCGCATCGTGCTGCGGCTGCCGCTCGGGCACGTGGAGTCCTCCGGTTCGGGCGACCTGCTCACCCGCATCACCTCGGACGTGTCGAAGATGGCCACCGCCGCGCGATGGGCGTTGCCGACGCTCATCGTGTCGGTGGTCCTCATCGGCGCCACCCTCGTCGCGATGCTGCTGAACTCCTGGCTCCTGACCATGCCCATGCTGCTCACGGCAGTGGTGATGTGGGTGGGGGGACGCTACTACCTCTCGCGGGCCACCGCCGGTTACATCACCGAGTCCCGGTCCTACTCCGTCATCAACGCCACGACCACCGAGACGGTCGAGGGCGCCCGCACCGTCGAGGCGCTGGCGCTGGGGGACCTGCGCGTGGCACAGCTGGATCAGGACACTGAGGTGTCGGCCCAGGCCGAGCGCTACACCATGACGCTGCGCAACATGCTCTTCGCCATGGTGGACTCATCGTTCCAGCTTCCGCTCGTGGGCGTGGTGCTGCTCGGCACCTGGGGCCACGCGAACGGCTGGGTGACGATCGGCCAGATCACGACGGCCGCGCTGTACGTGGCACAGCTCCAGGGGCCGCTCGACCGGGTGATCATGGTCCTCGACCACCTCCAGCTCGGCCTCGTCTCCACCGCCCGCCTCATCGGCGTCGCCCAGGTGGAGGACGACCGGACCCCCGGCGATGGCCAGCCCGACGGCGCCAAGCTCACCGGCAGCGGTCTCCGGTTCGGCTATCGGGCCGGCTTCGATGTCCTGCACGGCGTCGACGTCGATCTCCGGCCCGGGGAGCGACTGGCGATCGTCGGGCCCTCCGGCTCGGGCAAGTCCACCCTGGGACGACTGGTGGCGGGCATCAACCGGCCGCGCTTGGGCGAGGTGACCGTCGGCGGAGTCGACGTCATGGACCTCCCGCTGGACCGGTTGCGCACCGAGGTGGCCCTGGTCACGCAGGAGCACCACGTGTTCGTCGGGTCCGTCCGCGACAATGTGGTGCTGGCGCGCGAGACCACCGCCTCCGACGGCGAGGTGGAGCAGGCGCTGCGAGCCGTCGACGCGTGGGGGTGGGTCTCCAAGCTGCCCGGCGGTCTGCACGCCGAGCTGGGTCACGGCAAGACGCCCCTCAGCCCCGCCCAGGCGCAGCAGGTGGCGCTGGCCCGGCTCATCGTCGCCGATCCCCACACCCTGGTGCTGGACGAGGCCACCTCGCTCATCGACCCCTCGTCGGCCAGGCATCTGGAGGGCTCGATGGCGGCGCTGCTCGACGGGAGGGCGGTCATCGCGATCGCCCACCGCCTGCACACCGCCCACGACGCTGACCGGATCGCGGTGGTCGACGGCGGGCGCATCGTCGAGATCGGCTCCCACCACGAGCTCCTCGAGCTCGACGGGCAGTACGCAGACCTGTGGCGGACCTGGCGTAACTGATCGCTAGCCGAGGGTGAGGACGGCGGTGCCCGGGGCGGCGGGCTCGGCGGCGTCTCGCCAGGCGCCCTCGCCGGCGACCCACTCGCGGTCGGCGACGACCACGGAGGTGAGGCCCCCGGCGTAGCTGTTGGCGATGGCGAGCTGCGCCGCCGCCCAGAGCGACGTCTCGTCTGCGGCCGTGACCGTGAGCGTGCCGCCCTCCGCCGCGACACTCACGCCGCCGCCGAGCGCCGCGAGCACGCGCTCGAACGCCGTCGGGTCCGGGGTGGGGGAGTCCTCGAAGCTCAGGCAGGCGATGGATTCCTGCCGCGACCCCCGCAGGGCGCCAGCCACCCCCGTCGCCTTCTCCACATGCTGGCGGTAGGCCTCGGGGAAGCCGCTGCGCTGCACCTGTTGGGCCACGTCGTTGATGTCTCCGGTTTCCCAGCCGTCGAACTTGACCAGCTCCTCGTAGAACCGGGCCGACGAATACCAGGGATCCAGGATCTCCTCCTCGGTGCCCCACCCGTAGGAGGGCCGCTGCTGGAAGAGGCCCAGGGAGTCCCGGTCCCCGTAGTCCAGGTTGCGCAGGTCCGATTCCTGGTAGGCCGTGGCCAGCGCGATCACCGCCGCCCGCTCGGGCAGGCCACGCTCGACTGAGACCGCGACGATGATCGACGCGTTGCGCGCCTGCTCCGCCGTCAGCACGGTGCTGCCGCCGTCGAAGAAGACGGTGCACTGCTGCGGAGTGAGGCGCTTCTGCACGTAGCGGTAGGCCGACCATCCCCCGAAGGCGAGGCCCGCAAGCAGGGCCACGGTGAGGAGGGTCGCGATGAGGCTTCTGCGCATCAGTTGTCGTGCAGGTCTGAGTTCAGCGAGACCTTGGAGCCACGACGGTGCCGCGCGCGCACCGCGCCGGTCACCGAGTCCCGCAGGAACAGCAGGTCGTCCTGGCCGGACAGCTCGCGTGCCTTGACGACGGTGCCGTCCTCGAGGGTGACCTTGGTGCCGGCCGTGAGGTAGAGGCCCGCCTCCACCACGCAGTCATGGCCCAGCGAGATACCCACACCGGAGTTGGCGCCCAGCAGGCACCGCTCCCCGAGGCTGATCACCTGCTGGCCGCCCCCGGACAGGGTGCCCATGATGGAGGCGCCGCCGCCCACGTCCGTGCCGTCGGCAACGACGACGCCGGAGGAGATCCTGCCCTCTACCATCGAGGTGCCCAAGGTGCCCGCGTTGAAGTTGACGAAGCCCTCGTGCATCACGGTGGTGCCCTCCGCGAGGTGGGCGCCGAGACGGACCCGGTCCGCGTCCGCGATCCGCACCCCCAGCGGGGTGACGTAGTCCACCATGCGGGGGAACTTGTCCACGCCGTAGACGGTGAGCTGCTCGCCGCGGGCATGCAGCAGCATGCGCACGCGGTTGACGTCGGCCACCCGGACCGGTCCGCGCGTGGTCCACGCGTTGTTCGGCAGCACCCCGAAGATGCCGGTGAGGTTGAGCCCGTGCGGGGCGACGAGGCGGGCGCTGAGCAGGTGAAGCCGCAGAAACGCGTCCTCGACCGTCTCCGGCGGGTCGTCGAGTTTGATCTCGACCCGGACCACCTTGGATTCCACCTGACGGATCTCGTCGACCTGCTGCGCCTCGGCCAGCAGCGACGGTGGCTCGTCGGTGACGGCCGAGCCCAACCGAGGTTCGGGGTACCAGGCGTCGAGGACGGCCCCGGTGGTGTGGACGGTGGCCAGGCCCCAGGCCCAGGCGGTGCGGGTCTCGTTGGTCATGCCGGCAAGTCTAGTGGCGCACCACGTCACGGGTCGGCTGCGATTCTGGGCCCGCTGAGCGTCCGTCAGCGAACAGGTAGGTAAGGGTTGTGTGACAGATGCCCATCCGGCGTGCCCTGAGGCCTGCGCCCCACTAACCTGTGCCCATGACTGCGCTGTTCGACGATTACCCGCCGGGGGAGGCCTTCGACGAGATGGTCGGCGCCGACGGCATCCGCGCCGCCGCGCAGACCATCGCCCAAGGTCTGGACCGGCTCGGCATCGAAGAGGTCAGGGCCAGGGCCGAGTACCTGCGCACCATCTACATCGACCAGGGCGTGACTTTCGACATCGGCGGTGAGGAGCGACCCTTCCCGCTGGACATCGTCCCCCGGATCCTGCAGGCCGACGAGTTCGCCCACGTCGAAGCGGGCAGCAAACAACGGGTCCGCGCGATGGACGCCTTCCTCGACGACGTGTACTCGGAGGGTCGCTGTTTCGTGGAGGGGGTGATCCCGCGACACGTGGTGGCCTCCTCCCCCCACTTCCACCGCGCTATGGCCGGGGTCACCACGCCCAACGGGGTGCGGGTCCACATCGCCGGGATCGACCTGGTGCGCGGCCGCGACGGCATCTTCCGCGTCCTGGAGGACAACGTGCGCAGCCCATCGGGGGTGTCCTACGTGATGACCAACCGCCGCGCCGTGCACGCCGCGCTCCCGGAGATCGCCGCCAAGCACCGGATCCGGGCGGTGGACGACTACCCGTCGCAGCTTCTCACCGCCCTGCGCGCCGCCGCGCCGTCGAGCATCGCGGACCCCACCGTCGTGGTCCTGACGCCCGGGGTGCACAACTCCGCCTACTTCGAGCACGCCATGCTGGCCCGCATGATGGGCGTCGAGCTGGTCGAGGGCCGGGACCTGGTGGCCCACGGTGGCCACGTGTCGCTGCGCACCACCCGGGGGCTCCGCCCGGTGCACGTCATCTACCGGCGCATCGACGACGAGTTCCTGGACCCGGCGGTGTTCCGGGCGGACTCCCTCATCGGGTGCGCCGGGCTGCTCAACGCCGCTCGAGCAGGCAACGTGACCATCGCCAACGCCGTCGGCAACGGTGTGGCCGACGACAAGCTCGTCTACACCTATGTGCCGGACCTCATCCGCTTCTACCTCGGTGAGGAGCCCATCCTGGCCAGCGTGGACACGTGGCGGCTCGAGGACCCTGCCGCCCGCGAGGAGGTGCTGGACCGGCTGGCGGAGCTGGTGGTCAAGCCGGTGGACGGCTCGGGCGGCAAGGGCATCGTGATCGGCCCCCGCGCAACGCAGGAGGAGCTGTACAAGCTGCGTCGCCAGATCCTCAAGGACGCCCGCGGCTGGATCGCGCAACCGGTGGTGCAGCTGTCCACGGTGCCCACCATGATCGACGGGGAACTCAAGCCCCGGCACGTTGACCTGCGCCCGTTCGTCGTCAACTCCGGCGGAGACAATATCTTCGTGCTGCCAGGCGGACTCACCCGCGTGGCGCTGCCCGAGGGGGAGCTGATCGTCAACTCGTCGCAAGGGGGCGGGTCGAAGGACACGTGGGTGCTGACCTCCGGCCGCCCGGTTGCCCCGCCGCTCGCGCCGGCACCGCCACGCAGGCCATCCTCGGTGCCGATGTCCGAGCCGGTGCTCAACCGGGTGATCCGACACCAACACGAACAGCAGCAGCAGAGCGGGGAGGTGGCCCCATGCTGAGCCGGATCGCCGACTCCCTGTTCTGGATCGGGCGCTACCTGGAGCGGGCGGAGGACACCTGCCGCATCGTCGAGGTGCACCTGCACCAGCGCCTCGACGATCCGGGCGTCTACCCAGCGCAGGCGGCCCGGGACCTGCTGCTCCTCATGGGCCAGGAACCCAAGGACGACGAGCCGGACGTGCTGCAGGAGCTGTGCTACGACGAGAACTCGCCCATCAGCTTCCTCGCCGCGCTGGGCAGCGCGCGCGAGTCCGCCCGCCGGGCCCGCGAAACGGTCTCGACAGAGGTGTGGGAGTCCATCAACACCACCTGGCTGGCCGTCCGCGGGGGCAGGCTGCAGCGGATGCGGCCGGCCTCCATGGTGAAGTTCGTCCGGGAGCGCTGCGCCGTCATCGCGGGGCTGGCCGACGGCACCATGAGCCACGATGAGGGCTGGCTGTTCCTGACTCTGGGCCGGAGCATCGAGCGCATCGACATGACGGCCCGGCTCCTTGCCACGCCGTCGCTGGTGGGTAACTCCCCGCGCGCCTGGGACCACGTGCTCAGCGGCTGCGGGGCCCACCACGCGTTCGTGCAGCGCTACGGGGCGCTGGCCTCGGACCGCGACGCCGCTGAGTTCCTCATCCTCGACCGCCTGTTCCCCCGCTCCCTGATCTACACCCTCAACACGGCGGTGGACTCGCTGTCACAGCTGGGCCCCGGCAATCAGCGGATCCGGCCCGACGACCCGGCCACGCGCCTGCTCGGCGCCGCCCGCGCCAACCTGGAGTTCCTTCCCGCTGAGGAGATCCTCCTCGATCTGACCGAGCAGATGGCCAGGCTGCAGGTGGTCTGCTCGCAGGCCACGCAAGCGGTGTCTGCGCGGTATTTCGAGGGCTCGGCCGCGGCCGAGTGGGTCGGAGGAGCCTGGTGATCGACGTGCGAAGGAGCCTCCTGTGAGTCAGTACCGGATCGTGCACACCACGGGCTACAACTACGGCGGCGGTGCCTCCGACTCGTTCAACGAGGCCAGGATGACACCCCTGACGAGCCGGCGGCAGCTGGTCCTCTCGTCCCGGCTCGACATCACCCCGGTGGCCTGGACGCATGCCTACCGCGACTACTGGCGCACCTCTGTGGTGGCGTTCGAGATCCACGAGCGCCACTCGGACCTGAAGGTGGTGGCCACGTCCACCGTCGAGATCCACGATGTCGCTCCCGACGCCGAGCCGGTGGGCTGGGCAGGGCTCGAGGACCCGAACCTGCAGGACCGCTACGTGGAGTTGCTCACCCAGACCCGCTCCGTGCGGCCGCACCGCGAGGTGCTGCGCATCGCACAGCAGGTGCGCAGCACCTCGGCCACCCCCGGCGAGGCCGTGGTGGAGCTCGCCCGCAGGCTGCGCGAGCACGTGGACTACGTGCCCGGCGTCACCCAGGTGCACACGCTGGCCAGCGAGGTGTGGGACCACAGGGCAGGGGTGTGCCAGGACATCGCGCACCTCACCCTGGGGGCCCTGCGCTCGATCGGTATCCCCGCCCGCTACGTCTCCGGCTACGTCGTGCAACTCGAGGATCCCCAGATCGGGGTGCCCATGGTGGGGGAGTCGCACGCCTGGATCCAGTACTACGACGGCGAGTGGCTGGGATTCGATCCCACCAACCAGACCGTGCCCCGCGGGTCCCACGTGGAGGTGGGATTCGGGCGTGACTACACGGACGTGGCCCCGCTCAAGGGCATCTACACCGGCTCCGGCGGATCCGAGATGTTCGTCTCCGTGGAAATGACCCGGCTCACCTGAGCCCGCCTCGACCCGGACCTACTAGGCTCGCGGCATGGACCCTTTGGTGGAGTTGCTGCAGGAGATCATGGACATCGAGTCCGTCTCGGGCAACGAGCGCCGCCTCGCGGACTGGGTGGAGGCCCGGCTTGCCGCCCTCCCGCACCTCGAACTGCACCGGGACGGTGACTGCATCGTGGCCCGCACCAGTCTCGGCAGGGCTGAGCGGGTGGTCATCGCCGGGCACCTGGACACCGTGCCGGTGGCAGGCAACCTCCCCTCGCGCCTCGTCGAGCACCCGGAGGGCCCACGGGTCTGGGGTCGCGGGGCCTCCGACATGAAGGGCGGGGTGGCCGTGATGCTCACGCTCGCAGAGGAGCTGGCGGCGCCGTCGCGAGACATCACGTGGATCTTCTACGACCACGAGGAGGTGGAGGCGGCGCGCAACGGCCTCGGCCGGCTGAGCCGCGCCAGGCCGGACCTCGTGCGCGCTGACTTCGCGGTGCTGATGGAGCCCACCAACGCCCAGATCGAGGGCGGCTGCCAGGGCACCATCCGGATCGACCTCACGACGACGGGGATCGCGGCCCACAGCGCCCGCGCCTGGATGGGACACAACGCCATCCACGACCTTGCCCCCGTGCTGTCTACCCTGGCCGCATACCGGTCCGAGGAGATCGAGGTCGAGGGGCTGGTCTACCGCGAGGGCCTCAACGCGGTGGCGGTCACCGGCGGCATGGCCGGCAACGTGATCCCGCCGTCGGCCACGGTGCAGATCAATTACCGCTTCGCTCCGGACAAGACGGTCGAGCAGGCGCTCGAACGGCTACGCGGCTGGTTCCAGGGGTACGACTTCGTGGTCGCGGACGCATCGCAGGCAGCCCGGCCCGGGCTGGACAGGCCCGCCGCCGAGCAGTTCGTGGCCGCGATCGGCGAGCCGGCGCGCCCCAAATACGGGTGGACAGACGTGGCGCGCTTCAGCGAGCTGGGAATCCCCGCGGTCAACTACGGGCCCGCGGATCCCTCCGTCGCCCACCGGGACGACGAGTACTGTCGCGTCTCAGACCTCGACAAGTGCGCCGCCGGCCTGCGTCGGTGGCTCACCCCAGAAGGAGCACGTCCATGACCCAGCCCAAGCGTCGCTCCGGCGCAGTCGAGCTCGGCGGTGAGGAGCGCACCCGCCAACCCATGGCGGACGAGGCGCTCCTGCAACACACCCGGATGCCCTGGAGCCACCTGGATCCCTGGCGCGTGCTGCGGATCCAGTCCGAGTTCGTGGAGGGCTTCGACGCGCTCAAGGAGCTGCCCCCGGCCGTGAGCGTATTCGGATCGGCCCGCACCTCCTCTGACCACCCCATGTACGAGGCGGCCGTCGAGCTCGGCCGGGGCCTCGTGCACCGGGGGTTCGCGGTCATCACCGGGGGCGGCCCCGGCATCATGGAGGCCGCCAACAAGGGGGCGACCGAGGCCGGGGGACTGTCGGTGGGCCTGGGCATCGAGCTGCCGCACGAACAGGGGATGAACGAGCACATCAGTCTCGGCGTCAACTTCCGCTACTTCTTCGCCCGCAAGACCATGTTCCTCAAATACAGCCAGGGCTTCATCACGATGCCCGGTGGTTTCGGCACTCTGGACGAGCTGTTCGAGGCGCTCACCCTGATCCAGACCGGCAAGGTGAAGAACTTTCCGATGGTGCTGTTCGGAACCGCGCACTGGAATCCCCTGATGGACTGGGTCCGAGACACCATGGCGGAACACGGTTTCATCTCCCGCGCCGATCTGAGGCTGGTCACCGTGACCGACGACGTCGAGGAGGCCCTCGACGCGATGGGCACCCCCGGTCAGTTCGAGACCTGAGCCATGTGGATCGCGATCGTCGGGGTGGCCATCGTCACCTTGGGCCTGGCGGCCTTCGCGGGCCTTGGCCGGCTGGGTGAGATGTCCGCCGACGCAGTCAATGATCGTCCCCGCGGACGGGTGCCGGCCGGCCCCGTGACGCCCGAATTCCTCGCGGCAGCCATCCTCCCGACCGCCTGGTCCGGCTATCGCCGTGACCAGGTGGACCGCTATCTCGCCGAGCTGGCCGATGGCACCGCCGTCCCGGAGGCGGAGGTGGTCTTCGACGTGGTCCGTCGCGGATACGACATGCAGGTCATCGACGAGCTGCTGCTGCGCGGAGCCTACGAGCGGCCCAAGGCGGCGGAAACGTTCACTGAGGAGCCCACCCAGGAAGGGTGATCCGGCCGGTTTGGGCACCGTGCGGGCGGCTGCTTGCCCTGATGCGGAATAATAGAGCCTGTCCACAGTTCGAGCACAGAGAATGAGAGTGGCAGATGGCAGCGATGAAGCCCCGCACGGGTGACGGTCCGATGGAGGTCACAAAGGAGGGTCGCGGCATCGTGATGCGCGTTCCCGTCGACGGCGGCGGACGCCTCGTCGTCGAGATGAACGCCACCGAGGCCACCGACCTCCTCAATGCATTGAAGGGCATCGTCGGCTGAGAACCCCTTGAGCATGCCAAGGGCCGCCCCCGTGGGGAGCGGCCCTTGTCCGTGTCTAGCCTCGGGAACCGATAGCAGCTTCGTAGACCGCCACCGTCTCCTCGGCGATCTTGGTCCATGAGAACTCGTCGATGCAGCGCTGGCGCCCAGCCTTGCCGAACTCGTCGGCGAGCTGCGGATCGCGGGTCAGGCGGTTGACCTGCGTCGCGAAGTCGGACTCGAAGCCCTTGGCGAAAGCAGGGTCCCCCGCCTGGGCCGGATCGTAGGCCACCAGCAGTCCGGTCTCGCCGTCGTTGACCACCTCCGGGATCCCTCCCACTGCGCTCGCCACCACAGGCGTCTCGCAGGCCATGGCCTCCAGGTTGACGATCCCCAGCGGCTCGTAGACCGAGGGGCAGGCGAACACGGTGGCGTGGGTGAGGACCTGGCGAACCGACGCGCGCGGCAGCATCTCCTGCACCCAGATCACGGGAGCGGTGCGGCGTGCCTTGAGCTCGGCGAAGGCCACCTCGAACTCGGCCGCGATCTCCGGGGTGTCCGGCGCCCCGGCCAACAGGACGAGCTGGGTATCGGGATCGAACTCGGCCGCCGCGCGCACCAGGTGGACCAGGCCCTTCTGACGCGTGATGCGTCCCACGAAGACCACCGACGGGCGGTCCAGGTCCACGCCCAGCCCCGTGACGACGTCGGTGTCGGTGTCCGGGCGGAACTCGTCCGGGTCGATGCCGTTCTTGACGACATGGACCTTGGCGGGATCCAGGTTCGGGTAGCTCTCGAGGACATCCCTGCGCATGCCTGCGCTGACTGAGATCACCGCGTCCGCGGCCTCATAGGCCGTCTTCTCCGCCCACGACGAGACCCGGTAGCCGCCCGCCAGTTGCTCCGCCTTCCACGGGCGGTGTGGCTCCAGCGAGTGGGACGTCACCACATGCGGAACGTCGCGCATCAGGCCGGCCAGGTGACCGGCCATGTTGGCGTACCACGTATGCGAGTGGATGATGTCGACGTCGCCTACGGCGGCGGCCATCGACAGGTCGGCGCCCAGTACCCGGAGGGCGGCGTTCGCGCCCGGCGGGAAGTCCTCCGCGTGCGCCGTCGCGCCGTCGCGCGTCGCGCCCATGCAGTGCACCTCAACATCGATCAGCCTGCGCAGCTGGGGCACCAACTGGGCCACGTGGACGCCCGCGCCACCGTAGATCGTCGGCGGGTATTCGCGGGTCAACAAAGACAGTTTCATCGTCATGACGGCATCGTGTCACACCGGGTTGAGCCCGGGGGAGGTCATTTGGTGGATTTCCCTGTCGGAGGCCCCAATTGGCAATAGGTTCGGGGCATGTCCGTTCGTCCGAAAACCTTGTCCATTGTCCTCGCCGGCGGTGAGGGCAAGCGGCTGATGCCGCTCACCGCAGACCGGGCCAAGCCTGCTGTCCCGTTCGGGGGCACGTACCGGCTGATCGACTTCGTCCTGTCGAACCTCGCCAACTCCAACCTTCGGCAGATCGCCGTTCTCACCCAGTACAAGTCGCACTCGCTGGACCGCCACATCGCCAAGACGTGGCGCTTCTCGACCATGCTGGGCAACTACGTCGCTCCCGTGCCCGCTCAGCAACGGCTGGGCCCCCGCTGGTACCAGGGCAGCGCTGACGCCATCTACCAGTCGCTGAACCTCATCCGGGACGCCGATCCGGACTACGTCGTCGTGTTCGGCGCGGACAACATCTACCGGATGGACATCGAGCAGATGATCGATGCCCACATCGATTCAGGGCTCGGTGCCACCGTGGCCGGCATCCGGGTGCCGCGCAGCGAGGCGTCGGCCTTCGGGATCATCGACTCCGCTCCGGACAAGAAGATCAAGAGCTTCCTTGAGAAGCCCGCCGATCCGCCCGGCCTGCCAGACTCGCCGGAGGAGTCCTTCGCCTCGATGGGCAACTACGTGTTCAGCCGGCAGGCGCTGGTCGAGGCCCTGCGCGCGGACGCTGAGGACCCGACGGCCCGCCACGACATGGGCGGCGATATCATCCCCTGGTTCACGGCGCAGGGCGAGTCCCAGGTCTACGACTTCAAGGACAACGTGGTGCCGGGCGCCACCGAGAAGGACATCAACTACTGGCGGGACGTGGGCACCATCGACGCGTTCCACGAGGCCCACATGGACCTGGTCAGCGTCGAGCCCGAGTTCAACCTGTACAACTACGACTGGCCGATCTGGACGGATCTGGTGCAGGCGCCCGGGGCCAAGTTCGTGATCCGCGGACGGGCAGAGGACTCGATCGTCAACGCCGGGTGCATCATCTCCGGCGGCGAGGTGGACCGCACAGTCCTCAGCCCCAACGTCCAGGTGGATAAGTGGGCACAGGTGTCCGAGTCGGTGCTCATGGATTCTGTGCAGATCGGCAAGAACGCCGTGGTGCGCCGCGCGATCCTGGACAAGCACGCGGTGGTCCCCGACGGCGTGCAGATCGGCGTGGACCAGGAGCATGACCGGGCACGCGGGCTCGCGGTGTCGGAATCGGGCATCACCGTGGTGGGCAAGGACGTCGTCGTCCCCCGCGACTGAGGCGGTGGCCTCCTGGTCAGTCCTTGACGGCGACCAGGAGGCCGTTGCCCACCGGCAGCAGGGCCTGGGTGTAGGCCTCCGAGGCGGTCACGGCGTCCAGCGCCTCCCGGATGATGATGGACTCGTCCGATTCGTTCGCGTCGTCGGCGACCTGGTTGTTCCACAGGGCGTCGTGGACGATCAGCATTCCGCCCGAACGCAGCAGCCGAAGCGAGCCCGCGACGTACTCGACGTACTCGAGCTTGTCACCGTTGATGAAGACGACGTCGTAGGCGCTGTCGCGAAGCTTGGGCATGATCTCGATGGGCGAACCGGCGATCAGCCGGAATCGTGAGGACGGGAAGCCGGCAGCCGTGAAGAATTTGCGCGCAGGCAGCTGATTGTCCGCCTCCACGTCAATGGAGGTGAGGATGCCGTCGGTGCCCATGGCGCCGAGGAAGGCCAGGCCGGAGCTGCCCATCATGGTGCCGACCTCGACCACGGCCTTGGCGCCGATGGCGCGCGTCAGGACCTTGAGGGTGGCCACCACGCCGAGCGACACGGGCGTCAGCCCCGCGATGGTGGCCTCGTCGCGCGCCTCGGAGATCTCCGCCGTGGGGGGCACGTGGTCCTCGGCGAATTCCCAACTGGCGGGGGTGGGCGGTTCCAAGTGGCTGGCAGGCGTGTTCACGCGCCCAGCCTAGTGGCCAGTAGGATGACGCGCATGAGTCACGTCGTCAATGCTGAGATCGCCGCAACGGTGCTCTCAGTCTCAGTGGAAGCCGGCCAGAAGGTCCAGGCGGAGGACGCGGTCGTCGTGCTTGAGACCCTCAAGATGGAGATCCCGGTGCTGGCCGGGGTGTCCGGAACCGTCACGGAGGTGGTCGTGCGGGCAGGCGACGTGGTCCACGACGACGACCCGCTCTTCATCATCGCGGAGGACTGATGACCGACGAAGACATGCAGCCCCTGTTCGGACGCGTCCTGACCGCGATGGTCACGCCGTTCACAGCTGACGGATCGGAGGTGGACTATGCACAGGTGGCACGCCTGGCGGCTCATCTCGTCGACGATCTGGGCAACGACGGGCTCGTGATCAACGGCACGACGGGGGAGTCCCCTACCACCACGGACAAGGAGAAGCGTGCGGTGCTGGACGCCGTGGTGACGGCGGTGGGGGACCGGGCCAGCGTCATCGCGGGCGTAGGCACCTTCTCCACCGATCACTCCGTCGAGCTCGCCAGGCAGGCGGCCTCGGTGGGGGTCGACGGGCTGCTGGTGGTCACCCCGTACTACTCGCGGCCACCTGAGGACGCGCTCGAGGACCACTTCGTGACGGTCGCGGACGCCACGGACCTCCCTGTGATGCTCTACGACATCCCGCACCGATCGGGCCTGCCCATCCCCGAAGACATGCTGATCCGGCTGGACGCGCACCCGCAGATCCGGGCAGTGAAGGACGCCAAGGGAGCCATCGTCTCCTCCGCGACAGTCCTGTCGCGCACCAACCTCGCCTACTACGCCGGCGACGACGCGTTCCTCCTGCCGTTGCTCGCGGTGGGCGGCGTGGGCGTGGTGGGCACCTCGTCGCACTTCACGGCGCTGGCCATGCGCGAGATCATCGAGCACTTCCTCGCCGGCCGCGTGGAGGAGGCTATCCAAGCCAACCGGTACGCGCTGCCCGCCTTCCAGGGCGTGTTCGCGACTCAGGGCTGCATGATGGTCAAGGCGGCGCTCGCCGCCCGAGGCTTCGACGCCGGACCCTGCCGGGCGCCCATGGGGCGCGTGGCCGACGACATGCTTGGCCGGTACACGACGCTGCTGACGGACCTCGGATTCGAGGCGTAGGGAACAAACCGCGCCCGTTGAGCGTTGACTCCTAGTCGGCAGCCACACTCACAGGCTGCGCACAGGTGGAGCTGTCACCCTAGAGGTATGGAGAGGCGAGCGATGTTCAAAGGCACACGGTCGGCGAAGGCCGGCCAGGAGCCTGCCTGGACCGCGCCCACCTGGCAGGAACTCGTCAGAGATCATTCGGCGCAGGTGTATCGGCTCGCGTATCGTCTCACCGGCAACCAGCACGATGCCGAGGACCTCACCCAGGACGTGTTCGTCCGCGTGTTCAAGTCCATCCACACGTTCCAGCCGGGCACCCTCGAGGGCTGGCTGCACCGGATCACCACCAACCTCTTCCTGGACCAGGCGCGCAGGCGCCAACGGATCAGGATGGACGCGTTGAGCGTGGCCCCCGAGCATGTCTGGGGCGCGGCCACAGGGCCGGCAGAACTGCATGACGACGCTCAGCTGGACGCGGACGTCGCCGCGGCCCTGCGCTCACTGAACCCGGAGCAGAGGGTAGCCGTGGTCTTGTGCGACATCGAGGGCTTGAGCTACGAGGAGATCGCAAAGGTGCTCGACGTCAAGCTCGGCACTGTCCGCAGCCGTATCGCCCGCGGGCGCGCCGCGCTGCGCGACTCCCTCGCACACCGCGCCCCCAGCGAAGGGCGCAGCCGGTATCTCGGAGTCTCCTGAGTTCAGTGCACCGATGTGAGCGCTTCCGCCCCGACCTGTCGGCCTTCGCCGACGGGACGTTGGCGCCCAAGCGGTGGGAACAGGTCAGCTACCACCTGGCGGGCTGTGCCTCCTGCCGTGACGAGGTGGCGGCCATCTCCACGCTGTGCACAACCCTCAGTGGCTGCAGCCGCTCGGCGGCGCCGGACTCCCTGACCGCCAAGCTTGAGTCGATCGCCGGTGAGCACGCCGAGGCTCCCCTGTACATGGCCGCGGGGATGGGCGACCTTCCCTCCCTCCGACGCCGCCGCACCCGCCTCGCGGTCCGATCCGGCGCCGCGCTGCTGGCCGTCATGGTCTCCGTCGTGGTGTTGGCGGTGCTCGTGGCTCCAGACCCGGCCCGGTTGACCGACCCCGTGAAGTCCGCCCGTGAGCAGTACTCCATGTCGAGCTCCGCGATCAGCGTCACCGAGGCGGTGGGTGCCGTGCTGCTCGCCTACGAGCGTGGGGCGGACCTCGGCGAGTCCTCCAGCTACGCGCGCAGGGCCTCGCCCCACGGGGGCACAGAGCTCAGCGCCGAACAGGCCGCCGCCCTGCTCCGGGCCTCCACGGAGGCCGACCTCACCCTCACCGGCGTTCAGCGGGTCTGGATCTCCAACGGAGAGGGCCGCTACCGCACCGCGGACGTGCACACCACCAAGGTGGAGGGCCAGGGGGGCCAGCTTGAGGTGATGGACGCGCGGGGTGACCGGTTCAGCTCGAGTTTCCTACCCGAGTTCTCCGCCCGCCCAGTGGCCGCCCCAGAGCGCTGGAGCTTCACCCAGGGCGTGCTGCCCGAGCAGGTAGCCGGCCGGGCCGCAGTGCGGCTGGTGGCCTCAGACGGCGGGGGCGCCGTCGCCAGCTGGTGGGTGGACGCGACCAATGGTCTGCTGCTGTGGGGCGAGAGATATGACCCCACGGGGGCGGTGAGCCTCGCCGTCGGGTACACGCAGCTCAGTCTCGGCACAGCCCAGTTCCACGAGGACTCCCTCACCCAGCTGATCGCCCTCCAGCCGGCCACCGCCAGCGGCGCCGCCGGATGGTGCGTGGGACTCCCCACCTGTCCTCAGGAGATCGGCGGTCTGCCGCTGGTGGCCTACTCGTCCTCGGAGCGGCACGGCGCGACGTCGATGAATCTCGTCTACTCGGACGGCATCGAGACCGCCGTCGTCGGCTGGGCGGAGGGCGTTCTGGGAGACCATGTGACCTCCCGCACCGATCTGGCCTCGGGGCTCCCAACCGTGAGCCTCTGGCAGTCCGGGCCGGCCGTGGTGTCGGTGACCACGAACGGTTCCCCCGCGTTGCTCGCGGCCATCTCGGGCCAGCTTCCCGGCGAGGAGCCGTTCGCGCCGACGCTGCTGGACCGGGCCGCCGTCGGGTTCAAACGCCTGACCGGCGTGCGCTGAGGGTCGAAGTCGAGACTGTACCCTAGGGGACGTGTTCGGCATCGACGCGATAGACCTCGTCCTCATTCTCGTGCTGGGCGTCGTCATGTTCGGCCCCGAGCGGCTTCCTGAGTATTCCCGGAAGGCGGCGCGGGTGTTCATCTACCTCCGCGGGATCGCCAACAACGCCACCAGCACCCTGCGCACCGAACTCGGCGCGGACTACTCGGACCTTGAGCTTCGCGACCTGAACCCCAAGACGTTCATCGCCAAGCACATGCGCGAGGAGGTCGCCGCACTCGACGAGGCCCGCCGCGAGCTTCAGGCCGCCGAAGCCTCACTCAAGCAGACCACACGGGAGGCGGAAAAGGAGGCCGGCGCCGCCGTCGAGGCCATCCGGACGACGACGCCCGCGCTCCCGGCGCCGGTGGTCAACTCCCCGTTCGACCCCGACGCCACCTAGGACACCCGCCTGTCAGGTGGACAGGGGCAGGCGCGTTCCCAGCAGGCCGCGCTTCCTCGCCGCGACTTCGCCGGCCAGGGACACCATGGCCTGCGCGGCCGGATGCTCCGGATGGGTCTCGACGATCGGGCGGCCCGTGTCGCCGCCGCTGAGCAGCGTCTCGTCGAACGGGATCTGCGCCAGCAGCGGAACCTCGTAGACGAACCGCTCAGTGAGTGCCTCGGCCACCAGGGTGCCGCCCCCGGAGCCGAACAGCTCCAGCCGGTGCGGCTCGGAGCAGTGCGGGCACACCGTCTCCATCCAACTCATGTTCTCCACCACGCCGATGACCCGCTGCTCCAGAATGTGCGCCATGGTGCCCGCCCTTTCCGCGATCTCCGAGGCCGCGGACTGGGGAGTCGTCACCACGATGACCTCCGAGCCCGGGATCTTCTGGCCCAGGGACATCGCGACATCCCCGGTGCCGGGTGGCAGGTCGAGCAGGAGATAATCCAGGTCCCCCCAGTAGACGTCCGCGAGCAACTGTGTGAGGGCGCGGTCCAGGATGGGGCCGCGCCAGGCCACCACCTGATCCCGCGACGGCTTGAGCATGCCGATCGAAATCACCTTGAGGCCACCGAGGGCGGGCACGGGCAGGATCATGTCGTCGACGACGGTGGGCCGCGCGTCTCCCAGCCCGAGGAGGTCAGGGATGGAGTGGCCGTAGATGTCGGCGTCGAGGATGCCCACCGAGCGGCCCTGCGCAGCCAGGGCGAGGGCGAGGTTCACGGTGACGGAGGACTTGCCGACGCCTCCCTTGCCGGAGGCGATGGCCAGGACCCGGGTGAGGTTGCCGGGCTGGGCGAACGGGATGACGCGCTGCTTCTCGCCGCCGCGCAGCATGGTGCGCATCGCCTCGCGCTGCTCGTCGCTCATCACCCCCAGCTCCACCGCGACCGTCGAGACGCCGGCGACGGCGGAGACCGCCGTCGAGACGCGGGTGATGATCTCGGAGCGCATCGGGCAGCCGACCACCGTGAGGAGGATCCGCACCTGCACGGCGCCGTCGTCCGAGACCGCGACGTCGTCGACCATGCCGAGGTCCGTGATCGGACGCCGGATCTCGGGGTCCTCCACTCCGTGGAGGGCTGCGCGGATGTGGGGGAGCAGGGGGTGTTCGGTCACGATGTCCTTCAGGGTGCAGGGGTGGGCTGGCGAGGCAAGTCTAGGGGCGCTCATTGAGGGCATCGCCGAGGAGGACAACGCTGGTGGCCATCAGGGCGGGCAGCCACAGGCCAGACAGGCTGCCGAGCACCACGACTGCGGGGCCGACGACCAGCGCCACTGTGAGCCTCTCACGGTAGTTCAGCCTCTGCCGGGTGCCGGGCGCCAGAAGCTGCTTCCACAGCGCCAGGTAACCGAGCATGAACAGCGCGGCGACGGCTGCGCCCACCCACCAGCCGCCGGCGATCCGCCACAGCGCGACCCCGCCCAGCACCGTCAGGGCCAGATGGCCCACCAGCAGGACGACGCCGAACCACCGGATCTCGGGACGGGAGCTCAACGGAGCGCCTCGGGATCCGAGGGGGACCGTCCCGACGCCGTCCGGTCGAGGTGCTCGGCCAGCTCGCGGAGCTCCGTGCGCAGCTCACCGCGCACGAAGTCGCGGGTGGCGAGCTCCCCCAGGTGCATGCGGATGGAGGCGATCTCGCGGGCCAGGAAGTCCATGTCCGCCCGCGACTGTGCAGCGATCCGCCGGTCCTCATCCAGGCTCAACTTGTCGCGCACCTCCTGCCGGTTCTGCGCCAGCAGGATCAGTGGCGCCGAGTACGACGCCTGGGTGGAGAAGAACAGGTTGAGCAGGATGAACGGGTACGGGTCCCACTTGAGGCCGAAGAGCCCCACCAGGTTGATGGTCACCCACACGATGACGAACACCGTCATGTAGACGAGGAACTTGGCCGTGCCCATGAAGCGGGCGAAGCTCTCCGCGAAGCTGCCGAACGTCTCCGAGTCCACCGCGACCTTCGGCAGCCAGCTGCGCTCGCCCGGCTGGGACAGGGGGTTGCGCTCAGCCATGGCTCACCTCGGCGCCGGAGAGGTCCGAGGCCTCCACCTCGTCCATCTGGTCGCCGCGCCAGTCATCCGGCAGCATGTGGTCCAGCACGTCGTCGACGGTGACGGCACCCACCAGCAGCCCGGCGGCGTTGACGACGGGCGCCACCACCAGGTTGTAGGTGGCGAAGAAGCGGCTGACCTGCGCCAGCGGATCCGCCGGGGACAGGGGGTCGAGGTCCTGATCCAGCAGTGTGGCCACCAGCGTGGTCGGCGGCTCCCGCAGCAGCCGTTGCAGGTGCGCCGCGCCGACGTAGCGTCCGGTGGGGGTCTCGAGAGGGGGCCGGGTGACGAACACCATCGACGCCAGCGCCGGCGTCAGGGCGTCCATCCGGGCGAACGCCAGCGCCTGGGCCACGGTGGCGTCGGTGTCCAGCACGATCGGTTCGGGCGTCATCATGCCGCCGGCGGTGAACTCCTCGTAGACCAGCAGGCGGCGCACATCGGCCGAATCCTCCGGCTCCATCCGCTGGAGCAGTTCCTCGGCGATGTCCGGGGGGAGGTCGCGGAGGAGGTCCGCCGCGTCGTCGGGGTCCATCTCTCCGAGCACGTCCGCGGCCCGCTCGGTTCCGAGCGCGGAGATGATGTCGATCTGTTCGTCCTCGGGGAGTTCCTCGATGGCCTCCGCCAGCGACTCGTCGTCGAGGGCGTCCACGACGGCTGCCAGCGATTCGGGCTCGAGGTCGTGGAGTTCCTTGGCGACGTCGGCCGGCTTCATCTCGGAGAACTCGGCGATGAGATGGGCCGCGGTGCGGCCGCTGGCCAGGATCAGGTCCGGGATCTCGCGCCACGACACCAGCTGGGGTGCGCTGCGGCTCCCGAAGCCGAACCGCCCCGCGCCGCCGCTCGCGCGCAGCGCCACCGTGTCCAGCTCCCATTCCCGGTTGCGCACCATGTGCATGGACACGTCGAGGATCCGGGTGGGCCGCGCCCGCTCGATGCTCCTGTCGAACAGGTCGCCGGCCACCAGGAGCTCCGCCTCGCGTCGCTGGAAGCGCCGGGCGTCCACCTGCCCGGTGATGGCCACCTGGTTGGGGGTGATGTCGTGCACGCGGATCATGGGCACGAAGATCCGCACCCGGGCGAACAGCTCCGCCACGAGACCCTTCACGCGCGGAGCGCGTCCCTCGGTGCGCAGGTAGCACACCACATCCTTGACGCGACCCACCTGGTCACCGGCGGAGTCGACGAGGGGGAGACCGATGACCCGCGAGATGAAAACCTGCGTATCTTTGGCGGTCATAGGGCAAATCTAGCCGCAAGGACCCGACGATGAACCAACGCCCCGCACGAGCCCGCCGCACCGTGCTGTCCGTCCCGGCCTCCAGCGAACGCTTCCTGGACAAGTCGGTGGGGCTCGACGTGGACCAGGTCTTCCTGGATCTGGAGGACGGAGTGGCTGCGGCGGCCAAGGACGAGGCGCGTTCGCGCGCCGTGGAGACCCTGCGCGCCCGCACCTGGCTGGCGCCCACGGTGTCGGTGCGGGTCAACGGCTGGGCCACCCCCTGGACGTACCGCGATGTGATCGACGTGGTGGCTGGGGCCGGCGACCGCCTAGACACGGTGTTCCTTCCGAAGGTCACCTCGCCGGGCCAGGTGGAGGCGCTGGACCTGCTGCTGACCCAGCTGGAGCGCGCCCACGGGCTCGCCGTGGGCCGCATTGGGATCGAGGTCCTCCTCGAGGACGCCGTCGCCTTGACAAGGGCCGACGACATCGCCTCGGCCAGCCCTCGCCTGGAGGCGCTGCACATGGGCCCTGGCGACCTGATGGCCTCGCTCGGCCTTCCGTCGCTGCTGGTGGGAGGACTCAGCGGCGGATATCCCGGGGACCCACTGCACCACGCCTATGCCCGGATCCTGGTGGCCGCGCGGGCCCGGGGGCTGCAGGCCGTGGACGGTCCCTACGTCGCGGTCCATGACGCGGCCGGATTCCGCGCCTCGGCCGGACGCGCCGCCGCCCTCGGCTACGACGGCAAGTGGGTGCTCCATCCGGCCCAGATCGCGGCCGGGGCCGAGGCGTTCACCCCATCGCCGGAGGCCCTGGCGCGCGCGGAGGCGATGGTCGCGGCGGCCGCACGCGGAGCGGCCTCGGGGATCGGCGCCGTCCTTCTCGGCGACGAGATGGTTGATGAGGCGGGCGTAAGCTTGGCTCAGGCCACCTTGGCGCGCGGACGGAGGAGCACATGACCGAGCCGGCGAACCGGAAGCTGATGCAGCTGAACTACCCTCAGCACATCGCACAATTCGGCACCTACGACGAGGCACAGTCGGCGGTGGACTTCCTGGCAGACGAGAAGTTCCCCGTCCAGAACCTTCTCATCGTGGGCACCGACCTCAAGCTGCTCGAGCGGGTGACGGGGCGCCGCACCTGGGCCACCGTGCTCGGCGAGGGCGCCCTGTCCGGACTCAGTACCGGCCTGTTCGTCGGCGTGATGCTGATGCTCTTCGTGGGTAACGGCAACTTCGCCATGCTCTACGTCGGCCTCGCGATGGGCGTGGTCTTCGGTGTCCTGTTCCGCGCCCTGGCACACTCCCTCACCGGGGGTAAGCGCGACTTCAACTCCGCCCGGATCACGGTGGCCACGAGCTACGAGGTGCTCGCTGAGCACAAGGTGGCGCAGCAGGCCCGCGACATGCTGACGGCTCGGCCCGGCTCCCGCGCGGCCCTGTTCGAGTAAGTGCCCCGGGCTGCCGAGGAGCGGATCCCCCTCGGGTAAGTTGTCCCTCACCACCACTGTCCAAGGAGCACGTCGATGGATCTGAACTGGACCACCTACAACCCCGGCACCCCCGCGGAGCGCGTGCTGCTCGTCGGGCCCAGCCTCGGGGGCAACGCCGCCCATCAGTGGACCCCCGTGGCGGCCCAGCTGATCGACGATGCCCGTGTGGTCTTCGTCGATCTCCCGGGTACCGGGCTGGGGACGGTCTGGGACGACGCCGACGAGCCCACCCTGGACGCGGTGGCCGCAGGCATCGCGCAGGTCGCGGCCGAGGTGCGCGAGGAGGTGGGGGCAGAGGTGCCCGTCTACTTCGCCGGGCTGTCCATCTCCGGGGCAACCGCGCTGCACGTGGCGCGCGACTATGACAAGACCTTCTCGGGTGTCGTGGTGGTGGCGTCGGCCGCCACCGTCGGCGAGCCGGCCCGCTGGCTGGACCGCGCGGATCAGGTGGAGGCCACCGGCACCCAGCAGTTGGTGGAGGAGACCACGAAGCGGTGGTTCACTCCGATGTTCCGCGCCCAGCAGCCCGCCGTTGTGGACGCCGTGATGGAGGGGCTGTCCGCCGCGGACGACCACTCCTATGCCCAGCTCTGCCGGGCGCTGGCCGCCCACGACGTCCGGGACGACCTGCCCTACATCACTCTTCCCGTGGTGATGGTGGCGGGGGAGCGGGACACCTCCACCCCGATCGCCAACGTCGAGCTGGTGGCCGAGACGGTGCAGCGCGGCGAGCTGCACGTGGTGCCGGAAGCTGCGCACCAGGTGACGGTGGCGCGCCCCGCAGACGTGGCCCGCGTGATCCGGGGGCTCCTCACCCGCGGCCAGACCTCCACCGTGGTCTCGGAGTCCGAGGACTGAGCCTCAGCCGCGGCTCCGGGCCAGCCAACGCTCCACGTCGTCGGCGGTGCGGGGCAGCGCCTCGGACAGGTTCACCGGATCCGAGTCCGTGATGAGGATGTCGTCCTCGATGCGCACCCCGATGCCGCGGTACTCCTCAGGCACGAGCAGGTCCGTGGACTTGAAGTAGACACCGGGCTCCACCGTGATGACCATCCCGGAGCGCAGCGTGCCGAGGCGGTACTCCTCCGCTCGGGCGTGGGCGCAGTCGTGCACGTCGAGGCCGAGGTGGTGGGAGGTGCCGTGCACCATCCAGCGGCGGTGCTGGCCGCCGTCGGCCGACATCGACTGGGCGGCGCTGACGGGCAGGATGCCGAGCTCCTCGAAGAAGCCCGCCAGCACGGTGATGGCTGCCCGGTGCACATCAGCGAAGGCGGCCCCGTCGCGGCAGGCCGCGATGCCCGCGGTCTGCGCCGCGAGGACGGCCTCGTAGACCCGCCGCTGGGGCGGGGTGAAACGGCCGCTGACCGGGAGCGTGCGCGTGATGTCGGCCGTGTACAGGGTGTTGACCTCCACCCCGGCATCAAGCAGGAGCAGATCTCCGTCGCTGAGGTCCCCGTCGTTCCTGATCCAGTGCAGGGTGTTGGCGTGATCCCCGCCGGCGGCGATGGTGTCGTAGCCGATGGCGTTGCCGAGGTGCCGTGCGTGCAGCTCGAAGATGCCCTCGACCCACCGCTCGCCGCGGCCCTGCTCCACGGCGCGCGGCAGCTCGCGGGCAACGGCCTCGAAGCCGACGGCGGTGGCGGCGCAGGCACGCTGCAGCTCGGCCACCTCGAACTCGTCCTTGACGAAGCGGGCCTCCGAGGAGGCTCGCTCCAGTTCGGCGTCTCTCGAGAGGTCTTCGTCGGTGCGTGCACCGTCGACGAGGGCGGTGACCGCCGGGTCCGCCTCGCGGATGACGGCCAGCGGCCCCGACGCGTGGCCGATGACGTCCTCCAGTTCGCGGATGTCGCGGCAGGGGAGTCCGACAGCGGCCGCCATCTCCTCCAGCGAGTCGCGCCGGCCCACCCACATCTCGCCGTAGCGGGCGTCGGCGTAGAACTCCCGGTCCGTGCGCGGGGCGCGCGGACGGAAGAACAGCGTGGCGTCGTCGTCCTGGATGAGGAGCACAGCGTCCGGCTCCCTGTCCTCGCCGAGGCCTGTGTAGTAGGCGAACGCGCTATGGGGCCGGAACCGGTAGTCGGTGTCGTTGGAGCGGGGCTTCAGCGGACCGGCCGGTACAACGAGGGTGGTGCCGGCGAACTCCTGCGCGAGCTGCACCCGCCTGGCGGCCGCGTAGCGCGCGGCGGGCAGCCGATCGGGCAGTGCGTGGTGGTCCGGAGCCCATCCACTGACGATGAAGGTCTTGAACTCCTCGGAGTAGGGGTCGCGGCGGTTCCCGGAGCGGTCGTCGGTCATGCGCCCCACTGTACGCGGGCGCCCTTCCCTGTACGATTGCCGATCGACCCCACGAAGGAGTGCCGGTGACCGGACCGTACGTCACGCTCGAACGTCACGCGTGGGCGGCGTTGGCCGACGCGACGCAGATCGATCTCGATGAGGTCACCCTCGACAGACTCCGCGGCATCGGGGATCCCACCTCCCACCGGGACCTCGTGGAGGTCTACCGCCCGCTGACGCAGCTGCTCCACCTCTACATGGAGAACACCGGGAGGCTCTACTCGCAGAGCCATGACTTCCTGGGACTGGATGTGGACCGCACGCCGTTCGTCATCGCGGTGGCCGGGTCCGTGGCGGTGGGCAAATCCACGGTCTCGCGCCTGCTGCAGGAGCTGCTCCGCCGGGCGCCGGGGCAGCCGCGGGTGGACCTCATCACCACCGACGGCTTCCTCTACCCCAACGCCGAGCTGGAGCGTCGCGGTCTCCTGGAGCGTAAAGGATTCCCCGAGTCCTACAACCGGCGGGCGCTGCTGGACTTCGTCATCGACGTGAAGTCCGGCGTGCCGAGCGTGTTCGCACCCGTGTACAGCCACATGGTCTACGACATCGTTGCGGGCGAGCACATCGCTGTGGAGCGCCCGGACATTCTCATCATCGAGGGCCTGAACGTGCTGCAGCCAGCCCGAGTCGAGGCGGACGGGAAGCCGGGGCTGGCGGTGAGCGACTTCTTCGACTTCTCCGTGTTCGTCGACGCTCCCGAGTCGCACATCAAGCAGTGGTTCCTAGAGCGCTTCCTCACCCTGCGGCGGACCGCGTTCACCGACGAGCGGAGCTTCTTCAGGCGTTACGCGGAGCTGTCCGAAGCCGACGCCGTCGCGTTCGGCGCCCGGGTCTGGGAAGAGATCAACGGCCTCAACCTCCGCCTCAACATCGAGCCCACCAGGGATCGGGCCACGGCCATCCTCGTGAAGCGCGAGTCGCACGCAGTCGACTCGATCCTCATCCGCAAGGTGTAACCGCAGCGGATCCCTCACAGGCGCGGATGTCAAGAAACGCGCATTCATCATGTACGGTTTTTCGCGTGTGTGGAATCGTGGGATATCTCGGACAACGTGACGGACTCGATGTGGTACTGAGCGGGCTTCGCCGGCTCGAGTATCGCGGCTACGACTCAGCGGGTGTCGCCCTGCCGAGCGGGGGGCGCGTCGAGTGGCGCAAGAAGGCAGGCAAGATCGTCAACCTTGAGGCCGCCATCGCCGCGGATCCGCTTCCCACCGGGCACGTGGCCATCGGCCACACCCGCTGGGCCACCCATGGAGCGCCGACGGACCAGAACTCGCACCCGCACGTCTCGGAGCGCGTGGCCATCGTCCACAACGGCATCATCGAGAACCATGGCCAGCTCCGCGCCGAGCTGCCGGGCGTCGAGTTCTCCTCCGAGACCGATTCCGAGGTGGCCGCGCACCTGCTGCGACGCGAGCTGGAGGCGGGCCTGGACCTCCTCGCCGCGATGCGCGCCGTCGTCTCGCGCCTGGAAGGCGCCTTCACGCTGGTGGCCGTCGACGCCCAGGACCCGGACCGGATCGTCGCCGCGCGGCGCAACTCGCCGTTGGTGGTCGGCGTGGGGGAGGGCGAATGGTTCCTCGCCTCGGACGTGGCCGCGTTCATCGCCTACACCCGGGACGCCATCGAGCTCGGCCAGGACCAGATCGTCGAGCTCACCCCCGCCGGGGTCAGCGTGACCACCTTCGACGGCGCGCCGGCGCCGACCAAGGAGTTCCACGTCGACTGGGATCTGGAGGCCGCGCAGAAGCAGGGCTACGACTGGTTCATGCGCAAGGAGATCTTCGAACAGCCCCGCGCCGTGGCAGACACGCTGCTCGGGCGCCTCAACGAGCGCGGCGAACTTGTCCTCGACGAGATCCGCATCTCCCCCGAGATCCTGCGCCGGATCAACAAGATCGTCATCGTCGCCTGCGGCACCGCCTTCTACGCGGGCCTGGTGGCGAAGTACGCCATCGAGCACTGGACCCGCATCCCCTGCGAGGTGGAGGTGGCCTCCGAGTTCCGCTATCGGGACCCGATCATCGACCCGATGACGCTGGTGGTGACCATCTCCCAGTCCGGCGAGACCGCCGACACGCTGATGGCCATCCGGCACGCCCGGGAGCAGGGCGCCAAGGTGATCGCCATCTGCAACACCAACGGCGCCACCATCCCGCGCGAATCCGACGCCGTCATCTACACCCACGCCGGCCCCGAGATCGGGGTGGCCTCCACCAAGGGTTTCACCACCCAGCTGGTGGCCTGCTACCTGCTCGGCCTCTACCTGGCGCAGGTGCGTGGCATGAAGTACGGAGACGAGATCGGGGCACTCCTGGCCGAGTTGGAGCGGATGCCCGATGCCATCCAGGGCATGCTCGACAACCAGCAGCAGGTCCTGGACCTGGCGCGCGAGTTCGTCAACGAGCCCTCCGTGCTGTTCCTCGGCCGCCACGTGGGCTACCCCGTCGCGCTGGAGGGGGCGCTCAAACTCAAGGAACTGGCCTATATCCACGCGGAGGGCTTCGCGGCCGGGGAGCTCAAGCACGGCCCCATCGCGCTGATCCGCGAGGACCTGCCGGTGTTCGTCGTGGTGCCGCCCCGCGGCCGGGACCAGCTTCGGGACAAGGTGGTGTCCAACATCGCCGAGGTCCGGGCCCGTGGCGCGAAGACGATCGTCCTGGCCGAGGCCGACGACGAGGAGGCGCGTGCCGCGGCGGCGGTGTTCATCGAGCTGCCGAAGCTCTCCACGCTGCTGCAGCCGGTGGCCGCCATCATCCCGCTCCAGCTCTTCGCCTGCGAGTTGGCCACCCTGCAGGGCCACGACGTCGATCAGCCACGGAATCTGGCCAAGTCGGTCACCGTCGAGTAGGGGTTCAGCCCTAGAGTGGCGCCATGATCGTGGGTATCGGCACGGACCTGTGTGTCATCGAGCGTTTCCGGGACATGCTGGAGCGTCGCCCCGGCCTGGATGAGCGCCTTCTCACCCCGGCCGAGCGTGCTCTCTCCATCGAGTCCCAGGCCGCCCGGTTCGCCGCGAAGGAGGCGTTCGCCAAGGCGCTCGGCTCGCCGGGCGGCATGCGATGGCTGGACTGCGAGGTGGTCAAGAACGCCGACGGCGACCCGGCCTTCCGCAACGCCGGGTCCGTCGCGGCCAGGGTGGAGGCGCTGGGCATCCGCCACATCCATCTGTCCATCAGCCACGACGGTGGCTTCGCCACGGCGATGGTGGTGTGCGAAGCATGAGGCCCGTGGTGACCGCGGCCGGGATGCGCGCGGCCGAGGCGAGGGTCTTCGCCGCCGAGCCAGGCGTGGACCTCATGGGACGAGCCGCGGCCGAGGTGGCCCGGGTGGCCACCTCCGTCGCCCCGGAGGGCCCGGTGCTGGTGGTGGCCGGGCCCGGCAACAACGGGGGAGACGGACTGTTCGCCGCCGCCCAGCTCGCCCAGCGCCGCGCCGTCGCTGTCTGGTGCGTGGCCGGCAGCGCGCACGAGGGTGGCCTCGCCGCGGCGCGGGCGGCCGGCTGCCAGGTGGTGGAGGCGACGGCCGCCGTCGAGGCCCTCGCGGAGTGCGCCCTGGTGATCGACGCGTTCACCGGCCTGGGATCGCGGCCCGGGCTGCCGCCTGTGGTCGAGACCATGGCCGACGCGTGCGCGGACCTGGGTGTGCCCGTGCTGTCGGTAGATCTGCCCAGCGGCCTCGACGCGGACTCCGGGGCGACGCATCCGAGTTTTCGCGCCGCCCACACCGTCACGTTCGCCGCACTGAAGCCCTGCCACGTGCAGGAGCCAGCCGCCTCGCGCTGCGGCCAGGTGCACGTCGCCGACATCGGCGTGGAGGCAGACGCTCCGCTGCTGCAGCAGGCCGAGGTGGCCGACGTGGCGCGGTGGTGGCCCGCGCCGGTGCCCACGTCGGACAAGTACACCCGCGGAGTGGTGATGATCGACACCGGCTCCGACCAGTACCAGGGCGCCGCGATCCTCGGCGTCTCGGGTGCCCTGCATGCCGGGGCCGGCATGGTGCGCTACACCGGTCGCGTGGCCTCCGGACTGATCCTGTCGCGGTTCCCCAGCGTGGTGATCGGCGAGGGGCGCGCCCAGGCGATGGTGGTGGGTTCCGGGTGGGGCGACGGTGAGGGCACCGAGGGGCGCGTGGCGAACGCGGGACTCCACGAGGTGCCTACCGTCGTCGACGCCGACGCGCTCACCTCGCTGCCCGCGGGGCGACTCGACGGGTGGCTGCTCACCCCGCACGCCGGCGAACTGGCCCGGATACTGGGCTGCACCCGTGCCCACGTCGAGGCGCATCCGCTGGTGTGCGTGCGGGAGGTGTCGCGGCAGACGGGCGCGGCGGTGCTCCTCAAGGGGGCCACGCAATACGTGGCTGAGCCGTCGGGGCGCGTGACCATGGCGGTGAGGGGGCCCGCCTGGACCGCCCAGGCCGGATCCGGTGACGTGCTGGCGGGGATCTGCGGAGCCCTGCTGGCCGCGGGGCTCCCGGCGTGGCGGGCGGGCGTGTTGGGTGCCAGCGTCCAGGCCATCGCCGCCGAGCGGAATCCCGGCCCGTACCCGCCAGACGCGCTGGCGGCGCGGCTGCCCGCGGTGATAGCTGGGCTGATAGGACACTAGCCTCTGGGCTCCCGTTCCCTGAGGAGGGCCACCCCCCTCGCTCCCTGAGGAGGGCCGCCCGCGGAGCAAGCGTGGCCTGTCCCCATCGCTCCCTGAGGAGGGCCGCCCGCGGAGCGGCGTGGCCTGTCTCGAAGGGTCGTGACTACCACCTTCACGCCAGTTCTTGTGGTCGGGTGTGGGGAGCCGTGAGTCGATGTCCGGGCGGCCGTTGTCCAGAGTCTTGCTGATCGCCGCCGGTGGATCTGGGGTCGGGTGGTTGAGGCCGCCCGGGCATCGTCTCCCGTCTCCCCGCACTCGTCCTGTCTGTGGGGTTGCCTGGTCCCGGGTGCGGGCCGGCAGGGCGGCGTTGGGGCCGGGTCTGCTCGGGCGGGATGCCGGTTGGGTGGTCGTCGGGTTGGGCACCGCTGCGCAGTGCCGCCCTGCTGTCCCCCACCCTCGCTCCCAGTCGCGGGACCCTCCGTCGATTGAGAATAATCATGCCCGCGGAGCCGCGCAGCCCGCGTCGAAGCCAACCCGGCCTACCCCGACAGCTGGGTGAGCCGGGCGCGCGCGAAGCGCCGCACCCGCGTCGAAGCCCCTGGCACCCGGTCCGGTGTCTCGACCGACGCCCCGCCTCCACGAATTGGGACACGTGCTCCAAGAACCCAAGCGGAGCGCGGCCGTCGCGGTGATGGGACGGGTGCCACTGACGGAAGTTCGTTCCTTGACGTCCACAGTCCCGCGTCACGAAGCGACCGCAGGACGTCTCGAAGGGTCGAAAACCGACACGTCAGCGCAAGGGTGGGGGACGGCAGGGCGGCACTGCGCAGCGGTGCCCAACCCGAGGATCGCCCAACCGGCATCCCGCTCAAGCAGACCCGACCCCAAGGCCGCCCTGCCGGCCCACACCCGAACCAGGCAACGCCACAGGAGGACCGAGTGCGGGGAGACGGGAGACGATGCCCGGGCGGCCTCCACAACCCGACCACCGATCCACCGGCGGCGATCAGCAAGAGCATGGACAACGGCCGCCCGGACATCGACTCACGGCTCCCCACACCCGACCACAAGAACTGCGTGAAGGTGGTAGTCACGACCCTTCGAGACAGGCCACGCCGCTCCGCGGGCGGCCCTCCTCAGGGAGCGATGGGGACAGGCCCCGCCGCTTCGCGGGCGGCCCTCCTCAGGGAGCGGGCGTAGACAGTCCACGCCGCTTCGCGGGCGGCCTTCCTCAGGGAGCGATGGGACGGGCCACGCCGGTTCGCGCGGCCCCTCCACTCGAGAGCCTCAGGGAGACACTCAGGTAGCGATGGGCGCCGGGCGCCACATGCCCACGGCGGGCATCTGAGTGCCGGTGAACCGGCACATGTCCACGAAGCCGAGGCGACGGTAGAGGGCTGCGGCCCGTTCGGTGGCCGCCTCGAGATAGACCGGCTCGGCCACCGTGCCGAGGCGGTACTCGAGGAGCGCCCGGCCAACGCCCCGGCCCTGCGCAGCTGACGACACGCCTACATAGCCCAGGAACCAGTGCGGCACGGGCGGCCGGTGCCGGGTGAGCTCGCATTCGACCCGCAGCATGGTGACGGCGTGACTCCCGAGGGTGCTCCAGAGGCCCGCCAGGTGTCTCGCCGCTGCCGCGATTCCGTCGACATGAGAGCCTGGCGGCTGCCAGAGTCCGGCTCCGAGCACGGTGGTGCCGTCGACCGCCACATCGACCGTCCACGCGCCGTCGAGCTCATGGTCCATGTAGGCCCGCACCCGCCGCGCGCGCTCGCCGGACGGGAGGAAGGCGAAGGTGGGATCGTCGGTGAACGCATCCGCCAGCGCCTCGGCGGCGCCGGGGAGGTCCGATGGCCGGGCCGGACGGACGAGGGGTGCGGTCATTCGAGGAGTCCTTGCGCGAGGTAGGAGTCCGGCCCGAAGCCAGGCGGGATCGCGAATACGGCAGATCCGATGGCCGTGGTCCATTCGTTGAGCGCGTCACCGTGGTCCAGCATTCGCTGAACCGGGATGTACTGCTCCGCGATGTTGGCCTGGAAGGCGCCGAAGATCAGCCCCGCCGTCGAGACGGGGGCGCCATCGGCCCACTCGTCGTGGGTGTAGTTGAGCCCGCGGCGCAGCATGGTGCGGCCCGAGTTCTGCGACGGATGGGCGCGGCGGGCGTGGGCGTCCGCCGCGATCACGGGCACCCCGTCGGCCATGGCCTCGAGGTCCAGGGCATCGTGCTCGGCCTCTCCGGTGAGTGGCGCCCCCGTGTCGAGGCGCCGGCCCACGGACTGCTCCTGGCGGTCGCGTGTGGCATCGTCCCACTCGTCCAGGTGCATCTCGATGCGGCGGATCACCAGCTGGGTGCCTCCCGAGAGCCAGCCGTCCTCGGAGAACACGGCGCGGGTGAGGGCGTCGTCGGTGGGGTTGGCTGTGCCGTCAACCTGACCGAACAGGTTGCGGCCGGTCGCCGGGTTGCCCTCGGCGTCGACAGGGCGCCACGAACCGCCCTGGACCCACCGGCTGGTGGCGAAAGGGCCGGCGTCTGCGGTGAGCCGGCGCGCGGCGTGTGCTGTGGTGGTGGCGTCGTCGGCGGAGATCCAGACGAGCAGGTCCCCGCCGGACCAACGCTGCTGGAGTTGGTCGTGCTCCATCGGGGGGATCTCCTGGAAGCCAGCGGGGCGCTGGGGGTTCAGACCGTCCAGGTCGAAGATGCGCGGGCCGAGGCCGACCAGGACGCTGAGCGAGGCGCCGGCCTGGGCGAGGTCCGGGGCGGAGTCTCCCGGGGCTGGGCGGCCGGCCATCAGCGCGGCGATGTCCGCGCTCCACACGCGCATGAGGCGTCCGAGCGCGGAGCGGTCCGTCTGGGGGAGGAGGTCGAAGGCGATGAGGTGGCCGACGGCGGGCTGCGCTGTCAGGATGCCGGATTGATGCACGCCGTGGGCCGGGTACGTCTGACCGCCCACTGAGGATGTCGCGGCGTCCTCCGCTGCCCCTCGGGACGCCCGACCGGCGACCACACCGGCAGCGCCGCCCAGGGTGGCGGCACCGGCGTAGCCGAAGACCCCACGACGGGTGACGTGCTGCGTGGACATGCGGCGCAGTCTACCCGCGGGACCGATGTCCACAGACCCCGGTGGGGTACCCCCGGGGGTATCAAAATTCGGCTATGATCCCAGGGTGAACTGGAAGCTCGCTGTCCCCGTCCTCGCCGCCGTCGCCCTCGCCGCCTGCTCCCAGGCCGAGAGCGCCACCCCCGGCATCCTCGCCGCGGATCCCTGGGTTCGGGCCACCGTCGGCACCGAGATGCCGGAGATGACCGCCCTGTTCGTCAATCTCACCAACCCCTCCGAGGAGGACCGGATGCTGGTCTCCGCGGACTGCGGGGATGTCGCGGCGAAGGTCGAGCTGCACGAGATGGTCAAGGTGGACGGCCAGATGGTGATGCAGGAGGCAGAGGGAGGGCTCCCCATTCCCGCGGGGGAGCACCAGCACCTGGCGCCCGGCGGGCCGCATGTGATGCTGATGGGCCTGACCGGCGAGCTTGTTGCCGGAGGCGAGGAGATCGAATGTAGGTTGGAGTTCGACGACGGACAGACCATCGACCTCGTCGCCCCGGTGAAGGAGTTCACCGAGGAGCAGGACACCTACCACACGCACGCACCCACCGAAGACAGCTGAGGCGCCGCCGGCGGTCGGCCGCCGAGGAGAGGACGCCCATGTTCGCGATGTCGGACGGCCAGCCGGCCCCAGCCCATCCAGATGCCGTCATTGCCGGGGCCACGTACCGCATCACAGTGCTCACCAGCCGGCTGCTGAGATTTGAGTGGCACCCGGAGGGACGCTTCGTCGACGAGCGCACCCAGACCGTCGTCAACCGCTCCTTCGAGGTGCCTGAGTTCACCGCCGATGTCGTGGGCGGGTCCCTCGAGGTGCGCACGGATCACCTGCGCGTGCGCTACGACGGCGGGCCTTTCAGCGGCTCCGGGCTCAGCGTCACCCTGACCCGTGGCGCATCCGATCCGCACTACTCTACGTGGCGTTTCGGCGAGAGCTACCCGCAGAACCTGCCCGGTCGCGGCAACCTGCTCGGCACGGCCCGCACCCTCGACGAGGTGGACGGCGCCTGCCCCCTGGAACCGGGCATCCTCGCCACCTACGGATTCGCCGTGCTGGACGACTCCACCTCGGTGCTGCTCTCCCCGGACGGATGGGTGGCCGGGCGTGAGGGCGGCGGCCGAGACCTGTACCTCTTCGCCCACGGTCGCGACTATCGGGGCGCGCTGTCCGACTACCACCGCCTCACCGGTCCCGTCCCGCTGGTGCCCCGCTTCGTCCTGGGCAACTGGTGGAGCCGCTACTGGCCCTACCGGGCCGACGAGTATCTGGGTGTGATGGACCGCTTCCGGTCCGAGCGGATCCCGCTCTCGGTGGGCGTCATCGACATGGACTGGCACGTCGTCGACGTCGATCCGGAGCTTGGCACCGGCTGGACCGGCTACACGTGGAACCGTGAGCTGTTCCCGGACCCGCAGGCCTTCCTCGCCGCCCTGCATGAGCGCGGGCTCGCCGTCACCCTCAACCTGCACCCCGCAGACGGAGTCCGTCGGCACGAGGAGGCCTACCCGGCCGTGGCGGAGGCGGTAGGGATCGACCCGGCAACGGGCGCCGCCGTCGAGTTCGATGTGACGTCCCGAGAGTTCGTCGACGCCTACCTCAGGCACCTGCACCATCCTCTGGAGGACCAGGGCGTGGATTTCTGGTGGATCGACTGGCAGTCGGGTGGCGCGACTGCGGTGGCCGGGCTGGACCCGTTGTGGATGCTCAACCACATCCATTACCACGACTCCGGCCGGGGTGGGCGGCGGCGCCTGACGTTCTCGCGCTACTCAGGCCCCGGCAGCCACCGATACCCCGTGGGCTTCTCGGGCGACACGATCACCACGTGGGACTCGCTGGACTTCCAGCCGTACTTCACCGCCACGGCCGCCAACATCGGATACCCGTGGTGGAGCCACGACATCGGCGGGCACATGTTCGGCAGCCGCGACGTCGAGATGGCGGTGCGGTGGTTCCAGCTGGGCGTCTTCTCGCCGATCAACCGGCTGCACTCCTCGTCGAGCCCCTTCGCGTCGAAGGAGCCGTGGGGTTACGGGCCTGAGGCCGAGCGGATCATGGCCGCGTTCCTCCGGCTCCGTCACCGCCTGGTGCCCTATCTCTATACGGCGGCCTGGGCAGCGCACGCGGAGCAGGTGGCCCTGGTGCGGCCGATGTATCACGACCACCCGGATGTCGCGGCGGCCTACGAGGTGCCCAACCAGTCGATGGTGGGAGAGCACCTGCTCGTGGCCCCGCTCACCTCGGCGGAGGACGGCGCCTCGCACCTGGCCTCCACTCGCGCCTGGCTCCCTGAAGGCTCGTGGATCGACCTGTTCACGGGCCACCGCCACGACGGGGGACGCACGGTGGTCCTGCATCGCGGGCTCGGCGGGTATCCGGTCCTGGCAAGGGCGGGCGCTGTCATCGCGCTCAGCGCGGACCCGATGGCCGACGTGTCCGAGTCCCCCCGGGCGCTGGACCTGCGCGTGGTGCCCGGCACCGCAGTGTCGCACCTGGTGGAAGACGACGGGAGCGCGGCACCCGGGCCCGAGGCCCGTCGTCAGGTTCGGATCGAGCAGGTGCTCGACACGCACCCCGACGGCACCGCCACGCTCACCGTGACCCTGCGGCCCGGCCCCGGCGCGGCGCCGGACCACAGGACGGTCGCCCTCGACGTGGTGGGAGTAGAGTCCGTCGAACAGGTGGAGGTGTGGGTGGGCGGCATGGTGCAGCACGTCGACCACCCGGTGCGGATCACCGACGAAGTTCTCGCGCCCGCGCTCCGGGTGAGGCTGGGGGAGGTGGACCTCGGTTCGGTGGTCGCTGTGCGCCTGGGTGGGGCGAGGCGGTCGCCTCGCGACGTGGCGGGCGACGCGTTCGCGCTGATCGACGCGGCCGAGATCGAGTTCACGGCCAAGGAGGCGGCGTGGCGGGCCGTCACGGGACTGAGCGGATGGGCGATGGTGCAGCAACTCGCCACCGTCGACATCCCGTCGTCTCTGAGGGACGCGCTCGTGGAGGTTGCTGCAGCCGGCGAGGTGTGGTGAGCCGGTTGCTCAGGCGACGAGCTTGGGGCCCCGCACCGAGAGTCTGACGGCCTTGGCGTAGTGACCCACCAGTTCGGCGCACACCGTGTCCCAGCTCCGGTCCAGCGTGGAGTGTCGTGCCGCCCGGCCGAAGGCGCCGCGCTTCGCGTCGTCGCCGATCAGGTCCAGCACATGGCCGCGCATCGCGCCCAGGTCTCCGGGGCGGTACAGCCAGCCGGTGCGGGACTGGTCCACCAGGTCGATCGGGCCGCCGCGTCGCGGCGCGATGACGGCGAGGCCGGATGCTTTCGCTTCCTGGATGGACTGGCAGAACGTCTCCAGCTCGCCGGGGTGGACGAAGAGGTCCAGGCTGGCCAGGGCCGTGGGTAGGTCCTCGCCCGTCAGTTCGCCCAGGAAGGCGGCGCGGGGGAGGGCGGCCTCCAGCTGGGGGCGGAGTGGGCCGTCGCCGATGATGACCAGGCGCGTGCCGGGGATGTCCGCGAGCGTGGCCAGGTCTTCGACCCGTTTCTCCGTCGCCAGCCGACCCATGTAGCCGATCAGCCGTTCCCCGTTCGGGGCATGGAGGGCCCGGAACTCTGTGCTGCGTTTGGTTGGATCGAACCGGCCCGAGTCCACGCCACGCCCCCACACACCGACGCGAGGCACCCCCTGGTCGATCAGCTGATCGCGGGCGAACGTCGAGGGCGCGAAGTTGAGTGAGGCGAGGGAGTGGACCTGCCTGACGTGGTGCCAGAGGAGTGGCTCAAGTTGTGGGAAGCCGTACCGGCTCGCGTACGTGGGCACCTCGGTCTGATAGATGCCCACCATGGGAATGCCGAGCCTGGCCGCGACAGTGGCCGCCTTGTATCCGACGACGAACGGCGCCGCGAGGTGGATCACATCGGGGGCGAATCCGGTCAGCAGCCTCGCGATGGAGGAGGACGTGGTGGTGACCACCCTCACCACGTCGTAGCCGGGCAGGCCGACGCTGGTGACGGTCTCGACGGGGAAGCCGCAGTACTCGTGCGGAGTGCGGTCACCCGCCTGCGGGGCGATCACCATTGCCTCGTGGCCGGTCGCCCTCAGATGTTCGAGGACGCGCAGGACGGAGTTGGTGACCCCGTTGACGCTCGGGAGAAACGATTCCGCGACGATGGCAACTCGCACAGCCCCAATTTTACTGACGGCGGTGTCCGGGGCACCTCCGTCAGGGAAACGCTCAATGAACGTCTGGTGACGTTCGAAGGACCGTGGATTCGGAGATTCTCGGTCGAGACCGTAGACTCGACGGGCCCGGTAAGGCGATTAACGCCAGCGTGTGACAGATGAGCGGGCAAATCGTGGGGCCCCGATGTGGGCCCGAGCGGCCCGAATCCAGGGCCCACTATCCCGCAGAGGACCTCTTCTATCATGAACGCACCACGCCAGAAAGACCGTTGGTCACCCGAGCAGCGCACCGCCAAGGGCCTCAAGGCCCAACGTCGCGGCCGCACCGAGCCCCCGGCCCCGGGCGCCCCGCTCAACCGCAAGCAGCGCCGCGCGCTGGAGTTCGGTGACCGTCCCTTCGTCCCCAAGACCGACGAGGGCTCAGACCGCCCCGCCCGCGACGAGCGCCCCGCCCGCGACGACCGCCCGCGCCGTGATGACCGTCCCGTTCGGGACGATCGTCCCCGCGACGACCGCTACTCCGATCGCTCCCGCGATGATCGTCCCCGCCGCGACGATCGTCCCCGCGACGATCGTTACTCCGATCGCTCCCGCGATGATCGTCCCCGCCGCGACGATCGCCCCCGCGACGACCGTTACAGCGACCGGTCCCGCGACGACCGTTACAGCGACCGATCCCGCGACGATCGCCCCCGCGACGACCGCTACTCCGATCGCTCCCGCGACGACCGACCCCGCCGCGACGACCGCCCCCGCGACGACCGTCCCCGCTGGGGCGACCGCGACGACCGCGGTGGGGATCGCTCCGGCGGTCACCGCCGCAGCTCGATGCCTCCCCACGTCGACGTGCGCCGCCCGCACGAGCCGCGCGGCCACGATGACCGCCGCGGCCATGACCGCCGCGACACCCGCGCGCCCCGCCAGGACAGCTTCGACGCTCCCGAGGCGGACCAGATGAGCTGGACCGCCACGACGGCTGAGGCTGTGGAGGGCGACGTGGCGTCGGGCTTCTTCGAGCTCGGTGTTGCCGAGCCCTTGGTGCGCGTCCTCGCCGGCCAGGGCATCAGCGCCCCGTTCCCCATCCAGGCCGCCACCATCGGCGACGCCATCGCCGGCCGCGACGTCCTGGGCCGGGGACGCACCGGCTCGGGCAAGACGCTTGCCTTCGGCCTCGCGATGCTGACCAGGCTGGCGGAGGGGACTCCCGTCGGATCCCCGCGAGCCATGATCCTGACGCCCACCCGTGAGCTGGCCCTCCAGATCGCCGACGTCCTCTCCCCGCTGGCGGCCGCGATGCGGCTCGACCTCACGCTCATCGCGGGCGGCATGGCCTATGGGCCGCAGATCCGCGCCTTCGAGCGCGGCGTCGACGTGGTGGTGGCCACCCCAGGCCGCCTCATCGACCTGCTGGAGCAGGGTGCCGCGGACCTCAGCCAGGTGCAGATCTCCGTCCTCGACGAGGCCGACCACATGGCTGACCTCGGCTTCACGAAGGAGGTGCGCACCCTGCTCGACGCCACCCCCGAGGGTGGGCAGCGGCTGCTGTTCTCCGCGACGTTGGACGCGGCCGTCGACTCGATCGTGCGGACCTACCTCAACAACCCGGTCACGCACGAGGTGGACTCCAGCCAGAACTCGGTCACGACGATGGTGCACCGGCCGCTGATCGTGCGCCCCCACCACAAGAACCAGGTCACGGCTGAGATCGCCAACCGCGACGGCCGCACGGTGCTGTTCGCCCGCACCCAGTTGGGCACCGACCGCATCGCCGGCCAGCTCCGCGAGGCGGGCGTGATGGCGGGCTCGCTCCACGGCGGCCTCACGCAGGGCGCCCGCGCCCGCATCCTGGCCGCGTTCAAGGACGGCACTGTGCCGGTCCTCGTCGCCACCGACGTGGCGGCCCGCGGCATCCACGTCGACGATGTGACGCTGGTGCTGCAGGTCGATCCGCCGCGTGACTCGAAGGACTACCTCCACCGCGCCGGCCGCACCGCCCGCGCGGGCCAGGAGGGCGTGGTGGCCACGGTGGTCCTGCCGCACCAGCAGCGCTCCACCGAGCGGCTGCTGAGCCAGGCCGGGGTGCGGGCTGCTGCCCTCGCGGTGGAGCCGGGCTCCGCGGAGCTGCGCGAGGCGACCGGGGCACGTCCCACCTCGGGTGTCGAGATCTCCGAGGCCGACTACCAGCAGCTCATCGCACCCAAGCAGGCTCAGCGCCGTCGTCCCGAGGGAGGCGGCCGCGGTGGCCGTCGCTACGAGGGCGGCCGTGGCGGGCAGCGCGGGGGCCGCAGGGATCGTTGGTGAGGGCGTAGGATTTCGCGCCTATGGACACCGCCACCCTGTCGATCCGGATCGCCGATCCGGGCGATGCCGCCGAACTGCTGCACGTCATCCATGCGGCGTTCGCGGCGCGTCCCCCAGTGGACCCGCCAGCCGAGGCGCTGACCGACGAGGTTGCCGACATCGAGCGTGCCCTCACCGACGGCTACGGCGTCGTGGTGGAGCGCGAGGGGAGCATCATCGCCGGACTGCTCGTCGACCTCGCGGACGGGACCGCAACACTGAGACGCGTCTCGGTGCTGCCGTCGGCCAGCGGCCAGGGCGTGGCGCGTTCCCTCGTCGAGGGCGCCCTCACCGTCGCGGCGGATCTGGGCGCCCGGCGCGCCTCGCTGTTCGCGCGTGAGGAGTTCCCCCAGCTCGTCGACTGGTGGCGGGACCACGGCTTCGACGTCGTGGCGCCGGAGCCGCACGGCTTCCGGATGGGCCGAGACCTCCCCGTCGTCATCGACGTACCCACGGCCGACGACATGCGCCGGCTCGGCCGCGCCCTGGCGGGCGTGCTCGCCAAGGGCGACGTGATCGTCGCCACAGGCGATCTGGGTGCGGGCAAGACCACCCTCACCCAAGGCATCGGGGAGGGGCTGGACGTCGAGGGGCCCATCATCTCGCCCACGTTCGTGATCTCGCGCGTTCATCCGCCCCGGGGCGGGGGGCCGGCGCTGGTCCACGTGGACGCCTACCGGCTTGGCGACGCCTCCGAGCTCGCCGACATCGACCTCGACGCCACGCTCGCGGAGTCCGTGACCCTGGTCGAATGGGGCCACGGGTTGGCAGAGTGGCTAGCCGAGGACCGTCTCGAGATCGACATCGTCCGCGGGATGGACTCAGACGATCGCACCGTCTACCTCACCGGCTTCGGGCCCCGGTGGGCCGGTGCCCTCGACGTCCTCAGGGAGGCGCCATGACCTGGACCCTTGGCATAGACACCAGCCATGTCGTCGCGGTGGGCCTCGCCCTCGACGGTGATCCGCACACCCGCGTCGTGGTGGCGGACACCCGCGCCCACGCCGAGTCGCTCATGCCGTCGGTGCTCGAGGCCTGCGCCCGCGCCGGAATCAGCCTTCGAGACGTCGACGAGTTCGCCGTCGGGATGGGTCCGGGGCCATTCACCGGCCTGAGGGTCGGAGTCGCCACCGCGTGGACCCTCGCACACGCCTCCGGCCGCGCGGCACACGGCGTGTGTTCCCTCGATGTGGTGGCCAGGCAGTGGGCGGAGGAGGGCGCCCCGGCCCAGTTCGTCGTCGCCTCGGACGCCCGCCGCAAAGAGCTGTACTGGGCCACCTACCTCGGCGACGGGACGCGCGTGTCAGACCCGCAGGTGAGCGCCCCGGAGTCGTTACCGGCCCTTCCCGTGGCCGGTGCCGTCCCTTCGGCGTTCCGGGCCCTCGTGGACGTCCAGGGCCCCGAGTCATTGGACCCGGCGCTCCTCGCGGCCCGGTGGCCGCAGCTTCTCCCCGCAGGCGACGAGCCGTACTACCTGCGCGCGGCGGACGCCTCCGTCCCTGGCGCACCCAAGTCTGCGCTCCCGCGGCTCAGGGCTCCCCGGTGATCGTCGAGACGGCCGTCGCGGAGGATCTCCCGGACATCCTCGCGCTGGAGGAGCACTTCGCCACGCAATGGTCCGAGGCCTCCTGGCGCCAGGAGGTCACCGGCGAGGGCCGGCTCGTGCTCATCGCGCGCCGCAAGAGCGGAGAGGCGGTGGGCGTGGCGGCCTTCCAGTTGGTCGACGACGTGGCGGACCTGCACCGCATCGTCGTGGCGCCACATCAGCGCCGCCTCGGATTCGCGCGCGTGATGCTGATGGCCGGCCTGCAGTGGGCCATCGGCCGTGGGGCGAGGCGGATGCTGCTGGAGGTTGACGCGTCCAACACCTCGGCCATCCAGCTGTACCAGGGCTATGGTTTCGCGGCCGTGGCCACCCGCCCGGACTACTACGGACCCGGTGCCGACGCGCTCATCCTTGAGCGGAGGCTGGAGGGCGTCGACGCGGACTCCGTCGGCATGTGGGACATGGAGGGAGAGCGATGAGTGAGCCATTGGTGCTCGGCCTCGAGTCGTCGTGCGACGAGACCGGTGTCGGGATTGTCCGTGGACGGACGTTGTTGGCCAACGAGGTGGCCAGCTCGGTGGATCTGCACGTCCGCTTCGGCGGGGTGGTGCCCGAGGTGGCCAGCCGGGCTCACCTCTCGGCGCTGATTCCAGCGCTGGAACGCGCCGCAGAAAAGGCGGAGGTGGACCTGTCGGACCTGGACGCCATCGCGGTGACCGCCGGCCCCGGCCTGGTGGGCGCCCTCGTCGTCGGGGTCGCCTCGGCGAAGGCCCTGTCGGCCTACCTGGGCAAGCCCCTCTACGGGGTGAACCACCTGGTGGGCCATGTGGCGGTGGATCTGCTGGACCACGGGCCGCTGCCCATGCCGTCGCTGGCGCTCCTGGTCTCCGGCGGCCACACCCAGCTGCTCCACGTCGAGGACATCGCCACCCGGATCACCGAGGTGGGCTCCACCATCGACGATGCGGCCGGCGAGGCCTACGACAAGGTCGCCCGCCTGCTCGGGCTGCCATACCCGGGCGGGCCCGTGATCGACAGGGCAGCCCAGGAGGGCGACCCCACCTTCATCCGCTTCCCCCGCGGCCTGACCGCGCGGCACGACATGGCCAGGCACCGGTTCAACTTCTCCTTCTCAGGGCTGAAGACCTCGGTGGCGCGCTGGGTGGAGCAGCGCCGGCTCGACGGCGGCGAGGTGCCGGTGGCGGACGTCGCGGCCAGCTTCCAGGAGGCGGTGTGTGACGTGCTGACGGCCAAGACCATCGACGCAGCCCAGCATCTGGGGGTCAACTCCATCCTGATCGGCGGCGGCGTGGCCGCCAACTCCCGTCTCCGCGCGCTGTTGGAGGAGCGGGCCGGGGAGGCCGGCATCGAGCTGCGGCGCCCGCGCCCGGCGCTGTGCACGGACAACGGGGCCATGATCGCCGCTGTCGGCAGCGAGGCCATCCGCGCCGGCGTGCGCCCGTCGGGGCTCGGCTTCTCGGTGCACTCCGGGCTTCCCGTGGGCACCATCGTCGTCTGATTTTGTCGCGCCAGGACACAAGTTAGTAACGATCTGGCGTCAAACCCCAGATGGCCTAGCCAATTTGAACGTGCCTTGGCTATGTTCGCTGGCATCACTCGGCCCATTCGGGCCTCTTCCGTCGTTCGACGACTTAGGAGAAAGAATGAAGTTCCAGGGAACCAAGGTGTCCCTCGGCCTGGTCTTGAGCGGAGCACTCCTGCTCGGCGCCTGCACCAGCCCAGAACCCACCGACCCCGAAGACGCTGCCTCCGGTAGCGCCTCGGCGACCGCGTCCGCCAGCGAGGGTGCAGGCGGCGGCGACGCCGCGGCCGGCTGCCTGCAGGACGTCGGCATCACCGAGACCGCCGACGGCGAGGTCCGCTACACGGCGGGCCCCGGCGACTGGAGCGGCTACAACACCATCACGACGGGCACGTACTCCACGTACAACTCAGTGATCGCCGCCCACATGTTCTCCAGCTTCGTGTACTTCGGCGCAGATGGCACGATCTGCGACAACACGGACTTCGGCACCTACGAGGTCACCTCTGAGGATCCGCTGACGGTCAAGTACACGATTAACGACGATGCGGTCTGGTCCGACGGCACCCCCGTCACCATCAACGACTACCTGATGGATTGGGCCGCCCAGAACCCCGAGTTCATCGCCCCCGGCTACGCCAGCGGCGAGAATCCCGACGCCGTGGCCGTGTTCAACCATGTGTCTAGTTCACTTGCGCAGTATGTGCTGGAGGGCCCGGAGGGTGAGGTGGGCTCGAAGGAGTTCACCGTCACCTACACCAGCCCCAACCCGGACTTCCGGATCAACGTCACTTCGGCACTCCCTGAGCACGTGATCGCCACCCAGGCCGGCCTCGAGCCCGGCGCCCTGGCCCAGGCCGTCATCGACCGCGACGCCGAGACCGTCTCGTCGGCGGCCACCTTCTGGAACGAGGGCTGGATCTTCAACCCGGGCGAGCTGCCCGCGGCAGACGTCACCCCGTCCTCGGGCCCGTACATGATCAAGGACGGCAGCTGGCAGGCGGGCAACTCCCTGACGCTGACCGCCAACGAGAACTACTGGGGCACCCCGGCCGCCACCCGCGACCTCGTGTTCCGCTTCATCGACGACGCCCAGCAGTTCCAGGCGTTGGCCAACAAGGATGTCCAGGTCATCCAGCCGCAGATTGACGAGGACACGGTCGTCCAGCTCCAGGGCCTCGGATCCGCCGTCGGCGTCGAGAGTGGCTCCTCGCTCACGTGGGAGCACCTGGACTTCAACTTCCGGGAGAACAACGTGTTCGGCAACCCCGACACAGGACTGCAGATGCGCGAGGCCTTCGCGCACTGCGTGCCGCGTCAGATGATCATCGACACCCTGATCAAGCCGGTCGCGCCCGACACGGTGCTGATGAACGCCCGCGAGGTGTTCCCGTTCCAGGACAGCTATGACGAGGTGGTCGCCGCCTCCTACGACGGCCGCTTCGACACGGTGGACATTGAGAAGTCGAAGGCGCTCATCGCCGAGGCCGGCATCGCCACCCCGATCGACGTGCGCCTCGGCTATCGCTCGGGCAACGATCGTCGCGCCAACACCGTCGCCGCGATCCAGTCCTCCTGCAAGGACGCCGGCTTCAACGTGATCGACGCCAACTCGCCTAAGTTCTTCGACGAGGAGATGGTCACCGGAGACTACGAGGTTGCCCTGTTCGCGTGGGCCGGCTCCGGCCAGATCACGTCGGGCGAGAACATCTACGTCACCAACAAGGGCCAGAACTTCGGCAAGTTCAGCAATGAGGTCGTGGACGCCGCTTGGGCCCAAATCGTCTCGACGCTTGACGAGTCGGTCCACCTGGAGCAGACCAAGGTCATTGAGAAGGAACTGTGGGATCAGCTGTTCGGCATCCCGCTGTACGCCCACCCGCTTGTCGTGGCCTACGACTCCACCTTGAGCAATGTCCGGGCAACTGCCACGCAGGATCAGGTGGTGTGGAACGCCCCCCAGTGGGTCGCCCAGTGACCGTGGTGAACACCACCGCACGATAGTCGCTGACGGAATCGGGGCAGGGGCTCAGTTTACCTGCCCCGATTTCCGTGCTTCCACCCTATATTCACTCTCCCCTCTGCCGTAGTATGCGGCGGATGGGCGCCGGGGCCGGCGCCCGAACCATGCCAGAGGACCGGTCTTGCTCAAGTTCATCGCCAAACGCCTGGGGATCTCGCTCGCGATCCTCGTGCTGGGGTCGCTGCTGTTGTACGTGCTCGTCATCAACTCCGGTGATCCCCTGCAGGATCTGCGCGAGTCGAACGATCCCAACCGGGAGAACCGAATCAAGCAGCGAGTCGAGAACATGGGCCTCGACATGCCTTGGTACGAGCGGTACTGGGACTGGCTGACAGGAGCCTCTAAGTGCCTGATCGGACAGTGTGACCTCGGCACCGCCATCAACGGGCAGTCGGTCAACGCGCTGGTCGCCACGGCCGCCGGGTCCACGCTCCGCTTGGTCGTCTTCGCCACCCTGTTGGCCATCACTGCCGGCGTCATCCTCGGCATTGTGACCGCCATCCGCCAGTACAGCGGCTTCGACTACGGCGTCACCCTCTTCGCCTTCGTCGCCTTCTCTCTCCCCGTCTTCTGGTTGGGCGTGCTGCTCAAGCACTACGCCGCCATCGAGTTCAACAACTGGATCGTCGACGCAGACCTGAGCTGGCCGGTGATCATCAGCGTGGCCGTGCTGATTGCCTTCATTCTCCAGGCCGCCATGGGCGGGGACCTGAAGCGACGGCTCCTCACCTTCGGTGCGATCGGCGCCGGTGTGGCGGCCATCCTCATCTACTTCGACGCCGTGACCTGGTTTCGGCGACCTGCACTCGGCATCCCCGTCTACGTCCTCGCTGTCCTCGGCGCCGCGGCGCTCGTGATCATGCTCACATCCGGCTTCCAGAACCAGCGCGTCCGCAACGCCGTCGGAGCCACCGCAGCAGTCTCGCTCGTCGGGTACATCGCGATGCGCGGCTACCTCATGGACAACGGCTCCATTGCGGTGTTGCTCATCTGCTTCGTGGCGGCGGTCGCGGCCGGGGTCGCGGCCGGCCAACTGCTCGGTGGATTCTCCCGACGCCAGGCCACCTTCTCCGCCGTCGTCGTAGCGCTGCTCGCCTCGCTGCTGGCGGTCAGCGACCTCCTGCTCTCCAACTGGGCCCAGTACCTGGAGGAGCAGCCTCGCCCCATCCCGACCATCGGCTCGATGACGCCCAACTACGAGTCCACGTTCTGGATGCACTCCATCGACACGTTGACCCACCTGGTGCTGCCCACCGTCACTCTGACTCTGATCTCGATCGCGTCGTATACGCGCTACACCAGGGCCTCGATGCTGGACGTGCTGAACCAGGACTACATCCGCACCGCACGCTCCAAGGGCATCTCGGAGCGCAAGGTGATCACGCGGCACGCGCTGCGCAACTCCTTGATCCCCCTAGCCACCATCGTCGCGTTCGACTTTGCGGGCCTGATCGGCGGTGCGGTCATCACCGAGACCGTCTTCGGCTGGCAGGGCATGGGCAACCTGTTCCGCACCGGTCTGGCCGCCGTCGACCCGGCGCCGGTCATGGCGTTCTACCTGGTCACCGGCACCGCCGCGGTGGTCATGAACATGGCGGCAGATATCGCCTACGCGATCCTTGACCCGCGGATCACCCGCTAGGAAGTGAGGCTCCATCATGAGTGATCCCAACAACCCCGCCCAGCTCGACGACGTCCATGAGGCCGACTACGAGATCGAGTCGATGCCCGACGAGACCACCACCACGGACAAGTCCTACTCACAGGGTCAGCTGGTGCTCCGCCGATTCTTGCGTCACCGCGGGGCGATGATCTCGCTCACCGTCCTGGTGTTGATCATCCTGCTTGCGCTCACGTCGCTCGGGTTCGGTCCCATCCCGGGCTGGTGGCCCAAGAACCACATCGACCTTTATCCCCTTGCCATGCCGGGTGGCGCGCCGACGCTGACCCTCTGGCCGTTCTCGATCGGGGAGCATCCGTTCGGGCAGAACACGATCGGCAAGGACTACTTCGCCCTGGTCATGCTCGGCACTCAGAACTCCCTGGCCATCGCGTTCACCGTCGGCATCGGCGCCACGATCATCGGCACCCTGGTGGGGGCGGCGGCGGGCTACTTCCGCGGCATCGCCGAGTCGTTCCTCATGCGTGTGACGGACCTGTTCATCATCATCCCAACGCTGGTGCTGGCGGCGGTCCTCGGACGCATGGCGGGCGACGTCGGCGGGATCTTCGCGCTGGCCGGAATGCTGGCCCTCGTCTCCTGGACCGGTTTGGCGCGCCTCGTGCGCGGCGAGGTGCTGTCGCTGCGCGAGCGCGAGTTCGTGGCTGCCGCCCGCGCCGTCGGCACCTCCTCGTGGCGCATCATCGTCCGCCACATCCTTCCCAACGCCCTCGGCACCATCATCGTGAACGCCACCCTGCTGATCTCGGCCGCCATCCTCGTGGAGACGGCGCTGTCGTTCCTGGGCTTCGGCGTCCGCCCGCCCAACACATCGCTCGGCCTCCTCATCTCGGAGAACCAGAACGCGCTGAGCACCCGTCCGTGGCTCTTCTGGTGGCCGGGCGTCTTCATCGTCTCCATCGCGCTCTGCGTGAACTTCATCGGTGACGGTCTCCGTGACGCGTTCGATCCCCGCCAGCAGATGGACTGAGGTACTCCCATGACCACCACCCCCCGTTTCACCGGCGAGAACCACGTCCTTAAGTTCGATGAGCTCGACGTCCAGTTCCGCACCGAGTTCGGCACCGTCCACGCCGTCAAGGGCATCACGCTCAGCGTTGAGCCCGGAGAGGTGATGGCCCTGGTGGGCGAGTCCGGCTCCGGCAAGTCGGTCACCGCCACCACCGCGCTCGGGCTGCTCCCGAAGACCGCCCGCATCCAGGGCGAGACCCGCGTCACGGACCAGAGCATCGGGACGCTGTCCGGCCGACAGCTGAGGTCCATCCGCGGCAACCGCGTTGCCATGGTGTTCCAGGAGCCCATGACCGCACTCAACCCCGTGATCAAGATCGGCGAGCAGCTCACCGAGTCCATGGAGGTGCACGGCGTGGCCTTCGGGCGCGAGGCGTGGGACCGCGCCGTCGACCTGCTCAACGCCGTCGGCATCCCCAACGCCGAGCGCCGTGCCAGCCAGTTCCCGCACGAACTGTCCGGGGGGATGCGCCAGCGCGTGGTGATCGCCATGGCCCTGGCCTGCGACCCGGAGGTGATCATCGCCGACGAGCCCACCACGGCCCTCGACGTCACGGTGCAGGCCGAGATCCTGGACCTGCTGCGATCACTCAAGGACAAGCTCAACACCGGCATCCTGCTGATCACCCACAACATGGGCGTGGTGGCGGACATGGCCGACAACGTGGCGGTGATGTTCAAGGGCAACATCGTGGAGCGCGGCCCCGCAGAGCAGGTGCTCCTGCATCCCACCCACCCCTACACCAAGAGGCTGCTGGCCGCCGTGCCTCGGCTCGGCCAAGGCCACGGACAGTTCGGGGTGGCCCCCCACCCGGTGAGCCCCACGGCGGAGGCGGCCCTGGAGGTCGACGAGCTCGTGGTCGAGTACCACCGCGCGGGCAAGAAGCCGTTCCGCGCCGTCGACGGCGTCAGCTTCGACGTTCGTCGGGGGGAGATCGTCGGCCTGGTGGGGGAGTCCGGCTCGGGCAAATCCACCATCGGTCGCGCCCTGCTCGGGCTCATCCCGTCGGAATCCGGCCAGGTCCGCGTGTTGGGGGAGGATCTGCTCTCCCTCAAGGGCCAGGCGCTCAAGGGCCTGCGCAAGCGGATCGGCGTCATCTTCCAGGACCCGGCCGCCTCACTCAACCCCCGATTCCCCATCGGGGACGTCATCGCCGAGCCGCTCAGCGTGCACAAGGTGGGCGACGCCAAGGCACGGCAGGCGCGGGTCCACGAACTCCTGGACGCGGTCCAGCTCCCGCGCACCGTCTACAACCGGTACCCGCACGAGCTGTCCGGCGGCCAGCGGCAGCGCGTCTCCATCGCCCGCGCCCTCGCGCTCAGCCCAGACCTGCTGGTGGCCGACGAGCCCACGTCGGCGCTCGACGTCTCCGTGCAAGCCTCGGTACTGGCCATGTTCACCGCCCTCCAACGGGACTTCGGTTTCGCGTGCCTGTTCATCTCACATGACCTGGCGGTGATCGACTCGCTGGCGCACCGCGTCGTCGTCATGCAGTACGGCCAGATCGTGGAGAAGGGCGATCGCGAGCAGGTGCTGCTCAACCCGCAGGAGGAGTACACCAAGCGCCTGCTGTCGGCCGCGCCCGTGCCGGACCCGATCGAGCAGCGCCAGCGGCGGGAGGCCCGCCACGAGCTGCTCAGGTCGCTCGGGGACGAGATGGTGGAGTTCGACACCCGGGAGCTGGACTTCGATGGGACAGACCGCACCCAGCGCCAACCCCGGCCCTGACATGGCGTACTCGCCCGAGCTGACCACGCTGGGCTACATCGTGAGCCAGGACCGGCGCCGGGTCCTGCTCGTGCATCGGATCTCCCGGTCCGAGGACGAGCAGCTCGGCAAGTACAACGGCCTCGGCGGCAAGGTCGAGCGCGACGAGGACGTCGCCTCGGCGATGCGCCGCGAGATCCGCGAGGAGGCCGGAGTCGAGGTGACCTCGATGCGGCTGCGCGGCACAGTGTCCTGGCCCGGTTTCAACGGGCGCGACGTGTTCGGGTTCGTGTTCCTCGTCACCGGCATCGACGGCGAGCCGTACCCCTCGAACCCGGAGGGGACCCTGGCCTGGCACGACGTCGACACGGTCATGGAGCTGCCGATGTGGGACGGGGACCGGCACTTCCTGCCGTTGGTCTTCGACGAGACCGTGCCCCAGTTCCACGGCGTCCTGCCCTACGACGGCGGGCACAGCGTGGGATGGCGGTTCTCGGCAGAATGACCGGGCGGGAGGCCGCCCTCGCGGCCGCGATGCGGGAGCCGGATCCGTCGGCGCTGGGCGCCGCGTCCCGCCTGCGCGCCGGCTTCGGCCCCGACGAGGCCGCGTGGGCGCTGACGCAGGCGGCGCTGCGTCGTCGGGCCCGGGTCAAGTTCGCCCGGGCCGACGAGATGCTGTTCACCCACGCGGGTCTGGAACAGGCCACCCGGGACCCTGTCCGCCGGTGGCGCGCGGCACGTTTCGCTGCGGCCGGGGTGGCGACGGTGTGGGACCTGGGCTGCGGAATCGGGGCCGACGCGATGGCCCTGGCGGAGGCGGGGCTCGCGGTGCACGCCGTCGACGCCGACCCCGCCACCGCCGAGGTGGCGTCCTGGAACCTCGGCCTCGTGGGAGCCGGCCCGGCCGTGGTGGCGCGAGCCGAGGAGGTCGTGCTGCCCGAGAGCGACGGCGTGTTCCTGGACCCCGCCCGCCGCACCTCGAGGGGCCGCACCTGGAATGTGGCGGACTTCACCCCACCGTGGTCGTTGGTGCTCGATCACCTGGCCTCGCCAAGGTTCGCGGCCGTCAAGCTCGGCCCCGGACTCCCCAAGGAACTCATCCCCGACGGCGTGCGCGCCACATGGGTGAGCGACGGTGGCGACGTGGTGGAGGTGTCGCTGTGGAACCGGCTGCCCGAGGGGCGCTCGGCCGTGCTGCTCAGCGGGGGTGGGGCCCTGGAGCTCGTGGGCAGGGGGGATGAGCCGCCCGTCGCCGCGCCGTTGGGGCGCTACGTCTACGAGCCGGACGGCGCCGCCATCCGGGCGGGCCTGGTGGGGGAGTCTGCCCCGGGGGCCTGGCTGCTGGATCCGCACGTGGCCTACCTCTCCTCCGACGCGCCCATCGACACGCCTTGGGCCACCCGCTTCGAGGTCCTCGACGTCCTCGACTACTCCGTCAAGGCGCTGCGCGGCTACGTCCGCGACCGGGGCATCGGCACGCTGGAGATCAAGAAGCGAGCCATCGACGTCGACCCGGCAGCGCTCCGCCGCGAGCTCAAGCCGAAGGGGAGCGCGGCCGCCACGATCATCCTCGCACGCACCGTCGACGGGACGGTCGCCATCATCGCGAAGCGGTCCGGACAGAGCACTTCTGGCACTCGGCTTGATTGAGTGCTAAACCCCGGATAACGTAGGTGCTGGCACTCGACCCTGTCGGGTGCTAATGGTCGGACGGCACCCGCGACGACGCCCGGCCACTTCACACTGACCTACAAGCCGGCCTCCGGGTCGGATATGACAGAAAGGTGTTTGACGTGGCAACCACGATCAAGCCGCTCGAGGACCGGATCCTCATTCAGCCCCTTGAGGCCGTCCAGACCACCGCTTCCGGCCTTGTCATCCCCGACACCGCCAAGGAGAAGCCCCAGGAGGGCAAGGTCATCGCCACCGGCCCCGGCCGCATCGACGACAAGGGCAACCGTGTCCCGCTCGACGTCGCCGAGGGCGACATCGTGATCTTCTCCAAGTACGGGGGCACCGAGGTCAAGTACGACGGCCAGGAGTACCTCCTGCTGAACGCCCGCGACATCCTCGCCGTCGTCAGCAAGTAAGGACCACACATGCCGAAGATTCTCGCTTTCAACGAGGAGGCACGTCGCGCGCTTGAGCGCGGTGTCGACGCCCTCGCCAACACCGTCAAGGTCACGCTCGGCCCCAAGGGCCGCTACGTGGTCCTGGACAAGAAGTGGGGAGCCCCCACCATCACCAACGACGGCGTCACCGTCGCCAAGGAGGTTGAGCTCGACGATCCCTACGAGGATCTCGGCGCTCAGCTCGCCAAGGAGGTGGCCACCAAGACCAACGACGTCGCCGGTGACGGCACCACCACCGCCACAGTGCTGGCCCAGGCCATGGTGCACGCAGGCCTGCGCGCCGTGACCGCCGGGGTCAACCCGATCGGCCTCAAGCGAGGCATCGACAAGGCCGTTGAGGCCGTCGTCGAGCGCCTCCGTGAGAACGCGCGCCCCGTGGACACCACCGCCGACATGGCGTCGGTGGCCACCATCTCCTCCCGTGACGAGCAGATCGGCGATCTGATCGCCGAGGCGTTCGACAAGGTGGGCAAGGACGGCGTCATCACCGTCGACGAGTCCAACACGATGGGCACCGAGCTCGAGTTCACCGAGGGCATGCAGTTCGACAAGGGCTACCTGTCCCCGTACTTCGTCACCGACGCGGACCGGATGGAGGCCATCCTCGAGGATCCCTACATCCTCATCAACAGCGGCAAGATCTCGTCGATGAACGACCTGCTCCCGCTGCTGGAAAAGGTCATCGCCGCCAAGGGCACGCTGTTCATCGTGGCCGAGGACGTCGACGGCGAGGCCCTGTCCACGCTGGTGGTCAACAAGATCCGCGGCACCTTCACCTCCGTCGCGGTCAAGGCGCCCGCCTTCGGCGACCGCCGCAAGGCCATGCTGGAGGACATCGCGATCCTCACCGGCGGCCAGGTCGTCGCCCCCGAGGTGGGCCTCAAGCTGGACCAGGTCGGCCTCGAGGTGCTGGGGCGCGCGCGTCGCATCCTCGTCACCAAGGACAACACGACCATCGTCGACGGCGCGGGCGAGCACTCCGAGGTCAGCGGCCGCGTTGCGCAGCTGCAGGCCGAGATGGCCCGCACGGATTCGGACTGGGATCGCGAAAAGCTCCAGGAGCGGGTCGCGAAGCTCGCCGGAGGCGTGTGCGTGATCAAGGTCGGCGCCGCCACCGAGGTGGAGCTGAAGGAGAAGAAGCACCGCATCGAGGATGCAGTCTCGGCCACCCGTGCTGCCATCGAGGAGGGCATCGTCGCCGGCGGCGGCTCCGCCCTCATCCACGCAGGCGAGGTCCTGGCGGACCACCTGGGTCTCGAGGGCGACGAGAAGGCCGGTGTCGACGTGGTGCGCAAGTCCCTCGTCGAGCCGCTCCGCTGGATCGCCGAGAACGGCGGCGAGGCGGGCTACGTCATCACCTCGAAGGTCGCGGAGATGGAGGTCGGCCACGGCTACAACGCCAGGACCGGCGTCTACGAGAACCTCGTCGAGCACGGCGTCATCGACCCGGTGAAGGTGACGCGTTCCGCGCTCGCCAACGCCGCGTCCATCGCCTCGCTCCTGCTCACCACCGAGACCCTCGTGGTGGACAAGCGCGACGACGAGAGCTGACCGCTCAACAGCGCCTCAGGGCCCCGTCCGGTTCGTCCGGGCGGGGCCCTGCCGCATAGACTGGCCGGAGTTGGGGCAGCAGAGAAGAAAAGGTGGACGTGTGTTCGAGGAACTGACCGGCGCTGGAGTGCCCAGCCCCTTCGCGGCGCTGGGCCTGACCTTCGACGACGTGCTGCTGCAGCCCAACCAGTCGGACATCATCCCTTCCCAGGTGGCTACCAGCACCCAGCTCACCAGGCGGGTACGGCTCAACGTGCCCCTGGCCTCGGCGGCCATGGACACGGTCACCGAGTCCAGGATGGCCATCGCGATGGCGCGCGAGGGGGGCATCGGCATCCTGCACCGCAACCTCTCCATCGAGGACCAGGCGCACATGGTGGACCAGGTCAAGCGCTCCGAGGCGGGGATGGTCAGTGACCCCATCACCGTCAGCCCCCACACCACCATCGGGGAGGTGGACGAGATCTGCGCCACCTACCGGATCTCCGGCACCCCCGTCGTCGAGGCCGACGGCACGTTGGTGGGCATCATCACCAACCGCGACATGCGCTTCGAGGACGATCCCGGCCGCACCGTCGGCGAGGTCATGACGCGGATGCCGCTGGTCACCGCACCCGAGGGGGTCTCCACTGAGGAGGCCCTGGCGCTGCTGGCCCGGCACAAGGTGGAGAAGCTGCCCATCGTCGACGGGCAGGGCAAGCTCACGGGCCTCATCACGCTCAAGGACTTCGTGAAGGCGGACAAGTACCCGCATGCGGCCAAGGACAGCCAGGGCAGGCTTCGGGTAGGGGCAGCCGTCGGGTTCTTCGGGGACTCCTGGGACCGGGCCATGGCGCTCGTCGAGCAGGACGTGGATGTCATCGTCGTGGACACCGCCCATGGCCACTCCCGAGGTGTGGTGGAGATGATCAAGCGGCTCAAGGCGGAGCCGGCCGCCGCCGAGGTGGACATCATCGGCGGAAACGTGGCCACCTACGCGGGCGCCAAGGCGCTCGTGGAGGCAGGTGCGGATGGGGTGAAGGTGGGGGTCGGCCCCGGCTCGATCTGCACCACGCGCGTGGTGGCCGGCGTAGGCGTGCCCCAGGTGACCGCGATCTACGACGCGGCCCGGGCCTGCCGGCCGGCCGGCGTGCCGGTGATCGGCGACGGCGGGCTGCAGTACTCCGGAGACATCGCCAAGGCCCTCGTGGCCGGCGCCTCGTCGGTGATGCTCGGCTCTCTGCTGGCCGGCTGCGAGGAGAGCCCCGGCGAGCTGGTGTTCATCAACGGCAAGCAGTTCAAGAGCTACCGGGGCATGGGGTCGCTGGGCGCCATGGCCGCCCGGGGGCGGAAGGCCTCCTACTCCAAGGACCGGTACTTCCAAGGGGACATCACCGCAGACGACAAGCTCATCCCCGAGGGCATCGAGGGCCAGGTGGCCTACCGTGGGCCGCTGTCCGCGGTCGCCTACCAGCTCGTGGGCGGCCTGCGGCAATCCATGTTCTACTCGGGCGCCGGGACCATCGCCGAGCTGCAGGAGCGCGGGCGGTTCGTCCGCATCACCTCGGCCGGTCTGCGAGAATCGCACCCGCACGATATTCAGCTCACCGCCGAGGCCCCCAACTACTGGTCGCGCTAGAGACCCAAGGAGAACCGTTCCCATGTACGAGCTCGGGCGCAGCAAGCGCGCCAGCCAGGCCTACGCCTTCGACGACGTGGCGATCGCCCCGGCGCGCCGCACGCGGGGCGAGGACGAGGTGGACCTCACCTGGAAGATCGACGCGGTCTCCTTCGACGTGCCCATCGTGGCGGCGCCGATGGACTCGGTGATGTCGCCGGCCACCGCCATCCGGATGGGGCAGCTCGGCGGCCTCGGGGTGCTCAACCTGGAGGGTCTCTGGACCCGCTACGAGGACCCGCAGGCCCAGTACGAGCGCATCACGCAGGAATCGGACCAGGTCACGGCCACCAAGCGGTTGCAGGAGATCTACGCCGAGCCGGTGAAGGCGGAGCTGATCCGGGACCGGCTGGCCGAAATCCGCGCCGCCGGTGTCCCGGTCGCAGGGTCGCTGTCTCCCGCGCGCACCCTGGAGTTCGCGCCCGTGCTGGAGAAGGCGGGCATGGACTTCTTCGTCGTCCGCGGCACCACCGTCTCTGCGGAGCACGTGGGCGGGCAGGACACGCTCAACCTGAAGGAGTTCATCTACCGCTTCGACCTTCCGGTGCTGGTCGGCGGAGTGGCCACCTACCGCGCGGCGCTGCACCTCATGCGCTCCGGCGCGGCGGGCGTTCTCGTGGGCTTCGGCGGCGGCGCCACGCACACCACCGCGTCGGTGCTCGGCATCGAGGTGCCGATGGCTTCGGCGGTGGCGGACGTGGCGGAGGCCCGCCGCGACTACCTGGAGGAGTCCGGGGGCCGCTATGTGCACATTCTGGCCGACGGGGCCGTGGGCCGCTCCGGGGACATCGCCAAGGCGATCGCCTGCGGCGCGGACGCAGTCATGGTCGGCTCCCCGCTTGCGCGCGCCACGGAGGCGCCGGGCCGCGGCTGGCACTGGGGCAGCGAGGCGTGGCACGCGCGGCTCCCGCGCGGCGAGCGTTCGTTCTTCGAGCAGGTCGGCACGCTGGAAGAGGTTGTGCTGGGCCCGTCGAGGGTCCCGGACGGCACGATGAACCTGGCCGGCGGCCTGCGTAAGGCGATGGCGTTGACCGGGTACACAGACCTCAAGTCCTTCCAGAGGATCGACCTGATCCTCCACTGACCCCCGAGGAGCGCCGATGGACGACGCACTGACCGAGCTGAAGCGCCTGCGCGGAAGCATCGACAACATGGACTCGGCCCTCATCCACCTCCTGGCCGAGCGCTTCAAGGTGACCCAACGAGTGGGCGAGCTCAAGGCCAAGGCAGGCCTGCCGGCCGCGGACACGGCCCGGGAGGCGCAGCAGATCGCGCGGCTCCGGGCGCTCGCCGCCGATGCGGACCTGGACCCCGAGCTGGCGGAGAAGTTCCTGACCTTCATCGTCGCCGAAGTGGTCCGCCACCACGAGAAGATCGCACGCGGGGAGGGCTGACATGGCACGGATCGTCGTCATCGGGGCGGGTTTGGCGGGCCTTCGGGCCGCGGGGCTGGTGGCGGCCTCCGGCAGGGACGTCCTGGTGCTTGAGGCCTCCGGTGCGGTCGGGGGGCGCGTGGCCACCGACGTGGTGGACGGCTTCCGTTGCGACCGCGGCTTCCAGCTGCTCAACCCGCTCTACCCGGCGGCCCGCCGCGCCCTGGACATGGGCAGGCTGGACCTGCACCGTTTCGGCCGCGGGGCGGCGTTGCGCACCGACGATGGGCTCCAGGTGCTGGCGGACCCCACCCGCCACCCGCAGCACGCGGCGGGGCTGGTGCGTGGGCCGCTCACCCCGGGAGACCTGGCAGCGGTGGCGCGCTGGGTGAAGGCCTCCGGGCAGGAGAGCCTCACCCTGAGCGGTGCCCTGGATGCTGCGGGCTTCTCGCCGGTTGTGCGCCGCGTCGTCGAGCGGTTCTTCTCGGGGGTGACGCTTGACCCCGAAGGGGCCACATCGGCGTCCCAGGTGCGCCGGCTCGCAGGCTTCTTCGCACTCGCCACCCCCGCGGTCCCCGCCCAGGGCATGGCCGCCGTGCCGCTGCAGCTCGCCGAGCCGATCAGAGACCGGATCCGGCTCGGCGCCCGGGTGTCCGCGGTGCGGCCCGGAGCGGGCGGGGTCGAGGTGCGTCTCGCCGATGGCTCCGTGGAGCGGGCAGAGACCGTGGTGCTGGCGGCCGGGCCGCTCGGCAACGCGGCGCTGCTGGGGCTTCCCGCACCGGCCATGCTCGGCGTGACCACGTGGTGGTTCGCCGCCGACGAGGCCCCCACACGATCGCCCTTCCTGCATCTCGATCTGCGCGACGGCGCCCGCCTGGCGAACGCCTGCGTCCAGTCCAATGTCGCGCCGTCCTACGCCCCGGCGGGGCAGCACCTCGTCCAGGCAAGCGCAGTGGGAGACCACGCTCTGACGGACGCCGACGCCGCCAGGGAGGCGGGCAGCGTGCTGGGCGCAGACGCCTCGCGCTGGCGCCTGCTCGTGCGCCATGACATCACCCACGCCCTCCCCGCCCTGCCGCCCGGGGCTCGCGCCCTGATGCCGGTGCCCGCCGGGGTGCTGGTGGCCGACGACCTGCCCGGCGCGTCGATCCAGGACGCCCTCGCGTCCGGGGAGCGGGCCGCCCGGGCGGTCATCGGCTGAGGGTCAGGCGGGCACCTCGTCGCGCCAGGAGTGCTGGGGTGCGAAGCCCATCTGCTCCTTCGCGGCCCGGTTGCTGAGCAGCGTGCCGAACTCCCCGACGCTGTCCGGAACCTCGATGCCGGGGTGGATCGCGGCCAGCGCCTCCCGCGTCGGCATGTCCAGGATGATGTCGTCTGCCGCGATGACGAAGGCATGCGAGCCGGACAGGCTGGCCGTCAGCGCGTCCTCGCAGGACCGGGCCACGTCGCGGGCGTCGATGTAGCCGAAGAGGTTCCAGCGACGCGCCTCGGGTTCCTTGGCGAAGGCCGGCTGCTGCGCGTAATCCTCGACCGTGAAGATGTTGGACAACCGGAGCCCGATGAAGGGGATGCCCGCCCACCGCGACACCTGCTCCGCCATGGTCTCGGTCATCACCTTCGACAGCGAGTAGGTGGAATTGGGCAGCGGGTAGTGGTCCTCGTCGACGGGGACGTAGCGCACCTCGTCGAACGGAAGCCCGAGCGTGGTCTCGCTGGAGGCGTAGACCACCCGCTTGAGCCCCAGCTTCCACGCGGCGATGAAGACGTTGTTGTTCATGGCCATGTTGGCGTTGAGGGTGTGCGAATCCGTGTGGATCCAGTCCGCAGGAATGTTGGCCAGGTGGATGACGGCGTCCGCCCCGGAGAGCACGTCCATGGCCTCGCCGAACTGGGTCAGGTCCGCCCGATAGAACTTGCCGCCATACCAGGCGGGGCGTCCGGCGACGTCAGTGGCGACGATCTCGTGGGCGGTGTCGACGAAGTGGCGGAGGGTGGCCTGGCCGGCTTTGCCCGAGGCCCCGGTGATGACGATGCGCATGGCCCCCAGCTTAGTGAGGCGGGGACGCGGAAAGGGGGCGCCCCGACCGCGGGACGCCCCCTTTCCGGCCAGGTCACTTCTCGAGCAGGCCCTCGAACAGGACGGTGGAGAGGTAGCGCTCGCCGAACGACGGGATGACCACCACGATGGTCTTGCCGGCGTTCTCGGGGCGCGCCGCCACCTCGACGGCAGCCGACAGCGCGGCACCGGAGGACAGGCCGACGAGGAGGCCCTCCTCCTGGGCAGCGCGGCGCGCGAACTCGACGGCATGGTCGATGTTGCGGGGGAGCACCTCGTCGATGACGGAGCGGTCCAGGATCTCCGGCACGAAGTTGGCGCCGATGCCCTGGATCTTGTGGGGGCCGGGCTGGCCGCCGGAGAGGATGGGGGACTCCTGCGGCTCCACGGCGACGATCTTCACCTCGGGCTTGCGCTCCTTGAGCACCTGGCCGACGCCGGTGATGGTGCCGCCGGTGCCGACGCCCGCCACCACGATGTCCACGGTGCCGTCGGTGTCGTCCCAGATCTCGACGGCGGTGGTGGTGCGGTGGATCTCCACGTTGGCCGGGTTCGCGAACTGGCGGGCGAGGACGCCGCCCCTCTCAGCCGCGATCTCCTCGGCCTTCTCGACGGCGCCGCGCATGCCCTGCGGCCCGGGCGTGAGCACCAGCTCGGCGCCGTAGGCGCGCAGCAGTGCGCGGCGTTCCAGCGACATCGTCTCAGGCATGGTCAGCACTACCTTGTAGCCGCGCGCGGCACCCACCATGGCCAGCGCGATGCCGGTGTTGCCGGAGGTGCCTTCGACGATGGTCCCGCCGGGCTGCAGCTGGCCGGAGGCCTCGGCCGCGTCGATGATCGAGACGCCGATGCGGTCCTTGACCGAATTCGCGGGGTTGTAGAACTCGAGCTTGGCCAGGACTGTCGCGTTGTCGCCGGCGATGCGGTTGAGCCGGACCAGGGGCGTGCGCCCGATGAGGGCGGTCACGTCAGAGTAAATGTTCATGTCGTCGCCAACCTTCCCCAACGCCCGGATATTCCCGCCGACGGGGGCGAAGTTGCTCCGGCAGGAAAGGCAATAGACTCCCTCCCATGACTGCCCAGCACGAGAAGGTCCTCGTCGTCGACTTCGGGGCGCAGTACGCCCAGCTCATCGCGCGGCGCGTCCGCGAAGCGAACGTCTACTCCGAGATCGTCAGTTCCTCGCTCGACGCCGACGCGATCCTCGCGCTGCGTCCTGCCGCCATCATCCTCTCCGGTGGGCCGTCGTCGGTCTACGAGGAGGGTGCGCCTGGTCTGGACACCAGGATCCTTGAGGCGGGCGTGCCCGTGCTGGGCATCTGCTACGGCTTCCAGGTGATGGCACAGGCGCTCGGCGGCACCGTCACCAAGACGGGGCAGCGCGAGTACGGCCGCACGTCGCTGTCCATCCATGACGGCGGGTGCCTGCTCGGCAGCCTGCCCAATACGCTCAACGTCTGGATGAGCCACGGGGACTCGGTCAGCCGGGCACCGAAGGGGTTCCGTGTGCTTGCCCGCACCGCGGGTGCGCCGGTGGCGGCGTTCGAGGACCTGGCCCGCAAGCTTGCCGGCGTCCAATGGCACCCCGAGGTCCTGCACTCGCAATGGGGTCAGCAGGTGCTGGAGCACTTCCTGTTCACCATCGCCGGGCTCACCCCGGACTGGACGGCCGAGAACATGGTCACCGAGAGCATCGACGCGGTGCGCGCCAAGGTGGGGGACCGCCGGGTGCTGTGCGGTCTGTCCGGCGGGGTGGACTCCGCCGTCGCCGCGGCGCTCGTGCAGCGGGCCATCGGCAATCAACTGACGTGCGTGTTCGTGGATCACGGCCTCCTCCGCGAGGGGGAGGCCGAGCAGGTCAAGAAGGACTTCGTGGCCGCCACCGGCGTGGACCTCGTGGTCGCGGACGAGCGCGATCGCTTCCTCGGCGCCCTGGCCGGGGTGACGGACCCGGAGGAGAAGCGCAAGATCATCGGCCGCGAGTTCATCCGCACGTTCGAGGCGACGGCGCGGGACCTTGCAGGAGAGCGGGGGATCGACTTCCTCGTCCAGGGCACGCTCTACCCGGACGTGGTGGAGTCCGGTGGCGGTGAGGGAACCGCCAACATCAAGAGCCACCACAACGTCGGCGGACTGCCCGATGACCTTGAGTTCACCTTGATCGAGCCGCTGCGCCAGATGTTCAAGGACGAGGTGCGAGCCGTCGGGGAGCAGCTGGGGTTGCCGGAGGAGATGGTGTGGCGCCACCCGTTCCCCGGCCCCGGGCTGGCCATCCGGATCATCGGCGAGGTCACCGAGGATCGGCTCAACATTCTTCGCCAGGCAGACGCGATCGCCCGCCACGAGCTGGCCGTGGCCAAGCTCGAGCGGGCGATCTGGCAGTTCCCCGTGGTGCTCCTCGCGGACGTGAGGTCCGTCGGGGTGCAGGGCGACGGCCGGACCTACGGCCACCCGATCGTCCTGCGGCCGGTGGTGTCTGATGACGCCATGACCGCGGACTGGGCCCGGCTGCCCTACGAGGTGATCGAGAAGATCTCCTCCCGGATCACCAACGAATGCCCCGAGGTCAACAGAGTGGTCGTCGACGTCACGAGCAAGCCGCCGGGCACCATCGAGTGGGAGTAGCCTCCCGGCTCAGATGTCGTACGGGGGCTCCTTGGGGGAGCCCGGCTTGCGGGTGTCGTACCACTGGCGGGCCTTGTCGAACCCCTCCTCGGCCAGGGAGCCGCCCTCGTCCTTGGGCATGACGGCCCACAGGATGAGGTAGGCCAGAATGCCGCTGCCGCCGAAGACGGCGATGAGGACGAAGGCGATCCGGACGATGGTCACGTCGAGGTTGAGGTAGCGCGCGATGCCTGCGCAGACGCCGCCGATCATGGCGCCGGTACTGGGACGGGTGAGCTTCATGGAAGTTCCTTTCGGGAATTCGTGCGGCCGCGGGAGGAGATGAGACCGATCGCGCCTGCGGCCACGAGGATGACGGCGAGGATCGGTTGGACAAAGGGCGCCGAGAGGTTCGGCGAGACGATCAGCACGATCCCGAAGCCGACGGCGGCGAGGCCGACGGCCAGGGCGGCCAGATCGAGTGGTGGGCGGTTCATGATCTCTCTTCCAGTGTGACCGCAGACAGGGTCGCGTCAACCCTGACGGTGAAATCCACCGGTGCGGCGGTTGAGTTGCCCGTCTCGACGCTCACATCGCTGAACATTTCGTTCGACGTGAGAGACAGCAGCGGTCCCGGGAGGAGGACGGTGACGTCCGAGGCGATCGCCTCGATGCGGACCTCGTCGATGCCGTCGAGATTCTCTGCGCCCAGGTCGACCACCCGCTCCTCGCCGACGACGGTGAGGGTCAGCACCGAGGCGTCGGCGGACGGCGCAACCGCGGACTCGGCGGCCCGCGGAGCGAGCCAGCCGCCCGCCACCATCGCGATCACCAGCACGCCCAGAAGGGGCCGTGGCACGCGCTTGGATCGTGCGACGACCGCGTAGAGTACCGCGAGCGAACCGCCCGCAACGAGCGCGGCTCCCAGGGCAAGCCCCGGGCCGGCGCCAAGGAGCACGCCCGTCACGGCGCCGGTGGCGAGCATCGCTACGAGGATCCCGAGACCGATCAGCCAAGCGGCCTTCGGACGGGGGCCCGACGGGGCGGCGCGGGGGGGCTCAGGGGCGTAGAGGTCCACGACGGGCAGACCGTCGTGGGCGCGCCCGGTGGCGGAGTGCATCTGGGAGCGCCAGTGGGCCACCAGGGCGTCGTCGCTCACGGCCCCGGCGCTGGTGTTCGTGCGCGTGTTCTGCGGCTGGGGCGCGGCGGGTGGCGACCACGTGCCGCCGAGCCGGCCCCGGCGGGCCAACACGAGAAGGGCCAGGAGAAGCACGCCGGGTCCCCATGGAAGTGGGCTGATCGAGCTGACCAGGCTGACCGCGGCCAGCGTGGTGAGGACGACCACAACCTTCTGGCCCGTGGGGGTCCAGCGGGCGAAGGCGGGGAGGAGTGCGTCCATGGGGCGCACACCGGTGGGGCTGCGGGTGAGCGCGGTGCCCCACGCGTACAGGGCCACGCCCAGGCCCCCGCTGAGGGCCAGCAGGGCGAACGCGACCCGCACCAGGACCACGTCGACGCCCATCCTTGTGGCGATGGCTGCGCAGAGACCGGAGCCCATGCCGGACTCCTGGCGCTGCAACGCGCCGAGGCTCGGATCGAGCCACCCCAGATCAAGCTCAGTGGACATGGACACCAGTCTGGTGCGGTGGCGCCGGCATCGCCATCGGGTGACCCCCTGAGGGGCACCTGAGTTGTGACGCCGGGGACCCTGGAAAGGACCCTGGACGCTGGTCTCCCCGTCGTCAGCGTGTCAGGCTGGGGCCATGACACAGCTGCCGGTTCCCATCGCGCCCGCGCGGGTTCCGCTGCGCCGCCAGAGCGAGGGCAAGGTCATCGCGGGAGTCGCGACAGGCCTGGCCTCGCACCTCGGTGTCCGGGTGGCGCACGTGCGGCTCGGATTCCTGGTCCTGGCCCTCTTCTCCGGCGCGGGGGTACTCGCGTACGGCGCGCTGTGGGTTCTCATGCCGCGCGCGACGGCCGAGGGCGAGCCCGTGGGCTTGGCGGCGGCCAGCCGCAGCGGAATGCGGCCGCAGCGCGTGGAGGCGCCGGCGGCGGACTCCGGCCTCCTCGTCGCAGGCGGGATGCTCGTCGTGGGGCTTCTGTGGCTGTTCGTCTCGGGTGGGATCATCTCCACCGCGCTGTTCTGGCCCATGGTGGTGGGCGGCGTGGGCGTCATCGTGATCTGGCTCCAGGTGGACGAGCGGGTCACCCCCCGCCCCGGCAGGCCTGGACGCGGTGGGCTGTGGTCGCGCGTGGCGCGCGGAGGCGGGGCGATGAGCATCGTCCGCTTGGTGGGAGGTCTCCTGCTGGTGGGGGCCGGCACCAGCTGGATCCTGGCCACCCAGGTGGGGCTGTCGCAACTCCCCGGGGTGTTGGGCGCCTCGGGGGTACTGCTGGCCGGTGTGCTGGTGGTGGCGGCCCCGTGGCTGTACCAGCAGCGAGGGCGGGTGCGGAGAGCCGACGCGGAGCGGCTGCGCGCCGAGGCACGGGCCGACATGGCGGCACACCTGCACGATTCGGTCCTCCAGACCCTGGCGCTCATCCAACGCCAGGCCTCCGACCCCGTCACGGTCGCGGGGCTCGCGAGGCGCCAGGAGCGCGAGCTGCGCACCTGGCTCTACGGCGAGTCCACCCGGGCCGCGTCCTTCCGCTCCGCGCTGCGCGGGGTGGTCGCCGACGTCGAGGCGGACTTCGCCGTCGACGTCGAGCTGGTCTGCGTGGGTGATGTCGCTGTCGATGACCGCGTGGAGGCGCTGGTGCTCGCCGTCGGAGAGGCCGTGACGAACGCGGCGAAGCACTCCGGCTCGCCGAGGGTGGACGTGTACGCCGAGGTTGACGGCCCGCGCATCGAGGTGTTCATCCGGGACCGCGGACGGGGCTTCGACGTCGACGCGGTACCGGAGGGGCGGATGGGCGTGCGAGAATCGATCAAGGCCCGGATGGATCGCTACGGCGGCAGTGCCGCGATCCGTTCAGGCCCCGAGGGCACCGAGGTGAAAGTGGAGATCGCCATATGAGCGAGGCGGCCGGACCGATACTGTTGCGCGTTGTCATCGTCGATGACCACGCCATGTTCCGTGCGGGGGTCCGGCATGAGATCGGGCCTCACTGCGACGTGGTGGGTGAGGGTGAGGACGTGAACACGGCTGTCGCGGCCATCACCGCCACCGTGCCGGACGTGGTGCTGCTTGACGTGCACCTCCCGGGTGGAGGTGGCGCGGAGGTGATCCGGAAGGTGTTGCCCTCGACCCCCCAGGTCAAGTTCCTTGCGCTCTCGGTCTCGGACGCGGCACAGGACGTGATCGGGGTGATCCGTGCCGGCGCTCGCGGCTACGTCACCAAATCAATCAGCTCGGAAGAGCTGTTGGAGGGCATCGCGCGCGTGGCTGCCGGCGATGCCGTGTTCTCCCCGCGCCTGGCCGGGTTCGTCCTCGACGCCTTCTCAGGGGCGGTGGACGTGTCCGGCATCGACGAGGAGCTGGACAGGTTGAGCGTCCGTGAACGTGAGGTGATGAAACTCATCGCACGCGGCTATTCCTACAAGGAGGTGGCGCGCGAGCTGTTCATCTCCATCAAGACGGTGGAGACCCACGTGTCCTCTGTGCTGCGCAAACTGCAGTTGTCCAATCGTCATCAATTGACGAAGTGGGCCACGGACCGCCACCTGATCTGATCCTGATAAAAACGCGAAAATAGGGGCGGTGCCGGATGACTCCGGCACCGCCCCTATTCTTGAACTACGGGTGTGATCAGGCCTTGCGCTTCTGCATCCAGCCATAGATGACCAGGATGAGCAGGGCGCCGAGGACCGAGAAGATCAGGCCCGAGACGGAGAAGATGTCTGAGTAGGACACGTTGAAGATCAGTCCGCCCAGGAAGCCGCCGAGCAGTGCGCCGGCGATGCCGAGGAGGATGGTGACGACCCATCCCCCGCCCTGACGGCCGGGGAGGATGGCCTTGGCGATAGCCCCGCCGAGGAGGCCGATGACGATGTAAGCAATGATTGTTCCCATATGTCCAGGATGCACCATATGGCGCGGATGGACAACTTGGAGGGTCATTGTCCGGGCGAACTCGGGGTCAATTCAGGGTGACTCATGGGTGGGATAGCCTCTCCGTATGGAATTGATTCATGACGTGTTGGTGCTACTACACTTCGTCGGATTTGCGGCCCTTTTCGGGGGCGCCTTTGTGCAGGTGAAGGGCCCATCGCGGGCCGTCAATGCCGCAATGGTCCACGGAGTGCTCACCCAGCTGGTCACAGGTCTGCTGCTGGTGGGCCTGGCGGAGATGGGTGACGGGGAGGTCAACCACCTCAAGGTGGGGATCAAGCTGGCGGTCGTCGTCGTCATCGCGGTGTTCGTGTTCATGAACCGCAAGAAGGAGACCTTGTCCGACGGGCAGTTCTGGGGCATCCTCGGCCTCACCCTGCTCAACGTCGTGGTGGCCGTCTTCGTCTGAGACCTCAGAAGAGCGGGCGCCACGGGCTGAGGAAGAGCTCCGTGGCCTTCGCCACGGGGGACCGCTCCCGCCACCTCTCCTCGGTCAGTTCGATGCAGTTCGACTCGTCGGTGAGGAACACGTCCTCCAGGTAGGACGCCACGCCCTCGTCGGTGACCTCGAGGTTGACCTCGTAGTTGCCCAGCAGGCTGAGGCGGTCCAGGTTGGCGGTGCCGATGGTGGACCACTGGCCGTCGATGGTGGCGGTCTTGGAGTGCACCATGGCCCCCTGGAACAGGTAGAGCCTGATCCCGGAGCGGAGCAGCTCAGCGTAGAAGCCGCGCGAGAGCCAGTCCGCCACCACGTGGTTGGAGCGTGCGGGCACGATGATGCGGACGTCCACGCCGCGGCGCACGGCGTCGCGCAACGCGCTCACGAGGTCGTCGTCGGGGATGAGGTAGGCATGCGTGAGCCAGATGTGGTGGCTGGCGCGGTCGATGGCCTCGAGGTACATGTTGCGGATGGGGTACACCTGGATGCGTGGAGTGTTGCGGTGCACCCGGACGGTGGGCTCCCACTCGCGCTGAGGGTTGTGCTCGATCCGGTCGCGCACCTTGCTGGGATGCATGTTCCAGAAGTCGACGAACGCGTTCTCAAGCTCCGCCACCCCGTCGCCGACGATGCGGGCGTGGGTGTCGCGCCACCCGGTGGCGTACAGGGAACCGATGTTGTAGCCGCCGATGAACCCGACCCTGCCGTCGACGGTGAGCAGCTTGCGATGGTCGCGGCCCCAGCTGCGTGGTGACCAGGGCAGCGGGAACGCCGGGTGGGGCATGGTGTTGACGGTGGAGGGAATGGCCCGGAAGAAGGCGCGGGGCACCACCAGGTTTGCGAACTCGTCCCAGACCGCGTGCACGCGGACTCCACGAGCCGCTGCGCGGGTGAGCGCCGCGCGGAATCGGAGCCCCTCGGCGTCGCCCTTCCAGATGAAGGTCTCGAAGTAGACGTGGTGCTCGGCCCCGTCGATGGCCTCGACCATCGCGTCGTAGACGTGCTCGCCGTAGGTGTAGACGGTCACCTCGTCGGCCCCGACGCCGATGGGCTCCGGCTTGGTGATGGGAAACTTGCGCAGCTTGCGCTGCTTCTTCCGGAGTGACTCGACGAGGGTGAGGGCCAGCATCGAGAGGATCTGGGCCAGCAACACGGCGGTGGTGATCCGGCCGAAGATCACCCGACCTCGGGAGAAGGCGTCACGCATGCCGCCAGCATATCGGCGGGAGGAGCGCCTGAGCGGGCGGTAGTGTTGGCCCCCGACATGAGTGACTCGCTGTTCCCGGACCTGTTCGCCGCGTTCCAGCCGGACCAGGCGCCGCCCGCCCGTTCCGGGGAGGAGCGGCCCGAGCGGCGCGCCTCAGCCAAGAAGGTCTCCGAGGAGCAACTCCTCGAGGGGCTCAATGCTCCTCAGCGGGAGGCGGTGCTGCACGCCGGCTCTCCCGTCCTGGTCGTGGCGGGCGCAGGCTCCGGGAAGACGCGGGTGCTGACACGGCGCATCGCCCATCTGGTCTCGCAGCGCAATGTCCATCCGGGCTCCGTGCTGGCGATCACCTTCACCAACAAGGCGGCCGCCGAGATGCGTGAGCGCGTCGTGGACCTGGTGGGGAACCGTGCCAAGCTGATGTGGGTCTCCACCTTCCACTCGGCGTGCGTGCGCATCCTGCGCCAGGACATCGACCGCTTCGGCCTGACCAAGAGCTTCTCGATCTACGACGACACGGACGCCAAACGTCTCATGTCACTGGTGTGCCGGGACCAGGAACTGGACCCCAAGCGCTACCCCGTCCGAGCGGTGATGAACAAGGTCAGCACCTTCAAGAACGAGCTGGTGGACTACGAGCGGGCCGCCCAAGAGGCGGTGTCCCCGCCCCAGAAGGTTTTTGCCGAGGCCTACGCCGAGTACCAGTCCCGGCTGGTGGCGGCCAACGCCTTGGACTTCGACGACCTGATCATGACGGCGGTGCACCTCCTGCAGGCGTTTCCGGACGTCCGGGAGAAGTACCGGCGTCGCTTCCGCCACGTGCTCGTCGACGAGTACCAGGACACCAACCACGCGCAGTACGCGCTGGTGCGGGAGCTGTGCGCCGGCGACGTCGGCGGCGTGGTGGACGGATCCCCTCTGGTCGAGCCGGCGGAGTTGATGGTGGTGGGGGACTCGGACCAGTCCATCTACGCGTTCCGCGGCGCCACCATCCGCAACATCCTGGACTTCGAGAAGGACTATCCAGGCGCCCGGACGGTGGTGCTGGACCAGAACTACCGCTCCACGCAGAACGTCCTCACCGCGGCCAACTCGGTGATCTCGCGCAACCAGTCCAGGCGCGACAAGCACCTGTGGTCGGATCTCGGTGAGGGGGAGCTGATCGTCGGGTGGGTGGCCGACAGCGAGACGGACGAGGCGCAGTTCGTGGCCGACGAGATCGACCGGTTGAGTGATGCAGGCCTGTCGCAGTATGGCGACACAGCGGTCTTCTACCGCACGAACGCGCAGTCCAGAGCGTTCGAGGAGGTGTTCATCCGGGTGGGGATGCCCTACAAGGTGGTGGGAGGTGTGCGCTTCTACGAGCGTCGGGAGATCCGCGACGCGATCGCCTACCTGCGGGCCATCGTGAACCCGGCAGACGACGTGTCCGTGCGCCGGATCCTCAACGTGCCCAAGCGTGGCATCGGTGACCGGGCGGCCGCCGCGGTGTCCACCCTGGCCACCGGCCACCGGCTGAGCTTCTTCGACGCCCTACAGCGCGCGTCGGAGGCCCCGGGGCTGGCCTCCCGATCGCTGAAGCAGATTCAGGGCTTCGTGGACCTCATGAACCTGCACCGGGCCATGCTGGCGCAGGGCAAGCCGGCCGACGAGGTGCTGACGTCGATTCTGAAGGAGTCCGGCTACCTGCCCGAGCTCCAGGCATCGGTCGATCCGCAGGACCAGACCCGCATCGAGAACCTGATCGAGCTGGTCTCGGTGGCGGCTGAGTTCGTTGCGGCGGCCAACACGATCGACCTGGACGACGATACCGTCGAGTCCGGCCTGGTCGCGGGGATGCCTGAGCCGGACGACTCCCTGCCGGCCTTCCTGGAGCGGATCGCCCTGGTGGCCGACTCGGACCAGGTGCCGGACCACGAGGACGGTAAGGGCGTGGTGACGCTGATGACGCTGCACACCGCCAAGGGCCTGGAGTTCGACACGGTGTTCCTCACCGGCATGGAGGAGGGCATGTTCCCGCACATGCGAGCCCTGACGGACCCGGAGGAGCTGGAGGAGGAGCGTCGGCTGGCCTACGTCGGCATCACACGGGCGCGCAGAAGGCTGTTCCTCAGCAGGTCCCAGGTGCGGGTGGTCTTCGGATCCCCCCAGTACAACCCGCCGTCGCGATTCTTCGACGAAGTGCCCCCGCACGTGCTGGACTGGCGCCGCACCGGCGCTGCCACGACCACGTGGGCCAGCTCCGCGGCCACCCGCAACCGTCAGACCTCGGCGTCTGTGGCGAGCTTCGGATCAGGGCAGGGGCCGCTGAAGACGGTGTTCAGCGTGGCCACGGGGGATCGGGTGCTGCACGCGGCTTTCGGCATGGGTGACGTGCTGGCCGTCCACGGAGTGGGGGACGCCACGAAGGTGGACGTGGACTTCGGGTCTGCGGGCACGAAGAGGCTGAGCCTCAAGCATGCCCCGATGGAGAAGCTTTAGCCCACGCCCAGCGAGCGGAGGAAGGTCATCGGGTTCGAGGCGGAGTACACGTCGCCGGGGGTCACGCCCGGCTTGTAGTACTCGAAGTGGAGGTGGGCGCCGAAGGAGCGTCCGGTGTTGCCGACGTAGCCGATCAGCTGCCCGGGGCGAACGGTCTCGCCGGCGCCGACCACCTTCCGGCTCATGTGGGCGTAGAGGGTGGAGCCGCCGTTGCTGTGCTGGATCACCACGTTGATGCCCGCCCAGCCGCCGGCGGTGGGGCTGAGCACCACACCGGAGGCGGCCGCGTAGATGGGAGTGCCGACAGGGGCCGGGAAGTCCTGGCCGGTGTGGTACCGCGACCAGCTTCCGGTCGCGCCGAATCCGGCACCGATGCGGTAGTTGGACTTGACGGGCATCGAGCCGCCCTTGGTGGTGAGGTTGGTCACGTCCTGGGAGCTGAGGTTCTCCTTGCCCGCTGCTGCAGCGGCGGCGGCCTTCTTGGCCTCCTCGAGGCGCTTGGCCGCCTCTTCGGCTTCCTTCTTCAGCTTCGCGCTCTGCGCGGCCACGAGCGTCATGTCCTCGTCCATGAGGCGCTGGCGTTCGGTGGAGTTGGTCATCCACTCGGTCTGTGCGGCGGACTCGACGGAAGCGTCCAGGGTCTCGTCGCGCTCCTTGGCGGCCTCGTCCGCGACCGCTTCGGTCAGGTTGGCCCGCACCGCGGTGCGGCTGACCTCCTGGGAACGGTCGGCGAAGCCCATGGCCGCGGCAGACGCGGCGGCGGCGGGAACGGCGGCGTCGAGCGACTCGCTCGCGGTGTCGCCACCGTCGCGCGCGGTGAAGGCGAAGGCGAACAGGGCGCTCACGGACAGGGCGCCGGCCACGCCGAGCGCGACGATGCGACGGCTGACGGCAAACGGCAGGGCAGGCGTGGAGCGGCGGGCTGGGTGGGCGTCAATCTCGACGATGTCGTCGATCTCCGCGGCGCGACGGGGGTTGCGCACTGGCGTGGCGTCGTTCACCTGGCTCCTAGCCTTGTTCGGGGGGTTCTGAGAAAACCTTAACAGTTCTCAGGTTTCTCTCAAAGTCGAGCAGCCGAGGCGGTCCGAGTCGTGAGACGATGCTTGTCAGGACCACATGTGGCTCCCGCGGGTGCGCACAACAGGAGCCAGGTCGAGCGGGCCGGGCCGATCCGTCAGGCCCTTCCGTCCCTTCGGGCCGCCGGGTAGTCTGGCGGAGTTTGATCGACCAACCGAAGGACCACCGTGGATCTCCTCGAGTATCAAGCCCGCGACCTGTTCGAACAGTTCGACGTGCCCGTCCTCCCCGGCCGCATCGCCACCACCCCTGAGGAGGCGCGCGCGGCCTACCTGGAACTCGGCGCGGACCTCGTGGTGATCAAGGCGCAGGTCCGCACGGGCGGCCGTGGAAAGGCAGGCGGCGTGAAGCTCGCCCGCGGCGAGGACGCCGTCATGAAGACGGCGGGCGAGGTGCTCGGCCTGGACATCAAGGGGCACGTGGTCGAGACCGTCATGCTCAGCCCTGGCGCGGACATCGCGGAGGAGTTCTACTTCTCCATCCTCCTGGACCGCGCCGCCGGCGGGTTCATCGCGATGTGCAGCATCGAGGGCGGCGTGGACATCGAGACCTTGGCGGTAGAGCGGCCGGAGGCGCTGCTCCGGCTGGACCTGGACCCCGTCGAGGGGATCTCCCAGGCCGTGGCTCAACGCATCGTGACCGACGCGGGATTCATGCCCGAGGACCACCAGAAGGTCTCCGCGGTGCTCAGGAAGCTGTGGCGGACCTTCAAGGAATCTGACGCCACACTGGTGGAGGTCAATCCGTTGGTGAAGACCGGCGCCGGCGACATCATCGCCCTCGACGGCAAGGTCACCCTGGACGGCAACGCTGACTTCCGCCACCCGGAATGGGAGCGCTACGAGGAGACCACCGGGGACGTGGATCTCGAACGTCAGGCACGCAACCTGGACCTCAACTACGTCAAGCTCGACGGCAGCATCGGCGTGATCGGCAATGGCGCCGGCCTCGTGATGAGCAGTCTCGACGTGGTGGCGGCCGCCGGCGAGGAACTGCCCGGCCGGCCGCGTCCCGCGAACTTCCTCGACATCGGCGGTGGCGCGTCGGCCAACGTGATGGCCAACGGGTTGCGCATCATCATGAGCGACCCGCAGGTCAAGAGCGTCTTCGTCAACATCTTCGGCGGAATCACGGCCTGCAGTGATGTGGCCAACGGCATCGTCAACGCGCTGGACATGCTGGGCGCCGAGGCGCGCCTGCCCATCGTGGTGCGGCTCGACGGCAACTCCGTCGAGGTCGGCAAGGCCATCCTCGCCGAGGCCAATCATCCGTTGATCACTGTCAAGAACACCATGGACGAGGCGGCCCGAGCGGCCGCCCGGTTCGCGGCCGAAGGGAACTGACTCCGATGTCGATCTTCATCAACGCGTCCTCGCGCGTCCTGGTCCAGGGCATGACGGGCAAGGAGGGGCGCAAGCACACGCAGCGCATGATCATGTCGGGCACCCGCGTCGTGGGCGGCGTCACGCCTGGCAGGGCGGGAGAGGCGGTCCTCTTCGAGGAGGACCCGGTGCCCGTGTTCGGGTCCATGGTTGAGGCGGTCGCGGCCACCCATGCCGATGTGTCGGTGGTGTTCGTGCCGCCGAAGTTCGCCAAGGAGGCCGTCCTGGAGGCGGTGGAGGCCGAGGTGGGCCTGTGCGTGGTGATCACCGAGGGGATCCCGGTGCACGACGCGGTCGAGTTCCACGCGGCGGCCCGCGGTTCGCGGACCCGGATCATCGGCCCCAACTGCCCCGGCCTCATCTCTCCCGGCAAGTCCAACGTCGGCATCATCCCGGCCCACATCTCGGGACCGGGCCGCATCGGCCTGGTCTCGAAGTCCGGCACGCTCACCTATCAGATGATGTACGAGCTGCGCGATCACGGCTTCTCGACGGCGGTGGGCATCGGCGGTGACCCGGTGGTGGGTACCAGGCACATCGACGTGCTGCAGGCTTTCGAGGAGGACCCCGACACGGACCTCATCGTCATGATCGGTGAGATCGGCGGCGACGCCGAGGAGCGTGCGGCGGCCTACATCGCAGACCACATCACCAAGCCCGTGATCGGGTACGTGGCCGGTTTCACCGCGCCGACCGGACGGACGATGGGCCACGCCGGCGCCATCATCACCGGATCGGCCGGTACCGCACAGGCGAAGAAGGCCGCGTTGGAGGCCGCGGGGGTGCTGGTGGGGGAGACCCCGTCGCTGACCGCTGGACTGGTGCGCGACGCCATCGCGCACCTGCGCCACACCCTGGTCTGACGCGGAGCGGGTCAGCCCTGGCTGGCCCGCACCGGGATCCGCAGCGCCAGCTCCGTGAGCTGCGCGTCGGTGAACGAGTAGGCCGCCGTCACGGTGATGATTGTGTAGGACACGTGCTCCCCGGCCACGCTGACGACGAGCCGGTACGGCACGCCCGTGTCGTCGGCGGTGGCCTGAGTGACGGAGAAGAGACGCGAGGAGACCGGCAGACCAGCCTCGCCGGTGCCCGTCACTGCCGGCAGCTCGCTGACGGTGGCGGTGTTGACGCGGTCCTTGCAGCTGGCGATGGCGTTGCCCAGCTTGGTGGCGAAGGCCGTGGCGCCAGCTGCGTCCGGGAACGTGAAGCGCAGCTCGTCCACGCCGAACGTGTCCGGCGCCTGGTCGTCCTGCGTCATCAGGTAGGTCGCCTGCCGCCGCTCGGTGGGGCCGGGCTCACTCACCAGAGTCAGGTTCTCGCACCCCATCCCTGCGCTCGTGAGGTCTGTGGGGTCCGAGGCCGTCCACCGGCCGGACCCGGGCCTGATCCGGGGAAGGTCCGAGGGGATCAGCCAGCCGACGGGTTCGGCCGCCGGGACCACCGCGTCGGTGATGGTGGGCTCCGGGGCGCAGGTGGCGGCCTCGATGGTGCACAGCGTGCCCTGCGGGCGGGCGAGGGCGTCGGCGGCGAGCTGCGCTTCGACGGGGCTGCTGGTCCGGGCCACGTCCAGCAGCTGGATGGCACTGCCCACGCGTGTCATCAGGAGCGTGTGGTACTGGATGGGCACGTCCTCGAAGACCACTGAGATCTGAAAGGCCTCGTCGCCCATCCCCTCGACCGAGGTCGCCCGGACGATCCGGGCCGGGATCTCGTCGCAGCTCGCCAGCGCGGTGCTGCGGTTGGCGAACACCTGCTGCGCCGCGGCGGGTGAGGCGTAGGTTTCGATGCGGTGCAGCGCGGCGAGCTGGTCTTCGTCTGAAGTGGCGAGGGTGCGCTGTAGTGAGGAGGTGGGGTTCTGGTCCTCGGTCTGGGTGCTCAGGCAGGCGACGCGGCCCTCATGGTCCGCGGCGGCGCTGCTGGTGTGGGTCACCGACCACGAGGCGGCCGCCGCGATGCCGGCCAGATCCTCGCCGGTGACGAGGTCCTCCGGTGCCGCGACGACGGTGGGGCTCGCGCTCGCCGACGCCGCGGCCGAGCCGCTCGGTGAGGCGCTCTGTGAGGTGGCCGGCTCCGCTCCCCTCGAGGCGTAGAAGGCGATCATGCCGACGGCGAGTGCCCCCACCAGGCCTCCCAATGCCCAGACGGCGAGGCCTGGGCGCGCAGGCTGCGTTCGCGGGGGCGGCGCAGGCGTCTCCGCCTCGAGGGGGGTCGATGAGGATAGGGCGGACCTGCGGGGCGCAGGGCTGGGGCTGTCGGCCACCTCGCCGGCCGAGCGCGGGAACACGGGGGCAGGGATCGGAGTCTCGCCCTGTGGCTCGTCGGAGTCCGGGCGCGAGAATGCGGCGGCGTCGTCTGTGGAGCCGCGTCGCGGGCGGAAGATGTCGTCTGCTGGGGTAGGGTCCGTGTCCGGCGGGGATGAGGTGTCCGCGTCGGAGAGCCAGGCCCGTCTGGGGCTTCCTTCGCTTTCAGGCATCTCATTCACCTCCCAGTGGCCGCGACAGCGGGTTTCGTGGGGCAACCCTACCGCCGTCGGCAACACGAAGGCGCAGATCCACGAGGGGACTTCAGAGATGGCGAAACGCACGGCGACCCACCGGACCGTCGCGGTGGACGTGGACGCGCAGGAGCCCGCTACGCACCGTGAGTGGCCCTGGCCCTGGTATGTGGTGGCCGTCGGAGGACCGCTGGCCGTCCTGGCGGCGGGTTGGCTGGTGCTCAGCGCGTTGGCGATGCTGGGCTGGCTGACGTCGCCCGAGGCTCAGCTCTCCGACGCGCTGGGGCTCTCCACCGGGCTGCTGGTTCTGGCGCACGGGGCGCCCGTGGTGATCGGGGGCCTGCAGGTGTCGGTGGCGCCTCTGGGGCTGACCGTCGCGCTGGTGTTCCTCGCCCTCCCGTTGGCATCGATGGCGGCCAGGCAGGCGGCGCGGCAGGAGGCCCTCCCTGACGACACGGGGAGAATTTGGGCAGACACCGAGGCGATCGTCACCCGGGTGGGCGGCACCTTCGGCGCGGTCTACGCCGCGGCCCTCTCGCTTCTGGCAGCCTCGATCGGCGCAGGGTCCCTGCGTGCGGTGGTCGGTGGGGTGGCGGTCGGCGGCATCGCCGGGCTCTGGGGCGCCTCACGCGGGGTGGGCCACGATCCCACCGCCGAGTGGCCGGCGTGGCTGCGCGCCGCGCCGAAGGCGCTGGGGGCCGCCATGCTCACCGTCCTGGCCGGCTCGGCGGCAGTGCTGGTGGTGGCACTGGTCCAGGGCCGCGACAGCATCACCGCGATCGTCGAGGGTCTCGACGGCGGCGGGGTGGGGCTCTTCCTGCTCGTGATCCTGCACCTCGCCTACCTGCCCAACCTGCTCCTCGCGTGCGCGTCCTGGATGCTGGGCGCCGGGGTGACGGTCGGCGATGGCTCCCTCGTCAGCATGGCCACCACGGACGTCGGTCTCCTCCCGGCGATTCCGGCGTTCGGCCTCGTTCCGGTGGGGGCTGAGGTCTCCATGACGTCGTTCTGGTGGCTGCTCGTCGGCGTGGCGGCCGGGGCGGTGGCCGGCCTCGCCGTCGCCTGGGCGAGGCCTCGCGCGCGCTTTGACCAGACGGCGCTGGTGGGGGGGCTGTCCGGTGTCGCCGCCGGGGCCGCCGTCACCGTCCTCGCTGCGCTGGGCTCCGGCGGGTTGGGCGGCACCCGGCTCGCCCTCGTGGGGGCCCGGGTGCCGGAGCTCGCCGTCTTCGCGCCGACCCTCCTAGGGCTCTCCGGCATGGTGACGGGACTGATCGTTGGCCTGATCCGCCGGCCGGTCGCCCAGCCGGCTGAGGCCGGCGCCACCCCTTAGGATGGGCGGGTGACCACCCACGTCGTCGTCCTGCTGTCCGGCTCCGGCACCCTCTGCACGGCGCTGCTCGACGCGATCGACGGCGGGGAGGTGGATGCCCGTGTGGTCGCCGTCGTGTCTGACCGTGAGGATGCGCAGGGCCTGGCTCGCGCCCGTGAGCGTGGCATCCCCGCGGTGGCCCATCCGCTGGCCGCAGGCGCAGACCGGGCGGCGTGGGACGCGGCGCTGCGCGACATCGTGGGGGCCTACGATCCGGACCTGGTGGCCTCCGCGGGTTTCATGAAGCTGCTCGGCCCGGCCTTCCTCGATCGATTCGGGGGCCGCACCATCAACACGCATCCGGCGCTGCTGCCGAGCTTCCCAGGCATGCACGGTCCCCGCGATGCGCTCCGCGCCGGGGTGAAGGTTTCCGGTGCCACCGTCTTCATCGTCGATGCCGGGGTGGACACCGGTAGGATCCTCCTGCAGCGCGCCGTGGACGTGCTACCGGACGACGACGTGGATTCTCTCCACGAACGCATCAAAGTGGCCGAGCGCCGCCTGCTCATCCAGGCCGTGGCCGAATGGAAAGAGGGCAAACCGTGACCGATCTCATCCCGCTGCGCCGAGCTCTGGTCTCGGTCTACGACAAGACTGGGCTGGCGGACCTGGGCCGCGAGCTGCACGCCTCCGGCATTGAGATCGTGTCGACGGGCTCCACGGCAAAGACCCTGGCGAACGCGGGCGTGCCGGTGACGCCCGTGGAACAGGTCACCGGGTTCCCTGAGTGCCTCGACGGCCGCGTCAAGACGCTGCACCCGCACGTGCACGCCGGTATCCTGGCGGACCGCAGGCTCGAGACGCACCGCAGACAGCTCGACGAACTCGGCGTGGCCCCGTTCGATCTGGTGATCACCAACCTGTACCCCTTCGCCGCGACAGTCGCGTCCGGCGCCTCCGAGGACGAGTGCGTCGAGCAGATCGACATCGGCGGGCCCACGATGGTGCGGGCCGCCGCGAAGAACCACCCGAGTGTCGCGGTGATCACCTCCGCCGAGCAGTACCCCATGCTGCGGGCGGCCCTGGCAGCCGGCGGTTTCACCCTCCAGCAGCGCAAGCAGCTGGCGGCGGCCGCATTCGTGCACACCGCCACCTACGACGTGGCCGTCGCGTCATGGATGGGCAACGTGGTCACCGACACCTCAGGCGGCACCGGGTTCCCCGCCTGGGTGGGCGCCACGTGGCACAAGGTGGCGGACCTGCGCTACGGCGAGAACTCGCACCAGGCGAGCGCTGTCTACCGCAACGGGGACGGCACCGACGGGCTCGCCGACGCCACGCAGCTCCACGGCAAGGAGATGAGCTACAACAACTACGTGGACGCGGACGCCGCGCGCCGCGCCGCCTACGATTTCGACGGCCCCGCCGTGGCCATCATCAAGCACGCCAACCCGTGCGGCATAGCCGTCGGGGCGGACGTCGCGGAGGCGCACCGCAAGGCCCACGCCTGCGATCCGGTCTCGGCGTTCGGCGGCGTCATCGCCGCGAACCGGCCCGTCAGCGTGGAGATGGCCCGGCAGGTCTCCGAGGTGTTCACCGAGGTGATCGTGGCGCCGGGCTACGAGGAGGGCGCCGTTCAGGTGCTCGCCGCGAAGAAGAACCTCCGCATCCTGCTGGCGCAGGATGCGCACAACGCGGGCACCGCGCTGCGGCAGATCGACGGCGGCCTGCTGTTGCAGCAGACAGACGCCATCGACGCACCTGGCGACGACCCGTCGGCCTGGACCCTCGCGGCCGGCGAGCCGGCGGACGAGCAGACGCTCGCCGACCTCGAGTTCGCGTGGCGGGCCGTGCGCGCCGTCAAGTCCAACGCCATCCTGCTGGCCTCCGACGGCGCCTCCGTGGGCGTCGGCATGGGCCAGGTCAACCGGGTGGACTCCTGTCATCTGGCAGTGACCCGGGCCGGCGAGCGTGCCGCCGGGTCGGTGGCCGCCTCGGACGCCTTCTTCCCCTTCGCCGACGGCGCCCAGGTCCTCATCGACGCCGGCGTCCGCGCCATCGTGCAGCCGGGCGGATCGGTTCGTGACCAGGAGGTCATCGACGCAGCCGCCGCCGCGGGGGTCACCATGTACCTCACCGGCACCCGCCACTTCTTCCACTGACACCAGGAGGCACCGTGACCGCCCAGAGACTCGACGGCAAGGCCACCGCCGCCGCCATCAAGGCCGAACTCGCTGTCCGGGTGGCGGCGCTGCGGGACCGCGGCGTGGTGCCGGGGTTGGCCACGGTGCTCGTCGGTGAGGATCCGGCCAGCCAGAGCTACGTGAAGATGAAGCACCGCGACTGCGAGGAGGTGGGCATCGCCTCGATCCGGGTGCACCTCCCCGCTGACGCCACGAAGGCCCAGCTCCGGGAGGCCATCGAGTCGCTCAACGCGGACGAGGCGGTCACCGGCTACATCGTGCAGCTGCCCATCCCCAAGCACCTCGACGAGAACTGGGCGCTCGGCCTCATCGACCCGGACAAGGACGCCGACGGTCTGCACCCGATCAACCTCGGCCGCCTGGTCCTGAACGAGCCCGCCACCCTGCCGTGCACGCCGCGCGGCATCGTCGAGCTGCTGCGCCGCCACGGCGTGGAGCTGCGCGGCGCTGAGGTGTGCGTCGTGGGTCGCGGCATCACCGTGGGACGGCCGCTCGGCCTGATCCTCACTCGGCGCAGCGAGAACTCGACCGTCACCCTGTGTCACACCGGGACGCGGGATCTCGCTTCCCACACCCGGGCCGCGGACGTGGTGGTGGCCGCCGCCGGCGTACCGGGGATGATCACCGCCGACATGATCCGCGAGGGCGCCGTGCTGGTGGACGTCGGTGTCAGCCGGGTCGACGGCAGGACGGTCGGCGACCTCGCTCCGGACGTGTGGGACAAGGCGGCCTGGGTCACGCCCAACCCGGGCGGGGTTGGCCCGATGACCCGCGCCATGCTGCTGAGCAACGTCGTGGACCGCGCGGAAGCGCTGCATGCCGGATAGGCCGGACAAGCCAGCCGAGTCCTACCCCAGCAACCCGTGGCCTCTGCTCGGGGTGTTGGCGGTGGTGGGCGTCGGCGTGGGCTACGCGGCTCTGGGGCACTGGCGGCGGGCCGCGCTGATGGTGGCCGGGGCACTGCTGGTGGGTGCGCTGCTGAGGCTCGTCCTGTCCACGGAGATGGCGGGGCTGCTGGCGGTCCGGCGACGGTGGTTCGACGTCCTGGTGATGGCCGTCATGGGGCTGGCGATCACCGTGGTGGCCCTGGTGGTGCCCCCTTCGAGCTGACGCGCGGCGGCCCGCCGGCCCGGTCTGGTTACGATGGAGCCCATGGAAGCCATGGTCCACGAGGACGACACCGAAGCCCCCGAGGACCGCCCCAGCTCCCGGTCACGCACCGTGCTGTTCCTGGAGATGCTGGTGTTCGCCACGCTCAGCCTGATCGCCTCCTTCGTGCTGTCCTACGACGCCATCCTCATCGCGCAGAACCCCGACGTGGTGCTCAGCTGCTCCATCAACGCCGTCTTCGACTGCGTCACGGTGGGCTCCACCTGGCAGGCCAACGTGTTCGGGTTCCCCAACGCGTTCCTGGGCCTCATCGCCGAGCCGGTGGTGATGACCATCGCGGTGGCTTCCCTGGCCCGCACCCGGTTCCCGCGGTGGTTCATGTTCACCGCCAACGTCGTCTACTTCCTCGGCGTCATCTTCGCCTACTGGCTGCTGTTCCAGTCCACGTTCGTGATCGGCGCGCTATGTCCCTGGTGCATCGTTGTCACGCTGTCGACCACCTTCGTGTTCACCTCGATGACGCACTGGAACATCCTCGAGGGCAACCTGTTCCTCTCGCCGTCGGCGCAGGCCAAGGCGTTGGCTTTCGTGCGGGGAGGGTGGTTGACGATCACGCTGATGGTCTGGCTGGCGATCGTGGTGTTCATCGAGATCGCGCACTGGGTGTTCCGCATCATCTGAGACCCGCCCCGCCCGACCGGGGTGGCCGCGACCCCGCTAGAGTCAGTTTCGTCAGACGACAAGGACCGTCACGAGAGGAAATGAAGTGAGCACTGCTGCTCCCGTCAAGATCGCCGTCACCGGCGCCGCAGGCCAGATCTGCTACAGCCTGCTGTTCCGCATCGCCAGTGGATCGCTGCTGGGCGACACTCCCATCGAGCTGCGCCTGCTGGAGATCACCCCTGCGCTCAAGGCGCTGGAGGGCGTGGTCATGGAGCTCCAGGACTGCGCCTTCGGCAACGTGGTCAACATCGAGATCGGCGACGATCCCAACAAGGTCTTCGACGGCGTCAACCTGGCCATGCTGGTGGGCGCGATGCCCCGTAAGGCGGGCATGGAGCGCGGCGACCTGCTCTCGGCCAACGGCGCCATCTTCACCGCCCAGGGCAAGGCCCTCAACGCCGCCGCCGCGGACGACGTCAAGGTCCTGGTCACCGGCAACCCGGCCAACACCAATGCGCTCATCGCGCAGCGCAACGCGCCGGACATCCCTGCCGAGCGGTTCAATGCGCTGACCCGTCTGGACCACAACCGCGCGCTCTCGCAGCTGGCCGCGAAGCTCGGACGCCCCGTCACCGACATCAGCCACATGACCATCTGGGGCAACCACTCGGCCACCCAGTACCCTGACCTGTTCAACGCCAAGGTGGACGGACAGAGCGCCGCCGCGCTGGTCAACGACCAGGAGTGGCTGGAGAACACCTTCATCCCCACGGTCGCCAAGCGTGGCGCGGCCATCATCGAGGCCCGCGGACTGTCGTCGGCCGCGTCGGCCGCAAACGCCACCGTCGAGCACATGCGCGACTGGGTGCTGGGCACCCCTGAGGGCGAATGGGTCTCCATGGCGGTCCCGTCCGACGGCTCCTACGGTGTGCCCGAGGGCCTCATCTCGTCGTTCCCATGCACGGTCAAGGACGGCAGGTACGAGATCGTCCAGGGCCTCGAGCTCAACGACTTCTCGCGCGGCAAGATCGATGCCTCCGTCGCAGAGCTGGTCGACGAGCGCAACGCGGTCACCGAGCTCGGCCTCATCTGAGGTCAGCCCCGACAGTCGAAGAGGCCCGCCCCCATCGCCGGGGGCGGGCCTCTGTCGTGAGAGGGGGGATCAGTGGTCGATCGCGCCCTCGGCGCCCGCTCCGGTCATGGAGCGCACCTCCATCTCGGCAGCACGGTCGGCCACCTCCGGGCCGTCGGGCTTGATCACGGAGCCCAGCCAGCCGAGGAAGAAGCCCACTGGGACCGACACGATGGCCGGGCTGTCGATGGGGAACCAGGCGAAGTCGGCGTTCGGGAACATCGACGTGGGCAGGCCCGACACGGCGGGGGAGAAGACGATCAGCGTCACCGCGGTGATGAGGCCGCCGAAGATCGACCAGACGGCACCGGCCGTGGAGAACCGCTTCCAGTACAGCGAGTACAGGATCGAGGGCAGATTGGCCGAGGCTGCCACCGCGAACGCCAGCGCAACGAGGAAGGCCACGTTCTGACCGTTGGCGACGATGCCGCCGACGATGGCCACCAAACCGATGGTCACCGATGTGATACGGGCGACCCGCACCTCCTTGGCCGGGTCCGCCTTGCCGTCCTTGAGGACCGAGTTGTAGATGTCGTGCGCGAAGGACGCCGACGCCGTGATGGTGAGGCCTGCCACCACCGCCAGGATGGTGGCGAACGCCACACCTGCGATGACGGCCATCAGCACGGTGCCGCCGAGCTCGTAGGCGAGCGCGGGTGCGGCTGCGTTCGCCCCGCCGGGCATCTCCGAGATGGCCTTGGGCCCGACGAGCCACGCGGCCCCGTAGCCGAGCACCATGGTGAACAGGTAGAAGGCGCCGATGAGGCCGATGGCCCAGGTCACCGAGCGGCGCGCCTCCTTGGCGGTGGGCACCGTGTAGAAGCGCATCAGCACGTGCGGGAGGCCCGAGGCGCCCAGCACCAGGGCCAGGCCCATCGAGATCAGCGCCCAGGGGTCCTTGTAGCGCTGCATCGGCGCGAGCAGGTCCACAGTGGACCCGTCGGCCGCGGACGTGGCAATCGCCTCGCCCAGGAGCGTCGACAGGTTGAACCCTGCGAAGGCCAGAACCCAGATGGTCATCGCCCCGGCGCCCAGGATCAGCAGCACGGCCTTGATCATCTGCACCCAGGTGGTGCCCTTCATCCCGCCGATCAGCACGTAGCCCACCATGAGCAGACCCACGATGGCGATGACGATGTTCTGGCCGAGCGGCGAGGCGATGCCCAGGAGCAGCGACACCAGCGCGCCCGCGCCGGCCATCTGCGCGAGCAGGTAGAAGAAGGACACCGCCAGGGTCGAGGTGGCGGCGGCCAGACGCACCGGCTTCTGCCGCATGCGGAAGCTCAGCACGTCGGCCATCGTGTACTTGCCGGTGTTGCGCAGCGGCTCGGCCACCAGAAGGAGGGCAACGAGCCACGCCACCAGGAAGCCGACGGAGTAGAGCAGTCCGTCGTAGCCGTAGAGGGCCACCGCCCCGACGATGCCGAGGAACGAGGCGGCCGAGAGGTAGTCGCCGGCGATGGCGAAGCCGTTCTGGCGGCCGTCGAACTGGGCGCCGCCGGTGTAGAAGTCTCCGGCCTTCTTCTTGCCGCCGCGGGTGACGCGGATCACCACGGCCATGGTGAAAACGACGAAGGCGGCGAAGATGGCGATGTTGATGATCGGGTTGCCGAGCTGCTCAGTCTCGAGGAGTGTCATCGCGCGCTCGCCTCCAGATCCTCACGCAGGGCCCTCGCCAGCGGGTCCACGTTCTTCACCGAGTGGCGGATGTAGAGCCAGGTGATCAGGAACGTGCTGACGAACTGGCCGAGGCCGAACAGGATGCCGACGGTGAGGTTGCCGGCCACGCTGGTCATCATCAGGTCCTTGGCGAAGATGGAGCCGAGGACGTAGGCGAAATACCACAGCAGGAACACTGCGGTCATCGGGAAGGCGAAGGACCGGAACGTCCGCTTCAGGTGGGCGAACTCCGGCGACTGCTGGACTCGGTGGAAGTCTTCGGCCGGGATCTCAGCGGTAGGCACGTCGGGGCTGCTGTCATGCATGGATGGGCGTCTCCTCTGGGCTGTGCGTCGTTGCATCAGGTTGAGCCGCGCGTCGTTGCGCGATCGCAGAGTAACAAGTTCACGGTCCAGGTGCGTCATCGCCCAAAATCACTGGCTGATGGTGACCCGCTAGCATGGCGCCCATGCATCAGCTCGTCGTTACGCTCGACTGCCCCGACCGGCCGGGGATCGTGCACGCGATCACCGGCGGCATCGTCGCAGCGCATGGCAACATCACCGAGCTGCAGCAGTTCTCCTCGCCCGACACCGGCCACTTCTTCACGCGGATCGAGGTCCACGGCGCCGAGCCGGAGTCCCTGGCGGCGGCCGTGGGTGCGGCGGCCGCGGACCTGGATGCGCGGTTCCGCGTCGATGACGTGGCCCGCCCCGTGCGGACTCTGATCCTGGCGTCGAAGGCCGGCCACGTGGTCAACGACCTGCTTTTCCGGTGGCGTGCGGGTGACCTCCCCATCGACGTGGTGGGGATCATGGCCAACCATGACGTCCTGGCACCCATGGCCGAGTTCTTCGGCGTCCCGTTCACGCACCGGGCTGTGACCGCCGAGACCAAGCCCGAGTTCGAGGCTGAGGTGCGCCGGCGCGTTGAGCAGGAGGGCATCGAGCTGGTGGTCCTGGCGCGCTACATGCAGATCCTCAGCCCCGAACTCTGCGAGTTTCTCGCCGGCCGGGCCATCAACATCCACCACTCGTTCCTGCCCGGGTTCAAGGGCGCCAACCCCTACCGCCAGGCGCACACCCGCGGTGTGAAGCTGATCGGCGCCACCGCGCACTTCGTCACCGGAGACCTGGATGAGGGCCCCATCATCGAGCAGAACGTGGTGCGCGTGGATCACACCATGGACGTGGCGAAGCTGGTCCGCAAAGGCCAGGCCCAGGAGTCGCAGACCCTGGCCGAGGCCGTGCGCCTCGTCGCCGAGCATCGCGTCCTCGCCGACGGTGACCGCACCGTCATCTTCCGCTGACTGAGGAGCCCAGCCTCGTGCTGACCGACATCGTCCTGATCTCCCTGTTCATCATCATCGGCGGCACCTTCGCCGCCGCCGAGATGGCGCTCATCACGCTGCGCGAGAGCCAGGTCAAGCAGCTTGCAGGCAAGGGGAAGCGCGGCCGTGCCATCGAGCGCCTGACCGGCAATCCCAACCGGTTCCTGTCCTCGGTCCAGATCGGCGTGACGCTGTCTGGCTTCCTGTCGGCCGCCTTCGGCGGCGCCACCATCGCCGAGGCGCTGTCCACTGAGCTTCAGTCGAGGGGCCTGGCCGAGCCCATCTCGGGCACGCTCTCGCTGGTCCTGGTCACGGTGGTCATCTCCTACTTCTCGATCGTGGTGGGTGAGCTGACCGCCAAGCGGCTGGCCATGCAGCGCGCCGAGAGTTTCGCACTCGCCCTGGCGCCGCTGGTCTCCGGCATCGCGACGCTGACCCGGCCACTCATCTGGTTCCTCGGTGTCTCCACCGATGCGCTCGTGCGCATCCTCGGGGGCGACCCGACGCTCTCCCGCAACGCCGTCACCGACGAAGAGCTGCGTGCCATGGTGGTGGGGTCCTCCACGCTCGGCAAGGAGGAGCGGCGCATCGTCGACGAGGTCTTCGACGCCGGCGAACGCTCCCTCCGCGAGGTCATGGTGCCCCGCACCGAGGTCGACTTCCTGCCCGCGGACATGCCGATCGGGTTGGCCTACCGTGAGGTCCGGGGCGCGCCCCACTCCCGCTATCCGGTCACAGAGGGGTCCCCGGACCGGATCGTCGGCTTCATCCACGTGCGTGACCTGATGGACATCGAGGGCACCGCCCGCGACAGCGACGTCGGCAGCATCGCGCGCGAGGTGCTGTTCCTCCCGGAGACCGTCAAGATCCTCCGGGCGCTCACCGCGATGCGCGCAGCCCGCTCCCACCTCGCCATCGTCCGCGACGAGTACGGCGGCACCGCCGGCATCGTCACGCTCGAGGACCTGATGGAGGAGCTCATCGGCGACATCACCGACGAGTACGACCTCCCGTCATCCTCGGTGCCCCGCCAGATCGACGAGGTGGACGGCCTCACCACCATCGAGGAGTTCGCCGAACTGACCGGCTACGTGATTCCCGAGGGGCCCTACGACACGGTGGCCGGCTTCTTCATGGCCGAGCTGGGCGAGCTGCCCCACCTCGGGGCGAGGGCCACCGTGGCGCTCAGCCCGGACCATGACGTCGACGGTCCCCGTGGCTGGTTCACGCTGGAGGCCACCCAGATGGACGGCCGGCGCGCAGCCTGGTTCTCCATCCGGCGCGACACGCTGCCGGAGGACGACACAGATGCCTGACGACGGGCTCGGCCTGCTCACCGGCCCGGGCGTCGAGCCGCTGCTGCGCGCCGCCGTCGAGCACCAGGGCGGCCGGCTTCTCACCTGGGCGATCGAGCACGTCGACGCCGCCCCGGAGCACTCCACGACCGCCACCTACCTCGCCACGGTGGCGTGGCCGCACGGGGAGCGCACGGAGCTGCTGGGCGTGAGCGCCCGGACAGGGGAGCTGCTCCCCTCGGACGCGCGGGCCGAGATCTTCGACGACGGGCGCCGCAGGGTCGCGGTGTGGCTGTACCCCGACGATCCGGACCTGCCGGGGCTGCCACGGGCCGCCTTCCCGGAGCGGATGGCCGAGACGCTCAACGTGGGCGGTGTGCTGGCCCACCCGGTGGCCGCTGATCAGCTGACGCTGGCCATGGTGGGCTATCGTCCCCGGCGGCGCGCCGTGGTGAAGGTGAGTGTCGCGGACCCGCCCCAAGTGTTCTACGTCAAGGTGCTGCGGGAGCGGGTGTTCGCAGACGTCCACGCCAAGCACCTCATGCTCCGCAGGGCGGGGGTCCCGGCCCCGGAGGTGGCGCTGGCCACACCCGATCACCTCCTCATCCTGCGGGAACTCCCTGGAACCGCCCTCGCCAGCGCCCTGTTCACCCCGGGAGACCCGTGCGCCCCCGAACAGCTGATCGACCTGCTCGATGCGATGCCCGCCTCGGTGGCCTCGCTGGAGCGCCGGGCGCCGTGGGCGGACGCCGTGGCGCACTACTCCGCCATGGTGTCGGCCACCCTGCCTGAGCTGGGCGAGGAGCTGGGTGCACTGGTTGCGAGAATCACCTCCGGCCTGGCGGGGTTCGCCCCAGGGGACGAGCCCACGCACGGTGACTTTCACGAGGGCCAGATCCGGGTGGCCGACGGACGGGTGGTGGGCCTGCTCGATGTGGACACCATCGGTCCCGGACGTCGCGCCGACGACCTGGCCTGCCTGATCGGGCACCTGTCCACCATCCAGCGGATGAACCCGGCCCAGGCGGACAAGGTCAGAGACCTTCTGGCCAGGTGGGTGCCGGTGTTCGACCGGCGGGTGGACCCTGTGGAGCTGCGGCTACGTGCAGCGGCCGTTGTCATCTCGCTGGCCACCGGCCCTTACCGCAGTCAGGACGTGGACTGGCGGCAACAGACCGTGGCGATGGTGCGGTCCGCCGGCGCGTTGGTGCGGCAGGTGGTCCGCGAATGAGTCATGTTGCGGCAGCGGTGCAGCAGGTCGACTGGGACCGGCTCCGGGCAGTGGCCGTCGATGTCGCGGGGCGGGCCTACGCGCCCTACTCGAAGTATCGGGTGGGGGCCGCGGCGCTCGTGGACGATGGGCGCACCATCAGCGGCTGCAACGTGGAGAACGCGGCCTACGGGGTCACCCTGTGCGCCGAGTGCGGGCTGATCTCAGACCTCGTGGCGGGCGGCGGTGGCCGGCTCGTGGCGTTCACCTGCGTCAACGGCGAGGGCGACGTCATCACGCCGTGCGGCCGCTGCCGGCAGCTGCTCTTCGAGCACGGCGGGCGCGGGCTGCTCATGGAGACCCCGGCCGGGGTCCTGACCCTGGCGGACCTGCTCCCGCAGGCGTTCGGCCCGGACGACCTCGACGCGATCGCCCCACCTGCCCCCTGACGGTAGCGTTGGCGCATGCTCACCATCGATGACCTGAGGGCGTTGCCCAAGGTGGCCCTCCACGACCATCTCGACGGCGGTCTGCGCCCGGAGACCGTGATCGAGCACTGCGCTGAGAACGGCCACGAGCTGCCCGCCACGGACCCGGACGAGCTGCGCCACTGGTTCTTCGAGGCCGCGGACTCCGGCTCCCTGGAGCGCTACCTCGAAACGTTCGAGCACACCGTCGCCGCGATGCAGACTGCCGAACAGCTGAGCCGCGTGGCCCACGAGTTCGTCGTGGACCAGGCCGCCGACGGCGTCGTCTACGCGGAGGCGCGCTACGCTCCCCGACAGCATCAGCGCCAGGGCCTCACCCTCGAGGCCATCGTCGAGGCGGTCCGCGACGGTCTGGCCTCCGGCATGGCCGTCGCGGCCGCCGCCGGGCGGCTCATCGTCGCCCAGCAGATCCTCACCTCGATGAGGCACTCCGAGCCCTCCACCGACGTCGCGGAGCTGGCGCTGGCCTACCGCGACGACTCCGTCTGCGGCTTCGACATCGCGGGGGCCGAGGACGGCTTTCCCCCGTCGCGATTCGTCGACGCGTTCCGCCACCTCAAGCACAACAACATGTTCTTCACCATCCACGCGGGTGAGGCGTTCGGACTGCCGTCGATCTGGGATGCGGTGCAGGTGTGCGGCGCGTCCCGCCTCGGGCACGGTGTGCGGATCGCCGACGACATCGACGTCACGGACGACGGGGCGCTCCTCGGCCGGCTCGCCAACTACGTCCGCGACGCACGCATCGCGCTGGAGGTGTCCCCGTCGTCGAACCTGCAGACCGGGGTCGCCCAGACGATGGCGAGCCACCCCGTGGACATGCTGCACCGGCTGGGGTTCAACGTGACCGTCAACTGCGACAACCGGCTGATGAGCGCCACGACGATGTCGCGGGAGTTCGCGCTGCTCAGCGAGGCCTTCGGCTGGACCCTCATCGACGTGGAGCGCGTCACCGTCAACGCGATGCGCGCCGCGTTCCTTCCCCACGACCAGCGCGAGCGGATCATCGCGCACGTCATCGCCCCGGCCTACGCCGCGGCGCAGTGATCCTCGAACCTCCTGCCGGGGCGCCGCGGCTCAGCCTGCGCTGGGTCAGCGGCGGGACGGCCCGGGACGTCGTCGGCCACCTGGTGGCGGCCAACGAGCAGTGGTATGTGCTGCTGCCGGAGGACCGTCCCGCGGTGTGGGTGCCTCGAGCGGAGGCGGCTGGGGTGCGCCGCGTGCCCGAGCGCAGCGTGCTGCCGGTGTCGCGGCCCGAGGACCTTGAGCGGGCGCTGGAGCAGGCCCGGCCCGGAGTCCGCCGCGCGCGGCTCGGCGGCTGGCGGGTGAGCGGCCACGGTGTCCTGGCCGTCGGCGACCCTGGCGCTGCCCTCGACGACGCGCTGCAGGCCGCGGAGGCGTGGATCGGTGGATCCGCCCCGGTCCGGACTCTGCGCGGCTCGACGGAGGCGCTCACGGCGCTCGGCCTGAGCATCTGCGGCGGCTTCGCGATCCTCACCGCAGACGGTCCCTCCTCGTCGCTGGCCGGGGCGGTGCCGCTGACGAGGGGCTGGGCGCTGGAGGTCCACATCGGTGACCTGGCGGGGCTCGAGGCCGCGGCTGCGGCCGGCTTCGTCGAGCGCTACCGCGCCGTCATCCTCACCCGCCCGTGAGAGTGGGTCCACCGGACGGTGGATAGCGGGCGGGCGACGGGGGAGTGGTTCTGCGGGCAGCATCGGAGCCATGCTGAACAGACTCTTCTTCTCCGCCGCCACCTGGACGGCTCTGGGCCTCGCCTCCGGCCTGTACTGGCGCGAAATGACCAAGCTCAACGACTTCACCGGCCACACCCAGCTCGCCACCGCCCACACCCACGCGCTGGCGCTGGGCACGTTGATGCTCCTTGTGGTGCTGGCCCTGGCGAAGAGCTTCGCCCTGGGGGACAAGGCCACGACGCTGTTCACGGTGCTGTGGAACGTGGGCCTCGGGCTCACGTTCGGGGCCATGATCGTCAAGGGGACGCTGCAGGTCCTCGAGATCCCCATCGCGACCTCGCCGATGTGGGCGGGCATCGCCGGACTCGGCCACATGGTGCTCAGCGGGACCTTCGTCTACCTGTTCGTCATCCTGCGCCGGGCACTGACCGCCGCCCCGGCCACCGCTAACGTGGGGGCGTGACGACGACGACGGCCGACCACCCCCCGCGGTTCTCGGCGGCCTGGTGGCTGAGGCTGGGGCAGGCGCTCCTCTTCGTGGGGCTGCTGGTGGTGGCCACCGCGCTGGCCTGGATCGAGGGAGCCGGCTGGCCGGTGCTGGCCCTGGCGGGCATGATGCTGGTGGCCTTCGTCGCGGGGCTCTCACTCCAGCCGCGGCTCGGCATCCTCGGGCGCTCGGTGTGGGTGGGTGTGTTGTTCCTCGGCTCGGTCACGTCGATGGTGCTGTCGCGGGACTTCCTCTGGGTGGTCTTCCCGCTGTGGCTGCTGGTCGGCTCGGTGTTGCCCCTCCTCGCCGCACTGTTGCTGACCGCGGTGACGCTGGCCGTCGTCGTCACGGTGCTGGCGATGGCCGAGGGGCACAGCGTGGGCGGAGTCCTGGGACCGCTGGTGGGGGCACTGGTGGCGGTGGGCGTTGCCCGAGGGGTGCTCCTGTTCGAACACGAGGCCTCCGAGCACCGACGGCTGTTGGCGGAGGTGCTCCGGGCTGAGGACGAGACTGCCAGGTTGCAGCGCGAGGCCGGGGTACTCGCCGAGCGGCAGCGCCTCGCCCACGACATCCACGACACCCTGGCCCAGGGCTTCTCCTCCATCGTGCTGCTGGCACGCGCGGCCACTCGGGCGGTGGATCCCGCCGCTGCTGCCCACCTGCTGGGGCAGATCGAGGCCACCGCTGCCGCGAACCTGGCGGAGTCGCGCCGCGTCGTCATGGCATTGGCGCCCGAAGCGCCAGGGGCGGGAGGCCTGGCGGCGCCCCTGGGGCGCCTCACCGCTGACGTGGCGGGGGCTCTGGGAGCCGAGTGGGCGGTCACCGTCGATCCCGACCTGCCCAGGCTGGCCACGCCCATCGAGGTGGCCTTGCTGCGCGGCGCGCAGGGCGCGCTGTCCAACGTGAGGCTCCATTCCGGGGCCGGGCGGATCAACGTCGAGCTGGCCCGCGCCGGTGACGAGGTGCACCTGGACATCGTCGACGACGGGGTCGGGTTCGACCCGGCGCGCCCCGTCGTCGCAGGCCCCCTGGGCGGGTACGGGCTGCGTGCACTGCGTGAGAGGTTCACCGAGCTCGGGGGTGGCGTCGAGGTGGAGTCAGATGCTGGCGGCACCGCGGTGGCGCTGCGGCTCCCGCTGATTCCGGCAGCCGAGGTGTCGCGGTGACCCGCGTGCTGATCGTCGATGACCACCCCGTGGTGCGCTCGGGGCTGCGCGCCCTGCTCGATGGGGCCGACGGCGTCGAGGTGGTGGGCGCCGCCGCCTCAGGCGAGGAGGCGCTGATGCTCGCCTCAGAGACCCACCCGGACGTCGTGCTGTGCGACCTGCGGCTGGGGCCCGGGCTCGACGGGGTGGGGGTCACGGCGGCGCTGCAGGCCCAGCAGGGCGGGCCGGCCGTCCTCATCCTCACCACCTACGACAACGACTCCGACATCGCGCGCGCGGTGCTGGCCGGCGCGGCCGGCTACCTGCTCAAGGACGCGGAGCCTGAGGACATCGTCTCCGGGATCCAGGACGCCGCCGCGGGGCGGCTGGTGCTGTCGCGGGACATGGAGGGGCGGGTGGTGGAGCGCATGGCCCAGGGAGTCCCGACGCTGAGCGCCCGCGAGCTCGACGTCCTCCGCCTCGTCGAGGAGGGTGTCACCAACAGGGGGATCGCCAAGCGCTTGTTCATCTCCGAGGGGACCGTCAAGACGCACCTCGTCCACGCGTACGCCAAGCTGGGCGCGGAGTCCCGCACCGCCGCGGTCGCGGCGGCTCGGCGCCACGGGCTGCTGGGCTAGCGGTCGTCTCAGTAGTTCGTCGGGGGTCATGTGCCCTCGCGCCCTGGGCGCCGCCCTTCCCATTGTTCCCTGAGGGGGGCTGCCCGCGGAGCGGCGTGGCTGGTCTCCATCGTTCCCTGAGGGGGCCGTCCGCGGAGCGGCGTGGCCGGTCTCCATCGTTCCCTGAGGGGGGCTGCCCGCGGAGCGGCGTGGCCGGTCTCCATCGTTCCCTGAGGGGGGCTGCCCGCGGAGCGGCGTAGCCCGTCTCGAAGGGTTGTGAGTGCCACCTTCACGCGGATCCCGTTGTCGGGTGCGGTGAGCCGTGAGTCGATGCCCATGCGGCCGTTGTCCAGGGTCTTGCTGTGGCCACTGGTCATACTGTGGTCGGGTGGTTGAGGCCGCCCGGGCATCGTCTCCCGTCTCCCCGCACTCGTCCTCCCTGTGGCGTGGTCCTGTCCCGGGTGCGGGCCGGCAGGGCGGCGTTGGGGTTGCGTCTGCTTGGGCGGGATGCCAGCTGGGTGATCGTCGGGTTGGGCACCGCTGCGCAGTGCCGCCCTGCCGTCCCCCACCCTCTCGGCAACCATCAGACCTCTGTTCGCTGAAAGGTCGCGAACCGGGGGCCTCGAGGGCCTTCATCGCTGGTTGGCTGAGGTGCCGCGAAGGAACTGGAACCCTCCCCGACGGCTGAGGAGCCGCGCAGCGGGCTGGGACCCTCCCGGCTGGCTGAGGAGCCGCGCAGCGGGCTGGGACCCTCCCCGCTGGCTGAGGAGCCGCGAAGCGGGCTGGAGCCCTTCCCGTTGGCTGAGGTGCCGCGAAGCGGCCTCGAAGCCTAAGAAACGCGAGCTGACGAGCCAATTCTCCCGAGTCGTCGAGGCCCTTCACCCGACAGCTGGGGGGCCGACCGAGGGCGGAGCCCCCGACGCGTCGAGGCCCCGCCACGGGCGCCGACCCCACCGCAACCCCCAGAAAAACTTCTCGAAGAATTTCTGCCGGGCGTCCCTGCTGGGAGCCAATAATGTCAGTGGTCGGACATAGCGTGGAACCCATGAAGGACAAGGCACACGAGATCGCGGAGCAGTTGCGCTCCGCCGACGAACTGCGCCGTCTCGCCGAAGCCCAGACCCTGACCCTGCTGTGTGACCTCGCGGAGCACTACGAGGTTGACTACGACCAGGTCGTTGAGGTCCTCGCCGAGCGCAGGGTGGTGGTCGGGGGTATCGGGACCCCGGCGGTCTCCGAGTTCATCGGCCTGGAACTTGCCGGGTTGCTGCGCTGCCCACCGATCGTGGCTGCCTCCAAGCTGGCTGATGCTTTGAGCCTGAAGCACCGCCATCCCCGCCTCTACACGGCGGTGCAGGAGGGCCGGATCGAGGCGGCCAGGGCCTGCAAGGCCGCCGAGCTGTGCCGTGAGCTGCCGGTCGAGGGGGCCGATGCCGTCACCGACCGTTGGTTGGGCAGGCAGGACGGGTTGGGTTGGACGGCCGCGTTCACGCTGTTGAAGAAGATGATCATCGAGGCCGATCAGAGCCGCGCCGCCGAACGCGAACGGCGGCAGCGCGCCTCACGCGGAGTCCACCTGTGGGGATTGCACAAGGGGGTGATGAACCTCACCGGCCGACTCGACGTGCTCGACGCCCGCTACCTCGACGCCGCCGTCGACCGCATCGCCGACCTGCTGGCTGTCGAGCAGCCCGACACATCGAAGACGATCCTGCGCGCCAAAGCCCTCGGAGTGCTCGCCAACCCCGCCTACGCCCTGGCCCTGCTCCAGCACGCGGCGCAGCCCGCCCTCCACGACAACCTCGCCGTCGCCCTCGACGCCGCCCCGGCCCCCACCACCTCCGACGCCCAGCGCGACGGGTCAGCCGCCTTCGACGGGAGACTGATGGAACGTGCGGCTTCTGATGGTGGGCAGCGTCACGATCCGCACTGCCTCGGCGCGCTGTGCGGCACCATCACCACCCCACTGGCCAAGCTCCGCCCCAAGCTGGAGCTGGCCGTCCACATCCACACCGACGCCCTCGGCCAGCTCACCGGCACCGCCCGCATCGATCGGGCCGGGGACATCACCACCGCCCTCCTCGCCGAACTCCTCCCCGGGTTGGATGTCACGGTGCAGCCTGTGATCGATCTGCCCGAGATCCCCGCCGAAGACCACTACGCCCCATCGGCCGGGTTGAAGAAGGCCCTGCTGTTGAGCATGGACCACGAAATGTTCCCCTACTCCAAACGGCGAGCCAACGGCCTGGACCTGGACCACACCCAACCCTTCGCGCCCGGCTGCCGCGGGCAGACCCGGAGCGGGAACCTGGCCCCACTCAGCCGCAGGGTCCACCGCGCGAAAACGGCCCGCACCTGGCGCGCCGACCAACCCAGACCAAGCCAGCTCCACTGGTCCAGCCCACTGGGCTACCGCTACGAAGTCACCCCCAACGGCACCCGCATGCTCGCCTGACAGCTCGCCGTCAGGCTGCGAACGAGTGCTCAGGGAGAGGGTTCTCCCGCGGAGCCGTGAGAAGGTGACCTTGTCAGCTCACGTTTCTTAGCTTCGAGGCCGCTGCGCGGCTCCTCACCCGGCGGGCTGGGGCGGGTTGGCTTCGAGACGGGCCACGACGCTCCGCGGGCGGCCCCTCCTCTGGGAATTGTGAGACGGGTCATGCTTCTCCGCGGGGGATGTCCCTTGAGAGCCTCCGGGGGCGCTCAGGGAGCGACACTAGGCCGACCCCTCCGCCCGGACCTTGACCCCCGACGAACTCACCACCATGACAGCTGGCCCTCAGGCGCCGACGTCGTGCAGGTGGTGAATGAGGTCATGGGCGAAGTAGCGGCCCAGAGAGAGCGCCGTGAACCGCGACCCGTTGCTGCGCACCCCCGTCCACTCCCACTGCTCGCCCTCGGGCTCGGCCCACGCCTTCGCCGCGGCCTTGGCGCGCTCGCCCACGAGGACCCGGGTGGCGTTGGCATCGGAGAGCCAGTACTCCTCTTCGGTGGCCGCGAGGTCCTGGTCCCAGTCCTCGAACTCGGCCCCCGCGCCGTCGCTGGCGAGGATCAGGCTGAGACGGGTGGTCATGACCTCGCACACGTCCGCGACATGCCGGGCGTACTCGATGGGCGACCAGGTGGTGGGCTGCGGCCGCCGCTCCGCGCCCCGCCCCTCCAGCGCCCTCTGGAAGCGGGCCGAGGCGTCGAGGATCAGCCCGGGAAGTGCCTCTGGGCTGACAGCGGCCGGATCGAAGCCGCACTCGGGGCATGGCCGCTCGGTCACCCAGGTCCAGTCCTTGGTGTCGGGGGCGGTGGGGTGCGGCGGGATCAGGGGCTCAACCATGTTGGCGAGCCTAACTGACTCCGCCGCTCACTCACCGGCGCGTGCCTGGCCGGCTGTCCGCGATCAGCCTCGTGACGCTCAACTCGGCCGTGGAGACCCAGCGGTCGGTCTGGTCGCCGTAGGTGCTGAGCACCCGGAGGCGGACGAGGTCGCCGCTCCCCGTGAGGGGGATGACGGAGGGATCTGATGAGTTCGGCAGCGTGCCCGCCGCGACGCTGGGTCAAGTCCCGGCTAGTGGTGTAGCGGGGTTCCTTCGTTAGGCGGTGAGGGCGAGGGGTTCGGTCACCTCCTCGGTGGGGACGGTGGTGAGTCGGCAGCGGGTGAGGATGTCGAGTCCGAGGTAGCGGCGGCCTTCGGCCCATTCGTCGGTTTGCTCGGCCAGGACGGCGCCGACGAGGCGGATGATCGCGTCGCGGTTGGGGAAGATCCCGACGGCGTCGGTGCGGCGCCTGATCTCGCGGTTGAGGCGTTCGGCGGGGTTGTTGGACCAGATCTGGGTCCAGACATCGCGCGGGAAGCTGGTGAACGCGAGCACGTCGGCGCGGGCGGCGTCGAGGTGTTCGGCGACGGCGGGGAGCTTGTCGCTCGTGTAGTCCAGGAGTCGGTCGAACTGGGCCTCGACGGAGGCGGCGTCGGGTTGGTCGTAGACCGAGTGCAGCATGGCTTTGACCGCGGGCCACATGCTCTTCGGGGTGACCGACATCAGGTTGGCGGAGTAGTGGGTGCGGCAGCGTTGCCAGATGGCGCCGGGCAGGTTCGCCGCGATCGCTTCGATCAAACCAGGGTGGGCGTCGCTGGTGACGAGGCGGACGCCGGCCAGTCCGCGGGCGACCAGGTCGGCGAAGAACGTGTTCCAGGCGGTCTTGGTCTCGGAGGTGGCGACCTGCAGCCCGAGGACCTCGCGGTGGCCGTCGCCGTTGACGCCGGTGGCCACCAGCACGACGGCGTTGATCACCCGGCCGCCTTCGCGGACCTTCATGGTGAGCGCGTCGGCGGCGACGAACGTGAACGGGCCGGCGTCTGCGAGTGGGCGGTGTCGGAACTCGTTGACGTGCTGGTCGAGCTCGGCGGCCATGCGGGAGACCTGGGACTTCGAGAGTCCGTCGATGCCCAGGGTTTTGACGAGCTTGTCCATTCGGCGGGTGGACACCCCGGCGAGGTAGCAGTCCGCCACCACGGTGATCAGGGCGGTCTCGGCTCGTTTGCGGCGCTCCAGCAGCCATTCGGGGAAGTAGGAGCCGGTGCGCAGTTTCGGGACGGCGACGTCGACGGTGCCGACGCGGGTGTCGAGGGGGCGGTGGCGGTAGCCGTTGCGTTGCGCGAGTCGGTCGGCCGAGGGCTGGCCCCATTCGGCTCCGCAGACCTGGTCGGCGTCGGCGGACAGGAGGGCGTTGATCAGGGTCTGCAGCAGGGTGCGCATCATGTCCGGCGAGGCCTGGGTCAGCAGGTTGCCCAGCACGTGGGCGGGGTCGACAATGTGTGGAGCGGTCATCGTGGCGATGTCCTTTCGAGAGAGCTGTGAGAGGTGAACTCGAAGGATCCCACGGTGACCGCGCCATCGTCTTCCGACCCGGCCACCGGGGCTACACCATTATCTGGGACTTAACTCGACGCTGACGAGGCTCGACGGGTCGTCGCCGACCAGCACCTCGTAGCCCCATCCGCCCGTTGCTGCCGGACTGTCGCGGGGTGACGGTGAGTCGTGAGCGAATCAAGGAGCGGGTGAGGTGCACGGGCGGTCATGCGCATGGCACTAGGCTCGGGCGCGTGATTGTTGCCGCCGCCGATGGGTCCGCCCTCTCCAACCCCGGGCCCGCTGGCTGGGCCTGGTACGTCAGCGACGACATCTGGGCCGCCGGTGGCTGGGACCACGGCACCAACAACATGGGTGAACTGATGGCCGTGCTCGACCTGCTCCGCTCCACCGCGCACCTCGACGAGCCACTACGGATCCTCTGCGATTCGCAGTACGTCATCAACTCCCTCACCAAGTGGTTGCCCGGCTGGAAGCGCAAGGGGTGGAAGAAGGGCGACGGCAAGCCGGTGCTCAATGTGGAGTTGATGAAGGAGCTCGACGCCGCGCTGCAGGGGCGCACCGTCCAGTTCGAATGGGTCAAGGGCCACGCCGGACACTCGATGAACGAGGCCGCGGACGAGCGGGCCCGTGCAGCGGCCACCGCCTTTCAGCGCGGAGACCCCGTCAACCATGGCCCGGGTTTCCCGGACACCCACCGTCCCCCCGGGCGCCGGGACTTCTCGGTGGGGCAGACCGAGCCGGAACCCGACCTCTTTTCCACAGCGCCCCCCGAGGAGCCCGTGCCGGCGCCAGTGCCGGGTTCCGCGTCACCGCGCACCAAAGCCGCTCTCGTTCGCCTCACCCGGGAAGCAGTCTCCGACCCTGCAGCGGCCAGGCTCCACCGCGACTTCGTCGCGCACGGCGCCGACGGCGCCCAGACCTGGGATCTGCCCTGGCCAGCGGCCGATGAGGTGCGGTTCCTCGCCGTCGACACGGTGACGGCCGGGGCCGGTCTGGTGCGGTGGGCGCAGCAGGACCTCACGTGTTCGGGGCTGTGGGTGGAACTCCCTGCGGGCTGGTCGCTGCGATTCACCCAGGCCACCCGGCAGGTCTGATCCAGCCCGGAGTTCGAACCCGACCCGGTGCGCGTCGACGGTCGGTAGAGTCCGAGTGGCCGGCCACGGCCGCCCCGGCCGAGCGGCGGAAGGGAACCGTCATGACCACCTACCGCGTCGGGTACTTCGTCGGGAGCCTGTCCTCGACATCCATCAACCGCGTGCTGTCCAAGGCCCTCATCGCGGTGGCGCCCCCGGACCTGGAGTTCACGGAGATCCCGATCGGTGACCTACCGCTCTACTCGCCCGACCACGACGCCGCCTACCCCGCAGAGGCGCAGGCGCTGAAGTCCGCGCTCGCCTCCGCCCAGGCCGTGCTGTTCGTCACGCCAGAGTACAACCGCTCCATCCCCGGGGCGCTGAAGAACGCCATCGACTGGGCATCGCGGCCCTGGGGCCAGAACTCGTTCGACCACATGCCGGCGGCGATCATCGGCGCCTCCATCGGCAACATCGGCACGGCGGTGGCCCAGCAGAGCCTCCGTGCGGTCCTCGCGTTCTGCAACGCCCGCCTGATGACCGCCCCGGAGGCCTACATCAAGCTCGACGGCTCCAGCATCGACGCCGACGGGACGATCACCGACGACGGACTCAGGGAAGTGCTCACCGCGTTCATGGGGGAGTTCCGCGAGCACATCGAGCGGGTGCTCACCGTTCTGCCGCGTGAGTGAGGCCTCGGCGCGCCGATAGGATGGCGCGCATGAGTCACGTTCTTGCCGCCGTCGCCTGGCCTTACGCCAACGGCCCCCGCCACATCGGTCACGTCTCCGGATTCGGCGTCCCCTCCGATGTGTTCTCGCGCTACATGCGGATGGCCGGCCACGACGTGCTCATGGTGTCGGGCTCCGACGAGCACGGCACGGCCATCCAGGTGAAGGCGGACGCGGAGGGGCTCACCCCTCGCGAGACGGCGGACAAGTACCACCGGCAGATCGTTGAGGATCTGCAGGGGTTGGGCCTGTCCTACGACCTGTACACCCGCACCACCACGCCCAACCACTACCGCGTGGTGCAGGACCTCTTCACCGCCCTGTACGACAACGGCTACGTCACGGCCAAGACCCAGATGGGCGCCATCTCGCCATCAACGGGCCGAACGCTGCCGGACCGATTCATCGAAGGCACCTGCCCTCTCTGCGGCTACGACAACGCCCGCGGAGACCAGTGCGACAGCTGCGGCAACCAGCTCGACCCGGCGGACCTGATCAACCCGAAGTCCAAGATGAACGGCGAGACGCCGCAGTTCGTCGAGACAGAGCACTTCTTCCTCGATCTGCCCGCGCTCGCCCCGATGCTGGGCCAGTGGATCGACAGCCGCGAGGACTGGCGGCCCAACGTGCTCAAGTTCTCCCACAATCTCCTGGCGGAGATCAGGCCACGCGCCATCACCCGCGACCTCGACTGGGGAGTCCCCGTGCCCCTCGACGGCTGGCGCGATGCCCCCATGAAGCGCATCTACGTGTGGTTCGACGCCGTGATCGGCTACCTCTCCGCCTCGGTCGAATGGGCCAGGCGCACCGGGGACCCGGAGGCGTGGCGCGCGTACTGGAACTCCCCCGAGGCCCGGTCCTACTACTTCATGGGCAAGGACAACATTGTCTTCCATTCGGTGATCTGGCCGGGCATCCTGCTCGGCGCCAACGGCCAGGGGACCAGGGGCGGCGAGATCCGCCCGTCGCTGGGGGAGTTGCAGCTGCCCACCGAGGTGGTCAGCTCAGAGTTCATGACGATGAAGGGCTCCAAGGTGTCCAGCTCGCGCGGCGCCTCGATCTTCGTCGGAGACTTCCTCGGCGAGTTCGGACCGGATGCGTTGCGCTACTACATCGCCATGGCCGGGCCCGAAAACCAGGACACGGACTTCACCTGGGACGAGTTCGTCCGCCGGACCAACTTCGAGCTCGCCAACGAGTGGGGCAATCTGGTCAACCGCTCCATCTCGATGGCACACAAAAACGTGGGCTCCGTGCCCGCGGCAGGCGAGCTGACCGACGCAGACAGCGCGCTGCTCGACGAGTCGCGCACCGCGTTCGAGGTGGTGGGTGAGCACATCGCTGCCCGCCGATTCAAGGCCGGCATCACGGAGGCCATGCGCATCGTCGGCCTGGCCAACAAGTACCTCTCCGATCAGGAGCCGTGGAAGCTCAAGGACGACGCCGCCCGCCGCGACACCGTCCTCCACGTCGCCCTCCAGGTGGTCTCGGACTGCAACACGCTGCTCACCCCCTACCTGCCGCACTCCGCGCAGAAGGTCTTCGAGGCATTGGGGGGGCAGGGCGTGTGGGCCGCGCAGCCGCAGATCGTCGAAGTCAGCGAAGGCGACCTCACCTACCCGACACTGCAGGGCGACTACGCCGGCCAGCAGGCCGTGTGGGAGTCGCGGCCGATCGCGGCCGGCACGCCCCTGGCGAAGCCGTCCCCGCTGTTCGCGAAGCTCGACGACACCCTGGGCGTCACCGGCCCGAGCTGGGCCCCGATCCCCGGCTGATCCTCACCAGGAGCCGCCGCCACCGCCGCCGAAGCCGCCACCCCCGCTGAACCCGGAGAAGCCGCTGGAGCCGCCGGTGGCCGAGCTCATCCCGTCCATCCGGGCGGCCTGCATGGCGTCCGACATGGAGTGGGTGAGGTTGTTCATCGCGCTGGCGAAGTAGTAGCCGTGCATGAGGTCCGCGCCCACGTACCACGAGGTGTTGGCCTGGTAGAGGCCCTGGGCCCCGAGGTCTGCGAACAGCTTGGACCAGCGGTCCGCCACGCCGAACACCATCGCGTAGGGGAGGTACTTGCTGAAGATGTCCTCCCCCTCCTCGAACTGCAGCGTGTCCTTCTCTGCGGTACGCAGATACAACTCGAAGCCCTTGGCCTGCGCGAGGTAGGCCGAGCCGGTGGCGGTGCGCTTGCGGAACTTGCTGGACATCACGATGAGGCCGATCCCGAAGACGGCCAGGGGGATCCCGATGAGGCCCCATCCCACAGCGGCTCCCACGAAGGTGAAGAGGAGGCCGGCGCCGATCGCCAGGGCACCCAGCACGATGGGCACCATCTGTGCGGTGGTGGGGTTGCCCTTGAACCAGCCCTTGGCCACGACGGAGGAGTACAGGCCGTTGCGGGCGTCCGGCAGCACCTCGGCGAACTTCGCCTTGCTCAGCTCCTTCGACGTCCTCACGCTGCGTCCCTGGAACAGATCGGCCAGCAGCTTCTCCTCGAACGGCTCCAGGGGTCCGGGCGGCGCATGCAGCGCCTCCAGCGTGAAGTCCTTCTTCGACTGCGAGATGATGCGCAGATAGCCGCGGACTGCGAGATCCACGATGGTGGCGGACACGTCGACGTTGTCCGCCGTGGTGTCCATGAGAGTGCCGATCTCACCAGGGGTGGCGCCCTTCGGCGGGTGGAACTGGACAGTGACCGGGAACTTGCCGCTGCGCGTCCCCACCCGCTCCTCCTGGCCGGAAAGCGGGGTGAGGCCGGGGGTGAGCCCCAGATAGACGTCGTCTCGGGCATGACGCCGACGCACCGCGATCAGCCCGACGATGGCGGCGATCAGACCTGCGCCGGTCACGGCACCGGTGGCGGGGGTGAGCTCGAAGGCATTGGCCGCGGTCACCCGGCGGGCCTTCTCCTGCGTCACGCCGGGGAAGGTACCGGCCGGGTAGCCCGCCACCACCTGCATCCGAGTGTTGGGCGGCAGCGAAGCCAGCGTATAGGTGGCCGCGTCAACCGACTGTGTCGCCTCACACGGGGTGTCGGCGGTGGGACCGTAGAAGCAGGCCACCTGCTCGAGCCCGGCGGGTCCGGTGACGTCGACGGTGATGTTGGAGAACCGCGATTCCCAGGCGGGGCCGATGACGTCCCAGTTGAACTCATCGAGGCCGCTGACAGGGTGATCCGTGGCGATCAGGCCGGTCACGTCGTAGGTGAGGGTGTAGTCCTCAGGGGTGGTGTTGAAGATGTTCTCGTTGCCGATGCGCAGCGACAACATGTCGGCGTCCTGTTCCTGGAGGACCTGGGTGTTGGCCCCCGTCGACGAGGAGACCGAGATGTTGGAGTACCTGAACACGTAGTTCTCGTCGGGGTTCGCGCCGTCCTCCTGCAGCGTGGGCAGCAGGATGTAGGGCCCGCGGCCCCTCAGCGCGGAGAAGTCCATGGTGAAGTCGATGGTGACGCCCGCGACACCATCCGTCCTCAGGACCACGTCCACGTCGTAGCGGGTGATGGGCGCCGAGTCGTCGGCGGCCGCCGGCACCACCCCCACCCAGGCCACGGCGAGGGCGATCAGTAGAGCGAGGAGACCGGCGCGAAGCTTCGTCATGGAATCAACTGTATCCATGCCGCCGAACAGCGGGCGCTGGATCAGCCCTCCACCCCGAGTGCGGCTGCCATCTCCCGCCGCAGTTCGGCCAGCCGTCCCGCCGCGGCCAGCCGCGCCGCGCGCACGTCGACGGACTCCTCGGCGTCCAGCCGGACCTCCAGGTAACACTTCAACTTGGGCTCGGTGCCCGAGGGGCGGGTCACCACGTGCACCCGCTCACCAGTGAGTTCGATGGCGTCGGTGGGGGGCAGCGTGTCCGAGCCGTGGGCGAGGTCCAGCACCGTCGCCGGGGCCCCGAGGAGCGCCGACGGCGGGTTGCGCCTCAGCCGCGTCATGGCGTCGGCGATCAGGGACCGGTCGGCCACGCGCACCGACAGCTGGGAGGTGGCGGTCAGGCCGTGCTCGCGGGCGATGTCGTCGAGCAGGTCCGCCAACGCGCGGCCCGAGACCTTGAGGTCGGCAACGATCCGCAGCACCGTCAGCGCGGCGGTGATCCCGTCCTTGTCCGGGACCGCGCGCGAATCGACGCAGTAGCCGATGGCCTCCTCATAGCCGAAGGCCAGGTCCGGCACGCGGCCGATCCACTTGAACCCCGTCAACGTGGTCACGTGCAGGCGACCCGCGCGGCGGGCCATCCTGCCGAGCAGCGTCGAGGAGACCACGGAGTTCGCGAACGTGCCGGGTACCCCGCGTGCGATCGCGTCGTGACCGAGGATGGCGCCCAGCTCATCGCCGGTGAGCATCCGCCACACACCGTCGACCACCGCGGCCACTGCGCAGCGGTCCGCGTCCGGGTCGTTGGCGATCACCACGTCCGCGCCCTCGGCCTCCGCCAAGGACAGAGCAAGGTCGATCGCTCCCTTCTCCTCCGGATTGGGGAACGCGACGGTGGGGAACTCGGGGTGGGGCTCAGACTGCTGCGCCACCTCGACGGGGGAGGGGAGCCCGACGGCCTCCGCGACCCGCCGCACCGTCTTCGCGCCGACGCCGTGCAGCGCTGTGTGGACCCAGACCAGCTCCCGCGCGGAATCGGCCGGGTACAGGGAGGCCGCCCGCGCCACGTAGGCGTCCAGGAGCTCGGCGGTGATGTCGCGGCGCACCTCCGAACGGGGGAGCTTGGCCCACCCGTGATCGGCCACGACGGCGATCTTCGCGGCGATCTCGGCGTCCGTCGGCGGCACGATCTGCGAGCCGTCGCCGAGGAAGACCTTGTAGCCGTTGTCCGCTGGCGGGTTGTGGGACGCGGTGACCACCACGCCCGCGACGCAGCCGAAGTGCTGGATGCCGAAGGCGACGACGGGGGTGGGGATGGGCTCGCTGGTCCAGAGCACGTCGAATCCTGCACCGGCCATCACCTCGGCGGTGTCGCGGGCAAACTCGTCGGACTTGTGCCGGGCGTCGTATCCGACGATGACACGGCCGCCGGAGTGGCCGTTCGCGGAGAGCCAGAGGGCGAAGCCGGCCGCGGCCTGCGTCACCACCACACGGTTCATCCGAGCCGGTCCCGGCCCGAGAGGTCCGCGGAGGCCGGCCGTGCCGAACTCGAGCGGTCCCGCGAAGGCGGAGGCGAGCTCCGTGAGGGCGGGCTCGCGGATGGTGTGGTCGTTGGCCTGGGCCCGGACGATCAGCTCGTCCAGCCGGCCGGCGGTGTCGGGGTCCGGGTCAGCGTCGCGCCACTCCTGGGCGCGGGTCAGCAACTCGTTCATCCAGAGCACCTCCAGGCGGCCGTGCCGGCCAGCACAAACATCCCGCCGTGGCCGGTCACCACATGCTCGAAGGGTTCGCTCACCCGGTCCAGCATAGGCGTGTGCCAGGCTCCCCACCCCGGGCGCTGTGGAAGGATGGGCACGTGACGAAGGTAGTGATCATCGGTGGCGGACCCGGCGGCTACGAGGCTGCGCTCGTGGCCAACCAGCTCGGCGGCGAGGTCACCCTGATCGAACGGGACGGCATGGGCGGGGCCGCTGTGCTGAGCGACTGTGTGCCGTCGAAGACGCTGATCGCCACGGCCGAGGTCATGGTCCGCATCGAGAGCGCCCGCCAGCTCGGCCTTCACATCGCGGCGACGGATGTCTCGGACGTGGTGCGGGTGGACCTGGCGGAGGTCAACGAGCGCGTCCTCACCCTGGCCAAGGCCCAGTCGGCAGACATCGCTCAGCGCCTCCGGCAGGACGGGGTGCACCTCGTGGCCGGCAGCGCCCGCCTCGACGGCGCCACCCGCGTGGTGGCCAGCACCGGGGCCGGCGAGCAGAGCTTCGAGGCCGACATCGTCCTCCTGGCCACGGGCACCACGCCCCGCGAGTTGCCTGAGGCGGCCTGCGACGGGGAGCGGATCCTCAACTGGAAACAGGTCTACAACCTGAGCGAGGTGCCGGAGAGGCTGATCGTCGTGGGATCGGGCGTGACCGGCGCGGAGTTCGCCTCCGCCTACGACGGACTCGGCTGTGACGTGGTGCTGGTGTCCTCGCGCAAGCAGGTGCTGCCCGGCCAGGACCAGGACGCGGCCGCCGTCCTGCAGCGCGCCTTTGAACGCCGGGGCATGGAGATCATGAGCGAATCGCGCGCCTACGCGGCGCGCCGTGAGGGCGACGAGGTGGTGGTGTCGCTGGAGGACGGCCGTGAGGTTCGCGGCTCGCACTGCCTCATGGCGGTGGGCGCCATCCCCAACTCCGCCGGGCTCGGGCTCGAGGAGGCGGGGGTGGCGATGACCCCGTCGGGACACATCTCGGTGGACCGCGTCTCGCGCACCAGCGTGCGTAACATCTACGCGGCGGGCGACGTGACCGGCGTCTTCGCCTTGGCGTCGGTGGCCGCGATGCAGGGCCGCATCGCGATGTGGCATGCGCTGGGCGACGCGGTGACGCCCATGGATCTGCGCCGAGTGTCGTCGAACGTGTTCACCACGCCGGAGATCGCCACCGTCGGCATCACCCAGGAGCAGGCCGATACCGGCGACGTCCGGGTTGCGTCCGTGCTGCTGCCGTTGGCGTCGAATGCCCGCTCGAAGATGCAGGGCTTCACCGACGGCTTCGTCAAGCTGTTCTGCCTGCCCACCACCGGCATCATCATCGGCGGCGTGGTGGTGGCGCCGCGCGCCTCCGAGCTCATCCACGCGGTGTCGATCGCGGTGGCGCAGAAGGTCACTGTGGACGACTTCAGCCAGGCGTTCACCGTCTACCCATCGATGTCCGGCTCGATCGCGGAGGCGGCCCGCCGCCTGCACAACCGTGACGGGGCCCTCCTTACCACCTGAGCAGAGAGGCCTGCCCGACGTCAATCGTCCAGGAGCCCCATGAGAAGCGAGAACCCGCCGATCATCAGCGCACCATGGGTGATCTGGCGCAGCGCCGGGTCCATGCCGTAGCGGCCGTAATAGCCCTGGGCCCAAGGCGCGTACTGCTGGTTCTCCCAGTAGGGCACCTGGCTGGCACCCATGGGGACCAGGCGGATCGACGGGTCCAGGCCTGTCATGACCCGTTGGGCGTCCGACGCGCATGCGGGAACCTCGCGGACAGCGCCACCGGGGGGCGCCCAGTGCACGTTCTGCGTCGAAGGGCCGTGTGCTGGGTCGAAGAAGCACGGCGGCCTCTTCTCCGGCAGCGGGTGCCCGTTGACCCGGGCCTTCACGGAGGCAACCGCAAACCGGCCGTCCTCGAGGATCTCCGCAATGCGTCGCACATCGGCGTCGGTCTGAGCGCGCTCCAGTTGGTTCTTGGAGCCGTCATAGGCGTCCAGTGCCCGCGTGTAGTCGGCCTGGGCGCCGGCGTCGAGTTCTCGGCCCACCACGTCCAGGTCCAGGTCTCTCAACTCGCCGCCGAAGGTGGTGATGTCTGCGTCCAGGGCCGCCCGCGCGCCGGGGCTGATGGGATAGACCGGCTGTGGGTAGGGGTTGGGCTGGTGATACGGGGTGGGCTGCTGGTATCCGGACTGCGGGAGCGCGTAGGGGTCGTTCCAGCGGTGCATCTGATGCGGCGGCGGCGCCGAGCGACGCGAGGTCATGGACACGATGATGCTGACCACAACCATCACCATGATCATGGTGAACAGACCGGAGAACATGCTCTCTACGATAACCCCGGCCTCAAGCGTGGCTCACTCGGCGTCGACGATCTCGCAGAGCACCTCCCCGGCTGTGACCGCCTGGCCGGCCTCCACACTCAGCCCGACGATGACGCCGTCGCGGTGGGCGTTGAGCGGCTGCTCCATCTTCATGGCCTCGATCACCGCGATGGTCTCGCCCTCGCCGACCTGCTGCCCCTCTTCGACGGCCACCTTGACGATGGTGCCCTGCATGGGGGAGGTGAGCGCGTTGCCGGAGGGGGCGGAGACTCTGCTGCCGCCGCGGTCACGCTTGGTGGGCTTCCGCACTGCCTTCGAGGAGGCGGGTCGGGCACCGAAGCCGCCGGGCAGCTTCACCTCCACCCGCTTGCCGTTGACCTCGACGGTGACGATCTCCGGCTCGGGCACATCGTCTGCCTCGCCCAGCACCCCGGTGTAGGGAGCGATCTCTCCAGTGAATTCGGTCTCGATCCAGCGCGTGTGCACCCCGAAGTGGCCGTCTGGGGCCGTGTAGGCCGGATCGTTGAGGACGGCCTGATGGAACGGCACGACGGTGGGCATACCCTCGATCTGCAGCTCGGCCAGGGCGCGACGGGAGCGGGCGATCGCCTGGTCCCGATCCGCCCCGGTGACGATCAGCTTGGCCACCAGCGAGTCGAACGCGCCGGGGACGGTCATGCCTACGTGGTAGCCCTCGTCGACCCGGACACCAGGCCCGGTGGGGGCATGCCACTTGACCAGGGTGCCAGGGGCGGGCATGAAGTTGCGGCCGGCGTCCTCGGCGTTGATGCGGAACTCGATGGAGTGGCCGTGCACCTCCGGGTCCGGGTAGCCGAGCTCCTCGCCGGCGGCGATGCGGAACATCTCCCGCACGAGGTCGATCCGGGTGACCTCCTCCGAGACCGGGTGCTCCACCTGGAGGCGGGTGTTGACCTCGAGGAACGAGATGGTGCCGTCGAGGGCGACGAGGAACTCGCAGGTGCCGGCGCCCACGTACCCCGCCTCCCGGAGGATGGCCTTGCTCGACTCATACAGCCGGGACACCTGATGCTCGGTGAGGAAGGGCGCTGGCGCCTCCTCGACGAGCTTCTGGTGCCGCCGCTGTAGCGAGCAGTCCCGGGTGGACACCACCACGACGTTGCCGTGGCTGTCTGCCAGGCACTGTGTCTCCACGTGGCGCGGCTTGTCCAGGTATCGCTCGACGAAGCATTCGCCGCGTCCGAAGGCGGTGACGGCCTCGCGGGTGGCGGACTCGAACATCTCCGGCACCTCCTCCAGCGTCCGGGCCACCTTCAGGCCGCGACCGCCGCCGCCGAACGCGGCCTTGATGGCGATCGGGAGGCCATGCTCAGTCGCGAACGCGACCACCTCCTCGGCGTTGGCGACCGGATCAGCGGTGCCGGGCACGAGCGGCGCCCCTACCCTCTGCGCGATGTGGCGGGCCTGGACCTTGTCTCCGAGCGCCTCGATGGCTGCCGGGGGAGGGCCGATCCAGATCAGGCCGGCGTCCATGACGGCCTGGGCGAAGTGCGCGTTCTCCGCGAGGAAGCCGTAGCCGGGGTGCACCGCGTTGGCGCCGGAGCGGGCGGCAACGTCGAGCAGCTTGGGGATGTTGAGGTAGGTGTCTGCAGGGGTGGCGCCGTTGAGGGCGAACGCCTCGTCCGCGAGCTTCACGAAGAGCGATTCGGAATCCGAGTCCGCGTAGACGGCCACCGACGCGATGCCGGCGTCCCGTGCGGCGCGGATGACACGTACGGCGATCTCGCCTCGGTTGGCGACCAGAACCTTGGAGACGGCGACGTTGCCCACTCTAGGACCTCCTCTATTTGGCTTTGTCAGGAGTCTATCCACGCCAGGGGGCCACGCGGCGACAGGTCCGCGACACTGGACCCGAACCGGGTCAGCGGTCCCGCAGGGCCTGGAACCAGGGTCGCGGCGGGGCCTCCCCCTGGCGGACGGCGGGCATGACGGCGGTCTCGATGCCCGACTCCGCCTGGGCCTTCTCCGCCTCGTACTCCGTGACCATCTGGTCCACGAACTCGTCGCGCTCCTCAATGGGCGGTGCCGGGGTGGTCTCCGGCTCGAGGCGGGTGCGTGGGAGCGCGTAGATCGCGTGCCGCTGGACCCACGAGATGAGCTGTTCCCGGACGTGGCAGCGCAGATCCCACAGGTCGCCGGAGCTTGCGGCCGAGACCACGGCGTACAGCCGCACGGGCCCACCGGTGGCGTCGGTGACCTGCAGGCTCACGGTCTTCCTGTCCCACAGGGGGCTGGCCTCAACGATGTGGTGGAGCTCCACGCGCATCGCCTCGACGGGAACCAGCCAGTCCAGATCGAACTCCACGGTGCCGTACAGATGGGCCTGCCCGCGGGTCCAGTTCTCAAAGGCCTGGGTGGTGAACGACGTGCTGGGCACGATCCAGCGGCGCTGATCCCAGGTGCCCACGACCACATAGGTGAGGGTGATCTCCTCCACCGTGCCCATCTCGCCGTCGAAGACCACCAGATCTCCCACGCGCAGCGCGTCGCTGAAGGCCAGCTGCATGCCGGCGAACACGTTGGACAGCGTCGACTGCGCGGCCAGGCCGGCGACGATGGACAGCAGGCCCGCCGACGCGAACAGCGACGCGCCCAGAGTGCGCAACGCGGGGAAGGTGAACAGCGCCCAGCCCAGGGCGATGGTCCAGAGCACCGCGATCAGGACCCGGGCCACCACCTGCATCTGGGTGCGTACCCGGCGGAAGCGCGATGTGTCGGTGCCCTCCTCCTCCCGTGCACCGGCGACGATGCCGTCCTCCACCGCCTTGATGACGCCCGTGCCCAGGTAGGCACCGGCCAGAATGATCACGATGAGCAGGCCCTGCATGAAGAGGGGCCGCCACGTCGGTTCAGGGTCGGCCGTCGCGATGCCCACACCGAGGCCCGTTCCGGCGAGCGTGAAGAGCAGCCGTTGGGGCACCTTGAGGCGCCGCGACACGAACGCGAGTCCCTTCCTGCGGCGCACGATGAAGCTCATCACTACCGAGATGGTGATCGACAGTGCGGTGCCCGCGAGGAATCCCGCGACGGCGTACACCACCAGGGTCAGCAGTTCCATGGCCTCAGCCTAGGCGCCGCGGTCTGTGCGCAGGCTGAGCGCCGACAGCTCCCCGGTCACGGTGAACGCGCCGTCGTGGACCGCCGACTCGAACAGCAGCGACCCTCCCGCGTCTGCTGTGACGGTGAAGCCCATGGCGGGGAGGTGGCGGCGCAGATACTCGGCCACCTCGTCGCCGGTCGGGGAGCTCAGGACGACCGTGATGTTGTTGCCGCTGTCCACCCGCTCCTCAATCTCGGCGTCCCGCGGAATCGAGAAGCCGGCAGGCGCGTTGAGGAAACCGAGATCCGAGAGCAGCACGCCGTCAGCCGGTGCCTCGGTGAGGGCGCTGACGGCCACCGACGGCGTCGGCGTGGACGGGAGCGGCGGCGCCGAGCAGCCCGCCACCGCGAGCAGGCCGACGACGGCGAGGGTGATCCGGAGCACGGGCCAACTGTACTGGCGCCCGTTCAGCGCCAGAGCGACTGCCAGGGCACGCCGGCGTCGATGACCATCTGCCGGAACAGCGGCAGCGACACCCCGACGACGTTGTAGGGATCGCCCTCGATGGAGGTGACGTAGGCGCCGCCTCGCCCGTCGATGGTGAACCCGCCGGCGACCCGCTGCGGCTCGCCGGTGGCCGCGTAGGCCTCGATCTCGTCGTCGGGCAGGTCCGCGAACCGCACCACGGTGGACCCCACCTGGATGGAGCGCGTCTCCTCGCCGCCCTGCCGGACCGCGACGAAGTGACCGGTATGCAGGAGACCCTCGCGACCGCGCATCCGCCGCCACCGCTCGGTCGCCGCCTCCCGCGATCCGGGCTTGCCGTGCGCGCGGCCCTCGAACTCGAGTACCGAGTCGCAGGCGAGGAGCACGAAGTCGCCGTGGAGTTGCGGGATGACCGCGGCGCCCTTGAACTCGGCGAGCCGGGCGGCGAGCCTGGTGGGCACCGGGTCGAGGACCTGGCGCTCGTCGAATCCGGAGACGATCACCTCAGGGTCAAGCCCAGCCCGGCGCAGCACAGCAAGCCGCGCGGGGGACTTGGAGGCGAGGATGAAGCGCATCGTCACATCCTGTGGTAGGTCCGCCAGGCGTCCCGCCCGCCCATGAGCGGCGAGCGGACGGTGCGATAGTAGGACTTCCAGCCGCCGGCCAGCGGCCTGTCGTCCGGTGAGCGGAGCTGCTCCGCCCCCGCGGAGGCGTGGAGCACCGCGACGACGGCCGCCACCTCCTCCTCGCTCAGGTGCGCGCCGCGCAGGGCCATCGGCTCGGTCATAGCGGAATGTTCCCGTGCTTCTTCGGCGGGAGGGCCTCGCGCTTGCTGCGCAGCAGCCGCAGAGCCCGGATCACCTGTGCCCGCGTCTCGTGCGGGTAGATCACCTGATCGATGTATCCGCGGTCCGCCGCCACGTAGGGGTTGGTGAGCTCATCGTCGTACTCCTGGATGAGCCGGGCGCGCTCGGTGTCCGGGTCCTCGGCCGCAGCGATCTGCTTGCGGTAAAGGATGTTGACCGCGCCCTGACCGCCCATCACCGCGATCTGCGCGGTGGGCCAGGCGAGATTGATGTCGGCGCCCAGGTGCTTGGAGCCCATCACCACGTACGCGCCGCCGTAGGCCTTGCGGGTGATCACCGTCAGCAGTGGCACGGTCGCCTCCGCGTACGCGTAGATCAGCTTGGCGCCGCGGCGGATGATCCCCTGGTGCTCCTGGCCGACGCCGGGCAGGAAGCCGGGCACGTCGACGAAGGTGAGGACGGGGATGTTGAACGCGTCGCAGGTGCGGACGAACCGCGCCGCCTTCTCCGCCGAGTCGATGTCCAGGCAGCCCGCGAACACGGTGGGCTGGTTGGCGACGATGCCGATGGAGCGGCCCTCGATCCTGCCGAAGCCCACGATGATCGAGCCCGCGAACAGCGGCATGACCTCGAGGAACTCGTCGTCGTCGAGGACGTTGCGGATGACCTCGCGCATGTCGTAGGGCTGGTTGGCCGCATCGGGGACGAGCAGGTCGAGCTCGCGGTCGTGATCGGTGATGGTGAGGTCCACCTCCTCGTCGTCGAAGAGCGGCGGATCCTCCAGGTTGTTCTGCGGCAGGTAGGTGAGCAGTTCACGGACGTACTCGATGGCGTCGTTCTCGTCCGCGGCGAGGTAGTGGGCGTTGCCGGACTTGGTGTTGTGGGTGCGGCCGCCGCCGAGCTCCTCCATGGAGACGTCCTCGCCGGTGACGGTCTTGATGACCTCCGGGCCGGTGATGAACATCTGCGAGGTCTTGTCCACCATGACGACGAAGTCCGTCAGGGCCGGCCCGTAGACGTGGCCGCCGGCGGCCGCGCCCATGATGAGCGAGATCTGCGGAATCACGCCCGAGGCGCGCGTGTTGCGCTTGAAGATCTCCCCGTAGAGCGCGAGCGAGACCACCCCTTCCTGGATCCTGGCCCCGCCGCCCTCGTTGATGCCGATGATCGGCACCCCCGTCTTGAGCGCGAAGTCCTGGATCTTCACGATTTTCTCGCCGTACACCTGGCCCAGCGCGCCACCGAAGATGGTGACGTCCTGGCTGAACACGCACACCGGGCGGCCGTGGATGGAGCCGGTGCCGGTGATGACGCCGTCGCCGAACGGACGGCGGGCGTCCATCCCGAAGGCGGTGGTGCGGTGACGTGAGAACTGGTCGAACTCGGCGAAGCTTCCTTCGTCGAGGAGGGCCATGATCCGCTCTCGGGCGGTCATCTTCCCCTTGGCATGCTGCTTCTCCACCGCTTCGGCCGAACCGGCGTGCACAGCTTCATCGATGCGCACTCCGAGATTCGCGATCCGACCGGCAGTGGTGTGGATGTCGATCTCCATGGGGTCACCATAGCGGCGGGACGGGCCACTCCCTCCGGCCGCTCAGATTGTGGGGTGGCTTGGCTCGACGGTCCCGGGCCTGGAGCGTCGACCGAGCAGCGAGAGAGCCGCCAGGGCGACGGTCAGCAGCATGCTCAGCATCATCGCCGGGATCGTCACACTGGCGATCGTGACGTGCGGGCCGTGCTCCCAGATATCGGCCGTGTCGAGGTTCACCCAGCCGTCCTCGGCCAGCCGGAGAACTGCCACGGCCAGCTCGCCCACGTGGCCGAGCACCGCGACCGGCACGCTGGCCGAGAGGATGGTCAGGATCCACCGCGACGCCCTCCCGGGCGCCTCCGGCCGCATCCGCCACGTGAGGAGGGACGCGGGGATGAGCAGGGCGAGCGCCAGGAGGTGGGAGGCGATGTGCAGGGCACTCGTGTCCCCCTGGGACGCGAACACGAAGATCGACAGGAACGGTGCCCACACGAGGGCCAGCAGGGTGAGGGGGCGGGACATGGGAGTCTCCTTCTCGAGCCGATGGCGATGCCTTCGACCGTAGGAGCGGCGCCCTGGGACCCGCATCGGCCCTTTCGCCTAAGTCGCCTGTCCGGGGCCGGGCCGCGTCACGCCGCGGACGTGTCGACCGATGCCCGGTAGGCGTTGCCCGCCTGGACGCGCCGATTGTGGTGGGCGCCCTGAGGAAGGTCGAGTTTCACGAACACCGAGCGCAGGTGCGCGTCCACGGTGCGCTCGGAGAGGACGAGCCTGGCGGCGATCCCGGCGTTGGAGAGCCCCTCAGCCAACAACGCGAGTACCTCCCGCTCGCGAGCCGTGAGCATCGACAGCCCGCCGGGGACCGGGGAAGACACCGGCTCGTCCGCCGTGTCCGGGTCGCGGGCGGCGGCCTCGCTCGACGCCATCGTCGGCTCCGTCAGCTCGATGGCCAGGGCCCGGACGCACCCCGCCACGACGATGCTGAACGCCGCATACATGCCGACGAGGACCACCGTTCCCGCCAGTGGAGAGGTGCCGCCCAGGGCGCCGCAGACCATGACCAGGAGCGTGCCGGTGAGCGCGGACCCCGCGACCAGGGCCAGGCGACGGGCCGCGGCCACGTCGGGGGCGCTTCGCCAGGTGGCGAACACCGCGACCGCTGGGCCGAGCAGGACCGTGGCGAGATAGCCGACGTTGATGGCCATGCCCACCTGCTCGCCGCTGCTCGAGGGTAGGGGGGCCGAAGCGGCGAGCGGCTCGAAGTCGTCGAAGAACAGCGCGAACGAGGTTGCGGCCCCCACTGCCAGGGCTACCACGGCCACCAGGAGGGCACGCCCGGTGCCGCGGCCGAGGTAGCGGACGCTGAGGAGCGGAACCACGGAGAATGCGCCGATGAGCGGGAGATGCGCGACCCCCGCGACGACGGCCGCGGCCCAGGCGCTCGCCGAGCCTGGGGACCGCGCGCTGGCGAGCACAGCCAGCGCCCACAGGCCGGGATAGGCGGCAGCCACGACGGCGAGGGCAACGAGAACCGCGCGGAGCCCGCGCCACCCCTGCCCGAGGCCGGCGACTGCCACGGTGGTGACGGCCGCGGACGCGACCATGGCGACGAGAACCGGCCAGGCCGTGGCCGGCACCTTCGCCGCCTCGGGTCCGGTGGTGAGACACAGGGCGAGCGATGCCACCGTGACGGCCGCAACCAGCACTCTCACGGTGGTGTGCGGCGACGTCATGACCGCTGCCTCCTGTGCTCGTGGCCGGTGTGTCCAGGGTGCTGGCCACGGTGTCACACCGGCCGGTGCGGCGTCCAGTGCCTCCTGCGACGACTCGCAGAGGCGCCGCTCTCCCTGTGGCGCTGGCTACGATGTGGCGGTGACGTCCAGCCTTCCCGACGCGGGCCGCATCGCCGCTGTGCTCCCCTCCGCGACGCTCTGGCGCTCGGTCGAGGTCATCGAGACCACCGGCTCGACGAACGCGGATCTCGCCGCCCGCGCCCGTGCCGGAGCGGGCGAGGGAGCGGTCCTTGTGTCCAAGGAACAGACCGCCGGCCGCGGCAGGCTCGACCGGCAGTGGGTGAGCCCTCCCGGCACGTCGATCTCGATGTCGCTGCTGCTCACCCCTCAGCAGGAGTTCCCGCAGTGGGGCTGGCTCTCGCTGCTGGCGGGCATGGCCGTCGCGTCGGCCGTGGGCGAGCTCGCCGGGGGCGGGGCGCCGGTCTCGCTGAAGTGGCCCAACGACGTCCTCATCCGGGGGCGCAAGGTGTGCGGCATCCTGTCGGAGCGGATCGAGCACCCGGACGGGGCGCGCGCCGTCGTCGGCATCGGGATCAACGTGGACCTCGCCGCCGACCAGCTGCCGGTGCCCACCGCGACATCGCTGGCGCTGGAGGGGCTCCCGACCGATCAGAGCCGAATCGTCGCGGGCGTGCTCACCCACTTCGAGCGGCACTACCGCTCCTGGCAGCTGCGTGGAAACCTTCGCGCCGAGTACGAGGCGCGGTGCGCGTCCGTCGGCGCTGAGCTGACCGTGATCCTCGACGGCGACCGCCGAGTCTCGGGGACCGGCCGCGGCGTCGACGAGTGGGGCCGGCTGCAGGTCACCACCGCCACCGGCATCGAGACCTATCCGGTGGGCGACGTGGTGCACGCCACACTGGCCTGAGTGTCGTGGCCGCGTGCCACACTTGGCGCCATGGCACTCGACAAGAACCAGCTGGGCCGTGACGAGGTGGTCATCGCCTCGATGCACACCCACGTCAAGGCGCTCCTCGGCCCTGCGCTGATCCTCATCCTCCTGGGCGCCGGGCTCGGCGCCTCCATCGCGCTGGTGCCGCCCGAGTGGCAGCCGTGGGCCACCTACGTGGCGGTCGCCGTCGCGCTGGTGCTCTTCCTCGTCCTGGTGCTCATCCCGTTCCTGCGCTGGGTGACCTCGTCCTACACCATCACGGACCGCCGCATCATCACCCGCCGCGGCATCATCAACAAGCTCGGCCACGACCTGCCGCTGCGCCGGATCAACAACGTCAACTACGAGCGCTCGCTCACGGACCGGATGCTCGGCTGCGGCACGCTGATCCTGGAGACCGCCGCGGGGCAGCCGCTGCGGCTGCCGGACGTGCCGGACGTGGAGCGGGTGCACGTGACCATCACCGAGCTGCTGTTCAGCGAAGAGGACGAGGACGACGAGTAGCCGCTTGGGTATGCTGCCCCGGTGACTCGTCGCTATGCAGTGGCCATCGCCGGCGGTGGGCAGCTGGCCCGCATGATGCATCAGGCCGCCATCCCGCTGGGCATCGACGTCCGCCTCCTCGCGGAGGGCCCGGACGTGTCCGCGGCGCAGGTCATCCCGGGCGCCACCGTCGGCGACTACCGCAGCCTCGACACGCTGATGACCTTCACCGACGGGGTCGACGCGCTCACCTTCGACCACGAACACGTCCCCACCCGGCACCTCGAGGAGATCTCGCGGAAGGTGGCCGTGCGGCCGGGCCCCGCCGCGCTGGTCTACGCGCAGGACAAGGCCCTGATGCGGGAGAAGATGGCCGAGCTGGGCGTGGCCTGCCCCGCCTTCGCGGTGTGCGAGAACGTCAACGATCTGGCCGCCTTCGGGGAACGCCAGGGCTGGCCCATCATTGCCAAGACCTCCCGTGGGGGCTACGACGGCAAGGGTGTCTGGAAGCTCGACGACGACGACCAGGCCGAGGTTCCGTTCGAGGGCCTCGCCCACACGTCCGCGGGGGAGCGGGTCCGCATCGTCGCCGAGGAGTTCATCGACTTCTCCCGGGAGCTCTCCGCCATCGTCGTGCGCTCCCCCTCGGGGCAGGTGGTGGCTTACCCGATCAGCGAGACGGTGCAGACGGACGGCATCTGCGTGGAGACCGTCACGCCCGCGCCCGGACTGGACCCGGAGCGCGCCTCGGGGCTGCAGCAGATGGCCATCCGGATCGCCACCGAGCTCGGCGTCGTCGGGGTGCTCGCGGTGGAGTTGATGGAGGCCCGCGACGGCCGGATCGTGGTCAACGAGCTGGCCATGCGCCCCCACAACACCGGCCACTGGACCATCGACGGCGCCCGCACCAGCCAGTTCGAGAACCACATCCGGGCCGTCCTCGACCTGCCGCTCGGCTCCCCGGAGCTCCGCGACGACGTGGTGGTGATGACCAATGTCCTCGGCGGCGCCGAGAAGGACCTCACCGGCGCGCTCATGCACGTCTTCGCGCGCGACCGCACAGTCCGCGTGCACCTCTACGGCAAGGAGGTGAAGGCCGGCCGGAAGGTGGGCCACGTCACCTGCCTCGGCACAGACCTCGACGACGTCCGCCGCCGGGCGCACCACGCGGCCGGCTACCTGATGGGAGACCCGAATGCCTGAACCGCTCGTCTCGATCGTGATGGGCTCTGATTCGGACTGGCCCACCATGTCGGCCTCGGCCGATGCGCTCGCCGAGTTCGGCGTCCCATTCGAGGCCGATGTGGTCTCGGCGCACCGCATGCCCGAGGACATGGTGAGCTTCGGCCGCGAGGCCCACACGCGCGGCATCAAGGTGATCATCGCCGGCGCCGGCGGCGCGGCCCATCTGCCGGGCATGCTCGCCGCCCTCACCCCGCTGCCCGTGATCGGCGTTCCGGTGGCGCTGAAGTTCCTCGACGGCATGGACTCGCTGCTGTCGATCGTGCAGATGCCCGCGGGCGTCCCCGTCGCGACGGTGGCCATCGGCAACGCCCGCAACGCCGGCCTGCTCGCGGTGCGGATACTGGCGGCCTCGGACGAGGCGCTGATGGAGCGGATGCTGGACTTCCAGGAGTCCCTGCGCGATGCCGCCCGGGCCAAGGGCGCGGTCGTCCGCGAGGCGTCCGGCCAGAACTCCTGACCCTGGACGCTAAGAGCTGAGCCCGGTGGTGTCGCCCGCGGCGAGCGCCGCGAACACCTCGGCTGCCGCCGCGTCGTCCCAGCGGACCACTGAGCCGACCCCGCTCACGTTGCCCGTGCCCGCCACAGGGACGGTCATGCTGATCCCGGAGCCGGTGGTCGCGGCGAAGAAGCCCGCGGCCACGGCCGCCATGTCCAGCAGCCCGGTGTCCTCGCCGCGACCCAGGGACTGGGCCGCGGCCATGTTGAGCTGCCAGTAGCGCACCGGGTTGAGCACGGTCATGGGGTGGATCACCTCCCGGGCCATGGCCCCCATCACCTCGCGCTGGCGGTCTACCCGGCCGAGGTCGCCCCTCGGGTCGCCCTTACGCATCCGGACGTAGCCGAGCGCTGTGGTCCCGTTCACCCTCTGACAGCCGGCGGACATCGTGAGGTGGGAGTCGCGGTCGTCGATGTCGAACGTGGGGCACACCTCGATCCCGCCGAGGGCGTCGACCACGTCGACGACGCCGTCGAAGCCCACCTCGAGGTAGCCGTCGATACGGATGCCGGTGTTGGCCTCCACCGTCTCGACGAGCAGTGGCGCGCCCCCGAACGCGAAGGCGGCGTTGAGCCTGTTGTCCGATCGCCCCGGGATGCTGACCAGCGAGTCGCGCGGCATCGACAGCAGCACCGGGTCCCCGACGGCGGGCCGGTGCATCAGCATCATCGTGTCCGTCCGGGCGCCGGCCACGCCGGCTCGCGCGTCCGAGCCCACCAGCAGGACAGTGGTCCCGGGCTGGTCGGCGGGCCGGTCTCCGGCAGGGGTGGCGTCCACCCTGGTGCTGATCACCCAGGCGTACAGCGGCGTGACGAGCAGGAAGAGCAGCCACAGCACCAGCATCGTGCCGACGAACCGCCGCAGCGGGCGTCGTCGCCGACGGGTGCGGCGCCGCGGCGCCTTGGGCGGAGGCGGGGGAGCCGCGACGCTCGGGGCTGGCGCGGCGGGTCGAGTGGGCGGAGGGTAGGCGGGCATGACCGCGGTCGGCTCCGGCTCGTCCGGAGACTCCTGCCGGTACAGCCAGTCCATGTTGTCGTCGCGATTGACCACCCGGGGTCCTCCTGTCCGCGGGCCAGGATACCCGCGGAGATCCGGCGCCGACGGCGTGGCAGATTTGGCCTCCCGCGGTGAGGGCGCGAAACTGGGGCGAGTCACCGAAGAGGAGCACCCGTGACCCTACCGCAGCCCGCCGAGGCTCAGGCCGTCCACGCGCGGCGCGCCCTCGGGTTCATCCTCATGTCCGCGGCGGTGCCAGGCTCCGTGCAGAGTTTCGCGGGGAACCGCGGCCTGGGCCGGATCGCCGGCCGGGTCTACGGCGCGGCGGCGCTGCTCGGCGTGCTGGTTCTCCTCGGGCTCTGGCTGTGGCGCGGCCCCACCGTCGGAGTCCTGCTCACCCCCTGGGTGGCCACGATCGTCAGATTCGCGCTGTGGGTGCTGTTCGCGGGCTGGGTGCTGCTGCTCCTGGACTCCTGGCGGCTCGCCCGCCCGCTGCGCCTACCCAGGCGGCCGCGCCTGGTGCTCACCATCACCTCGCTGGTCCTGGCGCTCGCCGTCGGCGGCGTCACCACGGTAGCCGCGAACGCCCTGGTGGCGGCCCGCAACGTCGGCGAGGTCTTCGGGGGCGGCGGCGAGGCGGAGATCAAGGACGGCCGCTACAACGTCCTCCTCCTGGGGGCGGATTCCGCGGCGGACCGGCAGGGCCTGCGCCCGGACTCGATCAACGTGGCCTCCGTGGACGCCCAGACGGGCCGAACGGTGCTGTTCGGCCTACCACGCAACCTGCAGAAGGTGCGGTTCCCTGACTCGTCGCCCCTGAACGAGCTGTACCCCGACGGCTTCGTCTGCGAGGACAACGGCTGCATGCTCAACGGCATCTGGACGCTCGGCGAGGAACACGCGGACCTGTACCCGGGCCGGCAGGCGGGCCTCGAGGCCATGAAGGAGGCGGTCGAGGAGACCCTCGGCCTGGACCTCAACTACTACGCGCTGGTGGATATGCACGGGTTCAGCGCGCTCATCGACGCCATGGGCGGCATCAGGCTTGACATCTCCAAGCCGATTCCCATCGGCGGGGGCGGTTCCCCGATCAGTGGCTACATCGACCCCGGCGAAGACGTGCTGCTCGACGGCTACCACGCGCTGTGGTTCGCCCGCTCCCGCGCCGAGTCAAGCGACTACGAGCGGATGGTGCGCCAGAAGTGCGTGATGTCCGCCATGGTCCAGCAACTCGACCCGGCGACGGTGGCCACGAAGTTCGTCGAGCTCAGCGAGGCGGGTGGGGATCTCCTCAAGACCGACGTCGGCACCGGCGCGATCGCCGACCTGGCCGAGCTGGCCCTCAAGGCGCGCGAGCAGAACATCACGTCGGTCAACTTCTCCCCGCCGCTCATCGTCACGGCGGACCCGGACTTCGAGCTGATCCGCAGCACCGTCGACGAGAAGCTCTCCCCAACCCCGACCCCGGAGCCCACCGCCACCTCGGCGGCCCCGTCGGCGAGCGGGTCGGAGGCCGCAGCCTCGCCTTCCGCCCAGGCGGCCGACGACAAGCCGTTCACCGAAACCCCCGATCTGGCCGCCGTTTGCTCGGTCAGCTAGGTTGTCACCGGAGGAAGGAGTCTCGGTGCAGCCTGTCAGCGTGGTGATGCCCATCCGAAACGAGGAAAAGCATCTGCGCGCCGCGGTGGAGCGCGTGCTGGATCAGCGTTACCCGGGTGAGCTCGAGATCGTGCTCGCGGTGGCGCCGAGCGAGGACCGGACCCATGAGATCGCCGACGAGCTCGCCGCCGCGGACCCCCGTGTGGTCGTCCTAGACAACCCCACCGGATTCACCCCGGCAGGCCTCAACATCGCCATCGACCACTCCAGCCACGACATCATCGTCCGTGTCGACGGGCACGGCGAGCTCAGCCCCGGCTACATCGAGACAGCGGTGGCACTCCTGGTGGAGACCGGGGCCGCCAACGTCGGCGGGCTCATGGACGCGCAGGGCACAACGCCGCTGTCGGAGGCCATCGCGGCGGCGTACAACTCGCGGCTCGGGCTGGGTGGCGGCGGCTTCCACCTCGCCGACACCCCGGCGGGTCCGGCCGACACAGTCTTCCTCGGAGTGTTTCGCAAGGCGAAGCTCCAGGAGGTGGGCGCCTTCGACGAGACCCTCCACCGCGCCCAGGACTGGGAGCTCAACTACCGGCTCCGCCACGCCGGCCACCTGGTCTACTTCACGCCCAGCCTGCGCGTCGTCTATCACCCGCGGGACGGTTACCGCGCCCTGGCCAGGCAGTTCTACACCACAGGCCAGTGGCGCCGTGAGGTGGCCCGCCGTCACCCGGAGACCCTTTCGCTGCGCTACCTGGCGCCTCCACTCACCGTGCTCGGGCTCGGCGGGGGGCTCCTCGGCGGGCTGCTTGGACTGATCCTGCGCAACAACGCCCTCACCGGCCTGCTGCTGACCCCGGCCGTCTACCTCGCGTTCGTCGCCGCCGCGACAGCCAGCGTCCGGTCATTGTCCCCGGCCGCGCGGCTCAGGTTCCCCGTCGTGCTCGCCGTCATGCACCTGTTCTGGGGGGCCGGGTTCGTCCGCGGCCTGCCTCAGTGACCATGGGGGCCGCGGAGACCGCCAGCGGCCTGCTCCTGCAGGCGCAACGGTTGGCGGACCGGGTCCGCGAGGAGGCCGAGGCTGATGTGGCGCGCTCCAGGCAGGAACTCGCCGGCCTCCTCCGGGAGCGCGACGAGGCGGCAGGCGAACTCGAGTTCGTCCGTCACCGGCTCGACGATGCCCGCGCGGACGCGCAACGGGCCCTCACCGAGGCTGCGGACCAGGCCGGCCGGATCACCGAGTCCGCGCAGCGCGCAGCCGATGAGGTGATCGGCGACGCCCGCGCCGAGGCTGAGGCGGAGGTCGCGGCCGCGCGCCGGCAAGCGGCTGAGCTCGTGGCCGAGGCGGAGGCAGAGACGGGACGAATCCGCGAGGAGTTAGAGCGGCGCCGCGCGGAGCACGACGCGCTACTGGAGCGCGAACGCCGGGCCTTCGAGCGGGAACTGGCCGAGCAGGCCGCCCAGGCCGACGCGGACGCTGCCAAGGTGCGCGCGGACGCCGAGGCCGAGGCGCGGCGCAGCGCGGCAGAGGTGGACGACCTGCTCCGGGAGGCGCGCGACGAGGCGGCCAGGGTCCGCGCCGACGCCGCGGCAGAGGTGGAGATCCAGCGTGAGGCGGGTGCCGCGCAGGCCGCCCGCCTGATCGACGACGCGGAGAGTCGCTCGCAGGCCCAGCTGGCCGACGCGGCCGCGCAGCTGGCCTGGGCCCGCACCACAGTCTCCGCGCTGCTCGATGGAGCCAAGGCCGACATCGCCCGCTCCACCCGCGATTCCCACCTGGCCAACGCAACCCGGTCCAGGGAACTGCGGGCCAAGCTCGCGCGGACCACGGACCGTGCCGTCGAGGTGGCCCGGCAACGCATCCGATCCGCCGAGGTGGACGCCGCCGACATCCGGGCGCGGGCCGAAGCCGAGCTGCGCGCCGCCGCAGACCACGCCACTCGCACCCGTGCAGACGCCGAGACGAGGGCAACCGATTCGCTGGACCGGGCCAGACGCGAGGCCGAAGCGATCGTGCGCCGCGCCGAGGAACGAACCGCGGAGGCCGAGACCACGGCCGCTCTGGTGCGCGAGACGCTGGCAGCGGATCTGGAGCGTTCGCAACGCGCCTCCTTCGAGCGCACCCGTGCCACCCGCGAGGAGGCGGTGAGGCTGCTCGCCGAAGCCCGCACCGAGGCCGAGGCGCTCCGATCCGGGGCCCGCGAGACAGTCGCGTCCGCCCGCGACGAGGTTGCGCGGCTCACCCGCCGCCGAGATAACATCACCGCGCAGCTCAGCAGCCTCTCCGGCGTCATCGAAGCACTTTCCGTCCCAGGAACCACCCCCACCCCCAGCGAGGAATCATGACCACACCCAGTTTCCGTACCGTGCTGCGCGGCTACGAGCCGTCCCAGGTCGACGCCGAGATCGCCACGTTGCAGCAGGCCCTGGACTCGGCCAGGGCCGAGCTGGGTGAGCTGAGCGTCCAGCTGCGGGAGGCCGGCCAGGAGCGGGCCGCTCTTGAAGCCCGCCTCGCCGAGGCGCAGGCCCGGGCCGAGGAGGCCGCCCGCGCCCAGCACGTGGCCTCGCGGCCCACCTTCGCCGAGCTCGGCGAGCGCGTGGGCCAGATCCTCTCCCTCGCCGAGGAGGAGGCCGACGACACCCGCCGCGCCGCGCAGGAGGAGGCCGCCGCCCGGATCGAGGAGGCCACCCGGATCGCGCAGGCCACCGCCGTCGAGGCTGACCGCTACGCGGTGGACACCCGATCCTCCGCCGAGGCCGACGCGGAGGCGCGCCTCACCGGCGCCCAGCGTCGCGCCGACGAGCTGCTGGACCACGCGGACCGCGAGGCCGCCACCCGCCGTGAGGAGGCAGAGGCCGTCTACGAGTCCCAGCAGGCAAGGGCCGCCCAGGCCGCCGCGGACTTCGAGCGGACGCTCGCCGAGCGGCGCGATGCCGCGGCAGCGGACTTCGCGGCGGCCATGGGCCAGCGCGACGATCAGCTCCGGGCGGCCGAGGAGAACCTTCAGGCAGCCGAGAACGAGGCGCAGCGCATCATCTCAGACGCCTCCTCGCAGGCCGAGGCCGTGCGCGTCAAGGCCGAGCGTGAGGCCGACGCGTTGGTGAGCGAGGCCCGGACGCGGGCGGATCGCATCCGCCGTGACTCGGACCGCGAACTGGCCGCTGTGACCCAGCGCCGCGATTCGATCACCTCCCAGCTGTCCAATGTGCGTCAGATGCTGGCCACCCTCGGTGGGGGAGCGGTCCTCGCGGCGGTGGACCCGGACCCGGAGCCGGATCCTGAGCCGGAGTCCGAGGCCGAGGCGGAGGCCCAGCCGCAGGCGGACGAGGCGGAGCAGCCCTCAGATCAGTAGCGCGCGCTCCGCGGCGGCGATCTCGGCCGCCCGTTCCCGTGACACCCCCACTGCCACCACCGTCGAGCCGGACCCCTGGACGGGCGCCACGAGCGCCCCGGCCACGGTGGCCCAGCCCGCGGGCGGATCCAGGAGCAGAAGCCGTCCGTCTCTGGGCGCCGTCGCCGGCACAGGGGCGCCGTCCCACACCGTCGACTCGCCGAGCGGGGAGAGGTCGTGGGCATCCGGCTGCGCCATCGCCTCCCGGAAGTCCACCGCGCCGTCAGGGGCCACCGGGAAACCCAGCCCCAGCGGGTGCAGCGAGCACGCCACCGTCGTGGCCGCGCGGCGGTCGTCGCCCGGACCCACCACCAGCAGCTCCGCGCCCGAGATCCCCGGGTTGACCGGGCAGCCGCGCTGCCACGCCGCGGCCACCCACACCAACGTCACCCAGTGCGCCGGGTGGGTCTCGGCGAGCGCCACGTCGATCGGCTCGCCGTCGTCGTGGCCCAGGTCCGCGATGAGGTTGGCGGTCTTGTCCACCCAGTTGGCGAACGTGACGGCCGACAGCTCGATCCGGGAGCCGTCGTGCCCGTCGTAGTAGGTGAGGAGGGGCTGCGAGCCCTGACGGGCGACGCGACGGCGGAGGGCGCTGATGAGCATGGACCGATCCTATTGGGGGCCTTGGCCCCTCCGGATTCGCTAGCCTCCCACCATGCGCTACGTCGTCATCATGGCCGGTGGATCCGGCACCCGCCTCTGGCCGCTGTCCAGGCAGGGCAGGCCCAAGCAGCTGCTGGAGCTCTTCGGAGGGTCCTCGCTGCTGCGGCTGGCCTACGAGAGGCTCGTCGGCCTGGTGCCGCCGGAGCGCATCCTGGTGTGCACGGGACGCGCCTACGCCGAGGATGTGGCCCGGCAGCTGCCCGAACTGGCCGCCGGAAACATCCTGGGGGAACCTGAGGGCCGCGATTCGCTCAACGCGGTGGCCTGGTCCGCAGCGGTGGTCGCGGACAGGGACCCCGAGGCGGTGGTGGCCATGGTCACCGCGGATCAGGTGATCACGCCCGTTGAGGAGTTCCAGCGCAGCCTCGCACTGGCGTTCGAGGTGGCCGAGCAGCGGCCGAATGCGCTGGTGACCCTCGGCGTGTTGCCCACCTCGCCCCATACCGGCTACGGCTACCTCCACCGCGCCGAAGAGCTCGACGGTTTCCCCGGGGTGCACCGGGTGGCGGAGTTCAAGGAGAAGCCCTCGCGGGAGGTGGCCGAGCAGTACCTGGCCACCGGCGAGTACTGGTGGAACGCCGGCATGTTCGTGTGGCGGGCCGCGACACTGCTGGGTCAGCTGGACCAGCTGCTCCCGGACACCGCCGCCAAGGTGCGCGCCATCGTCGCCGATCCGGGGCTCCTCGACGAGATCTTCCCCACGCTGCAGAAGATCTCAGTGGACTACGCCGTGATGGAGCCCGCCTCCCTCGGCCGCACCGACGCCGAGGTGGTGAGCGTCGGCCTGGCGATCGACTGGCGCGACGTGGGTGGTTTCGTCTCGCTGGCCGGGCTCCTGACCCAGGACGAGCACGGCAACGCCGTCGACGGAGCCACCGTCACGCTGGACTCGCAGGGATGCGTCCTCATCAACACCACGGGCGCCGGGCACGTGCTCGGCACCATCGGACTCCGCGACTGCCTCGTGGTCTCCACACCCACCGCCACCCTGGTGGCGCCGCTCGCCGATTCGGAGCGCGTGAAGGAGCTGGTGGCCCTCGTGCGGGAGAATGCGGGGGACCAATTCGCCTGATCGGCTTGACCGATCAAAATCACTCGTGTGTAATTCACAACAACGAAGGGAGGCGACGGTGGATGAGACCATCGATCTCTTCGGAGACGACGGAGCCTTCTCGTGGCAGGCTGACGCGCTGTGCGCGCAAACGGACCCCGAGGCCTTCTTCCCGGAGAAGGGCGGCTCCACCCGCGAAGCCAAGCGGGTGTGTCAGAACTGCACCGTCCGCACCGAATGCCTCGAGTACGCTTTGGGCCACGACGAGCGCTTCGGGATCTGGGGCGGCCTCTCCGAGCGCGAACGCCGGAAGCTGAAGCGCGCGGCCGGCTAATCCCAGGTCCGGGAGGACAGTGTGACTGACGAACCGCAGCACGGACGCCTCGAGGATCTCTGGTCCTGGATCGATTCCGAGGATCCGGCCGGGGAGATCCCACTCATCGAACCCGCTGCGGTGACCGCCGTGATGGTGGTCCACGACGCGGCGGAATGGCTTCCCCGTCAACTACTCGCCCTGGCCCGCCTTGATCCCCGGCCGGGCAGGATCGTCGCGGTGGACACCGGATCGGTCGACGACTCGAGAGACCTGGTGCTGCGCGCGGTCGCCGAGGGCGTCCTGGATGAACTGGTGGACGCAGACGCGGGCAGCAGCTTCGGCGAGGCGGTGAGCCTGGCGCTCGCGGAGTCCGAGCCTGAGTGGATCTGGCTGCTGCACGACGACTCATCCCCCCACCCCGACACCCTCGCCCACCTCCTCGACGGCGCCCGTCAGGCCGACGTGGTGGTGCCGAAGCTCCTCGAGCCCAAGCGGCGCAACTACCCCGACACCCTCTCGGAGGTGGGGCAGGCCATCACCCCCGGGGGGCAGCGCGTGCCGCTGGTGGAGGAGGGCGACGTGGACCAGCAGCAGACCGAGCCTCGCGAGGTCCTGGGCGGGTCCACCGCCGGCATGCTGGTCAGGGGCGAGGTGTGGCGCGAGATCGGCGGACTGGCTCCCGAGGTGGCCCGTCACCGCGACGGCGTGGACCTGGGGTGGCGCGCCAACGCCGTCGGCTACCGCGTGCTGACCTGGCCCGCCGCCGCGCTGGTGCACCGTCGCGCCGGCCGCACCGGAGAGCGTCCCTCGGACCTGCACCCGCACGAGGACGACCGGCTGGCGGCGCTCCGGGTGGCCGGGGCGCGGGGCGCCTCCCGCGCGGGTGTCGCGGTGGGCTCGACGCTGCGGGCGCTGGGCTTCCTCCTGGCCAAATCCCCAGGACATGCAGGCGCCGAGCTGGCGGCGATACGCCGCTACCTGGGCAGCGGCGAGGTCACGGCCGCGCTGGCGGCCCGGCTGCCGGAGGAGGACCTCACCCCCGACGACCTGCTCCCCAACCGCTTCTGGCCGCTGCGCCACGCCGTCGACAAGCTGGGCGCCGGGGTCTCGGAGAGGTTCCGGGATCTGCGGGAGGCCGACACCACCCTCGACGACCTGACCGGCGACGACTTCGCCGGAGGGCCGGTGCGCCGCCGGGTGATCTCTCCGGTGACCGCGCTGCTGGTCCTGCTCGCCGTCGCGGCGGTCGCGGCCGGCCGTACCCTGCTCGGCCTCGGCGCGGTCTCCGGGGGCGGTCTGCTTCCGGCCCCGGGGTCGATCGGCGCGGTGTGGGAGGCGTACCTGAGCGGTGAGGCGCCCTGGATGGGTGTCGCGGCGGTCGCCTCGCTGGCCGGTCTGGGCAGCCCGGGTTGGTTCGCTTTCCTGGCCCTGCTCGCCACCCCGCTGCTGGCGGGGCTGTCCGCGCTGGCGCTGCTGCGCCGGCTCGGCGTGACGCCCGCGGTCGGGGCGGCCGTCTCGGCGGCGTGGGCCGGTGCCACCATCCTGCTGGGCCTCGTCACCGCCGGCGACGTCAGCGGCATGGTGCTGGCCGTCGTCGGGCCGTTGCTGGCCAGGGCGGTGCACGCCGTCGTCCGCAACGAGGCCGCCGGGGCGGAGCGGCTCCGGGCGCCGGCGGGCGCCGCCTTCTGGCTGGTCATCGCCTCGCTCGTGTGGCCGGTGCTGCTGGTGCTGGCCACCCTCGCCGCCGTCGGCTGGGCCGTGCGCGACCGCTCCCGCGTGGCGGACGTCGCCGTCGGCGTCCTGCCGGCCTGGGTGTTTTTCGCCCCCTGGCTGGGGCATCTCCTCGCGCACCCCGGCCGCCTCTTCACCGGGGTGGATCCGAATGCGTGGCCGGACTTCCCGCCGGCGTCCTTCGCACTGGTGGTGGGCCGCATCCTCCCCTCGGGGCTGCCGCTGTGGGCCAACGTGACCTTCTTCGCCGTGCTGGCCCTCGTCGCCGTCGTGGCCCTGGCGCGGCTCTCCGGCACGGCCTGGCGGTGGGCGATCGCCGGGATCGCCGCCCCGCTGGTGATCGGGACTCTGCTGTCGCGGCTGGTGGTCACCGTCGATGGCGGCACCGCCCGGGTCCTCCTGTCGCCGTGGGCGCTGCTCGTGGTGGCCGCCCTGCTCGCGCCCGTGGTGGCGGCCGCGCTGGCGGGCACGGCCCTGACCCGCTCGGCCGTGGCGCTGGGCGTGAGCGGCCTGCTGACCGCCGGGGTGTGGGCTGTGGTGGGCTTCAACGGGCCCGTGGACGACACGGCCTCGGCGCTTCCCGGCTACGTGCGTGACGTGCTGGACTCCCCCCGCGACACCCGCGCCCTCATGATCGAACTCACCGACGACGGTGCCCTCGCGTGGAATGTCGTTGACGCCCGCCAACCCCAGTGGGGCACCGGCGAACGCAATCCGGCTGGGGATTTCTCCGCCGAGTTCCGCGCCCTGGTCCAGGCCTTCTCCACCGGGGCGGTGCCAGACGACGTGGCCCAGCAGCTGACCGCGCTGGGGACCTCGCACGTCTGGCTGCGGGGCTTCGACCCCGAGCTGAGGGCTGCCCTGGACAACGCGGCGGGAATGACCAGCGCAGCGGCGGACGCCGAGACGGTGGTCTGGACCGTGCTCGGCCTCGTCTCCAGGTCTCAGGTCGTCGACGGCGAGACCGCCGAGCCGTTGGTGCAGGGCCGCGTGGAGGAGGGTGCCGCCGGGCGCAGACTGGTGGTAGCCGAGCCACCGGACGCGGACTGGCAGGCCACCCTCGACGGACGGCCTCTCCAGCGGATCGACGGCGCGGACCGCCTGACCTTCGACCTGGGCCAGTCGGCGGGTGAGGTGGCCGTGCAGCCGCGGCCGCATCCGTGGCGCTTCGCCGTCCAGCTCGCCGTCGCGGCGGTCCTGGCCATCCTGGCGGCCCCCACGCTGGGTGCGGCCACCGTGGCGCGGAGGGGGCAGGAATGATCCGCAGACTGGGAGTGTCGTTGGCGGCCCTCATGCTGGTGGTGGCCGTGGCTGTCGGGTTGGCGCTGATCAGCCCGCTCCGGAAGCCGGTCGCCGAGGTGATCGAGCTTCCCCGAAGCACGGCGTTGACCTGCATCCCGGCAGGTCAAGTCCTCGTCAGTGGCTCCGGTGAGCTCAGCGTCACGGGGCTCGACGGGGCCGAGCGCGCCGTCACCGCACCGGTGGCCGAGCCTGTGACAGGGTCGGTGGGCCTCCGTGCTGAGGACACGATTGCGGCGGGCGTCCTCGTCGAGGAGCCGCAGCGCGCCTTCGCGCCGTGCGGCACCCCGGCGACCGCCGGGATGGTGCTCGTCGCGGACCCCGCCGCCACGGAGCTCATCCTGGTCAACACGGACCCCGGCGCGGCCGCGGTGGATCTCACCCTCCTCGGCCCCGACGGCGAGGTGACCGCAGTGGGGGCCCGGGGGATCGCCCTGGCGCCAGGCGTCAGCAGGAGGGTCGCCTTGTCGGTGCTGGCGCCGGCCGGGCCGGTCGGCGTCGCGTTCAGTACCAGTCAGGGCCGCGTGGCGCTCATCGCCGCTGCGGTGGAGGGCCGCCCCACGCAGTTCGCGCCGCCCACCACGGTGGCCACCGAGCACCTGCTCACCGGCGCCCCGGGGGGCGCCACCTCGTCGCGGCTCCTGGTGAGCAACCCCACGGAGAACCGCACGGAGGTGTCCATCGAGGGCATGGGGCCGGCAGGGCCGTACGTGCCCGCGGTGGCCGATTCGCTCTCCATCCCGGCCATGAGCACCATCTCGATCGACCTCACGGCACCCCTGGCAGGGGAGCCGACGGCTGTGCGGGTCACGTCGACGGTCGCGGTGGGGGCGGCGCTCGTCACCGGAGCGACGGGCGCCCGAGCCACCGTCGTGGCTGAGGCGCCAGGCACGGACCTGACAGGGTTGGTCCCCGGGGCGGGGACCCTGCTGCTGAGCAACCCCGGCCGATCGGACACACTCACCGCGGACGTCGGCCTCACCCCCGTCGGGGGAGAGACCACCAACCAGCAGGTCAGCATCGGGCCAGGCCAGAGCGTCACGGTGCCGGTCCCGGAGGGCGGGCCAGTGGTGGTCTCCGTCACCTCGGACGCCGAGGTGCTCGCCGCTGCCGTGTCGGTGACACCGGAGGGCACCGTGGTGGTTCCCGTCGGCCCAGCCGCGGTCGCAGAGGTGCAGACCCTGCCTGCAGAGCTGCGCCCCGCGCTGCGCTGACCGAGCTGCTCAGTCCTCGTCGTCCCAGGAGGCGCCGCCCACCAGCTCGTCGATGCTGCGACCCGTCAGCGTCGACAGCTGCTCGACGATGGTGCGGTGCACCAGTCGACGCAGCTGGCTGCGCGAGGATGACCGATGCTCCAGCGGACGCTCGAAGATCACGATCTGCGCCCTCCGGCCCCGGCTGGACTCCAGGGCGGCCGAGAGCGGCACGCGGTCACCGGACCAGGCCACATTCAGGTGCGGCACCTCCTCCACGCCCACGACGATGCCGTTCAGCGCGTCCGGGGCCACCGCCGCGATGGCGGCCATGGCGGAGGTGACGCAGTCGTTGAAGAAGTCCACGCGGGAGGGCCGGCTCAACGGCACGGCTGTGCCGGTCCACTGATTGGGGGTGGCCAGGGGGCCGCGAATCCCGCGCCCGTGCCGGTCTCGTCTGCGTGGCATGCCGCCACCCTAGCCCGTGGTCGGGTAGCGTCAGCCCGTGCGCAGATGTTCCAGGACCGCGTGCGTGGCCCCCGCCCTCGCCACGCTGACCTACGTCTACGCCGACTCCACGGCCGTGTTGGGGCCGCTCGCGTTGGCCGCGGAGCCCGGCTCCTACGATCTGTGCGCCGTCCACGCCGAGCGCACCAGCGTCCCCAAGGGCTGGGAGGTCATCCGGCTCCCGCTCGACGGTCGCGGGCCCGCCCCGGACGTCCCGTCGGACGATCTCATGGCCCTGGCCGATGCCGTGCGCGCCATCGGGCTGCGTCACGACGACCCGGTCCCGGCACCCCTCCCTGCAGCCCCGGAGCTGCCGCCAGGTGGTCGCGGCGGGCACCTGCGCCTCGTGCCGACGATCGACTGAGCCGCACCGCTCCAGGAGATAGGCTGGCCCGCGTGCTAGCCCCGCAGATCTTCAAGGCCAACGACATCCGTGGCATCGTCGTCGGCCATGCTCCCGAGTGGGACGTCGACGGCGCCCGGGCGCTCGGCGCCGCGTTCGTCGAGCTGCTCGGCCCTGACGAGTTCGTGCTGGGCCGCGACATGCGCACCCTTGGCCGCGAGCTCTCGCTCGCCTTCGCCGACGGCGCCCGGCGTGCCGGGGCCTCGGTGGTGGACATCGGTCTCAGCTCCACCGACGAGCTGTGGTTCGCCTCCGGCTGGTTGCGCCTCCCTGGCGTCCAGTTCACCGCCAGCCACAACCCCAGCACCTACAACGGCATCAAGTTCTGCCTGGCGGACGCGCGGCCGGTGCCGGCGGACTTCATGGCCCGCCTTCGGGACGTCGCCGCCACCGCTGTCCTCGGCCCCGAGCCCACGGGCGGCTACCGCGAGCTTGACGCCCTCGAGCCCTACGCGGACAAGCTGGGGGATCTGGTCCCGCCGACGGGGGATCGCGAGCTGACCGTCGTCGTGGACGCAGGAAACGGCATGGCCGGACACACCGCGCTCACCGCGCTGGCGGGACGCGGGCTGGACGTGGTGGGTCTCTACCTGGAGCTCGACGGCACCTTCCCCAACCATCCCGCCAACCCGCTGGAGCCGGAGAACCTGGTGGACGCGCAGCGCGCCGTCCTCGAACACGGCGCGGACCTGGGCCTGGTGTTCGACGGAGACGCGGACCGCTGCTTCATCATCGACGAGCTCGGAGGCGTGGTGGACCCGTCGGTGGTCACCGCCATGATCGCGGTGGCGGAGCTGGCCAAGCATCCCGGCTCCACGATCGTCACCAACACCATCACGTCCTGGTGCGTCGGCGAGGCCGTGGCCCGCCACGGCGGGCGGGTGGAGCAGTCGATGGTCGGCCACACCTACGTGAAGGCGCTGATGGCCGAGACCGGGGCTGTGTTCGGCGGCGAACACTCCGCCCACTACTACTTCCGTGACTTCTGGTCCGCGGACACCGGAATGCTGGCCGCTCTCCACCTGATCGAGCTGGTCAGGCGTGCGGACCAGCCCTTGTCCGCGCTGGCGGCGGTCTTCGACGGCTACCACCGCTCCGGCGAGCTCAACTCCACCGTCACCGACGCCGGCGCGTGCACGGCTCGCGTGGCGGCCGCCTTCGAGGGCCGGGGCGTGGCGGACCGGATGGACGGCCTCAGCGTCCGCAACCCTGAGGCCGGGTGGTGGATCAACCTGCGGTCCAGCAACACCGAGCCCCTGCTCAGACTCAACGTGGAGGCCCGCGACGAGGCCACGATGCTCGCCCTGCGCGACGAGGTGCTCGGGCTCGTCCGGGCCGGGTAGATTCGAACCGAGAACCAAGGGAGGTCAAGGACGATGGCAGACAACACGATGGAACTCTCGCCCGAGTTCATGGCGGTGGCGGCGTGCCCCGCGTGCCACGCGAAGTTCGCCGTGGACTACGACGCGCACGAGCTGGTGTGCACCAACCAGGCGTGCGGCCTGGCCTACCCCGTACGGGACAACATCCCCGTGCTCCTGATCGACCAGGCCCGCAGCACGCTGTGAACGGGCAGTTCTTCGACGACTCGAGGTTGGAGGACCCGGGCCTCGAGGCGCATGAGGGTCTCCGTCGGCTGGCGTCGGCCGGGGCGAGGATCCGGCGCGCGGCTCTGTCGGAACCGGTCGGCCATCTGGAGCGGGCGGACAGGCCCCGCGGCATTCTGGCGCTCGGCACGGAGGCCCGCCTGGTGCGCGCCGTGCTGGAGGTGGCCTGCCCGGTGCCGTTCATGGCGTGGCCCGGCCCAGGGCTCCCCGCGTGGGTGGGGCCGTTGGACCTCACCGTCGTGCTGGGCGATCACGACACCCCCGAATGGGTGCTGCAGTGCGCCGCGGAGGCCATGCGCCGCGGCTCGATGATGATCGTCGCGGCACCGATGGATTCGCGCCTGGCGCAGCTGACCTCCTCCTCTGCCACCACGCTCATCCCCACCTTGGAGCCTGATTCCCTGGCCGCCGCGGTGGGGGTGTTGTCGCTGCTTGGGGATCTCGGGCTCGGGCCCGCCGTGCATACCGGCCACGTGGCAGATGCCGCGGACCTGGTGGCGGAGGCGTGCGCTCCCGGCCGGGACCTGTCGGTGAATCCGGGGAAGGAGATGGCGCTGAACCTGGCGGACACACTGCCGCTGATCTGGGGCGGCACGGTGCTGGCAGGCCGGGCCTCGCGCAGGATCGCCGAGGCCGTCCGCCGCGCCTCCGGCAGGCCCGCCCTGGCAGCAGACGCCTCCGAGCTCGACACCCTGCTGCGCGCGGTCAAGCCGAAGGACCCGTTCGCGGATCCCCTCGAGGGCGACGCCGAGGCCCAGCCGTGCCTGGTCCTGCTCGACGACGACAAGCTGACCGATCGCCTCAGCGACGTGGCCGAACGGCTGGCGGCCCGCGCCGAGTCCGTCGGAGCCCGGGTGGCACGACTGTCCTCCGGGGACGCGGACCTGGCCCTCAGCGACGTGGAGCGCTATGTCACCCTCCTGCAGCGCGGGCTCTACGGCGCCGCCTACCTTGAGATCGGGCTGGCAGACTAACGCCATGCGCACGGTCTTCGTCCTCAATGGTCCCAACCTCGGCCGGCTCGGCACCCGGCAGCCGGAGGTCTACGGCGCCACCACCCACGCTCAACTGGCGGCCCACCTCGTCGAGTCGGGACGGGGCATGGGGCTGAACGTAGAGGTGCGCCAGACGGACCATGAGGGCGAGATGATCGCGTGGTTGCACGAGGCTGCCGACGCCGGTGCCCCCGTCGTGCTCAACGCGGGGGCCTGGACCCACTACTCCTACGCGGTGGCAGACGCGGCCGCCCTGGTGCCCAGCTACGTCGAGGTCCACATCTCCAACGTCCACGGCCGCGAGGAGTTCCGCCAGCACAGCGTGCTCTCGGCCAAGGCCCAGGGCATCATCATCGGCTGCGGGGTGGGTGGCTACGACCTCGCACTGGCCCACATCGCCGCGTCGGGGGAGGCCCCGTCGGCCGGGTAGAGTGGCGGCGTGGATTTTCGCGTAGCTGACCTGTCCCTTGCCGACTTCGGCCGCAGGGAGATGACCCTCGCCGAGCACGAGATGCCCGGCCTGATGGCAATGCGGGAACGCTACGGCACCAGCCGGCCGTTGGCCGGTGCCAGGATCGCCGGATCCCTGCACATGACCATCCAGACGGCGGTCCTCATCGAGACCCTCGTGGCGCTGGGCGCCGAGGTGCGGTGGGCGTCGTGCAACATCTTCTCCACGCAGGACCACGCGGCTGCAGCCATCGCCGCCGCAGGGATTCCCGTCTTCGCCTGGAAGGGAGAGACGTTGGAGGAGTACTGGTGGTGCACCCGCCAGATCCTGCAGTGGCCGGACGGCGGTCAGCCCAACATGATCCTCGACGACGGCGGGGACGCCACGCTGCTGGTGCATGAGGGCGTCGCGGCCCAGCGCTCCGGTGCAGTCCCCGAGGCCGCCGACGGCGACCCCCTGGAGTGGCGCGTCGTCCTGGACACGCTGCGCCAGGCGCAGGGCGTCGTGGACTGGCAGGCGCTCGCGGACTCCGTCAAGGGCGTCACCGAGGAGACCACCACCGGCGTCCACCGCCTCTACGAGATGTTCCGAGAGGGCACGCTGCTGTTCCCGGCCATCAACGTCAACGACTCGGTCACCAAGTCCAAGTTCGACAACAAGTACGGCTGCCGGCACTCCCTCATCGACGGCATCAACAGGGCCACCGACGTCCTGATCGGCGGCAAGGTGGCCGTGGTGTTCGGCTACGGAGACGTGGGCAAGGGCTGCGCCGAGTCGCTGCGCGGCCAGGGCGCCCGCGTCATCGTCACCGAGGTCGATCCCATCTGCGCCCTCCAGGCCGCGATGGACGGCTACCAGGTGGCTGCGCTCGACTCCGTGGTGGAGCGGGCGGACATCTTCATCACCGCCACCGGCTGCTGCGACGTCATCACCGCCGACGACATGGCCAGGATGAAGCACCAGGCCATCGTCGGCAACATCGGCCACTTCGACAACGAGATCGACATGGCTGGCCTGGAGTCGCGCTCGGATGTGGAGAAGATCGAGATCAAGCCGCAGGTGCACGAGTGGCGCTTCGCGGACGGGCACTCGGTCCTTGTCCTGAGCGAGGGCCGGCTGCTGAATCTCGGCAACGCCACCGGCCACCCGTCGTTCGTGATGAGCAACTCGTTCACCAACCAGGTGCTCGCCCAGATCGAGCTGTTCACCAAGACCGACGAGTACCCCGTGGGTGTGTACACGCTGCCGAAGCACCTCGACGAGGAGGTGGCCCGCCTCCACCTGGCCGCCCTCGGCGTGGAGCTGTCCACGCTCACCGACAAGCAGGCCGGCTACCTCGGGGTGGACCCGTACGGCCCGTTCAAGCCGGACAGCTACCGCTACTGAGGCAGGCTCACTCGCCGGGGTTCATGGACTGCCAGATCTCCTTGCACTCCGGGCAGACGGGGAACTTCTCGGGGTTCTTCGTCGGCACCCACACCTTGCCGCAGAGCGCCACGACGGGGGTGCCGTTGACCATGGCGGCCACCAGCTTCTCCTTGGGCACGTAGTGCGAGAAGCGGTCCTGGTCGCCGTCCTCGAACAGCTCAGTGCGCTCCTGAGTGACGGTCTGTGATCCGGGGGCGAGCTCAGTCATGCCCCCTATGCTAGTGTCCTGCGCCAGAAGCTCGCTGCGATTGACGGCCCCCCAGCGGCGCCTCGCCGCGTTCTCCTCACTCGACGAACGACCAAGTGCTACTTCGCTCGTCGGCCTTGCGATCCATCCCCTGGGACACCGCCACCCATCAACGAACTTCTGGCGCAGGGCACTAGTCGGCGGAGGTGGGCAATGACCGGGTCTGGGCAACGCATGCTCATCGTCGGCATCATGCTGTCGGTCTTCTCGGTGGCCTTCCAGTCCATCGGGCTGGCCACCGCGATCCCCACCATCATGGAGTCGTTCAACTCCGCCCACCTGTACCCCTGGGCGTTCACCACCATGATCTCGGGCATGCTGCTGGCCACCATCGTCAGTGGCCGGGTGGCCGACACGCGCGGTCCGGCGTTGCCGATGTACGCGGGGTTCGCCCTCTTCGCCGTCGGCCTGATCCTCGGCTGGCTCGCGCCGACGGTGTGGGTGGTGCTGGCGGCCCGCGTGGTGCAGGGCCTCGGGGCGGGGGCACTCAACCTCACGTTGTCGGTGACCGTGGCGCATGGGTTCGAGCCCCGCGACCGGCCCCGCGTGATGGCCCTGGTCTCGTTCTGCTGGCTGCTGCCGGCCTTCATCGGCCCCCCGTTCGCGGCGTGGCTGACGCAGTACGACTGGCGCCTGGTGTTCGCCACCATGCTTCCGCTGGTGGTGGTCGCGTTCCTCATGACCGGACCGGGCCTGCGCAGCGTCCAGGCGCGGTTCCGCGCGGGAGAGGACGCCGTCGCGCCCATCGCAGTGTGGCCCACGGTGGCGGTCACGCTGGGGCCCTCGTTCATCCTGCTGGCCGGGCAGGACCTCGGCTGGCTGAGCGCGGCCTCAGCCGTGCTGGGCGTTGCGGCGCTGGTGTGGGGTCTTCCGAGGATCCTCGCGCCCGGGACCCTCGGCGTGGGGCCGGGAATCCCCAGCGTGGTGCTCGCCCGGGCCATCCAGGCCGGATCCTTCTTCGCCGCCGAGACCATCCTGCTGGTCACCCTCCAGCAGTTGCGCGGGCTCACCCCGTTCGAGGTGGGGTTGGCGCTCACCGTCGGCAGCATCGGATGGACCCTCGGCTCCTGGCTGCAGTCCCAGGCGTGGGTGCGCCTGCACCGCGACTCCTACGTCACCTGGGGTGCGGCCTGCTCGACGGTGGGCATCGCGGCGATCACCGCCTTCGCCTGGTGGCCGGCCCTCCCGCTATGGGTGGGGCTGGGCGCCTGGATCGTGGGCGGTCTCGGCATGGGCCTGACCATGCCCAGCTCGGCGGTGGCCGTGATGAGTCTGTCGTCGGCCTTCCAGCAGGGCCGCAACCAGTCCTCGATGCAGGTGGCCGAGTCCGTGGGCAACGCGGTGATCACCGCGCTGGCCGGTGGCCTCTACACCGCGCTGCTGATGGTCGAGCCGCCGAAGCTGGCCTACTCGGTGCCGCTGCTGGTCCTCAGCGTCGCATCGGTGGCTGCCATCGTCGTCAGCAGGCGGATCGGGCGCATCCGCAACGAGTTGCTCGTGGCATCCTTGGACCCATGACCTACACCCCCCAGCAGCCGCCCGCAGGATGGTACCCAGACCCGGCCGGCTCCGGAGGCGAGCGCTTCTGGGACGGTATCGCCTGGTCCCAGGCCACGCGGGACCCGCACAGTCCGCCGCCATCGCATCCGCAGCCCCACCCGCAGCAGTCCTACGGCGCGCAACCGGGCTACGGCGCACAACCGGGCTACGGCACGCCTATGGGGGACACGCGCTACCAGCAGGAGCGTCCCTACGCGGGCTTCGGGTGGCGCGTGCTCGGTTTCATCATCGACTCCATCCTCCTGGGCATCCTCACCCAGATCGTCGCGGGCGCCCTCGGTCTCAACGCTGCGCTCGAGGTGGCGCTCCTGCGCTGGCAGCGGGACCTCACCGTGTTCGCGGAGAACCCCGTCGGCGATCTGCCGCTCCCCGGCGACGACTTCTGGACAGCGATGCTCTACAGCGCCATCCTGGGGGCCGCCCTGATGGCTGCGTACCGGACGGTCCTGTACGGCACACTCAGCGCCACCGTCGGCCAGTTGGCGCTGGGGCTACGGGTGGTCAAGGCGGGCGCCCCCGCGGACTCCAAGCTGGACTGGGGCACGGCGGCGGTCCGTGGGATCGTCAGCGCCGTCCTCTACGAGGTGATCTGGGTGATCAACGGACTCTTTGCCGCGTTCACGCGCGAGAAGCAGACGCTCGGTGACATGATCGCCAGAACACACGTCCTCAAGATCCGCTAAGGGCCCTCATCGTGAATGACCTCCACCCCGGCCTGACCCAGTTGGCAGAGCGCTTCGGCATCGCCCAGGAGTTCTGGGACTGGAAGGGCCGCCACGTGCCCATTCCGGCCGAAACCATCGTGTCCGTGCTCGCCGCCTTCGACGTCGACGCCGGCACGCCAGAGACGGCAGCCGCAGCACTGACCAGGCTGGAGGACGAGCGCTGGTTGCGCACCGTCCCCTCCTGCACCGTCGTGGAGGAGGGGCGCGGCGTGCACGTGGCGATCCACGTCCCCGCCGGCACGCAGGTCCGGGTCCAGGTGCGCCTCGAATCGGGTGAGACGCGCCCCGCGTGGCAGTCCGAGAACTTCGCACCGGACCGGTGGGTGGACGGGGTCGCCATCGGGGAGGCCACGTTCTGGCTGGGCGAGGATCTTCCCACCGGCTACCACCACGTGGTGGCGCACACGGACACCGGCGTGCACACGGGCTCGTTGATCGTCACTCCGTCGTTCGTCGGCTTCCCTCCCGCGATGCGCAACCAGCGGATCTGGGGCTACGGCACGCAGCTGTATTCGGTGACCTCGCGGCAGTCCTGGGGGATCGGTGACCTCGCGGACCTCGCGGACCTGATCACCTGGTCCGGCACCAAGCAGTTCGCAGGCTACGTGCTGATCAACCCGCTTCACGCCGCCCAGCCCGTCCCCCCGATGGAGCCCTCGCCCTACCTCCCGGCGAGCCGCCGCTTCATCAACCCGATCTACATCCGTCCCGAGGCGATCGAGGAGTACGCCACCCTCGGCCGCTCCGTGCGGATGCGGATCAAGGCGCTCCGGCGGCAGGCGCAGGCCGCCGCGGAATCATCCGGCATCGTGGACCGCAACGCCATCTGGCCGCTGAAGATCGAGGCTCTGCGGCTCATCCACGAGTCCGGCATGCGCTCGGCCCGGCGGATCGCCTACGACGACTTCCGCCGCCGTGAGGGCAGCGGTCTGCGCAACTTCGCGCTCTGGTCCTGCCTGTGCCTGACCCACGGTCAGCTGTGGACCGAGTGGCCCGAGGAGCTTCGCCGGCCTTCGTCGCCGGCGGTGGCCGCCTACGCCGAGGAGCACGCAGCCGAGGTGGACTTCTTCGAGTGGCTGCAGTGGGTGGCCCAGACGCAGGTGTCCGCCGCGCAGACCGTGGCCGCGGAGGTCAACATGCCGGTGGGTATCGTCACGGACCTCGCGGTGGGTGTGCACCGTCAGGGCGCCGAGACGTGGATGATGCCCGACGTGTTCGCCGGGGGGATGAGCGTGGGCGCGCCGCCGGATCAGTACAACCAGGCCGGTCAGGATTGGGGACAGCCGCCGTGGCGCCCGGACAAGCTGGAGGAGCTGGCCTACGCCCCGTTCCGCGCCATGGTCTCGGCAGCTCTGCGGCGCGTGGGTGGGGCTCGGATCGACCACATCATCGGACTGTTCCGGCTGTGGTGGGTGCCGATGGGCCTGGGCCCCACGAAGGGCACCTACGTCCGCAACAACCACGAGGCGCTGGTGGGCATCCTGGCGTTGGAGGCGCAACGCGCGCAGGCCCTGATCGTGGGCGAGGACCTCGGCACCGTCGAGCCCTGGGTGCGTGACTACCTCTCGCGCCGGGGCATCCTCGGCACCTCGGTGCTGTGGTTCGAGGCCGGCATGCAGGGCGAACCGCTGGATTCCCAGTGGTGGCGCCAGTACTGCATGGCGTCGGTGACCACCCATGACCTCCCTCCCACGCTTGGCTACCTGGCCGGAGATCACGTTCGGCTGCGGGACGACCTGGGTCTGCTCACCGAGCCCCTCCAGGAGGAGTTGGAGACCGCCCAGCGCGAGCAGGCCGGCTGGCTTGCCAAGCTCGTCGAGGACGGGCTCCTGGCCCCCGATCAGACCGACGACCAGGTTGAGGTGCTGCTAGCGCTGCACAAGTTCCTCCTGCGCACCCCGTCGAAGGTGCTGCTCGCGGCGCTGACCGACGCGGTGGGGGAGCGGCAGACACAGAACCAGCCGGGGACGGTGGACGAGTACCCCAACTGGCGGGTGCCGCTCTCGGATCTTCGCGGGAAGCGGATCTCGCTGGAGGACATCTTCAAGGCGCAGCTGCCTCGCCGCCTGGCTGCCGTGATGAACGGGCTCGACGAGCAGCCGGAGTCGCGCTGGGAGTGGTGACGACCGACTGGTGTGACTCCCGGCGGCACCTCGTCGAGGTCAGATGTTGTGCACCACCGGCGCCGCCTGATAGGGGTTGGTGGTCTCGTCCCCGGTCTCGTCGAGGATCAGCGTCTCGAGCGCGGGCTCGCCCTTCGAGATCCGCAGCGCCCCCACCGGGAGCTCCGCCAGGGAGTCCAGATGCCTGCGGCGCGCGTCGTCGAGGGTGGCCCGGTAGACCACCTCGCCGCCCTGGATCACGGGAACCAGCAGGTCCCGGTCGTCGCCGTCGTTGCGGGGCGGGGTGCCCAGCCCGATCACCTCGGTCTCGGCCCGGCCGTCTGCCCCGCGGCGGCGCATCGCGAACTTGCGACCGCCCAGCGTGTTCTTGCCCTTGGACTTCTTCGCCACCGCAGTCATGTACGCGTCCGGCGCGTCGGAGTCGGCGCGCGCGACCAGCTTGTACACAAATCCGCAGGTGGGATGCCCTGAGCCGGTCACCAGGGCCGTGCCCACGCCGTAGCCGTCGACGGGAGCGCCTTGGAGGGCCGCGATCTGCCACTCGTCCAGGTCCGAGGTCACCATGATCTTGGTATGGGTGGCGCCGAGATCGTCGAGCAGGTCGCGGGCCTGGCGGGCGACGATGGCCAGATCACCGGAGTCCAGGCGGATAGCTCCCAGTCGGCCTTCGGTGAGCTCCACGCCGAGCCGGATCGCGGCGTCGATGTCGTAGGTGTCCACCAGCAGCGTGGTGGAGTCTCCCAAGGTGGCGAGCTGCGCCCGGAAGGCGTCCTCCTCCGTGTCGTGCAGGAGTGTGAACGAGTGGGCTGCGGTCCCGATCGTGGGGACCCCGTAGCTGCGGCCGGCCTCAAGGTTCGAGGTGGAGGCGAAGCCCGCCACGTAGGCGGCGCGGGCCGCGGCGACGGCGGACCACTCCTGAGTGCGTCGGGACCCCATCTCGGCGCAGGGCCTGTCGCCGGCCATCGACGTCATGCGCGAGGCGGCCGCGGCGATCGCAGAGTCGTGGTTGTATATCGCCAGCAGCACCGTCTCCAGCAGGCACGCCTCCGCGAAGGTGCCCTCGACGGAGAGCACGGGCGAGCCGGGGAAGTAGACCTCGCCCTCCGGATAGCCCCAGATATCGCCGTTGAAGCGGTAGTTGGCCAGCCACTCGGCCAGGTTGTCCTGGATGATGCCGCGCTGCAGGAGCCAGGTCAGCTCTGCCTCGTCGAACCGGAAGCGCTCGATGGCTTCGACGGCGCGGCCCAGCCCGGCCGCCACCCCGTAGCGGCGGCCCTCGGGGAGCCTGCGGGTGAACAGGTCGAAGAGGCTGCGCCGGTTGGCGGTGCCGGCGTTCATCGCGGCCTGCACCATGGTGAGCTCGTAGTGATCGGTGAGCAGCGCGGTGGTCATGAACGGCACCCTATCCTGGGGCCATGAGCAGTGCAGGCGATGGCGGAGTCGAGATCCTCGAGGCGCCCGCGGAGACCCCGGTGACGGTGGGCCAGTGGGTCACCATCGTGTGGGACGACCCCGTGAACCTGATGAGCTACGTCACCTACGTGTTCCAGGAGTACTTCAAATATCCGCTGGACAAGGCGGAGAAGCTCATGCTGCAGGTGCACAACGAGGGGAAGGCGGTGGTCTCCACGGGCAACCGCGAGTCCATGGAGCGAGACGTGCTGGCGATGCAGGGCTACAACCTGTGGGCCTCGATGGAGCAGTCATGATACTGGAACCCGACGACATCGTCTGGGCGTTCGACGGTAACGACGGACGCGCCGAAGGGCTGCGCTCGATGATCGAGCTGTACGTCGCCCAGGTGGTCACGCTGCTGCCCACCGAGAGCGACGACCCGTTCGAGCAGATCGTCTCCGACCTCTCCGACGACCCCACCAACCGGATGCTCGGCAATCCGCGGCTGGTGCGCCTGTTCCCGCCGGCCCTGCCGGACGCCAAGAGCGCCGACGACTTCTGGCGTGACTCGATCCACAGCCAGGCCCGCGCCCGGGTGGCCGCCGCCCGCGCCGTCGCACAGGACCTCCAGGGGTGGGAGGGCCATGTGCCCGTGGCGTTGGGCCGAGTCGATGACTGGGCGAAGGTACTCGGCGCGCTGCGGCTCTTCTGGTACACCGAGCTGGCCGGCCCGGAGCGTCTGGCGGAGCCGGACGACGCCGCCGTCGAGTCCGGTGGCCTGCACGACCTGATCGAGTGGCTGGGATTCCTCCTGGACGACCTCATGGAATCGCGCACCACGTGCCTACGGCTGGGAATCAGCATGGACCCGATGGACTTCGAGGCGGAAGATGACTAGTCAACTCATCGAGCGGCCCATCGGCGTCTTCGACTCGGGCTTCGGGGGCCTCACGGTGATGCGCTCCCTCGTCGAACAGCTGCCCAACGAGGACTTCATCTACCTCGGCGACACCGCGCGCGCGCCCTACGGGCCGCGCTCTATCGCCGAGGTGCGGGCCTTCGCGCTGGAGGGCCTGGACTTCCTCGCCGCCCAGGGTGTGAAGGCACTGGTGATCGCCTGCAACTCCGCTTCCTCGGCGGTGCTGCGGGACGCGCGAGAGCGCTACGACGTGCCCATCACCGAGGTGGTGCTGCCCGCCGCCAGCCGGGCTGTCGCGGCCACCCGCAACGGCAGGGTGGGCGTGGTGGCCACCGAGTCGACGGTGAACTCCCGCTCCTACGACGACGCATTCGCCATCGCGCCCCACATCACGCTGACCGCCCAGGCCTGCCCGAGGTTCGTCGAGTTCGTCGAGGCGGGCATCACCGGCGGCGACGAGCTCCTGGACGTGGCCCGCGAGTATCTCGAGCCCGTGGCCAAGGCCCACGTCGACACGCTGATCCTCGGCTGCACCCACTACCCGCTGCTGAGCGGGGTGATCAGCTATGTGCTCGGCAACGGCGTGACGCTGGTGTCGTCGGCCGAAGCCTGCGCGCAGTCCACCTACTCCCACCTCACCCAGGCCGGCCTGTTGCGGCACCAGCCCCGTGAGGCCACGCGCCGCTTCCTCACCACCGGAGACGCCACGGACTTCCACGGCATCGGGCGGCGTCTACTGGGCAGTTTCGTCACCAATGTCGAGCAGGTGAGCATCGCCGCCGCCACGGTAAGTTAGGCGCCATGACCTTTCGCCGTGCAGATGGACGCGCCCCCGATCAGCTCCGCGAGGTGCGCATCACCCGCAGCTGGCTCGATCACGCCGAGGGGTCTGTGCTGGTGGAGTTCGGCCGCACCCGCGTGCTCGTCGCGGCCTCCGTCACCGTCGGCGTCCCACGCTGGCGCAAGGGCTCCGGACTGGGCTGGGTCACGGCCGAGTACGCCATGCTGCCGCGTGCCACGCACACCCGCTCGGACCGGGAATCCGTCAAGGGGCGCCTCGGCGGGCGCACCCATGAAATCTCCCGCCTCATCGGCCGCTCGCTGCGGGCCGTGGTGGACTACAAGGCGCTCGGCGAGAACACGATCGTGCTGGACTGTGACGTGCTGCAGGCCGACGGCGGCACCCGCACCGCCGCCATCACCGGGGCCTATGTGGCCCTGGCCGACGCCGTCGAGCACCTGCGCGCGCTCGGAGCGTTGAAGGGGGAGCCGCTCACGGATTCGGTGGCGGCCGTGTCGGTGGGCTTCGACGCCGACGGTGTGGCCCTGCTGGACCTCGCCTACGAGGAGGATTCGGCGGCCGGCACGGACATGAACATCGTGATGACCGGGTCGGGGGCCTTCATCGAGGTGCAGGGCACCGCCGAGGGCACCCCGTTCAGCCGCGAGGAGCTGGGCACCCTGCTGGACCTGGGCACGGCCGGCTGCGAGGAACTCACCCGGCTGCAGCGGGAGGCCTTGGCGTGAGGCTCCCCGAGCGGCTGGTGCTGGCCACCAACAACCCGAAGAAGCTGGCGGAGCTGCGGCGCATCCTGGTGTCCGAGGGGGTGGGCGTCGAGGTGCTCGGCCTCGGCGACGTCGGCCGCTACCCTGAGCCCGCCGAGACCGAACGCACCTTCGAGGGCAACGCGTTCCTCAAGGCCGCGGCGGCCGCGCGCGAGACGGGCCTGATGGCCGTCGCCGACGATTCCGGCCTCGAGGTGGACGAGCTCAACGGCATGCCCGGTGTCCGCTCCGCGCGATGGGCGGGCCCGGCCTGCGACGACGAGGACAACAACCAGCTGCTGCTGGCCCAGCTCGACGGAGTACCCACGGAGCGCCGCACGGCGCGGTTCGTGTGCGCGCTGGCCATGGTCTCCCCCGCCGGGGAGCGGAGGATCTGGCACGGCACCATGCCGGGCCGGATCGCTGAGGCCCCCGAGGGGGAGCACGGCTTCGGCTACGATCCGCTGTTCATCCCAGCCGGTCTGGACGTCAGCTCCGCCGAGCTCAGCGCCGAGGAGAAGGACTCCATCAGCCACCGCGGCATCGCCGTGCGCGGATTCGTCGACTACCTCAAGGGCCTCTCGTGAAGCAGTACCTGGACCTCCTGCGCCACGTCACCGACACCGGCGTGGACAAGCCGGACCGCACCGGCACCGGGACGCGGTCCGTGTTCGGCTACCAGATGCGCTTCGATCTGGCCGAGGGCTTCCCGCTGCTCACCACCAAGAAGGTGCACACCCGGTCGGTGTTCGGCGAGCTGTTGTGGTTCCTCCGCGGCGACACGAACCTGGCCTGGCTGCACCAGAACAACATCACCATCTGGGACGAATGGGCCGACGCCGACGGCAACCTGGGCCCCATCTACGGCTACCAGTGGCGCTCCTGGCCCACGCCGGAGGGTCGCCACATCGACCAGCTGGCGGCCGTCGTCGAGTCCCTCAAGACCAAGCCGGACTCCCGCCGTCACATCGTCTCCGCCTGGAACGTGGCGGACGTGGAAGCCATGGCGCTCCCGCCGTGCCACATGATGTTCCAGTTCTACGTGGCGCCCGCGGACGACGGCGGCCCAGCGCGGCTGAGCTGCCAGCTGTACCAGCGCTCGGCGGACATCTTCCTCGGCGTGCCGTTCAACATCGCCTCCTACGCCCTGCTCACGCATCTCGTCGCTCAGGTGACCGGGCTGCGCGTAGGGGAGTTCGTCCACACGCTCGGAGATGCGCACATCTACTCCAACCACGTTGATCAGGTGGCCGAGCAGCTGACCCGCGAACCGAGGGACCTGCCGCAGCTGCGGCTCAACCCCGAGGTCACCGAGCTGGACGCGTTCACTCTGGCAGACATCGAGCTGGTGGGCTACGACCCGCACCCCGCCATCAAGGCGCCCATCGCCGTGTAGGCGGCTACCCTGTCCGTCATGAGCGAACTACGGCCGTCCTTCCAGGAGCGGGACCGGTACCTGGACCTGCTGTCCACGGCCTACGCCGACGGCCGGCTGGACGAGTCCGAGTTCGAGGCGCGCAGCAACGCCGTGCTGGCCGCGGTCACCCACCGCGACGCCATGGCCCAGTTCCAGGGCCTGCCGCAGCCCAACATCGTGCCCGTGACGCCAACCTATCCGCGCCCCCAACCTGGGCCGCCGCAGGCATTTCAGCCCCTTCCGGAGGTGTACCGCGGCCCGTCGTCGAGTGGAGTAGGACGCCGGGTTGTGCTCGGCGTCGCGGCAGCCATCGTCGGGATGGGGGCTTTGGGTGTGATCAGCTTTTCCGGTATGCGGACGAGCGAGTCCGGCTCGGGGGTCATGGACCCGATGATGCCGGAGCCCGAGTGGGCCGGGGGAGCCCTCGACCTGGACCCCGTGTACTTCGAGGGATGGGGCGAGACCTCGGCGCTGCTGCGTGAACACGGCTTGGACTCCCTCCTCGAGTTGCGCATCACGGTCGATGAGATCGGCGGTGTGGGATCTCAGGCCCGCGCGCCCGGCGAGCTCACCACCTTCTCGCGGCTGGGCATGGGGCCCATCGAGATGAGCGGATCGACGGCCGCCGGGCCGGTCAGCCTCGCGGACCTGAACCTCGTCGACGGGCTCGTCCCGCAGGCGCTGGACATGGCCGGGGCCAACCTCACCGGTGCCGTGTCCGAGGTGCTGCTGCTGTGGACAGAGGCCGGCGACCCGACGGTGCGCGTCACGGCCACCGACGGTCCAGCGTCCGGGTCGATCCAGATCGACGCCAACGGGGGGATGCTCGACTTTCAGCCGATGGAGCCACGATGAGGATCGTGGCGATCGCGGCCGTGGCGGATAACTGGGTGATCGGCTCCGGGGAGGACATGCTGTGGCACATCCCCGAGGACTTCCGCCGCTTCAAGAAGGTCACCACCGGCAACACGCTCATCTTCGGGCGGCGCACCCACGAGCAGATCGGGCTGCTGCCCAACCGGCGGATCATCGTCGTCACCCGAGACCCGGACTGGAGCGACGAGGGCGTCGAGGTGGCGCACTCGATCACCGAGGCCCTGGACCTGGCCGCCGAGACCCCCGAGCGGGTGTGCTTCGTCGGCGGCGGATCGCAGATCTACGAGGCGGCATGGCCGTACCTCACCGAGCTGGACATCACCCACGTCAACCAGCAACCCGACGGGGACGCTCGGTTCCCGGTCATCTCGCCGCGCGAGTGGACGGAGATCTCCCGCGAGGTGCGGGAGGGCTTCCACTTCTCGCAGTACGTGCCCACCCCGTCGGCCGCCGGCTGATCGGCCCATGCCACGCCGCATACTGCACCTTGACCTGGACGCCTTCTTCGCCGCCGTCGAGCAACGCGACAAGCCCAGCCTGCGCGGCAAGGCCGTCGTCGTGGGCGGGGCGGGGCCGCGGGGGGTGGTGGCCACCGCCTCCTACGAGGCCCGCCGGTTCGGGGTGCGCTCCGCGATGTCCGGGGCCGAGGCGCGCCGCCGTGCGCCCAACGCCGCCTTCCTCGGCGGCCGGTTCGCGGCGTACCGGGAGTCCTCGCGGATCGTGATGGCGCTCCTGCGGGAGGTGTCGCCCGTGGTGGAGCCGCTGAGCCTCGACGAGGCGTTCGTGGACCTCGGGCCCTCTGGGTGGGCCGACGAGGAGATGCCCCAGCGCGTGGCCGCGCTGCGGGCCGAGCTCACCGCCCGCACCGAGGGTCTGACGGCCTCCGTGGGGGTGGCGTCGTCGAAGTTCCTGGCCAAGCTCGCCTCGGAGGCGGCCAAGCCAGACGGTGCCCGCATCATGGACCCCGCCGAGGAACTCGATTTCCTGTCCCAGCTGCCGGTGCGATCCATCCCCGGGGTAGGTCCGGCCACCGAACAGAGACTGTCGGCCATCGGCGTGCACACCGTCGTGGACCTGCGGGCCGCGGACAGTGCCGAACTGATCCGTGAGCTGGGTCAGGCCGCCGGGGAAGGCCTGGCCGCGCTCGCCTGGGGCCGCGACACCCGCGCGGTGCAGCCCCAACGTGACCCGAAGTCCATCTCGACGGAGGACACCTTCGCCACCGACCTCACCGACCGAGCCCAGCTGGAGGCGATCCTGCGCCGCGATGCCGCCGCCGTCGCGGGCAGGCTCAGCCGCGCCGGCTACTTCGCGCGCACCGTCACCGTCAAGGTGCGGTTCCCGGACTTCACCACCCGCACCGTGGCCCGAAGCCTGGGAGGTGCCACCGACGCCGTCGACGTCATCACCGCCGCCGGGCTGGAACTGCTCGGAGAGGTGGACGTACGGGAGGGCGTGCGGCTGCTGGGGATCGGGGTGAGCAACTTCGCCACCTCAGCACAGGAACGGCTCTTCGGTGACGAGGAGACGACATCGACGGTCACGGAGGTGAGCCTCGGCGACGACGTGGGGCTCAGCGGGGTGCGCGGCCGCGGCTTCCATCCCGGGGCGGATGTGGTCCATGACGAGCACGGTCGCGGCTGGGTGTGGGGGTCCGGCCTGGGGAGGGTCACGGTGCGGTTCGAGACGCGCACCACGGGTCCGGGGCCGATCCGGACGCTGCCCGTCGACGACCCGGGCCTCAGCCCTGCGGGGATCTACGCGCTCCCGCGAGCCGTGGTCGAAGACGACGGGTGACAGGTCAGGGCCGGGCCGGAGGCTGTGTGACCGAGTCTGCCCGGCTCGTGGCCACATACTGCCTGAGGGTGGCCAGATCCGGGGCGGTGAGTTCACCGTCGGCCTCCTGCACCAGCAGATCGACGTGGCGGTCAGCACGGGCGGCCAGCGCGGGGTCCACCGCCGCCACGCGGATCCTGGCGGCGAGGTCCACCAACGATTCCAGCACGATGCGGGCGTTCAGCGCGTAGGGGCGCAGGTGCTCGAAGGGCATGTCGACGATCTCCGCGGCGCGCACGGGCCTCAGATACAGGCGCGGGGCCCCGTCGTCATCGACGAGGATGGTGCCGGTGTCCGGCCGGGAGACGGCGGTCAGCACCCCGGCGGCCACCTCCTCCACGGCGTTGACCGCCGTGTAGGGGTCGTTGGTGCCGGGGGAGAGCGCCCGGACGGCGAGCTCCACCACCTGTTGCTCCGCGAAGCGCACGTCCTGCTCCGTCGTCCGGGAGGGGCCGACGTGCACGTGGTCGCGGATCCTGTGCTGCGCCACGTCGACGGCCTCCGCCGGCCATACCAGGGCCAGGGGCTCGTCCTCCATCACCTGGTCCCCGACCCGCTTGAGCAGCCGCACGGAGGTGGCGGTCTGGGTGATGTCCTCGGCGAGGTCGCGGATGTCGATCCTGGTGAGATAGCCCGACCTGCCCAGCGTCGCGACGCCGCCTCCCTCGCGGGGCTGATCGAAGTGGTCGACGTGCTTGTCGTCGGGGTCGAGCCAGTTGTCCCTGACCGCGCGGCGGAAGTCGTCGCGGGCACCCTTGACAAGGGCGTCGACCTGGACCGATCCGGCGATGTGATGGATGAACCAGACGAAGAGGAAGACGTCCACCACGCCCAGGGCGATGGCGCCGTTGACGGCGATGTGCGGCACGAAGGCGGAGCCATCGTCGCTCTCGGAGCGGATGGTACGCAACACCATGAGCGTGTAGACGAACGTGGCCACCAGCACCCCCAGGACGATCTGGTTGTTGCGGTCCCGCATGAAGTTGCGCACCAGACGCGGCCCGTACGTGGTGGAGGTGGTGCTGATCACCGAGATGGTGATGGAGAAGGCGGTGCCCGCGACGCCCAGGAACGACGCGACGGCCGAGAGCAGGGCCCTTGCCCCGTCGACGCCGGTGTCGAACAGGAAGCTCTCCACCACGCCCGGGAGGGGCAGTTGCGCGCGATCGGCCGCTACCAGGAGTTGCGACGCTGCGATCGCGGCGGTGATGAACAGCGCGGGGATGAACCAGAACCGTTGCGGAACGTCAGATAGCCAACTGCGGAGTCTGCCCATATCGGCAGGCTAGTGGAGGGCGCTCCGCCGTGGGAGAGGCCCGCGTCACGGGTCGGTCAGCGACGCCCTAGCTGAAGGCGGACCAGCCCACCATGAACAGCCCGCGCTGGGGCAACCAGAAGTCGCCCAGCGCCTGCTGCTCGGCAAGCGGGGCCGGGACGCCGAGAGAAACCCCGGCCAGCGTCGCTGACGAATCCTCAACCAGCCAGATGCGGCGCGGTCTGGCCACATAGCTCTGTCCATTGGGCGTCCCGCCGATCAGCGCCAGCCGGCCGGTGCGGAGGAAGGCGGAGGCGACCGCCCCCATCATCCGGGAGAACACCTCACCTCGCCACAGCGGATCGGGGAGGGCGTTGCAGGCGGCCGACATCGCCGTCGTCAGGGGAGTGGATCGCAGGGTGATCGTCCAATCGAGGTCCACGGGGTGACCCACATGGACCAGAAGGGTAGAGTCTCCGGTCCAGGCAATCGAGACAGCTGTTTCGAACTCCCCGTCCAGGGCGGCCCCGAAGTACCGGGGGCAGGACTGCTGAGGTGCGACGTTGGCGGCCATCGTCCAGGATCCGGCGGGATCCCTGATCCAGACAGCGTTGTACCTCGGCCCCACCGTCGAGACCGGAAAATGACGAAGGGCGAGGAGGTGCCCCGACGAGAAGGGCTGGCCGACCACGCCGAAACCCGCGAACCGTTCGTCGGTGCCGGCCGGCGGCCTGGCATCCTCAGCCTCAAGTGCGGCAGACCTGGGATCCATGCCTCACTCTACGTCCGGCTCAGGGCGGTTGACCAGAGAGCGACGGGCGTACGCTGGCCGCATGGGAGCGCGCATGTTTACCGCAGTCCTGCCGCCCGCCGGTGTCATCCGTCAGTTGGACACCCTGCTGGAGCCCAGACGCGACGCCGAACCGTCGCTGCGCTGGACCCGCCCCGAGGGGTGGCACATCACCACCTCGTTCATGGGCGAGGTGCCGGAGGAGAACCTCGGGCGGCTGGAGGAGAACCTGGCGGAGCTGGCGGCCCGGACGCGGCCGTTCGACGTGGAGCTCGTCGGCGGCATCGCTTTCCCCGATCCGGCCAGGTCCCGGGTGCTCGGCCTCGCGGCGGCCACCCCGGACGACCGGTTGGCGTCGCTGTCGGCGAGCTGCCGGGCCGCCGCCAGCAGGGCTGGGGTCGCGGCGGACGGCGCCCGGTTCGTCGGACACCTGACCCTGGCCCGGCACAACCGCGGGCTGCTCGCCGTGCGTTGGCTCGAAGTGTTCGACTCCTTTCCCAGCTGGCGTTGGGTGGCCGACGAGTTGTGCCTGGTGGAGTCGCACCCGGGCGCGCGCTATGTGGTCGCGGAGAGGTTCCCGCTGGGCGGGAAGCCGACGGGTCCCCTAGACTGAACGGCGCCCCCGACAGGGCGAGCCGAAGTGGTGGAATTGGTAGACACGCAGGATTTAGGTTCCTGTGCCCTCGGGCGTGCGGGTTCAAGTCCCGTCTTCGGTACCGCGCAGGTGCGATGATCCCACCCGCCTTCAGCCTCGTCTCCGCCCAGTGCGATAGTGGGCGGGTTCCACTCCGCTCGTCTCACTGGAGGACCTCATGTTCGTCGCCACACCCGTCACCCCCGATGGCCACTCCGCACCGTCCTGGGGCAAGGCGCACTGGATCGGCGTCGCGGAGGTCACCGACGGCGAGGTCACGTCGTGGCGGATCGACGAGGTGGCCTGGGATGTGTCCCACGACGCCGGCACCCACGGCTCGCACCACGCGCGCATCGTGCGCTTCCTCAAGGACCAGTCGATCAGCGCCGTCGTGGTGGATCACATGGGGGAGGGGATGGTGCGCGTCATGAACACGATGGGTATCCCCATCCTCTCGGCCACTCCTGGCGACGCCCGCGTCTCCATCCTGAAGGCTCTGGAGGCCGCCAGTACCACCGCCCCCTGAGGAGGGCCGCCCGCGGAGCGTGGCCCGTCCCCATCGCTCCCTGAGGAGGCGCGCCGCCGAAGGCGCGGGTGCTGTCTCGAAGGGTCGTGACTTCCACCTTCACGCGGTTTTTGTGGTCGGGTGCGGTGAGCCGTGAGCCGATGCCCATGCGGCCGATGTCCATGTTCTTGAGATCGCCGCGGACGGGGTTTGTGGTCGGGTTGTTGAGGCCGCCCGGGCATCGTCTCGCGTCTCCCCGCACTCGCCCTGCTTGTGGCGTTGCCTGTTCCCGGGTGCGGCTCGGCAGGGCGGCGTTGGGGTCGGGCCTGCTTGAGCGGGATGCCGGTTGGGCGATCCTCGGGTTGGGCACCGCTACGCAGTGCCGCCCTGCCGTCCCCCACCCTGGCTCTCAGGGGAGGGTTCTCGACCTGAACATCAATCCCTGACTGAGGCCGCTGCGCTGCGCTCGTGAGCGGGTCGTCGGGCCCTGGTGAACCAGCGGGCTGACCTCTAGCCGGCGGAAGCCCAGACGGCGGAGCTGCGGCGGATGAGTTCGTCGAGATCCGGCGCACGGCGCTCAGGCACGATCGGCGAGACCGAGTCAGGCAGGCCGGGGTCGGGTGGGCAGGGTGGTCCCGCGACGCGGGGTGCGAGTTGCTGTAGCCGGTGGCGTTGATGCTGCCTCGGCCTGCGCGCCGGATCGATGTGCCGGGCTGGGGTGAACCACGGCATACCTGTGGCGAGGTCGAGGTGAACCTGCCATTGGGACTCCTCCGACTGCAGCGGATCCGGCTCCACCAGCCGATGATGGAACGGGCAGAGCAACACGCCGTTGGCGAGGCACGTCGCGCCGCCTTGCCACCACGGAATGATGTGATGCGCCTCACAGCAGGCCGGTGTTGCGGCACAGCCAGGGAACACACAGCCCTGATCCCGCTCGACGAGTGCGGCCCGGAGGGCGGGGGTGAACAGGCGATGCGTGCGCCCCACGTCCAGTGGCCGCGACGCGGTGCCCAGCACCATCGGGATCAGCCGCGCGTCGCAGGCCAGGCGGCGGGCCTCCCCCGCCGACAAACCATCGACCCCGCCGGCGCCGAGGACGCTGACTTCACCCAGCCCGGTGGTGAGGGTGTCGTAGTTGAGGGTGATGTGGACCTGGGGCCGGTCCACCCCATGCGAGGGCAGGGTGCCGCCACTGGCGGCGTGCTGGGTCAGCAGCAGCAGGGCGTCGGCGCGGCGCGCGCCGCGGCTCGCGGTCTCGCCGGTGGTGCCGTAGGTGGAGGCCGCGGGCATCAGGGCATCGAGTTGCGCGGTGAGGAGGGCGGCGTCGGCGACGGGGAGTTGGCCGGTGATCCGCATCGACCCGTGGAAATCGGGAGACAAGTGCAGGAACCTGTCCCGGTGCGCGGCGGCCCCTTCCCGGGCCAGACGTGTCGCGTCGTCGGCATCCGACCCGTGGGGGTCAATCACCTCGACCAGCCGCGATGCCAGGATGCGTAGCTCGGTGGGGCCGAGGGTGTCGGCGTGGGCCAGGATCAGTTCCTGGCATTCGATCAGCTGGGCGCGGGTCAGGCGCGCCGGGAGTTTCCTGAGCCCGGCGACGATCGCCTCCGCCTGCGCCACCGACACTGAGCCTTCACTCAACGCGGCGCCGATCAGCGGGAACCGGTCCCCCAAATCCTGCGCGAGGCGCAGTGTGGCGGTGGCTTGGGCGGGGGTGGTGCGCACCGACTGCCGCACCCCGTCGATCACCGCGTCCGCGGCCGAGAGCTTGGCTTCGTGGAGCAGGTGCAGCCGCAGCCCGGCCAGTTGGGCCTCGGCCTCACTGATGGAGTCCATCAGCCCGCTGAGGCGTTGCATCGCGATCTCGTCTGCGCCGATGGATGCGGCGGCGTCCCAGAGGGCGGCGATGTATCGCTGTCCCAGGTCTGCCACCGTCTCGCTCATGTGAATCACTCTGTCACCGGCCACTGACAGAAACGGGCCCAGAACCCCGCCCCTGCAGAAGAAATTCAGGCAATTTCTGGTTGTCTCTGGGAGCATGCCGCGTAGGTCGAGGCCAGGAAGTGACATGCCTTGTCAACCGACAGTTGAGTCGGTTCGAGAGCATCCGTGGTTCCCGATGTGAACACTTGGTCGGGGCCTGCTCGACGGTCGGGTTGGCTTCGACGCGGGCTGCGCCGCTACGCGGCTTTGCCCGGCTCACCCAGCTGTCGGAATGGGGCGGGTTGGCCACGACGGAGGTTGCGCCCTCCGCGGGCAAGTTCGAGCACGGAGGGTCCCGCGCCTGACAGGTAAGGGTGGGGGACAGCAGGGCGGCACTGCGCAGCGGTGCCCAACCCGACGATCACCCAACCGGCATCCCGCCCAAGCAGACCCAACCTCAACGCCGCCCTGCCGGCCCGCACCCGGGACCTGGCAACGCCACAGGCATGACGAGTGAGGGGAGACGGGAGACGATGCCCGGGCGGCCTCAACACCCCAGCCACCAACCAGACCAGCAGTCGACAACGGGACTCTGGACAACGGCCGCCCGGACATCGACTCACGGCTCACCGCACCCGACCATGAGATTCGCACGAAGGTGGTAGTCACGACCCTTCGAGACGGCACCCGCGCCTTCGGCGGCGCGCCTCCTCAGGGAGCGGGAGTCGACCGGCCACATCGCTTCGCGGGCGGCCCTCCTCAGGGAGCGGGAGTCGACCTGCCACGCCGCTCCGCGGGCGGCCCTCCTCAGGGAGCGAAAGGGGACAGGCCCCGCCGCTCCTTAAGCGGAGCTGCTCAGGGGAAGTCGTTGCGGGCTCGGATGATGAGGTCCACCATGTGTGAGCCGCCGCTCGCACCATTGGTGGAGGCGTTCTGCCAACTCTGGTCGGCCACCACTCGGGGCCACGGCTCACCCTCCCACCACCCGAACATCGGCCCGCCGGACTGGCCCGGGATCACGTCGGCCTGGTGCATGATGGCCTGCGCCGTCTCCGGCTGGGAGTCGTGCCCGTCGAGGCTGAAGTCCCCGACGAAGCAAGGGCGGCTGCCGCCGGCGATGTCCTGCGGGTAGCCGATGTGGCTCCAATAGTTGCCGCCGTCCCACGAGTCCGAGTAGGTGCGCGAGCCCATCCACCCGGTCAGGTCACCCATCCGCCGGTCGAGCACCACCACCACGTAGTCGTGCCGTTCCTCGGTGCCCTCGATGGTGGGCCCGAACACCTGCTCCTGCCAGTAGATGTGGATCCCCCATGCCGTGCCGAACGGGGTGCTGCCGTCGAAGTAGCTGGGCATGAACTTGATCCAGCCCGCCACGTGCGGGTCCGGGTTGACGATCCAGCCGATAGCGTGGCTGCAGGTCAGGAGGTGGCGGGGGCCCACCATCGCCCCCGACGCCCAGCCGCCGTTGGACGTCTCCACCCTTCCGGCGGTGCACCACGGGAAGCCGGTGTCGCTGAAGTCGTAGCGGTTGTCGGTGCCGAAGACGGTGGTGGCCCACTTCGCGTCCGGGTCATCGAGGCTGGGGATGCGGCCCTTGAGTCGACGGCGCAGCCTTCGGTCCAGCTTCTCCGGCTTCACCCGGAGATCCAGGTGGTCAGGCAGGAAACCGACCACCGCGTCGGAGTGCTCCTCCTCCGTGAACAACCGTCGTCGAGAGGAGAGTTTGGTGCTGTCCACGCCGGGTCCGAACGAGTGGACGCCGATGGCCTTGCGAGGGATGGTCAGGTCCACGCGGAAGGTCTTGTCGTCGCTGAGCGCAACCACAGGCTCGACCACCTCGACGTGGCGCACCTCCGGGATGGGTTCGCGGCCGGTGAGGAACAGGGTCTCGGTCACGCCCTCATCGGGCGGTGATGTGAGGGCCTCGCGGGCCTGGACGGCGCGTTCGAGGCGCTCATAGCGGATCGGTTCGGAGCTCATGGTCATCTCCCTCGTCTGGGACCGCCGTGCCAGCGGTCACACCCGTGAAGAGGCGCGCAACAGCCGTCCTGATACGCGAGCTATCCCATCCAGCGCTCGCCGGCTGGCGCCGCTGTCAGGCTCCCCCCGGAGATCGTTGCCAGCACCGCCGCGAAGTCGGACTCGCCGCCGGCCTGCACCGCGACCGTGATGTGTGCGCGGTCGGTCCACTCCACCCCGTCGACCACCACGGTCAGGCCGGACGGCAGGATCAGCCCCCGTAGCTGGTTCTCGTAGGCGCCGGCCTCGGCGTAGTCCACGTCGACCCTGAGCAGGCGGCTCAGCCGCACCTCGCGGATGCCCACCGCCTCCACGGCCGCGGCGACGGCGTCGGAGTACGCCCGCACAAGTCCTCCGGCGCCCAGCTTGATGCCGCCGAAGTAGCGGGTCACCACCGCGACAACGTCGGTCAGCGCGTTCTTCTGCAGCACCTGCAGCATCGGCAGCCCGGCGGTGCCGGCGGGCTCGCCGTCGTCAGAGCTGCGGGCGGTGCGCCCATCCACCCCCAGAACGAACGCGGAACAGTGGTGGCGGGCGTCAAAATGTGCCGATCGCCGTTCCTCGACGACGGCGCGGGCGGCGTTTTCAGTGGACACCCTGCGGAGCCGGGTGAGGAACCGCGACCGCCTGATCTCGAGTTCGACGTCGACGCCACCGCCCTGCGAGACGTCGATGGTGCGGAACGAGGTCTCAGACACCCAGCTCGCGCCGCAGCTTGGCCACGTGGCCCGTGGCCTTCACGTTGTACTGCGCCACGCGCACGATGCCCTCGCCGGCGTCGTCGACGTCGATGACGAAGGTGGAGCGGAGCACGCCCTCGATCTCCTTGCCGTACAACTTGCGAGGGCCGTAGGCGCCGTACAGGTTGTGCACCGCCTTGCCCGGATCCGCAAGGAGGGTGAAGCCCACTTCAGAGGTCTGCTTGAACTTGGCTAGGCGTTCCACCGGGTCCGGCGAGCAGCCGAGCACCGTGTAGCCGGCTTCGGTGAACTCCTCCAGCGACTCGGAGAAGTCCACGGCCTGCGTGGTGCATCCGGGCGTCATCGCCGCGGGGTAGAAGTAGAGGATCACAGTGCCGCCGGCGTGATCTGCCAGGGAGACGCTCGCGCCGTCCTGATCAGGGAGGGTGAAGGCGGGGGCGGCGGAGCCGGTGGTCAGGCGTGCGGTCATGCGCCACATTCTAGGGCCCCCAACCACGGGCTGGTTTCGTTGAATAGGCTGGGGGCAGTCAGTTGAGGAGAACCGCATGTCTAATGGCTCACGATCCGTCGATGAGATCCGCGCAGACCTGGCCGCGGCGCGCGCGAAGCTCGCTCAGGCCACGTCGGATGCGGTGGAGTCCGTCAAGCCGCAGAACATCGCCCGGGCTGGGGTGGACCAGGCCAAGCAGTTCGCCAAGGCCGAGTTCGACGCTGTGGCCGCCCAGGTTCGCGACGATGAGGGCGGCTGGCGCACCGACCGACTGATCGCCATCGGTGGGGCGGTGCTCGGGCTGGTGGTGTTCGTGGTGACCATCAACACCATCGCCAACCGTCGCACCTCCCTTGAGGCGCGCACCCGGCGGGCCCTCACCCGCTGATCACGCAGCCGGCAGTAGCTCGGCGATCAGCTCCTCCACGCGACGGCGGATGTCGTCGCGGATGGGGCGCACGGACTCCACGCCCTTCCCGGCAGGGTCCTCCAGGACCCAGTCCTCATAGCGCTTGCCCGGGTAGAAGGGGCAGGTGTCGCCGCAGCCCATGGTGACCACCACGTCGGAGACCTGCACGGCCTCCGTGGTGAGGATCTTGGGGCTCTCGGCCGAGATGTCGATCCCCTCCTCGGCCATCGCCTCGACGGCGGCCGGGTTGATGCTGTCGGCGGGGGCCGAGCCGGCTGAGAGGACGTCGATCCTTCCCTGGCCGAGGTGGCGCAGATAGCCGGCGGCCATCTGGGAGCGGCCGGCGTTGTGGATGCAGACGAAGAGGACACTGGGCTTGTCGGTCATGGGGTCAGGGGCCTTTCAGGTGGTGGGGATGCCGAGCTCGACGAGCAGGCCTTGAAGCTTGGCGGAGATCTGGTCGCGGATGGGGCGGACGTCGTCGGGTGACTGGCCCGCCGGGTCCGGGAGCTCCCAGTCCAGGTAGCGCTTCCCGGGGTAGATGGGGCACGAATCGCCGCAGCCCATGGTGACGACGACGTCGGCGGCGCGCACCACGTCGTCGGTGAGGGGCTTCGGGAACGCCTGACCAAGCTCGAGGCCGATCTCGGCGAGGGACTCGATCACGGCTGGGTTGATCTCGGAGGCAGGCAGCGAGCCGGCGGAGCGCACGTGCACCCGGCCGGGGGCCATCGCGGTGAGGAGCGCGGCGGCCATCTGGGAGCGGCCCGCGTTGTGGGTGCAGACGAACAGCACCTCGGGGACCGTCTTGGCGATGTGGCCCTGCGACTGCGCCAGAGCAGTCAGCCGCTCCTGGGCGAAGCGGACGGCCAGCACCGGCACGAAGGTCTTGATCCGTGCCGTGCGGTACAGCGTCTGGAAGGACTCGTGGACGTAGCGGTCCACGGTCTCGCGGGCGAAGGTGCCGGTGAAGCGGTAGGTGAGCTCGTCGACGCCGCGGGCCAGGACATGCTCGACGGTTCCTGCCGAGGGCAGCTCGAGGTGAGCGGATTCGTGGACCTCGGGCGCCGGCCCCTTGCTGAAGGAGCCCAGCGCCTGGGCGACCTCATCCAGCTTGGTGGGCACCACGCGGTAGAAGACCCACGTGCCCTCCTTGCGGCGGGTGAGGAGCCCGGCCTCGAACAGCACCTTGAGGTGGTGGGAGACGGTGGGCTGGGCCAGGTCGATTGAGCCGGTGAAGTCGCAGACGCAGGCCTCGCCGCGCGGGTCGGCGGCGATCATGGCCACCATGCGCAGGCGTGCGGGGTCTGACAGTGCCTTGAGGGCGGTGGTGAGCTCGGAGGCGCGCTCCGGGCTGAGCGGATCAGGTAGGTCTACCTGCTCACAAATTGACATAGATAAATAGTGACATGCGTCGATACAAGGTGCAATGTGCTGGGTCCGCGAGGCGATGGGCGCACAGGAGTGGCTACCTGATGTCGCTCGCGATTCGATGATGAGTCCGGCGCTGACCAGATCGAAGAGGGGCCCCGTGGGGCACAAACGCCACGTGGCCCCCGCCCCGAAGGGCGAGGGCCACGTGGCTACGACGTTGGTACACCGCCAGGGACTTGAACCCTGAACCCGCTGATTAAGAGTCAGCTGCTCTGCCAGTTGAGCTAGCGGTGCGCGCGAGGACCAACTGTAGACGCTACCTTCCGGCGAAGTCCAATCGGCGGGCCGGCTCTGACCGGGTGACGCTCAGGGTGCCGCTTGGATGAGCTCCAGGAGCGCCGGCTCCAGGTTGCGTCCGTTCTTCGACACGTCCGTCACCTGAACGGCCACCGCCCCCTGCCACTCGATGGCCAACGAGTCGGCCAGAATGCCGCGGGCGGAGGTCAGCCTGAGATCGGGGTGGGCCCGGTAGTCGATGCTGATCGCGGTGCTTTGATCGTCGGGTTCCCGGATGATGCGGAGAAACCGGTCCGTCAACACGATTGCCGCCGGCTCGAGCGTCAGCGACTTGTCCACCGGCACCTGGCCGACGCACACCAGGATCGCGGTCTCCCCGCCGTCGAGGAAGTAAGGCAGCGTTCCCAGTAGTTCGCGGTTCATCGTCACTTCGCCCTCGGTCAGCCCGACGGCGGCCTGCTGTACCCCATGGCTTCCGGGTAGCGCGGCAGCTGGCGCGTCCACGTCCACCGCCTGATCCTCGTTGCCCGGCCCCCAGTTGCCCATGTGAACTCCTTCGCCCGCACTTTCGCTCATGGTAGCGCCGCATAAATCGGGAGGCGGGACGTTGTTTGCCACTCAGAGGAAGTGGGTACGTCCCCTCCAGGGGCAACGCTCCGACCAGAGAGAACCACGGGAGGATGACCATGGATCTGTACGCAGTGGACAAGTCAGCTCGAGAGCTCGCAGGGGAGAAGGGCGGGTTCCCCGCCCAGGAGCAGCAACCCCCGGGCCTGACCCCACCGATGGACCCGTACCCCGATCACGGCGAGGAGTCGTGGGTGGGCCGCGACCGCCTTGCCGGCCTCAAGGCGCTCATCACCGGAGGAGACTCGGGCATCGGGCGTGCCGTGGCCATCGCCTACGCCCGTGAAGGCGCCGACGTCGCCATCAATTACCTCGCCGAGGAGCAGTCCGATGCCGACGAGACCCGGACGTGGGTGGAGAAGGCGGGCCGGACCTGCGTGCTGCTGCCTGGGGACCTGACCGACGAGGCTGTCTCCCGCGGAATCGTCGACGACGCGGCCTCCGCGCTCGGCGGCCTGGACATCGTCGTCAACAACGCAGGCTTCCAGTGGGCCCGCCGCGGGAACGGGCTGGCCGATGTGACCACCGACGAGATGGACCGCGTGTTCAGGACCAACCTGTATGCCCTGTTCTGGGTGACCCAACAGGCACTCGAGTACCTGGGCAGGGGGTCCAGCATCATCAATGTGAGCTCCATCCAGGCCTACGATCCGTCGGAACCGCTGATCGACTACGCGGCCACGAAGGCTGCGATCAACAACTTCAGCGTCAACCTGGCCGCCGACCTCGGCGCGAAGGGCATCCGGGTCAACGCGGTGGCGCCCGGGCCCATCTGGACTCCGCTGCAGCCGGCCACGAAGCCGGGGGAGGGCATGCCCACGTTTGGCGGAAACACCCCGCTGGGCCGCGCGGGCCAGCCGTCGGAGCTCGCCGGCGCCTTCGTGTTCCTCGCCAGCCCGGCCGAGGCGTCCTACGTCAGCGGCACCGTGATCGGGGTCACCGGCGGGCGTCCGGTCTTCTGACCGCATCAAGCCCCGCCCGGTGGGTGGGGGTACCGAACACCGCTTCCCCAGCCGATCTCCCAGCCTGCTGAGTCGTCGAAGTAGTCAGCGGAGGCGAGGGGCAGCCGTCCGGCCTCCTCAACGCGGCTCAGCAGCCCGGCGAACCACTCGACGTAGGCGGGATCGTCGTGCGTGGCGCTGAGCCCCGGCCACTGGCCGAGGATGAGCTCGGCCACCTCCTCGGGGCCGGCGGCGAGGGTGACCTCCCCGCCGGCGAATCCCGTCAGGTCGCCGGTGGTGTAGCGGAGCACCTCGCGTGGCGGGCGATCCGCACCGGGATCCGTCGCGGTGAGGGTGGCCCGCCAATGCATGCCCGAGGGGCTGATGCTCGGCCAGACCCGGATGCGGTGGTAGCCGCGCTCGTGCAGCGCGCGCACCCCCCGGAGGATGCGCAGCGGCGTCCCCGCCGCGAGCGCCTGCCGGACCTCCTCCAGCGTGCTCTGGGCGGGCGTCACGATCCTCACCTCGTCGACCCGGGTCGACGCCGACGCGATGCTCTCGACGGCCGCGGCCACGGCGTCGCTCAGCGGCCAGCCGTACACGCCGGCGCTGATCAGCGGGAACGCCACGCTGCGGGCCCCGAGCTCGTCGGCGACCTGCAGCGCGCGGCGATAGCAGGATTCCAGCAGGGCGCGGTCGCGTTGCCCGGCGGCATAGTTGGGGCCGACGGTGTGGATCACCCAGCGGGCCGGCAGGTCGCCGCCTGTGGTCCATCCCGCGTCTCCTGTGGCGAGCCCGGTCGGGAACCGGGCGATGCAGTCGCGGAGGATCGCGGGGCCGCCGGCTCGATGGATGGCGCCGTCGACGCCCCCGCCTCCGCGCATCCGGTTGTTGGCGGCGTTGACGATCGCGTCCACGCTCTGTTCGGTGATGTCGCCCTTCACGGCAGTGATCGCGGTCATGATCCCAGTGTGGCCCGAAGCTCACTCCGTCAACCGCGGATGGCTACGATTGGAGGTGGTTTCCACGGCTCATCGGAGCAGAGATGTACGTCATCGAGACGCAGAAGTTGACCAAATCCTACGGCAGCGCCCGCGGCATCGTTGATGTCGACATGTCGGTGCTGGACGGCGAGATCTACGGCTTTATCGGGCCCAACGGGGCCGGCAAGTCCACCACCATCAGAACCCTGCTCGGCCTGATCCACCCCACCAGCGGCTCCGCGACCGTGTTCGGGAAGGACATCACCGAATTCGGTCCCGAGATCCGGCAGGAGGTCGGATACCTGCCCTCTGAGGTCTTCTACTACGACGACATGCGGGCCATCGACCTCCTGAAGTACTCGGCGAGCTTCTACGCCAAAGATCGCAAGGCCACCGAGGTGAGGATCCGGGAGCTCGCCGAGATGTTCGATCTGGACCTGAAGAAGAAGATCGACGACCTGTCCTACGGCAACAAGAAGAAGGTCGGGATCATCCAGGGCTTGGCCCACGAGCCGAAGCTGATCATCCTCGACGAGCCCACCGGCGGCCTGGATCCGCTCATCCAGCAGCAGTTCTTCCGCCGGCTGAGGGAGGAGAACCAGAGGGGCGCCACCATCCTGTTCTCCTCGCACATCCTGGGGGAGGTGCAGCGACTCTGTGACCGGGTGGCCATCATCAAGGAGGGCTCGATCATCAAGGTCGAGGAGATCAGGACGCTTCTCGAGAACCAGACCAAGCGCTTCCGGGTGGAGCTGACCGGGCCGCCGGACCCGTCGCGCTTCCGGATCGACGGCGTGAGCGACCTTGTGTTGACCAACCACTCTGCGAGTTTCCTCTACCGCGGCCGGATCAACGAGGTCACACGGATGCTCGCCGAGCAGGACCTCGTCGACCTCCTCGTCGAAGAACCGGACCTGGAGGAGATCTTCCTGCACTACTACCAGAGGGGGGACGAGCGGTGAACGTCTTCCTGAGGGAGCTGAGGGCCCACGGCAGGTCGACGCTCAGCTGGGTGCTGTCCCTCTCCGGGATCCTGGTGGCGTTCATGGCGCTGTATCCCACGTTCACCCGTGACGTCGAGGTGATGAGTGAGGTGTTCGGGCAGTTCCCGGAGGTCGTGCTCGACGCGCTGAACATCTCGGTGGAGACCTTCTTCAGCATCTACGGCTTCTTCGGCTACCTGCTCAGCTTCGCGATCCTCGCCGGATCCATCCAGGCGATGAACCTCGGGACCGGGATCATCTCGAAGGAAACCTCGGGAAAGACGGCGGACTTCCTGTTGTCGAAGCCGATCACCAGGTCCCGCGTGGTCACCGCCAAGCTCGGCGCGGCTCTGGCGCTGCTCATCCTCACCAATCTCGTCTTCGCGGCGGTCGCCTTCACCGTCGCCTCTGTCCTGTCCGAAGAGGGCTTCTCGGCTCGGACCTTCCTTCTCATGGCGTCCACCCTGTTCCTGGTGCAGTTGTTCTTCCTAGCCCTCGGGACGCTGTTTGCCGTCACGATCCCCCGGATCAAGTCGGTGGTCGCGGTGTCTCTGCCCACTGTCTTCGCGTTCTACATCGTCGGCGTGGTGGGAGACGTCCTGGCCAACGACGAAGCCTGGTTCCTGACGCCGTTCAAGTACTTTGAGACCGGGCACATCATCGCCAACTCGAGCCTGGAAACCGCGCCCCTCGTCGTCCTGGCTGCCTTCGTCGTCGTCACGATCGCACTGAGCTACCTGATCTACGTACGCAAAGACGTGCGGGCGTCGGCGTAGGAGAAGTGATGAACGTCTTTCTGCGTGAGTTGAAGGTCCACCGCCTGGGGCTGCTCTTCTGGTCGCTCGGCATGGTGGCGATGGTGGGCGCCGGCATGGCGAAGTTCGCCGGCTACGAGGAGGCGGGCCAGTCGGTGGAGCAGTTGATGGCCACGCTGCCGAAGGCGGTCCTGGTGGTGTTCGGGATGACCGGCTTCGATCTGTCGACGGCGAGCGGGTTCTACGGTGTGCTGTTCCTGTACGTGGCCGTGATGGGGGCCGTACACGCCGTCCTCCTCGGCTCCACCCTCATCTCGAAGGAGGAGCGGGACAGGACCTCCGAGTTCCTGTTCGCCAAGCCCATCACCCGTGGCCGTGCGCTGACCGGCAAGCTGCTCGCCGGCCTGGTCAATGTCCTTGTCCTCAACCTCGTGACCACCGCCTCGTCGCTCTACTTCGTCGGCTTCTTCGGCGACGGGCGGTCCTCCAGCGATGAGGTGGCCGTCCTGATGGTGGGGCTGCTGTTCCTGCAGCTCATCTTCCTGGCGGTGGGCGCCCTCGTGGCGGGTGCATCGAGGCGCCCGAAGCTGGCCGCCTCAAGGTCTACCTCGGTGATGTTCCTGACCTTCCTCGTCTACTACCTGGTCAACCTCAACGAGGACCTCGCCTTCCTGAGGTTCCTGACGCCGTTCAAGTACTTCGACGCGGCCACGCTGATGGCTGACGGCGCCCTGGACCCGGTGTTCGTGGCACTGTCCGTGGGCATCATCGCCCTGGCCGTCGTCGGGACCTATCGCCTCTTCGCGGACCGCGACCTCACTGTGTGAGCGCCGATGGCGCAATAAACCCGCCCCGAGATGTTCGGGGCGGGTTCTGCGTGGGGTGAGTAACGGGACTTGAACCCGCGGCCCCCTGGACCACAACCAGGTGCTCTACCAGCTGAGCTATACCCACCATGTTGCCGTCAAGCCCACAGGGGCGCGGCGACTGAGAAACAATAGCGCACCCCTAGTGGCCCCGCGAAATTGCCTCACCTGCGGCCCCGGTGACGGTGCCCCGATGGCGCTCCGCGATGACACGCAGCTCCGTCGGCGACGGGCCGGGCGGGGGCACGAAGACCGCCTCGCGGTAGTAGCGCAGCTCCTCGATGGACTCCTGGATGTCTGCCAGCGCCCGGTGGTTGCCGGCCTTCTTCGGCGCACCGTAGTGCACCCGCGGGTACCACCGCTTCGACAGCTCCTTGATGGTGGACACGTCCACGTTGCGGTAGTGCACCCACTGCTCCAGCTCCGGCATGTCGCGGGCGAGGAACGCGCGGTCCGTCCCGATGGTATTGCCCGCCAGCGGAGCCTTGCGGGCCACCGGCACGTGGGTCCGGACGTAGTCCATCACCTGCTCGGTGGCCTCGGCCATGGTCACGCCCAGGGGGAGCTGGTCCAGGAGGCCGGACTTGGTGTGCATGGCGCGGACGAAGTCCCCCATCTGCGCCAGGGCCGCGTTGCTGGGCTTGATGAGGATGTCCACACCCTCGCCCAGCACGTTGAGGTCGCCGTCGGTGACGAGCACGGCCACCTCGATCATCGCGTCCTCGACGACGTCCAAGCCGGTCATCTCGCAGTCGACCCACACCAGTTTCTCGCTCATGGGAGCCAAATCTAGGCCCTCGGGCCAAGCCCGTTACACTCAGGTGACCAGCCCCTGTAGCTCAGCGGATAGAGCATCTGACTTCTAATCAGCCGGTCGCAGGTTCGAGTCCTGCCTGGGGCGCCGTCGTTGGCAGAGACCAATTGGCCAACTCGATGAAGTCGAACCACCCCAGCTCCGGGCGCACTGTCACGGACAGCAGGTGCGCCGTCGCCACCCGCATCCGACCCACCGGCGCAGCGCCCGTCAGCCTGCCCCGCACCTCGTCGTCGGAGACCTCCCCTGTGGCATAGGCCAGCGTCACGTGCGGCGCGTACGGGCGGTCGGGCATCGTGCCCCCGAACGTGGCCAGGGCGGCGCGGCGCACCGCGTCGACCAGCGACTCCCACCCGGACGTGGACCCCGCGACACACTCGACGGCGACGTCGTGCACCTCCGGCGCCCCCACCTCCAGATCGAATGCCGGGACGCCGGCCAGCTCGACGGTGAGGGCGTCGCCCAGGCGCGTCAGTTCGGCCATCGACAGATCGTCGAACTGGGCCAACCGGTTGACGGTGAAGTGCAGCCACGCGCGCGGCATCACGGGGAGGTTCGGCACCCCGGCCAGCCGGGACTGCAGGTCCTCCAGGCGGTCCGCGGCCTCGTCGTCGGGCAACACGTAGACGTGGAGTGAGCCATCGGGCTGGTCCCAGGGCGTCATGGAGGCGAAGAAGCTCTGCATGGCCACACCGTAACGGCATCTCACCGGTCCCGGAGGCGCGGCGGGTAGGCTGTCGCCATCATGACTACCGCGGAGATCGCCACCAGGCAGCGACGCCTCAACGGGCTGCCCGTGCCGGATGCCCGCCCGTGGTACCGGCGCATGCTCGCCAATCCGCTGTTCTGGATGACGCTCGTCCTCCTCCCGGCCTACGCGTACTTCGTCTACGCCCAGTACTGGATTCTGGCTCCGCCGCAGACGTTCGAGGACGGCACCCAGACCCTCGGCATCACCACGGAGGCGTTCCGCAAGGCCGCCTTCTGGGCGATGTGGACGGCGCTGGCCTACTCGGCGCTGTTCATCTGGCTGGACCGCTTCCGGGCATCATCGCCGGTTGCCTGGCTGCTGACGTTCCTGTGGGGAGCCTGCGCCTCCACCTGGGTGTCCATCCACGTCAACTCGTGGGCCGCGGAGATGATGGCCACCACAGAAGCCAACTCGGACACCGGATCACGCGCGGCGGTGTTCTCGGCGCCGTTCATCGAGGAGCTGTCCAAGGCCACGATCCTCGTGGTGCTGGTGATCTTCATGCGGCGGCGGCTGGTGTCGCGGTTGAGCATGGTGGCGCTGGCGGGCCTGTCCGCGGCGGGCTTCGCCTTCACGGAGAACATCATCTACTACGCCCGCGTGTGGATGCAGGCCACCAACGACATCACCATCGCCAACCCGGACGAGACCATGATGGAGCTGGTCATGCTGCGCGGGGTCTACACCTCGTTCGGGCATCCGCTGTTCACCCTGATGACGGCCTCGGGCCTGGTCATCGGGCTGGGCGCGCGCAGCAGGATCGTGCGCGTCCTGGCCCCGGTGGGCGGCTTCCTGCTCGCCTGCGCCGGCCACATGTTGTTCAACGGCCTCGCCTCCACCAATCCCATGGACCAGCTGCAGCGGGCCTGGTACCTCGCCCTCGCGCTCGTCGGTGTGATCATCATCTCCCTGATCGTCAGCGTCGTCGGAAACGGCCAGCTGATCCGGGCCCGGCTCACCGACTATCAGCGCGCCGGATGGCTCACCGAGCAGGATGTCGCGGTGTTCGGCGGCCCCCTCAAGCGGCTCAAGCTGCTCTGGTTCGCCCTCTTCAGAGGGCCCCGCACCTGGTGGCACACGGCCACCCTGGTGCGGCGCGTCACCGAGCTGGCCTACCTCCGCAACTCCATGACGCGCGGCGTCGTCGACGAGGCGGGGGACCTGCACGCCCGAGACCTCGTCCACGAGATCGACGCCCTCCGCGGCAAGGCCCTCACCGACACCACCGGCCTGCGCCTGATCGAGCGCCGCCGCACCCGGTCCCTGCCGCCCCCACCGCCCGACGGCGCCACCCCTGGCCCGCTGACCAGCAGCTATCCGCCACCCCAGGCGCCCGGCCCCGCCGGCGTGGGCGGGAACTGGCCCCGATGAGCGGCGCAGACAGCCTCGCCCGGGCCTTCCACCAACTCGACGACGCCCTCGGCGGCGCCCAGTTCCCGCTGCCTCTGCCAGGAGCCGAGGAGCTGCGGGCCATGACGGTTTCGCTGGGTCACCAGGTGCGCGACTACCTCCTTCCGCGCGCCTCGCGCCTCGACGCCCCGCTGCTGGCCGTCGTCGGCGGGTCCACAGGCGCAGGCAAGTCCACCCTCGTCAACTCGCTGCTGCGGGCCTCCGTCACCAGGCCCGGCGTCCTGCGCCCCACCACCAAGTCCCCGGTGCTGGTGTGCAACCCGGCAGACGAGGCCTGGTTCCGCAGCGACCAGGTGCTGCCCGCGCTGGTGCGCACCGACACCCAGCTGCACGACTCGCGCGCCCTGCACATCGTCTCCTTCCCGGACCTCAAGCCGGGCCTGGCGCTGCTCGACGCGCCAGACATCGACTCGGTCGACGACGCCAACCGCACCCTGGCGCGCCAGCTGCTGCTGGCCGCGGACCTGTGGCTGTTCGTCACCTCGGCCGCCCGCTACGCCGACGCCGTGCCCTGGGACTACCTGGCCGCCGCCGCCGAGCGCAACACCGTCGTCGGCGTCATCGTCAACAGATGCCCGCCCGGCGCCGTCGGCGAGGTCTCCGGTCACCTCGCCGAGATGCTGGCCGAGCGCGGGCTGGCCTCGGCCAAGCTGTTCGCCGTCGTGGAACGCTCGCTGCCGCCGGACGGCATGCTCCCGGCCGGGGATGTGGCAGGCATCCGGCACTGGCTGGAGTCCCTCGCCGCCCAGTCCGAGGCCCGCTCCCAGGTGGCGGTACAGACACTGGCGGGGTCAGTGCGCTCCATCGACACCCAGCTGAAGGACCTCGGCGAGGGAATGGCGCGCCAGGAGGCCGCCATTGAAGAGCTCCGTGAGCAGGCCGCCCGCGCCTACCGCCAGTCCGCGGCGGACGTCAGCCAGGCCGCCGGCGACGGCACCATGCTGCGCGGCGAAATCCTCAGCCGTTGGCAGGACCTGGTGGGCACCGGCGAGTTCATGCGCACAGTCGAACAGCGCATCGGCGCTCTCCGAGACCGGATCACCGGCTGGTTCACCGGCGACGAGCGCGTCCAAGCCGTCGAGGTGGCCATCTCGGACAACCTGGCCGCCGTCGTCAAGGACGCCGGCGAGCGGGCCGCCGAGGCCACCGCCGTGGCGTGGTCGCACACCCGATGGGGCCGCGACATCATCGTCGCCGAACCCTCGCTGGCCACCGCGTCGGCAGGCTTCGACGAGGCCGCGGCCGCCGCCATCCGGGCCTGGCAGTCCGACGTGCTTCAGCTCGTCGAGGAGCAGGGTCGCGGGAGGCGGATGAAGGCCCGGTTCCTGGCGCTCGGCACCAACGCCGTCGGCGCGGCGCTCATCATCTACGTGTTCACGCTCACCGGCGGCCTCACCGGCGCCGAGGTCGGCATCGCGGGCGGGGCCTCGGTCCTCGCCCAGCGCCTCCTGGAGGCCGTCTTCGGTGAGGACGCCGTCCGCAAGCTGGCCGAGCAGGCGCGGCGGGAGCTGGAGGCCCGCGTCGACGGTGCGCTGTCGCTGGAGCTCGCCCGCTACACCGAGGTGCTGGACTCGCTGGCCGTGGACCCGGGGGCCGCGGCCGGGCTCGAGGCAGCCCGCGATTCACTCCGGTCGGCCGCCCGGGACGCGTTCGACGACCTGACCAAGCCCGTGGGGATGGACTGATGGCCGCCGTCGCCCAGCAGCTCGAGGTGCTGCGCGAGGCGCTGGACCTGGTGGCCGGCCGCATCCCAGAGGACGTTGAGCGGCGAACCCTGGACGTCCTCGGGCGCGCCGGGCGCCGTCTCGCTGCCGGCGAGCAGACCGTGGTGGCGCTGGCCGGCGCCACCGGCTCCGGGAAGTCGTCGCTGTTCAACGCGCTCACCGGCGCGCGGCTGGCCGAACAGGGCCCCCGCCGCCCCACCACCTCCACCACGCTGGCGGCCAGCTTCTCCGCCACCAACGTCGCGCTGCTGGACTTCCTCGGCGTTGAACGCCGCCACGAGGTGGCCCCGCCGGAGCCGCGGATGGCGGATCTGGTGTTGCTGGACCTCCCGGACCACGACTCCACGGCCTCGTCGCACCGCGTGGAGGTGGACCGCATGGTGGGTGTGGTGGACCAGTTCGTCTGGGTGCTCGATCCGCAGAAGTACGCCGACGCGGCGCTGCACAAGAACTACCTGCGGCCTCTGGCCCAGCACCGCGAGGTGATCACCGTGGTGCTCAACCAGGCGGACCGGCTCACCCCGTCTCAGCTCGAGCTGTGCCTGGCCCACATCCGCCGGCTGCTGGTCGACGACGGCCTGGACGACGTGCCCCTGATCGCGACCAGCGCCGTCACCGGCGCGGGCGTGGCCGAGCTGCGCGACCACCTGGCCCGCGTGGCGGCCGGGAAGCGGGCCGCCGCCGCCCGGCTGGCCGCGGACGTGAGTGTCGAGGCCGGGGCGCTCGACGAGGCCGTCGGCCGCGGCCGGGTCGTCGCCGCGGACAAGGGCACCGTCAGCCGACTCACCACTCACCTCTCGGGCGCCGCCGGCGTTCCCATCGTCGTCGACGCCGTGCGAAGCTCGGTGCGCCACCGCGGCCAGCTCCACACCGGCTGGCCCCTGGTCAAGTGGCTCGGAAGGCTCCGTCCGGACCCCCTCAAGCGGCTGCGGCTCGGCGCGCCCAAGGAGAAGGCGCAGCTGGAGGGGCCGGCGCTGACGCGCAGCTCGCTGCCCGCCCGCTCAGCCGCGGCCGGTGCGCAGCAGTCCTCCGGCCTGCGGGCGGTCGCGGCCGAGCTGGGCGAGGGGATGCCGCCGGTGTGGCAGGAGGCCATCGCCCGCGCCGTGCGCAGCAACGAGCACACGCTGGCCGACGAGCTGGACCGCGCCGTCGTCGCCACGGACCTGCGGGTGTCGCGGACGCCGCTGTGGTGGCAGGTGATCCGCGTCCTGCAGTGGCTCCTGATCGGCGCCGTCGTGGTGGGTCTCGGCTGGCTCACGCTCAACGTGGTGCTTTCCTACTTCGGGCTGGGGCAGCTGGCCACGGTGCCCGTCGGACCCGCGGACGGCCCGCGGGTGCCGCTGCCCACGGTGCTCGCGCTGGGCGGTGTCGCGGCGGGGATCGTCCTGTCGTTCGGCTCGCAGCTGGCCATCGGCGCATCGGCCAACCGCGCCGCCCGCAGGGCGAAGAAGGCGCTGGAGGCCTCCGTCGCGACGGTGGCCCACGAGCTCGTGCTGCGGCCCGCTGAGGGTGAGGTGGCCCGCTACGCCGCCGCCCGGGCCGCACTGGACCGGCTGCTCTGAGCCCACACCGCCGAATCGGGTCTCCCGGGGATTGCTGGCATACTGGCCTGCGGTCAATTCGAAAGGCTCTCAAGTGGCTGAGTTCATCTACACCATGCACAACGTGCGCAAAGCGGTGGGCGACAAGGTCATCCTTGACAACGTCACCCTCTCCTTCTACCCCGGCGCGAAGATCGGCATCGTCGGCCCCAACGGCGCCGGCAAGTCCACCATGCTCAAGCTGATGGCCGGCATGGACCGCCCCAACAACGGGGACGCGCAGCTGCAGAAGGGGGCCTCCGTCGGCATCCTGCTCCAGGAGCCGCCGCTCACCGAGGGCAAGACGGTCCAGGAGAACGTGGAGGAGGCCGTCGCCGAGATCAAGGCGAAGATGGCCCGCTTCGAGGCGATCGGCCACGAGATGGCCGAGCCGGACGCTGACTTCGACGCCCTGCTCGCCGAGATGGGGGACCTGCAGACCTACCTCGACGCGCACGAGGCCTGGGACGTCGACGCCCGCCTGGACCAGGCGATGGACGCTCTGCAGTGCCCGCCCGCGGATGCCATCGTGGACGTGCTCTCCGGCGGCGAGCGCCGCCGGGTGGCGCTGTGCAAGCTGCTCCTGCAGCAGCCGGACCTCCTGCTCCTCGACGAGCCCACCAACCACCTGGACGCCGAGTCCGTGAACTGGCTGGAGGGCCACCTCAAGGCCTACCCGGGCGCCGTCCTGGCCGTCACGCACGACCGGTACTTCCTCGACAACGTGGCCCAGTGGATCTGCGAGGTGGACCGCGGCAAGCTCCACCCCTACGAGGGCAACTACTCCACCTACCTCGACACCAAGCGCCAGCGCCTCCAGATCGAGGGCAAGAAGGACGCCAAGCGCGCCAAGATCCTGGAGAAGGAACTCGAGTGGGTGCGCTCCTCGCCCAAGGCCCGCCAGGCCAAGAGTAAGGCCCGCCTCCAGCGCTACGAGGAGATGGCGGCCGAGGCGGAGCGCGACCGCAAGCTGGACACCGGCGAGATCAACATCCCGCCCGGCCCGCGCCTGGGATCGATCGTGCTCGAGGTCAAGAAGCTCACCAAGGGCTTCGGTGACCGGGTGCTGATCAAGGACCTGTCCTTCACGCTGCCGCGCGCCGGCATCGTGGGCATCATCGGCCCCAACGGCGTGGGCAAGACCACCCTGTTCAAGACCATCACTGGCCAGGAGGAGCCGGATTCCGGCGTCGTGAAGATCGGCGAGACGGTCTCCTTCAGCTACGTTGACCAGAATCGCTCCGGCCTCAACCCGCAGGACAACGTCTGGCAGGTGGTCTCGGACGGGCTGGACTTCATCAAGGTGGCCAACTTCGAGGTGCCCTCGCGCGCCTACGTGGCCTCGTTCGGCTTCAAGGGCCCTGACCAGCAGAAGAAGGCCGGCATCCTGTCCGGCGGTGAGCGCAACCGCCTCAACCTGGCGTTGACCCTCAAGCAGGGTGGCAACGTGCTGCTGCTCGACGAGCCCACCAACGACCTGGACGTGGAGACCCTCTCCAGCCTGGAGGACGCCCTGCTGGACTTCCCCGGCTGCGCCGTCGTGATCTCCCACGACCGGTGGTTCCTGGACCGCGTCGCCACCCACATGCTCGCCTGGGAGGGCGAGGACGAGGACGGCACCCCGCGCTGGTTCTGGTTCGAGGGCAACTTCGCCGACTACGAGGTCAACAAGCTGGAGCGCCTCGGCCCGGAGGCGGCCCGCCCGCACCGCTCGACCCACCGTCGCCTCACCCGCTGACCCCGCACACGCAGGCGCTCCCCGGTCGACGGACCAGGGAGCGCTTTGCGTGTGTGAGGCTACTTGACGAGGAGCTCGAGCACCTCCGGCATCGACTTGGCGAAGGAGCACTGGCCCGCGTCGTCACCTGCCAGGACCGAGCAGTTGTTGTCCATGCCCTCGAAGGTGCTGACCAGCCAGACCACGCGTTCGCCGGCCTGCATGACCAGCGTGTCGTTGAAGACGCCCACGTCCTCGCCCTCGTTGACGGCCATGCCGTAGAAGTACGCCGCGCGGGTGGGTTCCACGTCGACGGTCGAACCGTCGAACGGCAGCCTGGTGTCCTCGGCGGAGCTGACCCGGTCCCACCCGGCCGCCGTCATGGTGGCTTCGCACTCGACGGCGGAGGTGTGGATCTGGTCGTAGCCGTCGGAGGCGGCTGCCTCGTCGGCGTAGCCCAGCACGATCGCGTAGGTGGGCAGCTCGCCCTCGATCCCGAACGAGCGGACCAGGGTGGTGGTGGGAGCGCCCCACTCGCCGCGGTCGCACAGGCCCTTGGCGGAATCGCCCATGGCCTCGCTCTCGGACAGCACCCCCACCATCGACCACTCGTAGGGATAGATCAGCTCGACGGTGGGCACGTTCGCCCACGCCGGCGGCACCGGAGGGGCCGGGGCGGTGGGGGAGGGAGCAACCGTCGGCTCTGGTGGGGTGCTCGGGTCCGGCGAGGCCGTGGGGCTCGCGGTCGGCGACGGCGAGGCGGCCCAGTCGGGGCTTCCCGTTCCGCGGAGGAACGGTGTGGCGGCCCAAACGCCGGCGCCGAGAGCGGCGGCGACTCCGACGGCTGCCACGGACAGGCCGACGCGACGGGTGGTGCGCCGGCGGTCTCCGAGGCGACGGACTTCATGAGCGGGGAGCATGGGGGCCTCCTGAGCGTGGGCCGCGAGGTCGTCCAGTTGGGGGATGTGTTCAGGCATGACGGACCTCCAAGTCGGTGTTGAGTAGGCGGGCGAGTGTCTGCCGCCCGCGGGCGAGCCTGGCCTTGACGGTGCCGGTGGGGGAACCCACCTCCTGGGCGATCTCGTTGACGCTCAGATCGCACAGGTGGTAGAGCACGATCGCTCGGCGTTGGGCATCTGGCAGTTGTTCGAGGGCGCGGTTGATGGCGACCCGGTCCGGTGTGGGCTCGACGGTGCGCTCCGGCTCGAGTGCCCGGTCGGGTTGGCGGAGAGCGCGGCGCGCCTTGCGCCAGCGGCTGACGGCCAGGCGGTAGGCCGTGGTGCGGACCCAGGCGTCGGGGCTGCGGAGCACGTCGAGTTGGCTGCGATGGTCCCACGCCCGGATGAACGCCTCCTGGACGCAGTCCTGGGCCTCGGCCAGGTTGCCGCACATTGCATAGACCTGGCCCACGAGCTTGGAATACGAGTTCGCGTAGAACCGGTCGAATTGGGCTTCGTCCACGTCCCTCCCCCTCCTTTGTGGCGTTGTGACTGATGTGTCCTGTCTACGCCCGGGGGGAGGGTGCCGGTTGCATTTCAGTTTCCGGCGCGCCGCGATCAGTGTGTGGCGAGCAGCTCCGCCAGCGACATCGAGGACCGTCCCGCCAGCGACGTCAGCTGCGTCTGGCAGCTGAACCCGTCGGCCAGCACGATCGCGTCCGGGTGCGCCTCGACGGCAGGGCCGAGATCGTGCTCGAACACAGCCACGCTCACCTCGTGGTGCCCGCGCTCCACGCCGAAGTTGCCGGCCAGCCCGCAGCAGCCGCCCACCGCGACCAGGGTGGCTCCGGTGGACTCGATGAGCGCCTTGTCGTGTCCCCAACCGATGACCGAGGCGTGGTGGCAGTGCGGCTGCGCGACGATGGTGTGACCCGTGAGGTCCGGCGCGCGGAAGTCGGCGTCGGTGGCCAGGAACTCCGCCAGAGTCAGCACTGTGCCGTCGAGCGCGGCGACGTCGGCGTTGTCCGGGAGAAGCTCGGGGGCATCGCTGCGCCAGACCGCGGTGCAGGAGGGCTCGACTCCGACGATCGGCACCCCGTCTCGCACGTACGGGGCCAGGACGGCCGCGGCGTTGGTCAGCTGACGGCGGGCGCCGTCGAGCTGACCGGTGGAGATCCAGGTCAGGCCGCAGCAGGCGTTCTCGTTCAGGACCTCGGGCTCGTAGCCGAGCCGCACCAGCACCTGGACCATGGCGGCGAACGAGGTGGACTCGAAGCAGTCCGAGAACGAGTCCACCCAGACGAGGACGCGACCCTTGCTGCCGAAGGGCACCGCGGGCATCCGGCTCCGGGCGCTGCGGTTGGCGAAGCGGGGAATGTCGCGGCGGGCGTCCACGCCGGCCCCCCATCGCAGCAGCCGCCCGAGCCCGGGGGTCTTGCCCACCACGTTGATCAGCGAGCCCAGCCCGGGGATGGCGGTGATGAGCCGACCCCAGCGGGGGAGCCAGCCCAGCGCGTAGTGGTTGCGGGGGCGGAGCCTGCCCTTGTACCGCTCGTGGGTGACGCGGGCCTTGTAGGCGGCCATGTCGATGCCGGTGGGGCAGTCGCGTGCACAGCCCTTGCAGGAGAGGCACAGGTCCAGCGCGGCGTGCACCTCGGGGGAGCGCCAGCCCTGGGTGATCAGCGAACCGTTGACCATCTCCTGGAGCGCCCGCGCCCGGCCACGCGTGGAGTCCTTCTCGTTGCGGGTGGCCTGGAAGCTCGGGCACATCACCCCGCCTGCGCCCGTGGTGTCCGCCAGGCACTTGCCCACCCCGCTGCACTGGTGGACCTGCTCGACGAACTCAGGCTCCGACAGTGACAACGGTGACCGGCTGGCGGCCACCATCCTGAGATCGGCCTCCACGGGGGCGGGGTCGACGAGCACCCCGGGGTTGAGCAGGTTCCTCGGATCGAAGATCTGCTTGACGCCCGAGAACAGCTCCAGCGCTTTGGGCGAGTACATGTGCGGCAGCAGGGCCGAGCGTGCCCGTCCGTCGCCGTGCTCGCCGGACATCGAGCCCCCGAAGCCCGCCACCAGCGCGGCCGCCTCCTCGACGAAGGCGCGGTACCGCGCGGCGCCGTCGGGTTCGGTGAGGGGGAAGTCGATCCGGCAGTGCACGCAGCCGTCGCCGAAGTGGCCGTAGGGGAGGCCGTGCAGGCCGTACCTGGCCAGGAGGTCGTCGAACGCGCGCAGGTAGTGGCCGAGCTGGGCGGGCGGGACCGCCGCGTCCTCCCAGCCCCCGTAGGCGGGCTTGGCCAGGCTGACGCCCGCGAGGCCGGCGCCATCTGCGCGGATCTTCCACAGCTGGGAGGCCAGGGCCGGATCGTCGACCACCCAGCCCTCGCCGGCCTTCGCGGCGGCCGCCAGCGCCTCAGCCCTGGCGCGGACCTCGGCGGCGTCGTCGCCGACCACCTCGAGGAACATCCAGCCGTCACCGGCGGGCAGTGGCGGGACGGCGGCGGCGCCCGACTTGGCGACCACCACGTCCACGATGCGCCGGTCCAGGCCCTCGCACGCGGAGGGCTTGAAGCGCAGCAGGTTGGCGATGTCGTCTCCCGCGTCGGCCATCGTCGGGTAGCCGAGCGCCACCATGAGCCGCTCAGGGGCGTCGGCTACAAGGCGAACGGTCGCGCGGACGATCACGCCGAGCGTGCCCTCGGTGCCGGCGAAGAACTTCGCCACGTCGAACTTCCGCTCCGGCAGCAGGTGCTCGAGCGAGTAGCCGGAGACCTGGCGGGTGAACCGGCCGAACTCGGTGCGGATGACCCCGAGGTTGGCCGCCACCAGCGAGCGCAGCTCGGGCACGTCGTCGGCGCCGAGGGTCAGCAGCTCGCCGTTCCCGGTGATGATGTCCAAGCTGACCACGTTGTCCGCCATCCGGCCGTAGCCGAGCGCGCGGGGGCCGCAGGCGTTGTTGCCGATCATGCCGCCGACGGTGCACCGGTTCGAGGTGGAAGGATCCGGGCCCAGCCTCAGGCCGAACGGCCGGGCGGCGATCTGCAGTTGCTCCTGTACCACGCCGGGATCGATCACGGCGGTGCGGGTGTGCGGGTCGATGGAGTGGATCCGATTGAGATGCCGGGAGGTGTCGATGACCAGGCCAGGGCCGACGGCGTTGCCGGCGCAGGAGGTGCCCGCGCCGCGGGCGGTGATCGGGGTGCCGGTGTCCAGGGCTGCGCGCACCAGCGAGATCAGCTCTTCGGTGGTGCGGGGATGGGCCACCGCCTGCGGGGCCACCCGGTACAGCGAGGAGTCGCTGGAGTACAGAGCGCGGGTGAGCGTGGAGGTGTCGACGATCCCCGCGAGGTCCCCGAGGCGGTCGAGCAGCTGAGCGTGGGGCGCGGAGGTGGTGGTCACCCGCCCTAGTCTGCCACCGCCAACACCGCCGACATCGCGCGCCCGAGCGCAACATAGTCCTCCGGGGACATGGCGTCGACGAACACGCGCCGCACCGAATCCACATGGGCAGGCGCGGCCTTCTTCAACAGATCGAACCCAGTCTGGGTCATGGTGGCCTGGACCCCGCGACCGTCGGAGGCGCACGACGTCCGCTTGACGAAGCCCGCCTGCTCCATCCGCTTGACGGTGTGCGTGAGGCGCGACCTCGAGTGCCCGACCGAGGCGGCCAGCTCCCCCATCCGGATGGTATGGTCCGGGGACTCGGACAGGCGCACGAGCAGCTCGTATTCGGCGAGGCTCAGCCCGAAGTCGCGCAGGGCCTCCTCCAGGTATTCCTCGATGTGGGTCTTGGCCAGGAGATAGCTCCGCCAGACGCGTTGCTGGCTCTCGCTGAGCCACCCGTTCACTGGTTCGGACATTCCGTCAGTCTAGCAGGTTGTTAAGCTTTCAAGTATCCCTGCCGATACTTCGCCCACGGCTCAAACCCCTACCCGCTCAATGCCACCCCCGATAGTCTTGGCTGAAAGTGAGAAGGGACTGCCACCGTGGGTATTCGTGAAGACATCTTGGAGAAGGCGGCCGACAGCGTCGGCCACATGTTCCGGCGGCGCGTTGAGGCGACGCCCAACAAGCTCGCCTTCATGTATCCCGAGGCGGCGGCCGACATGCCGGCCGGGTGGACGAAGCTGACCTGGCAGGAGACCAACGACGTCGTGGAACGTCTGGCTGCCGGACTGCTCGCACGCGGTCTGCAGTACGAGCAGCGCGTCGCGATCTGCTCCAACACGCGCATCGAGTGGATCTTCATGGATCTCGCGATCGCGCTCGCCGCCGGGGCCACCACCACGGTATACCCGAACACGCAGGCCGGGGACCTCCACTTCATCGTCAAGGACTCCGACTCGGTGATCTTCGTGGCGGAGAACGCCGAGCAGGTGGCCAAGCTCACCGACACGCCCGAGTTCGATGCGCAGGTGCACACCATCGTCGTGTTCGACACCACAGGCCTGACCCTTGACGACCGGATCATCTCCTTCGAGCACCTGCGCGAATCCGGCGAGCGCTACCTGGCCGAGCATCCCGAGGCCGTCGACGAGGCGGTCTCCTCCACCCACCGGGAGTCGCTGTCCACCCTGATCTACACCTCCGGCACCACGGGCCGACCCAAGGGCGTCCGGCTCAACCACATGTCCTGGGTCTACGAGGGCGCGGCCACCAAGTACCTGGACATCATCGGCCCGGACGAGCTGCAGTACCTGTGGCTGCCGCTCAGCCACGTCTTCGGCAAGGCGTTGATCGCCGTTCAGCTCGACTACGGCTTCGCCTCCGCCGTCGACGGGCGCATCGACAAGATCGTCGAGAACCTCGGCATCGTGAAGCCTTCGTTCATGTGCGGCGCGCCCCGCATCTTCGAGAAGGTCCGTGCCGCCGTCATGACGGGGTCCACCGGGCTCAAGGGCAGGATCGCCCGCTGGGCCTTCCACGTGGGCTACCAGTCCATCGACGACCGCCTCGCGGGCCGCCCGCTGACGGGGGCCCTGGCGCTGCAGTACAAGGTCGCGGACAAGCTTGTCTTCTCCAAGCTCAAGGAGAAGCTGGGCGGCAACATCAAGTTCATGATCTCCGGCGCGGCCAAGCTCTCGCCGCAGGTGCAGCAGTGGTTCTACGGTGCGGGCATCCTCATCGTGGAGGGCTACGGCGCCACCGAGACCAGCGCCATCGCCGGCGTCGACCTCCCGCGTGACCCGCACTTCGGCACCGTCGGCCCCATCCTGCCCGGCATCGAGCGGAAGCTGGCGGACGACGGCGAGCTGCTGCTGCGCGGCCCCATCATCACACCCGGGTACCACAACCTTCCCGAGGAGACGGCTGAGGCGCTCGACGCCGACGGCTGGTACCACACCGGCGACATCGCCGAGATCACGCCGACCGGCCACGTCAAGATCACGGACCGCAAGAAGGACCTCTTCAAGACCTCCGGTGGAAAGTTCGTGGCCCCGCAGAAGGTGGAGAGCGCCATCCAGGCCAACATCCCTTACGTGGCGCAGTCGATCGCCATCGGCGACGGCCGCAAATACGTCTCCGCCCTGGTGGTGCTGGACCCGGTGATGCTGCAGAAGTGGGCGGACAACCACGGGCACGGCGGGCTCAGCTACGCCGAGCTCAGCCGGCGTCCCGAGATCCGGGCCTCGATCGAGCGTTGGATGGAGCGCGTCAACGCCAAGCTCGAGCGGTGGGAGACGGTCAAGCAGTTCGCCATCCTGGACCACGAGCTGACGGTGGACAACGAGGGCGTCACGCCCAACATGAAGATCCGTCGCTCCATCGTCACGGAGAAGTACTCGGACCTGGTCAACTCCCTGTACCCGCAGGAAGGCTGAGTGTTCGAGGTCCGCTGCCCCCTGCGCTGGTCAGATCTGGACGCGCAGGGGCACGTGAACAACGCCATCGTGGTGGATTACCTGCAGGAGGCCCGCGTGGCGTTCCTCCGCAGCGGCCCGGCCTCCGACCTCCTGGACGCCGGGGTGGTCGTGGTCGGCCACGAGGTGGAGTATCGGCGGGCCATCGACTATTCGGACGACGGCGTGGACGTCCGGCTCGGCGTGGCGGAGCTCGGCGCGGCGCGGATCGCGCTGTCCTATGAGCTGCGCCAGGCGGGCGAGCTCGCCGTCGTCGCCCGGACGCTGCTGTGTCCCTTCGATTTCGAGGCGCAGGCGCCCACGCGGATCCTCCCGGAGTACCGGGAGTTCCTTCAGGCCCATCGCGTGGAGGCCGAGCCGCTCAGGGCGCTGGCGGCGCCGTCGCTCGAGGGTCGCGGGACGAAGGTGCCGTTGCCCGTGCGCTGGACGGACCTGGACTCCTACGGCCACATCAACAACGCCAAGGTGTTCGACTACCTGCAGCAGGCGCGGATCTCTGCGACGACGGCGTGGGATCCGGACATGGCCCGCGCCGGCTCGGCGGGGAGTCGGCATCTGTGGCTGGTGGCTCGCCAGGACGTGGACTACGTGGCCCAGATGGACCACCGGATGGAGCCCTACGAGGTCCGAATCGCACCGGTGGCGCTGGGGTCGTCGTCGATCACCCTGGCTGCCGAGATTCTCGATTCGGAGGACGGGACCCTCTTTGTGCGGGGCCGTACCATCCTGGTCTGCGCGGACCTCGACGGTCGCAAGACCCCCCTCGACGAGACCACGAGACAGCGCCTCGAGGGGCATCTCGTCACCTGAGCTCACCGGCTGGACACGGCCGCCGGACGGGCGTAGATTGTGAACGTTCACATCGGCAGTGTTGTGCCATCGACGGTGACAACGGCCGGAAGCGAAGATCCCTCAAGGAGAACCCATGGAAAGCCCCTTCGCCGGCAAGGAAATCTGGTTCCTCACCGGCTCCCAGGACCTCTACGGCCTCGAGACCCTGGAGCAGGTCACGGCCCAGTCGCAGGATGTCGTGGCCCTGCTCGACGCCGCCGAGATCATCCCGGTGTCCATCGTCCACCGCCCCACCTTGAAGGACCGCGACGCCATCCGCGCCGAGATGCTGGCCGCCAACGCTGATCCCTCCTGCATCGGCGTGATCACCTGGATGCACACCTTCTCGCCGGCCAAGATGTGGATCCTCGGCCTGGCCGCCCTCGACAAGCCGATGCTGCACCTGCACACGCAGGCGTCCATGGGTCTGCCTTGGGACACCATCGACATGGACTACATGAACCTCAACCAGTCCGCGCACGGCGACCGCGAGTTCGCCTACATCGCCTCCAGGCTCGGCAAGGCGCGCCGCACCGTCGTCGGGCACGCGTCCACCGAACCGGTGCAGGCGAAGATCGGCACCTGGGCGCGCGCGGCCGCAGGCTGGGCCTCGCTCCACAACACCAAGCTGGCCCGCTTCGGCGACAACATGCGCAACGTGGCCGTCACCGAGGGCGACAAGACCGAGGCCGAGCTGCGGCTCGGGGTCTCCGTCAACACCTGGGGCGTCAACGACCTGGTCGCGGCCGTCAACGCCGTCGCCGATGAGGCCATCGACGCCCTCGTGGCCGAGTATGAGGAGCTCTACGACGTCGTGCCCGAGCTCCGCAAGGGTGGCGAGCGGCACGAGGCTCTGCGCTACGGCGCGCGCCAGGAGCTGGGGATGCTCAGCTTCCTGGAGGAAGGCAAGTTCGGCGCCTTCACCACCAACTTCGAGGACCTCGGCGGGCTCAAGCAGCTCCCCGGGCTCGCCGTGCAGCGCCTGATGGCCGCGGGCTACGGCTTCGGCGCCGAGGGCGACTGGAAGACGGCCATCCTCGTGCGGCTGGCCAAGGTCATGGGCTACGGCCTCCCCGGCGGCGCGTCGCTGATGGAGGACTACTGTTACGAGATGACCCCCGGTAAGGAGAAGATCCTCGGTGCCCACATGCTCGAGGTCTGTCCGTCGTTGACCACGGCCAAGCCCAAGCTGGAGATTCACCCGTTGGGCATCGGCGGCCGCGAAGACCCCGTGCGCCTCGTCTTCGACGCGGACCAGGGCCCGGCCCTCGTCGTGGCCATGGCGGACATGCGCGAGCGCTTCCGCCTCACCATGAACATGGTCACCAACGTGGCGCCCGACGCCCCGCTGCCCAACCTGCCCGTGGCGCGCGCCGTCTGGGAGCCGGCCCCGGACTTCGCCACCTCGGCCGAGTGCTGGCTGATCTCCGGCGCCGCGCACCACACGGCCATGTCCACCGCCACCACCCGTGAGATGTGGGAGGACTTCGCCGAGATCGCAGGCATGGAGCTGGCGATCATCGACGAGCACACCACCGCCCGCGGCTTCGCGCAGGAGCGCCGCCTTGAGCAGGTCTACCACCGGCTCACCCAGGGCATCTGAGCCCGCCCGCGGGGGTCGCGCCGCCGGCCGGCCCCCCGGGATGATGGCCGTGGCCCGTCTGGCGGGCGTGTCCCACCAGACGGTGTCGCGGGTCATCAACTCGCCGGACACCGTGCGCCCCGAGACGCGCGAGCGCGTCGAGGAGGCCATCCGGGAGCTCGGATACGTCCGCAATCTGGCCGCCCGCTCGCTGATCACGCAGCAGACCGCGCTGCTCGGAGTCGTCTGGACGGGCTCGGGCTACGTCGGCCCGTCGAGCACGGTGGCAGGCATCGAGGTCGCGGCCAGGGCCGCCGGCTACGCGACGCTGGTGGCCGCCCTCGAGAACCCTGACGACGACGAGGTGGCTCAGGTCTTCAAGGGCTTTCGGGATCGCGGTGTGGAGGGCATCGCCATCGTGGCCCCGCACGACCGGATGGCCAGGCTGGCCCGCGAGTGCAGCATCGGGATCCCCACCGTGCTCGTCGCCGATACCGACCCCACCGACGGCTGTCAGGTCGTCACCGTCGATCAGCGGCTGGGCGGCCATCTGGCGACGGCGCATCTCATCGAGCGCGGATGCCGGCGAATCGCACACATCTCCGGCCCCCTCGACTGGTTCGACGCGCGCGCCCGGGTCGCGGGCTGGCGCGACGCCCTCGTCGAGGCCGGGTTGCCCGTGCCCGCGGTGATCGTGGGGGACTGGTCCGCCGAGTCCGGGTACGCCGCGGCGCGGCAGATGCTGGCGGAGGCAGACCTTCCCGACGCGGTGTTCTGCGGCAACGACGCCACAGCCCTCGGCCTGATGGCCGGCCTTCGGGACGCCGGCGTCGAGGTGCCCGGGCAGGTCAGCGTCTTGGGCTACGACGACTCGATCGGCGCCGCGTTCTTCGCCCCGCCGCTGACCACCGTCGCGCAGCCGTTCACAGAGCTGGGCGGCGCATGCCTGGAGGTCCTCGTGGCCGCCATCACGGGCGACGCCCCGGCGCTCACGCAGTTGGCTCCCCAGCTGCGTGAACGCCGGAGCGTTCGATGACTCCCTAGCCCTGCGGCACAGCCCAGAGCGCGGTGGACCCGGGGCTGACGCCACTGAGCGTGGTCACCCATGTCTGGGCAGTCTCATCCCACTGACGGAAGGTCTCGGCCGAGACCTCCTCCCCGTCGAGGGTGAGGAGCACGCGGTCCCCGTCAGCCGTCCACGTGCCCGGGCGGTCGCCATTGATGCTGCCGTCGTCCAGCAGCGTGATGGAACCCGCCTCGCCCATGGAACGGTCGATGGTGCGCGGGCCGTGGTCCACCAGTGCATAGGTGCCGGGGATGTCCTCGGCGGTGGGCTCCCGGTCCGGGGCCCCCGCCCAGCGCAGCGGCGAGATGACGGGCCAGCCGTCCTCGTCGATGGCCACCTCGTGCACGCGCACCTGATGAGCCTCCCCGCGGCCCGGGAAGCGCGCGTGGAACGCGATGAGTGAGCGTCCGCTCTCCTCGTCGACGAACGGCGAGCTGCCACCGGGGGAGACGTATCCGAGGGCGGGCAGCGTGTCGGTGGCCGGTGCCAGCACGTGGTTCCCCATCAGCTTGACCGCGGACTCCGCGATGGTCACGTCGTCGAACAGCGGGAGGGTGGGATCCGACTTCACCTCTGCCATGTCCACACCCTCGGCGTCCAGGTAGGGCCCGTCGGGGCTGGTGGAGCGCGCCACTCGGATGTTGTAGCCACCCGCCGCGTCCAGGCCGCCGTAGGTGACGAAGAGGTAGTAGTACCCGGTCTCCGCGTCGTAGCTGACGGCCGGCCCCTCGATCCGGGAGTGGTTGCCGCCCCAGAGGTGCTTCCCGTAACCCTGATCGGGCAGCGGGAAGCCGGTGGCCGGGTCCAGCTCCAGGATGAACAGGCCGCCGGAGAAGCTGCCGTAGACCATCCAGAGCCTGCCCTCGGCGTCGTAGAACACGTCCGGGTCGATGACGTTGGGGTGGACCCGGGCGTCGAACGGGGTGCCGTCCTCGCTCTCGCCGCTCATGCCGGACTTGAGGATGAGGCCGAGGTCCTCGTAGGGCCCGGTGACCTCGTCGGCCACCGCGATCCCCATGGCCGACAGCGGGGAGTCGCCGCGGCAGGCGTCGTAGTAGAGGTAGAAGCGGCCGTCTGCCAGCTGGATGATGTCCGGCGCCCAGAGCGAGTCGGTCTCGGCCCATTCGAGGGCCTCCGACAGCTCCTGCGTGACGTCCTCGAACAGGGGGTTGTCCGCGTTGACGCCCTCGGCGATCTGCGTCCAGTCCATCAGGTCCGGGCTGGAGGCCGCCTGCAGGTGGGATCCGATGAGGTAGTGGGTGCCGTCGACCTCGATGTGGTCCGGGTCATGCACGGTGGCGTCGGCGAACTCGGGTGCGGCACCCTCCGCCTGACATCCCGTCAGGCCGAGGGCGACGGCGAACGCGAGCGCCGCGAGACGGGTCCGCACGTCAGCCCAGCGCCAGGGTCAGGGTGATGAAGCTGTGTGGGGGTAGCTCGATGTCGAGGTGGCCGTCGGTGGGGGTGGTGGTGGGGAGGTCAACGGGGGCGACGGTGTTGGGGGCTTGGGCGGTGTTGTGGTCTGTGATGGTTGGGGCGGTGAGGATGCGTCCTGTGATGTTGGTGACGGTGCGGCCGCGGAGGTCGAGGTGCACTGTGCGGGGCTGGTCGAGGTCGAGGTTGGACAGGGAGATGAGTGCTTGTCCGTCCTTCACGCTGGCCGAGCCGCTGATCAGGGGCAGGGTGGTGTCGCCGACCTGCCGCGTGGGCACCGGCTCCCCGATCCACGCCACTGCCAGGCTGTCGGCGTCGTGGTGGCCTTTGTTCATGTCGAAGACGTGGTAGGTGGGGGTGGTGATGAGGGTGTCGCCGTCGGTGAGGAGGACGGCTTGGAGGACGTTGACGGTTTGGGCGATGTTGGCCATCGCCAACCGGTCGGCGTGGCGGTGGAAGGAGTCGAAGTGGACGGAGGCGACGAGGGCGTCGCGCATGGTGTTTTGTTGGTAGAGGAAGCCGGGGTTGGTGTCGGGTTCGACGGCGAACCAGGTGCCCCATTCGTCGAGGACCAGGCCGATGCGCTTGGAGGGGTCGTAGACGTCCATCACGTTGCCGTGGCGGGTCAGCAGTTCTTCGATGCGCCAGGCGGCGGCCATCGTCTGGTAGTAGGTGGCGTCGTCGAAGTCGGTGGCTGACTTTTTGTCTTCGAAGGTGGAGGGCATTGTGTAGTAGTGCAGGGAGATGGCGTCGAAGAAGTGGCGGGGGTTGCAGCCGCAGCCGAGGTCTCCGAGGGTTTTCATGAGGGTTTCGGTCCAGTGGTAGTCGTCGATGTTGGCGCCGCCGGCGATCTTGTAGAGGGTGTTGCCGTCGTGCTCGCGGCAGTAGGTCGAGTACTGGCGGGCGAGGTCGGCGTAGTACTCGGCGCGCATGTTGCCGCCACAGCCCCAGGACTCGTTCCCGATCCCGAAGAACTTGACCTTCCAGGGTTCGTCGCGGCCGTTGGCGCGGCGTAGTTCGGACATGGGGGCGGCGCCGGAGCGGGTGAGGTATTCGATCCAGTCGGCCATTTCGCGGACGGTGCCGGAGCCGACGTTGCCGCAGATGTAGGGCTCGGTGCCGAGCTGGTCCACCAGGTCCATGAATTCGTGGGTGCCGAAGGAGTTGTCTTCGACGACGTTGCCCCAGTGGGTGTTGACCACCGAGGGTCGGTCCTCACGGGGGCCGACGCCGTCGTGCCAGTGGTATTCGTCGGCGAAGCAGCCGCCGGGCCAGCGAAGGTTGGGGATGTTGATGGCCTTCAATGCTTCGACGACGTCGGTGCGCATCCCGCGCACGTTCGGGATGGGGGAGTGTTCGCCGACGAACAGGCCGCCGTAGATGCAGGCCCCGAGGTGCTCGGCAAAGTGGCCGTAGACGTGCCGGGAAATGGTGGGGCCCGGCACGTCGAGATTGACGACAGCGGTGATGGGCGTTTTCGTCACGGGTGGCTCCTCTCAGCGGGCCAGGCGGACCATGGCCCACGAGGTGGGGGGCAGGTCGAGGGTGAGGGTGGTGCCGGTGAGGGCGGCGGTCTCGAGGGCGCGCGGGGCGACGGTGGTGTCGTCCTCGGGGCTGGCCTGCCAGAGCGGGTCGCTGTGGTGCAGCGCCACCGCCTCGGTGAGCGTGAGCCCCTCGGGCACCTCGCAGGAGATGGCGATGGTGTCGGTCTCGTGTCGGTTGACGAGGAACAGCGCGCCGTCTGTGTCGGTCCAGGTCGCGACGGCGTCGACGGCCTGCACGTCGCCGAACTGCTCGCTGTGGATGGTGGGGCCGTCGATGATGACGCGCAACACGTCGCCCTGGGCGAACTTCGAGGTGAGCGCGAAGGGGTGGAAGATGGTCTGCTTCCAGACCGGTCCCTCCGGCTCGGCCATGATCGGGGCGATGACGTTGACGAGCTGGGCCTGGCTGGCGGACCACACACGGTCCGTGTGACGCAGGAGTGAGATCAGCAGGTTGCCCACCACGACGGCGTCGGCGACGCTGTAGTTGTCCTCGAGCAGCCGAGGGGCCACCGGCCAGTCGTCGCCGGTGGGGGGCTTCGACGGAGTGCGGTCCTGGTACCAGACGTTCCATTCGTCGAAGGAGATGCCGATCACCTTCTCGCTCTTGCGGGCGGTGGCGACGGCGTCCGCGGTCGCCGCGACGGAGGCGATGAACCGGTCCATGTCCTCGGCGCTGACGAGGAACTCCTGAAGGTTGCCCTGCTCCCAGTAGTAGGCGTGGGCGGAGACCATGTCGACGTAGTCGTAGGCCTCGGTCAGCACGGTGCGTTCCCATTCGCCGAACGTGGGCATCGAGCGGCCGGACGAGCCACAGGCCACCAGTTCGAGGCCCGGGTCGATCATGCGCATGGCGCGGGCCGTCTCAGTGGCGAGGCGCCCGTACTCCTCGGCGGTCTTGTGGCCGATCTGCCAGGGGCCGTCCATCTCGTTGCCGAGGCACCACATCTTCACGCGGTAGGGATCCTCGGCGCCGTTGGCCCGGCGCTGGTCGGCGAAGTGCGAACCGCCGGGCACGTTGCAGTACTCCAGGAGGTCCAGCGCCTCCTGCACGCCGCGGGTGCCGAGGTTGACCGCCATCATCGGCTCGATGCCGGCCTTCGCGGCCCAGGTCATGAACTCGTCGGTGCCGAAGGTGTTGGGGTCCGTGGAGTGCCAGGCCAGGTCCAGGCGTGCGGGGCGCTCGTCGACGGGGCCGACGCCGTCCTCCCAGCGGTACCCGGAGACGAAGTTCCCACCGGGATAGCGGACGCTGGAGACGCCGAGTTCCTTCACCACGTCGAGTACGTCGGTGCGGAAGCCGTCCTCGTCAGCGGAGGGGTGGCCGGGTTCGTAGATGCCGGTGTAGACGCAGCGGCCCAGGTGCTCCACGAAGGAGCCGAAGGTCCGGCGGCGGACAGGCCCCACGGTGAAGGCGGGGTTGATGACGAGTCGGGCAATTGACATGGCTGGACGGGCTCCTTCGCCGGTCGAGATTTCATCGATGTAACCGATCATGTCACGGCCCGGCGGCGAGGTCAAGAGGCATGGCTGCCCCCACCGTCGCCATCGATGAACGACGACGCCGTGTAGGGTGGGTGGTCAGCGCGACGAGTCGCGCAGGACGAGCTCGTAGTCTGCGTAGATCCGCTGAATCGGACTGCGTTGGTCCAGCGGGGCATGCGCTTCGGTGATGCGCTTCTGCAGCAGTTCCACGGCCGTCCGGGCGATCTGGGTCCGCCCGGGGGCCACCGAGCTGAGGGTGGGGCGAGTGTAGGCGGCGTCTTCGATGTCATCGAAGCCGATCACGGCCACGTCTCCCGGCACGTCGATCCGATGCGAGCTCAAGCTGTGCAGCACACCCATGGCCATCGCGTCGTTGAGGGCGAACACGGCGTCGAACGGTTCACCGGAGGCGATGAGGGCCTCCATAGCCTGTGCGCCAGTGTTGCGATGCCACAGCTCCGCGGGGCACAGGAGCCTCTCGTCGACGGGGACGCCCGCCTCCGCCATCGCCGCCCGGAAACCCTGCTCGCGGAGGGGGCCTGAGCCCACCTTCTCGCCCGGGTGGGTGCCCACGACGGCGATCCGCCGCCGCCCGCTCTGGAGCAGGTGCTGAGTGGCGGCCTTGGCGGCCTCCACGTTGCTCATCGTGATGTGGTCGTTGGTGGACCCGAACACCCGCTCGCCCAGCAGGACCATCGGAAAGTCCACCTGGAACAGGTGGATGTCGTCCTGGCCGAGCGCCAGGGGGGAGAAGATCAGGCCGTCGGTCATGAACCTGCGTTGGCCGTGCAGGACGTCGATCTCGCGGTCGCGGTCGCTGTTGGTCTGCTCGATGAGCACCCGCAGGCCCACCTTCTCCGCCTCGACGATGACCGAATCGGCCAGCTCCGCGAAGTAGGGCAGCTTCAACTCGGGAAGTGCCAGCCCGACGAGCCCCGTGCTGCCCTTGCGCAGGTTGCGCGCGGTGATGTTGAGCTCGTAGCCAAGCTTGTCGATGGCGGCCTGTACGCGGGCCTTTGTTGCGGCCGCCACGTGCGGGTGGTGATTGACCACGTTGGACACCGTCTTGGCGGAGACGCCCGCCAGTTTGGCGACGTCCTGCATGGTGGCTGCCACCCGTGACTCCTCTCGGTGAAATCCTCTGTGTCGATCCTCCCACATTCATCGTTGAAATGGCAGGTGGGGTGGTCACATCCCGGCGGCCCCGAGCAACGGCTGACAGGTGGGGCACCACCAGATGACCCTCTCCTGACCGGCCCGCGGATCAGCGACGGAGGTGGCCCCTCCCAGGGTGCCGCCGAGGATCGCCGCGCCACACCGTCGGCAGGGCCGGCCCTTCCGTCCGAAGACGAAGCTTGTCTGCCCCGGCCGGTGGTCGCCGGTGAAGGTCCGCACGGGGCTGGTGAGGTTGCCGTGCATGACGCGTCCCGCCAGGTTCGCGACGGCCGAGGCGTCCGTCGCGCCCACCGGCGTGGCGGGGTGCACGCCCAGGAGGAAGCACAGCTCAGCGCGGTACTCGTTGCCCACCCCGGCCAGGACCCGCTGATCCAGGAGCGCCTCGCCCACGGTGCGCTCCGGGTGGGCCGCCAAGCGGCGCACGGCCTCGTCGCGGCCGGTGGGTGCCCAGCGGCCGGTGGTCAGCCAGTCCTCTGCCAGCGGATCCGGGCCGAGATGCCCCATCCGCGCCTGGAACTCGCCCGCGGGCCACAGCTCCACCAGGCCGAGCGAATGTCCGACCAGCTCGATGCCGCCGCTCACCCGCAGCACCACCCGGGCGGTGTGCGCGGGCAACCCCCATCGGGTGCCCGCCGGGTGGATGCGCCAGGTGCCGTCCATGCGCAGGTGGGTGTGCAGGATGCGTTCGTCGCAGCGCCAGAAGAGGTGTTTGCCGTGCGGCCACACCCGGGTGATCGTCGATCCGGTGAGGGTGGCGGTGGCCAGCGGTGGGACCCTGAACTGGCTGTCCTCGATGGTGCGTCCGACGAGGGGCTGGAGCCGCTCGGAGTGCCTCCAGACGGAATCGCCCTCAGGCACGCCCGGCCTCCAGCGTGAGGCCTTTCGGGGAGATCCGCCCGCCGGCGGCGCGCATGGCGGGCTCCAGCCCCGAGGCGCCCACGCGCTCGCCGTCGATCTCCTCGATCCGAAGCCTCTCCATCCGCCCCTCAGTGATGGCCTGCAGGAGCGCGCGGGTGACCAGGGCCGCCCGGTCCTCGCGCGAGGCGGGGTCGCCGAAGAGCGTGAGCGTCCGCCCGCCGCGGGTCAGGTGCGCCAGGCACAGGCCGTCGGCCAGGACCACGAGCGCGCCGGCTGCCCGGGCCACCCTGGCGCTGGGGTGCTCGGGCCACGGGAGGATGCTGCCGTAGGGATTGGCCGGATCGAGGGCGGCCAGCACCACCGGCGCCGGGTGCCCGGTGCCCGAGGGCCACTGGCCGGCGTCGGGCGAGTCCGCGAAGCTGCGCACCTGCTCGATGACCTCGCGGGTGGAGAACTGGGCGCCGCCCAGCCCCTCCACCACGTAGCCGCGCATCACCGTGCCGGCCGTCTCCAACTCGGCGAGGAGGCGGTAGGCCGCCGCGAAGCCACCGGGGGTGCCGTCGGCGGTGACCCCGCCCCGGGTCACCACACCGTGCCGCTCCAACCAGGCCGACGCCACGGCGATGGCCGCCTCGGGGGCGGCCAGGAGGGGATCGCGCACGCGGTACCAGCGGCCGGCGGCCGACGGCGGGGTGAGCGTGCCGCCGCCCATGAGCAGGGCGCGCGACGGACGCGGCAGCCGCGCCCGACGGCGGGGGGAGGGCCGTGACGCGCGATGGGCCGCCCTGGAACTCCCGCCGATCCGGGCGCGGACGGGCGACATGGACGCGGGCGCGATGGCTCCCTCCTCCGCGGCGCGCCAGAGGGCGTCGGCCAGCTCCGCGGTCGAGCCCCCGAGCGCGAGGTGGAGGGCGGGGAAGGTGCCGTCGCCGTCGGCCAAGGCGGCCGCGACCGCCAGCGACTCCGCAGACGGGGCGCCGTCGTGGGGGCCGAGCAGGTCCAGGTCCGTGGCAGGCACGAGCGCGATGAGCGGGTCCTGGGGGCCGGCGGAGCCGCGCACCCGGATTACCACCTCGGACTCTGCCAGCAGGGCGTCGAGGTGGGCGGGGGAGTATCCCGCGACCCGTGCGGGGAGCACCTGGGTCTCCCAGGCGCTGGCCGGCAGGACGGCGCCGGCCAGGCGTTGCAGCGCCTGGAGCACCTCGTCCGGGCTCGACGGGGGGCGGTCGGTCAGCTGATGGGTGCCGGCCAGGAAGCGGGCGTAGGCGCTCTGCGACACGGGCTGCAGCTCCCGCCTGGCCGCGGCCAGGCTGCGGCCGCGCAGCCGGCGCAGGACCTCGGTATCCACGTACTCCGGTTCGAGGACGCCCGGCGTGAAGCGGCCGGTGGTGAGGCGGCGGGCCGCGGCCTCGCGATCCAGCACCAGCGCCACCGTGGCGGGTCCCAGACCGAACGCGGCCGCGGCGTCGTGGGCGGTGAACGGGCCGTGGGTCCGGGCGAAGCGGGCCACGAGCTGGGTGAGGGGGTCGCGGCCCTCGGTGGGCGGCACGCTGTGGCCGTGTGGCACGGGGATGCCCAGCGCGTCGCGCAGCAGCCCCAGGTCCGAGGGGGCCACCAGGTGCGGCGCGCCGGCGAGCCGGACCACGGCCACGCGGCCGCCCAGCGAGGCCAGGGCGTCGTCGAGATCCGGGACCGTGGTGCGGCGCGCAAGATCGGTCAGCGGGATGGGCCCCAGGAGGCGGGGGAGTTCGGCCAGGTCATCCGGCGTCGCGGCCCGGCGCTGCGGCGCGGTGTGCTGGAGCTCGGCCACCACCTGCTCCACGATGTCAGGGTCCAGCAGCTCCCGCAGATCCAGCGTGCCGAGCGCCGCCGCCAGCAACTCCGGGTCCATCGAGAGCATCGCGGCGCGCCGCTCGGCCAGCGGGGCGTCGCCGTCGTACATGAAGGCGCCGGTGTAGCGGAACAGGAGTGTCGCGGCGAAGGGGCTGGGCTGCTCCGTCGCCACCTCCACCAGCCTGACGCCCCCGGAGCGGAGGCCGCGCATGAGGTCCACCAGGCCGGGCAGGTCGTAGACGTCCTGGGTGACCTCACGGACGGTCTCGATGATGATGGGGAACCGGGGATGGTGGCGCGCCACCTCCAGCAGGTGCGCGGCCCGTTGGCGCTGCTGCCAGAGGGGCGCCCGCCGCCCGGGCGTGCGCCGGGGCAGCAACAGCGCCCGCGCCGCGCACTCCCGGAACCGCCCGGCGAACAACGCGGTGCCGCCGACCTGGGACGTGACGATCCCGGTCACGTCGTCGGGATCCACCACCAGGAGCTCGGGCAGCCGGTCCACCGCATCGCAATCCGGCAGCCGCAGCACCACGCCGTCGTCCGAGACCACGGGCTGTACCTCCACGCCAGCCGCCCGCGACAGCGACTCGGCCATCACCAGGGCCCAGGCGCCCAGCAGGCGCCGGCCGAGGGGGGAGTGCACCACCACGCGCCAATCGCCCAGCTCGTCGCGGAAGCGTTCGATCACGACGGTGGCGTCGTCCGGGAGCGTGCCGGTGGCGGCCCGCTGCTCCGCGACGTACGTGTTGAGGTTGGTCTGGACGTTGGCGTCGAGCTGCGGAGAGTCCAGTCGGGCGGGGTTGCGGGAGATCTCCCTCGTCAGGCGGCCGATCTGGCGCCCCAACTCGGCCGGGCGCCCCTCGTCGTCGCCGCGCCAGAACGGGAGCCGGCCCGTGCGGCCGGGCGCGGGGATCACCCGCACCTGGTCCCGGGTGATCTCCTGGATCTGCCAGGCCGAGGCGCCGAGGGTGAACACGTCGCCCACCCGCGACTCGTAGACCATTTCCTCGTCGAGCTCGCCGACGCGCCGCGACCCCTGCTCATCCGTGGCGAGGAAGACCCCGAACATGCCGCGGTCCGGGATGGTCCCGCCTGAGGTGGCGGCGAGGCGCAGCGCGCCCGGGCGTGGGTAGAGCCGCCCGTCGTCGCCGAGGACGAGCCTGGCCCGCAGCTCGCCGAAGTCTGCCGACGGGTAGGAGCCGGTCAGGAGTTCGACGACCGAATCCAGCAGCGCGCGGTCCAGGCCCGCATAGGGGTGGGCCCGGGTGACGGTCGCGAACCAGGCATCCACCTCGAGACCCGCATCGCCGGCGGCCGCGGCCGCCGCGACCGTCTGCTGAGCCAGCACGTCCAAGGGGTGCCTCGGCACGCGGAGCTCCTCGATCTCGCCGGCCAGCATCCGCTCGGTGGTGACTACGGCTGGGGCGAGGTCGCCGCGGTGCAGCGGATAGACGTCCCCCGTCGAGACCGCCCCCACCACGTGCCCGGCGCGCCCGATGCGTTGCAGCGCGCTGGCCACCGACGGCGGGGCGCCCACCTGGATGACGCGGTCCACCGCGCCCATGTCGATGCCGAGCTCCAGGGAGCTGGTGGCCACCACGCAGCGCAGCTCCCCGGACTTGAGTGCCGCCTCGATCTCGGCGCGGGCCTCCTTGCTCACGGACCCGTGGTGGGCTCGCGCGATGACGGTCGGCGCGCCTCGGACGGTGTCCACCGGTGCCATCACCTGCGCCGGCGGGCGGTCCGGGGGCGGGGGGAGCGTGTCGGGTGCGTGCTCCGCTGCCCACAGCTCGTTGAGCCGGCCGGTGAGGCGTTCGGCCACGCGGCGGGAGTTGGTGAACACCAGCGTGGAGCGGCCCTGCATGACGCTGCGGTACACCTGCTGCTCGATGTGCGGCCACAGCGAGGCGCCCGTCGGCCCGTCGACGGCGAGAGTGTCCGTGCCGGGGCCGCGCAGCAGGGGGTCCACCGGTGCCTCCGCGCCGGGTGGGGGGCCGGGGTCTGTGATGTCCGGCACGGGGAGCCGGACGGAGACGTCCCACTCCTTGTGGGAGGGCGGAGCGACGACGGTGACCGGGCGGTCTCCGCCCAGGAAGGCGGCCACCCGTTCGATGGGGCGGACCGTCGCGGACAGCGCCACCCGCTGCACGTCTTGACCTACGAGGGCGTCCAACCGCTCCAGGCTGAGCGCCAGGTGGCTGCCGCGCTTGGTGCCCGCCACTGCGTGGATCTCGTCGACGATGACCGTCTCCACCCCGGTCAGGGTGGCGCGCGCTGAGCTGGTGAGCATCAGGTACAGCGATTCGGGCGTGGTGATGAGGATGTCCGGGGGGCGGCGCACCAGGGCGGCGCGCTCCCCTGACGTGGTGTCCCCGCTGCGCACGCCCACGGTGACGTCCGCCAGCGGGACGCCGAGGCGTTCGGCCGTGAGCCGGATGCCGGTGAGCGGTGCGCGGAGGTTGCGCTCGATGTCCACGCCCAGCGCCTTGAGCGGCGACACGTAGACGACGGTGGTGCCCGGTGTGCGGGGATGCGCGGCGAGCCGGTCCAGCGCCCACAGGAACGCCGCGAGCGTCTTGCCGGACCCCGTCGGGGCAACGACCAGGGCGTGCTCCCCGCGCGCGATCGTGGCCCAGGCCTCGGCCTGCACCGCCGTCGGAGCCTCGAAGACGCCGTCGAACCACCCGCGCGTGGGCGCGGAGAACAGGTCGAGGGCGTCAGTCATGGCCCCAAGTCTGCCCTCCCGCCGAAGACGTCGCGTGAGCGCCGTCGATCGTCTCCCTCGTCCCCTGAGGAGGTGCGCCGCCGAAGGCGCGGGTGCTGTCTCCCTCGTCCCCTGAGGAGGTGCGCCGCCGAAGGCGCGGGTGCTGTCTCCCTCGTCCCCTGAGGAGGTGCGCCGCCGAAGGCGCGGGTGCTGTCTCCCTCGTCCCCTGAGGAGGTGCGCCGCCGAAGGCGCGGGTGCTGTCTCCCTCGTCCCCTGAGGAGGTGCGCCGCCGAAGGCGCGGGTGCGTCGCCCTCGTCCCCTGAGGAGGTGCGCCGCCGAAGGCGCGGGTGCCGTCTCGAAGGGTTGTTCCCCGACGGTCCCAGCGTCCGGACTCCCATGGCCGGCTTGCGCCGTCTGTGCGGAGATCCGGGATCCGAGGCACGGACGGCCCCTGGTGGTTGGGCCAGTCTTGTCGTCGTGGCGGATGCTGTGCCCAGGCAGGGGAGGGCCGTCCATGCCTCGGCCCCCGGTTCCCCGCTGACTTCTCCAGTGGCGTGGTCGGGTTCGGGAACCGTGGTCGGGGCGGCGCTGCGGTGGGGATTGACGGGGCGGGATGCCAGTTTGGGTGATCCTCGGGTTGGGCACCGCTGCGCAGTGCCGCCCCGACCACCGTTCCCTCAGGAGCCCCCACGCACTGGTGTCGGCCCACTCGCTCCCGCCGCTGGTTGAGCCGGGCCAAGCCGCGAAGCGGCGCAGCCCGCGTCGAAACCGACGCAACCGTCCAGCAGGACCCATCCAACAACCAGTTCCTGCACCGTGCGCAGGTCGGTTTCGACGCAGCAGCGGGCGCTACGCGCCGCGGCTGGCTCAACCGGCTGTCGGAGGGCCCGGTCCTGGGGAGGTGGCGCACGCAGGACGCGAGGTGGTCGCGGAGCGGTGGATGAGGGGGACCGGTCGCGGTGGGTCGGGCGTTGGGCAAGGCACGCCGGCGGTTTGGGCGTGCCGAGGGCGCCCATGGGCGAGGCCGGTCCCCCTCAGCCGCCGCGGGTGCCGATGGTCTCGAAGGGTCGTGGCCGAGCCGGTGTCAGTGGGCGTCGGTGGCCTCGACCTCGGCTCCGTCGGTGGACCAGTTGACGTGGAACGAACCCTCGCGGTCCACGCGTCGGTAGGTGTGCGCGCCGAAGTAGTCCCGCAGGCCCTGCGTGAGGGCGGCGTTGAGGCGCGGCGCCCGGGCCTGGTCGTAGTGGGCCAGCGCCGACGAGAAGCCCGGCACGGGGACACCCGCCCGGACGGCCTCCGCGACCACGGTGCGCCACGCGTCCTGCGCGTCAGCCAGCCCCGCCGCGACCGACGGCGCCTCCAGCAGCGTGGCCAGCTGGCCGGCCGCGTACTCGGAGCGGATCCGCTCCAGCAGCTTGGCGCGGATGATGCAGCCGCCGCGCCAGATCTTGGACACCTCGCCCACGTTGATCTCCCAGCCGTATTCCTCGGCGGCCATCCGGATCTCGTCGAGCCCCTGGGCGTACGCGACCACCTTGCTCGCCCACAGCGCCTGGCGGATCTGCTCGACGAACGCGGCGCGGTCGTCGACCCCGATGGTGCCGGCCGGGCCGTGCAGCGCGGCCTGCGCCGCTCGTCGCAGCTCGGGCGACGACGAGATGGCCCGCGCGAACACCGACTCGGCGATGGTGTTGACCGGCGTGCCGAGGGTGAGCGCCGACTGCACCGTCCAGGTGCCGGTGCCCTTCATGCCGGCGGCGTCGACGATGACCTCCACCAGGGGACGGCCCGTGGAGTCGTCCACCTTGCGCAGGACCTCCGAGGTGATCTCGATGAGGTAGGAGTCCAGGTCCCCCTCGTTCCAGGTGGCGAACGTGTCCGCCATCTCCTCGTGGCTCATCCCGAGCGCCTTGAGCAGCTCGTAGGCCTCGCCGATGAACTGCATGTCCGCGTATTCGATGCCGTTGTGCACCATCTTGACGAAGTGGCCCGCGCCGTCGGTGCCGATGTAGGTGCAGCACGGCTCGCCGTCGACCTTCGCCGAGATCGACTCCAGGATGGGCCCCAGCGCCGCATAGGACTCCGGGGAGCCGCCCGGCATGATCGAGGGACCCTCGAGCGCCCCCACCTCGCCGCCGGAGATGCCAGCGCCCACGAAGTGCAGACCCAGCCCGCGCAGCTTCTCCTCGCGGCGCCTCGTGTCCTCGAAGAACGCGTTGCCGCCGTCGACGACGATGTCGCCGTCCTCCAGAAGCGGGAGGAGGGAGTCGATCGTGGCGTCCGTGCCGGCGCCCGCCTTGACCATGATGATGATCCGACGGGGTTGCTCCAGGGAGGCGACGAAGTCCTCCAGCTCGGCGGACCGGCGGAAGTCGCCCTCGTGACCGTGTTCGGCGATCACGGCATCGGTCTTGGAGGTGGTGCGGTTGTACACCGCCACGCGGTGGCCGTTGCGGGCCAGGTTCCGCGCGAGATTCGAGCCCATCACCGCCATCCCGATCACGCCGATGTTGGCTAGCTGCGCCTCAGTCATATCCATCCCTTCGTCAGGAAGTCAGGTTCCCGACGAGCCTATCTGGCAGGATCGGAGGACGTCCCGGCCCACCAGCGATTGGATCCGCCATGCGCCTCACCACCACCCTCTGGTTCGCCACCGAGGCGGAGCAGGCGGCCACCCGCTACGTCGAGGTCTTCGGCGGCGCCGCCCCGCACATCCACAAGGGCCCGGACGGCTCCGTCCTGATGGTGGAGTTCACGGTTCTGGGCTGCCACTTCACGGCCATGAACGGCGCCCGGGTCGCGCCCAGCGAGGCGATCTCCTTTCAGGTGCCCTGCGACACCCAGGAGCAGATCGACACCTTCTCCGACGCGCTCATCGGCGAGGCGGGGGAGCAGCAGGCCTGCGGCTGGCTGCGCGACGAGTTCGGGATCTCGTGGCAGATCCTCCCGGCCGAACTGCCCACGTTGATGTCGGACCCGGAGTGGGGCGGCCACGTGATGAAGGAACTGCTCACGATGCGTCGCATCGAGCTGCGCAGGCTGCTGGCCGCCGGCCACGTCGAGTAGGGCTCAGCGCGTCGGACCCCCGAGGAGTCCCAGCCCGCCGATCACCTCGATGACCTCGTCGTCCAGCACCACCTCGACGGCGCCACCGTCGTGCGGCATGCTCGCGGTCATCGCGGGCGTGGTCAGGCGCAGTTCCTGATCGACCACCTCCAGGCGCACGCCGTCGGCCGGCTCCAGCAGCCCCTCGGGAAGCCACGTGAAGCGCTCGCTCGATCCCTGAGGGGCGTGGCGGTCCAGGTCCGGGTGGGGCGTGAGGGTCAGCGTGTCGTCGACGATGCTCATCACGTACGGAAGCGAGAGGCAGCCTGTCCAGCCGTCGCCGCGCACCTCGCGGATCCACGCCATCACGCATGGGCGGCCGTCGGCGTCACGGAAGACCGTGGGCGCGTAGTAGGTGCCGTAGGTCAACCGCCCCCAACGGCGGGCGGTGAACCGGCCATCGGTGAAATCCCCGACGGCGTACCCCGCGTAGTGCAGGGTGCCGGCCTCCCACACCGAGGTGAGCATCACCCACGAACCGTCCACGTCGAACACCTGCGGGCACTCCCACAGCGCACCCATCCACGCACCGTCGGTCTCATCCTTGTGACGGCTGAGCGCGACACCGTCGTAGGTCCACGTCTCGCCGTCGTGGGAGACGTAGCCGTGCATCATCGCGTGGCCCGAGCCCGAGTCGGAGCCCACCAGCATCCGCCAGAGGTCTCCGTCGCGCAGGACGAAGGGGTCGCGGTAGTCCCTGATCCCCAGTTCCTCCGGCGGCGTCGCGACCACAGGCCCCTTCGCCCAGGCGTTCAGGCCTTCGTCGACGGGGCGGGCGGTCCTGATGGCTGCCAGCCCGAGAACGGGCTCCCGAGCGGAGGTGTAGTAGGCGATCAGCCCGCGGTCGTCCTCAACGACGCACCCGGTCCAGATCCCCTCGTCGCCGTCGCCCGGCTCCAACGCGGAGCCCACGTAGCGCAGGCTGAACAGGTCCTCGCCGACGGCGTGGCCCCAGTGGATGGCCTTGTCCCATTCGGCGGTGGAGGGTGAGTGCTGGTGGAACAGGTGGTAGCCGTCCGGGCGGTGGATGACGCCGTGGGGGTCGTTGAGCCAGCCGTGGGGGGAGCGGTAGTGCAACCTCATGAGCCGAGCCTACGGCGAAGCGGCCGGGTTGGGTGGACGAAAAGTCACCTTCACCAACATTGAACAAACCCTAGACAAAGGCGGCTTTTCGTTGCTGTCCTGATCCTCGGCTGGGCTTGCCCGGCAGCCTCCGCGACCCTCCCGAACCCCCCGTCGGGAACGGTCGCGGAGGCTGCCTCTGTCTTGGCTGATGCGTTCTCTACAGGTTGGTCATCCGGTCCAACTCCTCCGGGTACCGGGCGCCGGTGATGACGATCCGATCGGCGGCATCCCGGATCTCGGCCAGTTGGGCGTCGCTGAGCTCGACGGCCGCGGCGCCGAGGTTCTCCTCAAGGCGCTGAATGCGCTTGGTGCCCGGGATGGGAACCATCCACGGCCTCTGGTGGAGAACCCACTGCAGCGCGAGCTGCGCGGGCGTGCAGCCAACCTCGGCCGCCACCTGGTTCAGCTTCTCGACCAGCGCCAGGTTGGCCTGCAGGGCCTCGCCCTGGAAGCGGGGAGTCCGGCCGCGGAAGTCGGTCTCGCCGAACGTGGTCGACGCGTCGATGGTGCCGGTGAGGAAGCCCTTGCCGAGCGGGCTGAACGGGACCATCCCGATGCCCAGCTCCTCGAGCACGGGGATGACGTCCTGCTCGCGGTCGCGCCACCACATGGAGTATTCGCTCTGCACCGCCGCCACCGGCTGGACGGCGTGTGCCCGCCGGATCGTGCCGGCGGACGCCTCGGACAACCCGAAGTGCAGCACCTTACCGGCGTCGATCAGGTCCTTGACCGTGCCGGCCACCTCCTCGATGGGGACGCTGGTGTCCACACGGTGCTGGTAGTACAGGTCGATGTGGTCCGTGCGCAGCCGGCGCAGGGAGTGCTCCACCGCGCGTCGGATGCTGTCCGGGCGGCTGCAGACGCCTCCCGCGGGGACCCCGTTCTCCTCGAACGCGAACCCGAACTTGGTGGCGATCTTCACCTGGTCGCGCACCGGTTCCAGTGCTTCGCCCACCAGGTCCTCGTTGGTGAAGGGGCCGTAGACCTCGGCGGTGTCGAAGAGGGTGACCCCCAGGTCGACGGCCCGCCGGATGAGCGCGATCGCCTCCTCCCGGGGAACATTCGCGGTGGCGCCATAGGCGCCGGTGAGGCTCATGCAGCCCAGGCCGATCTCGCTGACCGTGAGTGACCGGCCGAGTGTGCGTTGCTTCATCGTTCTCCTTCTGTCCGTCGTGTGGAAGCCACGTCTGCCACGCTACGGCCGACGGCGGGGTGCAGGGAGTCTCTGTCAGTACCACGCAGGCGCGCCCGGCCGCGTGTCGGTCGGCGTCGCTAAGGTGGCCAGCGTGATCACCGGTGAACTCAAAGGCAAGATCGACCGCGTCTGGGACGCCTTCTGGTCGGGCGGCATCTCCAACCCGATGGAGGTCATCGAGCAGATCACCTACCTGCTCTTCCTCAAGCGCCTCGACGACGCGCAGACCCTCAAGGAGAAGAAGGCGCGGCTGTACAGCGCTGAGGTCGATGAGCCGATCTACCGCGAGGAGCAGCAGCACCTGCGCTGGGGTCGGTTCGTCCATGCCGAGCCGGGGGAGATGCACCGGGTCGTCGCCGACGAGGTGTTCCCTTTCCTGCGCGGGCTCGGCGACGGCACCACCTATTCGGCCCACATGCGCGACGCCCGCTTCACCATCCCGACGCCGGCGCTGCTCGCTCGCGTGGTCGAGATGATCGACGGCCTGGAGTTGACGGACCGCGACACCAACGGCGACCTTTACGAGTACCTGCTCTCCAAGATCGCCAGCGCCGGAGTCAACGGCCAGTTCAGGACTCCCCGCCACATCATCCAGCTGATGGTGGACATGACCGCCCCCACGCCCACCGACGAGATCTGCGACCCGGCCTGCGGCACCGCTGGCTTCCTCGTGGCGGCCTCAGAGTACCTGCGCGAGCACCACCCCTCGGTGCTCACCGACGCCGAGCAGCGCCGCCACTTCCACCACTCGATGTTCCACGGCTACGACTTCGACGGCACCATGCTGCGCATCGGCAGCATGAACATGCTGCTGCACGGCATCGAGGCGCCGGACATCCGCTACCGCGACTCCCTCTCCGAGGGCGCCAGCGCCGACGCCGAGAAGTACTCGCTGATCCTGGCCAACCCGCCGTTCGCCGGCTCGCTGGACTACGAGTCCACCGCCAAGGACCTCCAGCGGATCGTCAAGACCAAGAAGACCGAGCTGCTCTTCATGGCGCTGTTCCTCAAGCTGCTCAAGCCCGGCGGCCGCGCCGCCGTCATCGTGCCCGACGGCGTCCTGTTCGGCTCCTCGAAGGCACACAAGGACCTGCGGCGGGCGCTGGTGGAGGACCAGAAGCTCGACGCCGTGGTCAAGCTCCCCTCGGGCGTCTTCCGGCCGTATGCAGGGGTGTCGACGGCCATCCTGTTCTTCACGAAGACCGACAGCGGCGGCACGGACGACGTCTGGTTCTACGACGTGAGGGCAGACGGGTTCTCGCTCGACGATAAGCGCAACCCCGTGGAGGTCAACGACCTCCCGGACGTGCTGGGGCGCTGGCGGACCCGGACGACGACGGAGCGCGAACGCGCCCGCACCGAGCAGTCGTTTCTCGTGCCGAAGGCCGACATCGTCGCCCAGGGCTACGACCTCAGCATCAACCGCTACAAGGAGATCGTCCACGACGAGGAGGAGCACCGCCCGCCGCTGGAGATCATCGCCGACATCGAGGCGCTGGAGCAGGAGATCGCGGCGGGGATAGCGGAGCTGAAGGCGATGCTCTCGTGAAGATGGTGCCGCTTGGGGAACTATGCGACATCGTCGTTGGCCGCACACCATCTCGGTCTGATCCCGCGTCTTGGGGGGAAGGGTTCCCGTGGCTGTCGATTGCAGACATGGCTCAGGGCCGACGCATCTTGAGAACCAAAGAACAGATCACTGAGGTTGGTGCTCGGACAGGAAAGCTCATCTCGCCTGGCACGGTTCTCCTGAGCTTCAAGCTAAGCATCGGCAAGGTGGGGATAGCGCAGGTGCCCCTCTTCACTAATGAGGCGATAGCGGCGCTGCCAATCAAGAACCCAAGTGCAGTGGACTCCGGCTACTTGGCGTATGCGCTCCAGTCCATCGACCTATACGCGGGGTCCAACAGAGCGGCGATGGGAGCCACCCTGAACAAGGCGGCCTTGTCGACAATCCCGGTTCGGGTGCCATCTATGACTGAGCAGAGGCGGATCGCGGCGATCCTCGACAAGGCCGACGCCATCCGCGCCAAGCGCCGCCAGGTCCTCGCCCACCTCGACGCCCTCACCCAGTCGATCTTCCACGGGGTCATCGCTTGTGTCTCGCCGGACCGCACCTCATTTGAGCGCCTGGAATCGTTCGTGGATGCGGGCGATCGCATGAACTACGGGGTCGTTCAGCCTGGAGAGGACGTAGCGGCTGGTGTGGCGCTCGTTCGAGTAGGCGATTTGGCTGATGGCCGCGTCGATCGCAGGAATTTGAAGCGGGTATCTGCCGAAGTGGAAGCACCGTACGCGCGCTCCCGGCTGAAGGGCAACGAGATCCTCGTCAGTTGCGTCGGCAGCATCGGAACTGTCAGTCTCGCCTCAGCCGTCGACGCAGGAAGCAACATCGCCCGGGCGATCACGCGGATTCCGATATCCGATGAGGTCACTCGCGGGTATGTGGCCGCGGTACTGAGGTCTGAAGCATCGCAACGGTACTTCCGAGCAGAACTGAGGACCGTGGCGCAGCCGACCTTGAATGTCCGGCAACTCGCCGCCACCCCAATCCCAGTGCTCACCAGAGATGCGCAAGTCGCCCTCGTTACCCGTCTAGATCGAATCTCGGCAGCTCGGGAGCTGACTTCCAAGGAAGTCGTCGTTCACGAGGGACTTTTCGCCTCGCTGCAATCCCGCGCCTTCAAGGGGGAACTCTGATGCTGATGCCCGCCTGGCAGGGGTCCATGGCGCCGGTGCTCCGGCTGCTGCTCGACGGCTGGCGGTGAGGTGGCGGGAGTTGTACGTCCTCGTCGCCAACTCAGTGCGCCTCCCCGATGACCAGCGCGGGGGTGGCTGGCGTGAGGGCAAGTGAAGTTCACCGGATCGGGTGGGCCACGTCCTGCCTGAGCCGCGTGGGGGCGCTGCGCTGGCCCGGTCTTTCCCCGCTGGCTGAGGTGCCGCGCAGCGGCCTCGAAGCCTGAGAAACCTGGGCTGACAAGGTCACTTTCCCGACGCTTCGAGGCTCGTCGCTTCGCCTCGCACCTCAGCCAACGGGTGATGCAAGCGGTGGCGGGTGGTGGGGGCCGGGCCGGGTTGGCTCGGGCATGTGCGACGAGGGCAGGCGCGTCAGCGCCAATTCGAGGAGTCACGGGCGGGACCGGCCCCCACCACCCGCCACGACCCGGCCACGGTGGCCGGCTCCGGACCGGCTCGTACCCACCCGCCACGACCCGGCCACGGCTATGAGCCGTCGGACAGCACAGCCACCACCCCGAGCCCCTTGCACTGATGCTTCAGTGAAGAGACCAGAAAAATCTTCACCGCCGTCGCACTGGCGGGCGAAAAATGTCAGTGGTCGGTCATACGGTGGAACCATGAAAGACGAGGCGCGGGAGATCGCGGAGCGGCTGCGCTCCAGCGATGAGTTGCGCCGATTCGCCGAGGCCCAGAACCTCACCCTGATCTGTGACCTGGCCGAGGTCTACCAGGTGGACTACGACGAGGTGCTGGAGGTTCTGGCCGAGCGGAAGGTGGTCGTCGGGGGCGTCGGCACGCCGGAGGTGTCGGAGTTCATCGGCCTGGAGTTGGCCGGGCTGCTGCGCTGCACGCCCATCGTGGCGGCCGCGAAGCTGGCTGACGCGCTGAACCTGAAGCATCGGCATCCGGGCCTGTTCGCGGCCATGCAGCGGTGGGAGGTCGAGCCGGCCCGGGCCTGCAAGGCGGCGTCGATGTGCCTGGACCTGTCACCCGAGGAGGCAGATCAGGTGACCGGGCGGTGGGTGGTCAAGCAGCAGGCGCTCGGCTGGACCGCGGCGTTCACTCTCCTGCGGAAGATGATCATCGAGGCGGATCAGGCCCGCGCCGCCGAGCGGGAGCGGCAGGCGCGCGAGGACCGCGGGGTGCACGTGTGGGGCCTCCACAACGGGGTGATGAACCTGACCGGCCGCCTCGACGTCCTCGATGCCCGTTACCTGGACGCCGCCGTGGATCGGATCGCGGACCTGCTGGCCGCTGAGCACCCGGGCACGTCCAAGGCGATCCTCCGGGCGAAGGCCCTCGGTGTCCTCGCCAATCCCGCTTACGCGCTCGCCCTCCTGCAGCGAGCCGCGCAACCCGCCCTGCTGGAGAGCCTCTCCGCCGTCCTGGACGGGGCACCCGCTGCCCCGGCAGGCCTCAGCGTCCCGGGCCCCACAGTCGCGGATGGCGGGCAGCGGCATGACCCGCACTGCCTCGGCGCGCTCTGCGGCACCATCACCACGCCCCTGGCCAAGCTCCGGCCCAAGCTGGAGCTGGCGGTGCACATTCACACCGATGCCATCGGCGGGCTCACCGGCACCGCCCGCATCGACAAGGCCGGCCACATCACAACAGCGCTGCTGGCAGACCTGCTCCCCGGACTCGATGTCATCGTCCATCCGGTGATCGACCTGCCGGAGATCCCCGCCGAGGACCGGTACGCGCCGTCGGCGGGGTTGAAGAGGGCACTGCTTCTAGGGATGCACCACGAGATGTTCCTCTTCTCGCAGCGTCGAGCTCAGGGCCTGGACCAGGATCACACCCAATCGTTCGTGCCGGGCTGCCGGGGGCAGACGAGGGTGGGGAACCTCGGCCCCTTAGGACGGAGAGTGCATCGCGCCAAGACCGCCGGCGCCTGGCGCGCGGATCAGCCCAGGCCAGGGCAGTTCTTCTGGCTCGGCCCCCTCGGCTACCGCTATGAGGTCACGCCGAGCGGCACCCGCATGCTTGCATGAGCCTTTCGCTAGTCTGACGCCCATGAGTGGGGTTCGATGAGCAACTTCCGTTTCGTCGAGCCCATCTGGCCTGAGCTCTTCACCGATTGCGTCCGTGCCGAGGGCTATCTGAGGTCAGACCCCCGGTCCGCCTGCATCTACGGCCGACGGGTGACCGAGCGCCTCGTGGATTACCTCTACGACGTGCTCCAGCTCCCACTGCCCTACCGCGACGACCTCAACGCCCGCATCAACGACGCGTCCTTCGCCGCCAAGGTGGGCCTGGGCATCCAGGGCAAGCTCAACCTCGTCCGCAGGCTAGGCAACACCGCTGCCCACAGCATCACGCCGGTGCAGGGCGGCGACGCGCTCGCGGTGCTGAGGGAGGTCCACCACCTCGTGATCTGGGCCGCGTTCCGGTACTCCGATGCGCCCGGGGCTGTGCCCACCTCCGCTGTCTTCGACCCCACCCTCGCGGCGAGGATGGCGCCGCTGAGCAGGGACGAGGCCATCGCGCTGGCCGCCCGCTTCCGGGAGCAGGACGAGGCACACAAGGCCGAACTCGCCAACCGCGACGACCTGCTGGCCAAGGTCGAGGCCGAGAATGCTGAGCTTCGTGAGCGGATCCGCGCCGCGCAGGAGGCCACCACCCTCACTGACCTGCACGACTACACCGAGGCAGAGAGCCGCGACACCTTCATCGACCTCCTCCTCCGCGAGGCCGGCTGGCCGCTCGACGAGGCGAGGGACCGCGAGTTCGAGGTGGGCGGCATGCCCAACGCCTCCGGCCGCGGTTTCGTCGACTATGTCCTCTGGGGCGCCGACGGGCTCCCGCTGGCCGTCATCGAAGCCAAGCGCACCGGGCGGAGCCCGGACGTCGGCGAGCAGCAGGCCAAGCTCTACGCCGACGCTCTGGACAAGCGGTTCGGCCGTCGGCCCGTGATCTTCCTCACCAACGGCTACGAGCACTGGATCTGGGACGACGCCGCCGGCTACCCCCGTCGGCAGGTGCAGGGGTTCTACACCAGGTCCGAGCTGGAACTGATGGTCCAGCGACGCACCACCAGGCGCCCGCTGGCCTCGGTGTCGGTGAACCAGGACATCGCGGGCCGGCACTATCAGGTGCGGGCCATCAAGGCCGTCGACGACGCCCTCGAGCACCGTAAGCGCGAGGCGCTCCTGGTGATGGCGACGGGCTCCGGCAAGACCCGCACCGTCATCGCGCTGGTGGAACAGCTGATGCGGGCCAACTGGGTCAAGCGCGTGCTGTTCCTCGCCGACCGCACCGCACTCGTCAAGCAGGCGGCCCGGGCCTTCAACGAGCATCTCCCGTCGACGCCCGTGGTCAACCTGCTCCAGGAGAAGAGCCGCGACGCACGCGTCTTCGCCTCCACCTACCCGACGATGCTGAACCTCCTCAACGAGACCGACGACAACGGGGAACACCTTTACGGCCCCGGTTTCTTCGACCTCGTCATCATCGACGAGGCGCATCGATCGGTGTACGCCAAGTACGGCGCGATCTTCGAGCGTTTCGACTCCCTCCTCGTCGGCCTCACCGCCACCCCGAAGGACGAGGTGGACCACAACACGTACCGGCTGTTCCACCTCGAGGACGGCGTGCCCACGGACGCCTACCCGCTGGAGGACGCCGTCGCGGACGGCTATCTCGTGCCGGCGCGCGCCGTCGCCGTCGGCACCAGGTTCCTCCGCCAGGGGATCAGGTACGACGACCTGACCGAGGAGGAGAAGGACGACTGGGACGCCCTGGACTGGGGTGACGACGGCACCCCCGCCGAGGTGGGCGCAGACGCCATCAACCGGTTCCTGTTCAACGAGGACACCGTCGATCAGGTGCTCGGCACGCTGATGACCGACGGGATCAAGGTGGACGCGGGAGACCGCATCGGCAAGACCATCATCTTCGCCCGCAACCGCCGTCATGCCGAGTTCATCGCCCAGCGCTTCGACCTCGGCTGGCCCGGCACGGCCGGCCACTTCGCCCGCGTCATCACCCATGACGTCACCTACGCCGATTCGCTGATCGACGACTTCTCCCAGCCCGGCAAGGCCCCCCACATCGCCGTCAGCGTCGACATGCTCGACACGGGCATCGACGTGCCCGACGTGGTCAACCTCGTGTTCTTCAAGCCGGTGCACTCCAAGACCAAGTTCTGGCAGATGATCGGCCGCGGCACGAGGCTCCGCCCCGATCTGTTCGGCCCCGGCCAGGACAAGCGCGAGTTCCTCATCTTCGACTTCTGCGGCAACCTCGAGTTCTTCAGCCAGGATTCCGCCACGGCCGAGGGATCGACGCAGAGATCGCTGACGCAGCGGCTCTACGAGATGCGGCTCTCGCTCGTGACAGGGCTGGACCGGGCCCAGACGGACCGCGATCTCCGCGATGAGGTGGCCCGGATCCTGCATGAGCACGTGGCGGGGATGACCCTGGACAACGTCATCGTCCGGCCGCACCGTCGAATGGTGGAGCGATTCGCCGAACCGGCGTCCTGGCAGCGGCTCGACGGCGACGCAGCCGAGGCGGCCCTCGCTCTTGCCGGCCTACCCACCACGGTCACCGATCCGGACGTCGACGCCAAGAGGTTCGACGCGCTGATCCTCCGCCGGCAGCTCGCCCAGCTCGACGGCGACACCGTGACAGCCGAGCGCATCCGGCAGACCGTGCAGGCGGTGGCGGAGTCGCTGCTGGCCAGGATCGCTATCCCGTCGGTCGCCGAGAGGGCGGAGCTGCTGGAGGCCGTTGCCGGCGACGGGTGGTGGGTGGACGTGCCCCTGCCGATGCTGGAGGTGGCGCGCCTCCGGCTGCGCTCACTCGTGCGGTTCGTCGAGAAGAGCGCCCACAACCCGATCTACACGGACTTCGAGGATCTCCTGACTCCCGCAGTGGAGATTCAACTCCCAGGAGTGACGCCAGGCACGAACATGGAGCGCTTCCGGGCGAAGGCCGCCGCGTTCCTCCGCTCCCATGCCAACAATGTGGCCGTGGAGAGGCTCCGTCGGAACAAGCAGTTGACTCCAGATGACCTCGTCGCGCTCGAGACGATCCTGATCGACAGCGGGGCCGCGCCCACCGACATCGAGAGTGCCGCCCAACGGACCGGGGGTCTGGGCCTCTTCGTGAGATCGCTGGTGGGCCTGGACCGCCCGGCCGCTGTGGAGGCCTTCGGGGAGTTCCTGGACGGCAACCGCTACACCGTCGACCAGGTGCGCTTCGTCACCCTGATCGTCGACGAGCTCACCGCCAACGGCGTCATGGAGCCGGCGCGCCTTTTCGAGTCGCCGTACACGGATCGGGCGCCCACGGGGCCGGACTTCGTCTTCCCCGAGGCACAGGTGGGTCAGATCGTCGAGATCCTCGGCAGTATCAAGGCCCATGCGGTCGTCGCCTGAGCCAGTACCAGGGACCGGTGCTGCGCCGTCGACGGAGGGTCATGGGCACCGCGTAGAGTGGGTGGGAATCCGTGGGGGCATCCGGAGGTTAGCCATGAATGATTCCACCGTCGTGAAAGGCTTGTGCCGTGCAGAACCCGTCTGACCTCTACCGCTTCACCACCGAGGCGGACCGCAACGCTCCGGGTTCAGGTGTGCTTCTCGTGGCCCTGGGCGCCTTCATCGACGCAGGACAGGTCCAGGGCATGCTCAGCGAGCACCTCATCGGGACCGGCAACGCCGAGGTGGTCGCCTCCTTCGACGTCGACCAGCTCTTCGACTACCGGGGCCGCCGCCCGGTGATGATCTTCGACACCAACAGGTGGGCGGAGTACGAGGCTCCCGCCATCGTGCTGAACCGGCTCACGGACCGCGACGGTCACGGGTACCACCTCCTCACCGGACCGGAGCCGGACTTCCAGTGGGACCGGGTGGTCGAGGCCATCCGCGAGATCGTCGCGGCGCTGGGGGTCACGCTGGTGGTCACCGTCAACGGCATCCCCATGGGGGTGCCGCACACCAGGCCGGTCGGCATCACCGCGCACGCCACGGACGCCACCCTCATCGGCGAGGTGAAGTCGCCGTTCGGGCGCGTGCAGGTGCCCGCCTCGATCGGCGCCCTGCTCGAGCTGCGTCTGGGCCAGTCCGGGCACCGCGCTGCCGGCTTCGCCGTTCACGTCCCGCACTACCTCGCTGCCTCGGAGTTCGCCGAGGGGGCCCTGGCGGCGCTCAACGCGATCGTCGACCTGACTGGGCTCAACCTGCCCAACGACGCCCTCATCGCGAAGGCCGAAGCCACCCGTCGTGCCATCGCCGCCGAGGTGGAGGGCAACGAGGAGATCAGCGCAATCGTGGCCGCCCTGGAGCAGCAGTACGACGCGTTCGTCCAGGGGCAGCACCTGCCGAACCTGTGGGCCGAGGGCTCGCCGATCCCGTCGGCCGAGCAGCTCGGCGCGGAGTTCGAGAACTTCCTCAGAACGGTCTCCGACGACGAGACTGACTGACGCACTCTGGTGTCAGCCGTGTCGGACCCTCAGGCATCGACCCTGCGGTAGGGGTTCAGCTGCAGCCCAACTCTCGAGATGATCGAAGGTCGTCAGCTCCCCGACCGAGTTGCCCAGTTCGGGGACGAGGATCCGCGCTTTGGGAACGCGCAGAGGATGGTGAGCGCCCCGAAGAGCGCCAGCAGCAGCCTGTGGTGCTGCATGCTCAGCAATCGTGACTATCGTGCCCCGATCGATCCTTCAAGACGGGTGACGACCTCGTCACGGCGGTCTCCCCGACCCGTCTGATGCACATGTATCACAATTCCCGGCGTGCGGTCGGGCCAGCAGTCGCGGCACGGCTCACGAGGTGCCGCGCGCGCGCTCCTGCCGGTATTGGCTTGGGGTGATGCCCACGTGCTTCTTGAACGTGCGGGAGAAGTAGTTGACGGGCTGAAAGTCTAGTTCCGTGGCGATCCGTCGAACGGGCTTGTCGGTGTGCTCAAGCATGAGCTTCGCACGGTCCAAGCGCTTGCACGTGACGTAGTGGTTGTAGTTCTGCGAGGTGTGCTGCTTGAACTGCCTGGCGAAATGCGATTCGGACAGTGCCAGGTATGAAGCGGCCCTCCCGACGGTGAGGTAGTCCATCGGGCTCCTCTCGATCTCGTTCAGTAGCGTCGCCATGGTCCGGTCACGTTCGGCGATCCTCGGGGTAACCAGGCCGTGAAGCATCACCAGCAGGCGCTCACAATGGACCTGACACTCGTATCGGTTCATGTCGGCACGCCGCTGTCGACGCCTCCGCAACACGGTCGCAGACATGGCCCGTGCGCAATCGGGGCCTTCGTCGGTGGCGATGCTCATCAGGGCGTCCTCGTACGGAGCCAGGGCCATGCTGGGCACCTTCTGGCTCCAGCGGGGCAGCAGTCGGTCGAGATAATCGCCGAGCAGGTCGAGGTTGCCCGCGAAGTCATGGGCGCGTACGTTCCTCGCCATGTGGTCGATCTCGAGGACGGGCGCGGAGGTCGACACCTTCCTGAGGGTGCCGTTGGTGAGCTGGAAGATGGCGTCGGCGGCCCGCTGTAACTCCTGGAACGAGGCGGCTTCGTGTTCGCGGTCCAAGAGAACTGTGCCGGACAGCACCGTGCCCGCGGCACCGCCCATCGAGATGGAGACAGAGAATTCGACCGGGGCCTCGTCACACCTGGTGGCAGGGTCGTAGCCGATCCAGTCACGGACATCGCTCGACTCCACGGGTAATTCCCCCTTGACAGCGCTTGTTGCCAGATTCGGACAGCCTAACAGCGCCCCTGGAGGCCAGGGGGGCAAGTACGAGATGGCGGTTTTTTGTAGCAAGTGGGTCGGTTCGTGTATCGGTTGGCTCCCTAGACTGCGGGGAATAGGTGAGCGGAACCGTTCACAACAGAAGCCTTTCAGTGTTGAGGGGGATGGTACGTGGGCATCAACGACGTAATCGTCTGGATTCTGATGATCTGCATGGTCCTCGGGGGACTGGACCGGGCGATCGGAAATAGGTTCGGACTGGGAGAGAAGTTCGAAGAGGGGTTCAACGCGATGGGCCCCCTCGCCCTGTCCATGGTGGGTGTCTACGCCCTGTCACCGGTGCTCGCGAAGATCCTCGGGCCGATCGTCGAACCGGTCTACAAGCTGTTCGGCGCAGACCCCGCCATGTTCGCCGGCACGCTGCTGGCCAACGACATGGGCGGTTGGCCGCTGGCGCAGGCGATGACAGACAACCCTGACGCGCAGCGCCTCTCCGGCCTCATTCTGGGTGCCATGATGGGCGCCACGATCGTGTTCACGATCCCCGTTGCGCTCGGCATCATCGACAAGAACGATCGACCATTCCTGGCCAAGGGCGTACTCGCAGGCATCGTCACGATCCCGCTCGGCGTCATCACCTCCGGCGCGGTCGCCGGGATGCCGATGGGTTTCGTGCTGGTCAACACGATCCCGATCATTCTCGCGGCGGCGCTGATCGCCGTTGGGCTCTGGTTGAAGCCAGACGCGATGACCACCGGCTTCCTCTGGTTCGGCAAGGGTCTGGTTTTCATCATTTCCATCGGTCTGGTCATCGGCGTCTTCGAGACCATGACCGGTGTTCAGATCATGCCTGCCGGTTGGGAACTCCTGCCGGTGACTGAAGGCTTGGCCATCGTGGGCTCCATCGGCATGATGCTGCTCGGCGCTTTCCCGGCCGTGCACCTGATCGTGACCTTCGGCGCGAAGCCGCTCGGCTCGCTCGGCAAGCTGATCGGCATCAACAAGTCGGCGGCCGGCGGTCTCATTGCCACGCTCGCCAACAACATCGCCATGTTCGAGATATATTCAAGAACATGGACAGGCGCGGCAAGATCCTCAACGCAGCGTTCGCGGTCGGTGCAGCCTTCGTGCTCGGCGACCACCTCGGCTTCACGGCCGGTGTGGCTCGAGACATGATCGCTCCGATGATCGCAGGCAAGCTGATCGCCGGCATCAGCGCAGTCGCCTTGGCGCTCCTGCTGTTCTCCAAGTCCAATCCTCCCTCCGACGCCGATGTCGAAGAGGCTGTGGCAACCGAGGCTGGGGAGTGATCAGTCCATGATCATCGCGCGGGTCATCGGCTCGGCGGTTTCGACCATCAAGGTCGAGGCGCTGCGCGGCAGCAAGCTGCTCATCGTTCGGCATGCCTCCGCGAGCGACGAACTCTTCGGCGAGCCATTCGTCGCGGTAGATGCCGTCGGCGCAGGTCACGGCGAACTCGTGCTGATTGCCGAGGGCAGCGCGGGTCGGCACACGGACCTGACTGCCGGGGCGCCGGTCGATGCGGTGATCTTCGCCATCCTCGACTCGCTCGAGGTCGACGGCGAGACCACGTTCAGGAAGAGCTGACAGGGACGGGAGGGAGGACCGGGACCATGAGCACACGTGACATGTTGAGCGTCGGGATCGACATCGGCACCACCACGTCTCAGCTGGTCCTCTCCGAACTGTCCATCAGCAACCAGGCTCGGCTGGGCCGCGTTCCGCGGCTGGACATTGAGGCGCGCAAGGTCCGCTATCAGGGGGAGGCTCACTTCACGCCGCTGCTCTCGCCCGACGAGGTGGACGTGGAGCGACTCACCGAGTTGATCCGCCATGAGTACTCGCTCGCCGGCGTCGAGCCTCACGAGGTGGAGACCGGTGCGGTCATCATCACCGGTGAGACGGCCCGCACGCGGAACGCAGAGGAGATCCTGCATAGCCTTGGCGACCTGGCAGGCGACTTCGTCGTCACTGTGGCAGGGCCGAACCTGGAGGCGCAGATCGCCGGTCGTGGGTCGGGCGCGGCCCAGTGGTCGGCCGCTAACTACGCCTCCGTAGTCAACGTCGACATCGGCGGCGGATCATCCAACGCGGCGCTGTTCCGCTCGGGTCGCCACATCGCCTCCGCGGGGTCGATGGTCGGCGGCAGGCAGGCGGTTCTGGACCGCGGCACTGCTCGGCTCCAGCACCTCGCGCCGACGGGGAGGATCATCGCGGACCAGCTTGGTCTCGACCTCCGCGTGGGGCAGGTCGCACGCCTGGCGGACCTTCGCAGGCTTGCGGTGGCCATGGCCGACATCGTCGTGGACCTCTGCCTCGGGGTGGAGACGCCGCTCGGAGCGAAGGCTGCGCTCAGCCCCCGTCTCGATGTGGACGGCCCAGTGGCGGCCTACTTCGTGTCGGGCGGCGTCGGGCAGCTCTATTACGACCACGCACCGGCCACGACCCTGGCCGAGGTCAGTGAGTATGGCGACATCGGTCCACTGCTCGCGGAGGCGCTGCGGGAGAACCCCCGCTGGGCCGAGCTCCGGATCGAGCGGCCAGAGCAGACGCTCCGGGCCACCGTGCTCGGCGCGGCGAGCCAGCAGGTGACCCTGTCGGGATCCACGATCTGGGCCGAAGACGGCCATCTGCCGCTGCGCAACGCGCCGGTGATCGAGCCGCGCATCCTTGAGCGCACCCCAGGGCTGACCAGCTCGGATGCGGTGGCGGACGCGCTCGGCGAGGCGGTTGAAAGGTGGGACAGGGGAGCCGGCCAGGAAGGCGCCTTCGCGGTGTCGCTGCCGCTGCCGCCGCGGATCGACTTCGCGCAACTCAGCACGCTGGCCGACGGCTTGGTGGTGTTCGCCCGCCGACACCTGCCTCGCGACCGGCCGCTCGTGCTGGCCATCGAGGAGGACTACGCACAGGTGCTCGGCCAGACGATCAAGCAGAGGGCACCGGAACTGGCATTGATCGTCGTGGACCAGATCCAACTGGGCGAGGGCGATTTCATCGACATCGGCGAGCCGCTCTTCGACGGGCGTGTGGTGCCCGTCTCCGTGAAGACGCTCGTCTTCTATCAGCCAACCGAAAACGAAACACGACCCGGGAGTTGACCATGGGCAGAAAGACCAGGGGGTGACGAGATGCTGTTGCGGACGAAGTTGTTCGGGCACACCTACGAGTTTGCCGACATCAAGGACCTGTTGGCTAAGGCCAACGAGGAGAAATCCGGCGACCAACAAGCGGGCATCGCGGCACGCAGCGCCGCTGAGAGAGTGGCTGCCAAACATGTCCTCGCCGAGGTGCCGCTGAGCGCGCTGCGCGAGAACCCGGTGGTGCCCTACGACGAGGACGAGGTCACGCGCGCCATCGACGATGCGGTCAACGAGACCATCTATCAGGAGATCAAGGGCTGGACTGTCGGCGACTTCCGCGAATGGATCCTGTCGAACAAGACCACCGGTGCCGACATCCGTCGGGTCAGCAATGCGCTGACCGGGGAGATGGTCGCCGCGGTGACCAAGCTGATGGGCAACCTCGATCTCGTCGTCGGGGCGCGCAAGCTCCGGGTCGTGACGCACAACGCCAACACCATGGGTTTGCCTGGAACGCTGGCCTCAAGGCTCCAGCCGAACCATCCGACCGACTCGGTCGACGGGATCCGGGCCGCCATCTACGAAGGGCTGTCCTTCGGCTCAGGAGACTCGGTCATCGGGATCAACCCCTCTGACGACACCGTCGGCTCCGTCGCACGCCTCCTGGAGATGACCTGGGGGATCATCGAGAAGTGGCAGGTGCCCACCCAGAACTGCGTGCTCGCGCATGTCACCACGCAGATGGAGGCCATGAGACGGGGTGCCCCCGTCGGCCTCGTGTTCCAGTCGATCGCCGGTTCACAGAAGGCGATGGAGAGCTTTGGTGTTTCCGTCGACCTGCTGGACGAGGCCAACGAGCTGGCTCAGAAGTACTGCGTGACTGCCGGCCCCAACTACATGTACTTCGAGACGGGGCAGGGTTCAGCGCTGTCGGCCGAAGCGCACAATGGCGCCGATCAGCTGGTCCTGGAGGCCCGCAACTATGCGATCGCGAAGCGCTGGAATCCGTTCCAGGTGAACACGGTGGTGGGGTTCATCGGCCCCGAGTACCTCTACGACTCGGTGCAGATCATCCGGGCCGGCCTGGAGGACCACTTCATGGGCAAGCTCACGGGCATCTCGATGGGCTGCGACGTGTGCTACACGAACCACGCCAAGGCTGATCAGAACAGCAACGACAACCTCGCCGTGCTGCTGGCCTCGGCCGGCGTCAACTTCATCATGGGAATCCCGATGGGCGACGACGCGATGCTCAGCTACCAGACGACGAGCTACCACGATGCGCCCTCGCTGCGGCAGGCCCTCGGGCTCAGCCCGCTGCCCGAGTTCGAGGCGTGGATGGAGGAGGTGGGCCTGTGGAAGGACGGCCAGCTCACCGACATCGCAGGCGACGCGTCCTTCTTCCTGAAGAGGTGAACAGATGAGTGTCAACATTGAGGAGATCGTTGCCCGGATCCTGTCCGAGTTGCGCCAGGAGGGCCTCGAGCCCCGAGACGCGGCAGAGGCCTCCGGCCCTTCGGTGATTCGGCGGGACGGCGGTGAACTGGTCATCGACCTTGCCGACCCGACGCTGGATGCGCCGAGGCGCGCGATGCTGGTGGACAACCCGTACGACGCTGACGGCCTGCGGAACCTGATGGGCACCACCAGCGCGCGGCTCGGCGTCGGCCGGGCGGGGCCGAGGCCAAAGACCGCGACGGCACTGCTGTTCCAGGCCGACCACGGCGTCACCCAGGACGCCATCTATGGCGTGGTGAGCGACGAGGTGCGCGCCGCGTTCAACCTGTTCACCGTCACCAGCCGGGTCGCCGACCGCGGTGAATTCCTGCTCCGTCCAGATCTGGGCAGGTTGCTCAGCGACGAAGGCAAGAAGCTGATCGAGGAACGGTGTGTGAAGGGCCCGGACGTGCAGTTGTGCGTGGTCGATGGCCTGTCGGCAGCCGCGATCGACAACAACCTGCGCGACATCTATCCGGTGATTGAACAGGGGCTCAAGTCGGCGGGTCTCACGGTCGGCACCCCGTTCTTCATCGAGAACGGCCGCGTCGGCATCATGAATGATGTCAACTCGGTCATCAAGGCCAAGGTGGTCGTGCTGCTCATCGGCGAGCGGCCGGGCCTCGGCATTGCCGATGCGATGAGCGCCTACATGGGCTTTGACCCTCAGCCGGGCAAGTCCGACGCCGACCGGGACCTGATCTGCATGATCACGACGCACGGTGGCACCAACCCGCTTGAGGCAGGCGCCTACATCGTCGAGTTCATCAAGCGGATGACCAAGTACAGCGCCAGCGGAGTCAAGCTCCGCGAGGTTGCCGGGGACTAAGGAAAGGTTGCGAACAATGGGAATTCTTGAACCGGTGAAGCCGACAATTCTGGCGGTGCGCATCATCTCCAACATCGACCGCGGCCTTGCCGAGAAGCTCAATCTCCAGGACCATCAGCGCTCGATAGGCCTGCTGACCTGTGACATCGACGATGCGCTCTACGTCTCTCTCGACGATGCCACCAAGTACGCAGAGGTCGATGTCGTCTATGCCAAGAGCTTCTACGCTGGCTCCGGCTACCCGTCGGGCCCGCTCTCGGGCGAGGTCATAGGCATGCTGGCGGGTCCGACGCCTGCGGAGGTCCGCGCGGGCGTCGACGCCTGTGTCTCGTATTGCGAGGAGGAGGCGTGGTTCTACTCGGCTGACGAGGCCGGCGAACTGAACTTCTTCCCGCACCTGATCTCCAGCACGGGCAGCTACCTGTCGAAGGAGGCGGGCATCCCGCTCGGCCAGCCGATGGCGTACCTGATCGCGCCGCCGCTGGAGGCGACATTCGCCCTCGACCTGGCGCTGAAGGCGGCCGACGTCTCCGTCGCCACCTATTTCGAACCACCGAGCGAGACGAACTTCTCGGGTGGCTGGCTGACCGGCTCGCAGAGCGCCTGCCGGGCCGCCTGCTCCGCCTTCCAGGACGCGGTTCTTGAGGTGGCGGCCCACCCTAAGAAGTACTGACAGGTGACGACGATGAAGGACAACCACATGGACGCCGACCTCCGGTCGGTCCAACAGGCCCGCGACCTCGCCGTCGCAGCCAGGGAGGCGATGCGCGCATTCCAGTTCGCCCCTCAGGATGAGGTGGACCGCATCTGCGAAGCCATGGTGGCGGCGGCGATGCGCGAGGCCGGCAGGCTCGGGCAGTTGGCGCACGAGGAGACCGGGTTCGGCTATCCCGCCCACAAGAGGTTGAAGAACGAGTTCGCGGCCCAGGGGCTCTGGGATTCGATCAAGGACGTTCCAACGTGCGGGGTTCTTCGTCACGACGAGGCCCGCAGGATCGTCGAGATCGGCACCCCGGTCGGCGTATTGTGCGCGTTGACTCCTTCGACGAACCCGACCTCGACCGCGATCTTCAAGATCCTCATCGGTGTCAAGGCACGCAACGCGGTGATCGTGGCACCGCACCCGTCGGCGAAGAACTGCAGCGCGGAGGCGGTCAGGATCATGGTCGCGGCGGGGGAGGCGGCCGGCATGCCGAAAGGCCTGGTGTCCTGCATGACGGAGCTCAGCCTGCAGGGCACCAACGAGCTGATGAACCACTACGCCGTCTCGATGATCCTGGCCACCGGGGGCCCCGGAATGGTGCTCGCCGCGCACTCGTGCGGCAAGCCGGCGCTCGGCGTGGGCCCCGGCAACGTGCCCGCCTACGTGGATCGGACGGCCGACGTGGCCCGGGCCGCGCAGATGCTCGTGGAGTCGAAGTCCTTCGACTGCTCCACCATCTGCGCGACGGAGCAGGCGGTGATCGCCGACCGGCCGATCGCCGAGCGGCTCAAGGCCGATATGCAGCGGTTCGGCGCCCAGTGGCTCACCGCGGAGGAGGCCGAACGGCTGGCCGGCAGCATGTTCCGTCCGAACGGGATGATGATCGCCTCCTACGTGGGTCGCACCCCGCAGGAACTCGGACGGCTCGCCGGTATCGAGGTGCCCGCTGCCACCCGCATCCTCGTCGCTGAACTCGGCGGCATCGGCCCGAAGTATCCGCTGTCGCGGGAGAAGCTCACCTCGGTGCTGGGTTGGATGGTCGAGGACGGCTGGAAGGCCGGTTTCGAGAGGGCGACCCAGCTCCTCACCTTCGGCGGCGACGGACACTCCGCAGTCATCCACTCCGAGGATGAGGATTCGATCCTGGCCTATGGCATCGAGCAGCCGGCCTTCCGGATCCTGGTCAACACCTGGGGCAGCCTCGGCGGCGTCGGGTCCACCACCGGGTTGCGACCCTCGTTCACCCTCGGCCCAGGCGGTCTCGGCGGCGCGGTCGTCAGCGACAACATCACGGTCGAGAACGTCCTCAACGTCAAGCGTCTCTCGTACCATCTGCACGATGCGACCCCGGCCGCCCGCGCCCACGGCGGCATCGCCGATGGGGAGACGAAGCAGCCTGTCGGCAGGGTGGGTCCCGAAGGAGGTACGGCCGATGCACGGGTGATCGAGGATGTCGTCCGTCGGATTCTCACCGAGCTGAAGAAGCAGAGCTAGGAGGCAGCGCATGAGCGAAACCCCGTCCCCGGCGCGGAAGCGCACACGAAAGGCACCAGTCGCGCCAGCGGCAGGCACAACTGAACAGTCCACCGTCCAATGGGCCGAGACAACCTCGACCCCCGACCCAGCACCCAACCAAACCCCTGTTACCAGAAGGAGTACTCCAATGGCAGATGTCCAGATGATCGCCCTCGGCATGGTCGAGACCAAAGGCCTGATCGGGGCCATCGAGGCCGCCGACGCGATGGTGAAGGCCGCCAACGTGCGGCTGATCGGCAAGGAACAGATCGGCGCCGGCTTGGTGACCGTCTTCGTCCGTGGCGATGTCGGTGCGGTCAAGGCCGCCACCGACGCCGGTGCCGCAGCCGCAGGTCGCGTAGGCGAACTGATCTCCGTGCACGTGATCCCGCGCCCGCACGGTGACGTCGAGGTCATCCTCCCGCACCGGGACTGAATCTCCTGACCCGCACGGCCACCAACCAGTGAGTGGATGAAGAAAATGGGAAGACCGGTCATAGCCGCAGCCGAGGTCGAGCAGGCCTCGGGAGGAACCATGCTCGTCGCGCGTGACGCGATCGTGACGCCTCTGGCGCGCGATGTGGCGCGTGAGCGAGGGATCGACATCGTGCGCGTGGGAGAGGCCACACCCTCAGCCGCGCCCTCGAGTGGTGATGCCCTGGCCGACCAGGTCCGTGCGTTAGTGACCGCGATGCTGGGATCAGGTGGGGGCGCACTGGCCGCCCCCACCACCCGGCACCCCGTCAAACTCGCCCGCCTCGGTGAGTCCAAGCTCGACCCCTTCCCCTATCCCGGACCTCCACCCGGGATGCAGGTGGCCACCGGAGACGTCGTGACCGACGCGGACGGGGCGCCGATGGCAGCGGGATACATGACCATCACCCAGGGCAGCTTTCCCTGGACGCTCAACTACGACGAGGTGCAGATCGTGCTCGAAGGGGAACTGCACCTGGGTGGCGACGCCGGCGGCAAGATCGGTCGCCCCGGCGACATCCTCTACGTGCCGAAGGGCTCGCGCATCACCTTCGGGACACCCACCTGGGCGAAGTTCGTCTACGTCACCTTCCCCGCGAACTGGGAGGAGGTCTAACTCTCCGATGCTGTCGCCCCGAAGCGATGAGCGCAGCCGGCCCCCGTCGGCTCCCGATGTCGCGAGACTGATGAAGCAGGCGGCCGCCGCACTGAAGCGTCCGGCCGCGATCGACCCGTCGGTCGCGATCCGGGTCGGCGTCGACCTGGGCACCGCGTTCACAGTCATCGTCGTCACGGATGAGGCCGGGCGCCCACTCGCCGCGGCCAACGCTTTCGCCGACGTCGTCAGGGACGGCGTCGTGTGGGACTTCACGGGGGCTCAGCAGATCGTGCGGGGCCTGAAGCGGCGCCTCGAGGACGTCACAGGGCGCGAACTCAGCAGCGGTTCGGTGACCATTCCGCCCGCCGTCAGTAACTCCGACCACCGCGCCCACCGCTACGTCGTCGAGGGCGCAGGCATCGACTGCACCGCAGTCGTCGACGAGACCACTGCGGCCAATGCGGTCCTGAGGATTGCCGACGGCGCCGTCGTCGACATCGGAGGAGGCACCACGGGTGTCGCCATCCTCAAGGACGGCATGATCGTCGCAAACGTCGACGAGCCCACCGGCGGGACGCACCTCAGCCTTGTCATCGCCGGGGCCTACAAGATCCCGTTCGAGAAGGCCGAGAAGCGCAAACGATCCCCCAAGTGGCAGGCCGAGTTGCTGCCGGTCGTCCGCCCGACGCTGGAGAAGGTAGCCACCATCGTCGGATCGGCCATAGTCGGCCACGACGTACAGACCATCCACCTCGTCGGGGGAACCGCCGCGTTCCCCGGCATCGCGGACATCATGACCGAAATCACCGGGGTGCCGTCGTCAGTCGCGCCCCAGCCCATGCTCGTGACTCCACTAGGGGTCGCCGGCTGGGCGGAACCATTCACATCGAAGGGAGGCCGCTGACGATGGCCGACAAGTCCGAGTTCCAATTGAGGGCGTTTTGTCACCTCGACCGTATCCAGCCACAGTTCGCCGCATTCGTGGGCACCATAGCGGCCGGTTCGCCGCCGGTGGAGGGCATGAGCAGCCTCTACGTGGAGATGGCCCCAGGTAACTGGGTGTTCCGGGTGGTCGACAGCGTCCTCAAGGCGGTCGACGTCAAGCCTGGTGCGCAGGTCGTGGAGCGCCAGTTCGGGATGTTCGAGGTGCACTCCGAGTCGCAGGCCGAGGTGTTGCGCGCTGGCGAGGTCGTGCTTGAGTCGCTCGGTCTGACGATCGCGGACAGGCTGGCCCCGAAGGTTGCCTCCGAGCAGATGGTCACCAACATCCACCCGTTGCAGGCGCAGGTGCTCAACCGCTTCAACCAGGGCACCATGATCGAGGGCGGCCAGACGATGCTTGTCCTCGAGGTCGAGCCTGCCGCCTACATCACCCTCGCGGCGAACGAGGCGGAGAAGGCCGCGCCCGTGTTCCTCAACCACATGAGCTCGATCGGCGTCTATGGCCGCATGTGGATGTCCGGCACGGAAGCAGATGTCGCGGCTGCCCGGGACGCTGCGATTATCGCTATCAACTCGGTCTCCGGAAAGCAGAGCTAGGTCTCACCATGACACGGCGTATCCTCACCACAGCCTCGGTCGACGAACTGCTTTCCGCAGGTACGAACGAACTCCGACTGGCCCACGGCGACATCGTCACGGCCCTCGCCCGCGAACATGCGTTGAAGCATGGGGTCCGGCTCATCCCCGGCGATGCCCCACCGACCGTGGAACCGGCGGCGAAGTCGGACCCGACGGCAGTCCTCATCCGCGAAGCGGTCGTGAAGGCACTCGGCTACGCCCCTGACGGTCTGGACGCGATCATCGAGCGTGCGCTGCGGCGATGATCGCCCTCTACCTCTGCCCGACGCTGCACTGTCCGCAACTGTTGCGCCTCGGTGCGGGGGTGCTCGCGCACCTGGCAGGTCGCGGGGGGGTGGTCCGCATCTTCCGGCCGATCGTTGCCGAGGCCGCGGGCGACCCGGTGCTCGACGCGCTCGCCGAGGTGGCCGGCCAGGATCCGTCCGGGGCGTGGGGCGCCACCGCCGAGGAGTTGCTGGCGAACCCGACCGCCGCCGTCGGGCAGGCGATCTCCCGCTTCCGGGCATGCGCCGACGGAGCAGACCAGGTCTTGGTTCTAGGGAGCGAGTACGACTGTTCCCTGGCGCCGGTGGAGTTCTCCTGGAACACGAGGATCGCGGCCAACCTCGGAGTGCCGATGGTGCTGATCGTGCCATCCGACGGTGGACCCGGACCCACGCGCGCCCGGATTGACGTCGCCCTTGATGAGGCGCGCAGAAACCTGGCCAGGGTACTGGCCGTGCTGGTCCCCACCTCCGGGACCACCGCTGTCGGGCCCGTCGGTGTGCCGGTCCACGCCGTCAGTGAGAAACTACCTGCCCGCCCGCCAGGCGAGGCGCTCTCCGCTCTTGATGCCGCCCGGCTCGGGGGCACGGCCGCGATCCCGGTGCAGGCCGGTCGCGTGCTCGTCGCGGACATGACCTTGACGAACCTGCTGTCGCAGGTCCGAGACGATTCGGTCGTCATCTTCTCCGCAGACCGCGCCGAGATCGGGGTCGGCCTGGCCGTCGCCGGGCTCAGTGGTGCGTTCCCGTACCCGGCGCTGGCGATCGCGGCCGGGCCATGGCCCGTCGCCGACGGCGTCGCTGACCTGTGGAACCGTGCCGCGATCCGCGTGCCGCTGATGAGCACGCCGCAGCCGGTGGACGTGGCCCGCTTGGCGTTCGCGGAGCACTCCGTGCCGGGCCGGATCGCTGCGGCCACCGTCGCGGAGGCGAAGCGAGACCTCAGCGCCGCCGTGGATCTGAACGCTCTCCTCGCCTCCGCGGCCACGGGACGATCCGATGTCGTCACCCCCCTGATGTTCGAGCACCAGCTCCTGGAGCGGGCCCGCGCCGCCGACCGGCACATCGTGCTACCGGAGGGCACCGAGGATCGGGTGTTGATGGCCGCCGACCGGTTGCTCACCCAGACCGTCTGCCGGCTGACCCTCCTGGGCGATGACGTAACCATCCTGGCAAGGGCGGCAAAGCTCGGGTTGGGGTTGCCCGGCGTCCGCATCGTCGATCCCGCCACCAGCGACCTGCGTGAACGTTTCGCGGCCCGCTACGCCGAGCTGCGCGCCAAGAAGGGCATCACCCTCGACCAGGCCCGCGAGAAGGTCACTGACGTGAGCTATTTCGGCACCATGATGGTGCTCGAGGGGCTAGCCGACGGCATGGTCTCCGGGGCGGTCAATACGACCGCGCACACGATCAGGCCCGCGCTTGAGGTGATCAAGACCCGGCCGGGGATCTCAGTCGTGTCGTCGGTGTTCCTCATGTGCCTGGCGGACCGGGTGCTGGTCTTCGGCGACTGCGCGGTGAATCCGAACCCTACCCCGGACCAGGTGGCCGAGATCGCGATCGCGTCGGCGGCGACCGCACGCCAGTTCGGCGTGGAGCCGAGGGTGGCCATGCTGTCCTACTCGACCGGGGCCTCCGGAAGCGGACCCGACGTCGAACAGACCATCGAGGCCACCCGGCTGGTCCGCGAGCGGGCGCCGGAACTGCCCGTCGACGGGCCGCTGCAGTACGACGCTGCGGTCGACCCGGACGTCGCGCGCACCAAGCTGCCCGACTCTCCGGTGGCCGGTCGGGCGACCGTGCTGATCTTCCCGGATCTACAGACGGGCAACAACACGTACAAGGCCGTGCAGCGCAGTTCAGGGGCGCTGGCGATCGGCCCCGTCCTCCAGGGACTCAACAAGCCCGTCAATGACCTGTCCCGTGGGGCCCTCGTCTCGGACATCATCAACACCGTCGCGATCACCGCGATCCAGGCGGGAATGGAGAGGACATGACGAGGTTGATGCGTGCCGCCGTCGTTACGCGGTTCGGTGAACACCTGGAACTCAAGGACCTGCCCGTGCCCACCATCGGCCGTGGCCAGGTGCTCGTGAAGGTGCGCTCGTGCGGCGTGTGTCACACCGACCTGCACACGGTGCATGGCGATTGGCCGGACAAACCCGACCTGCCCCGGATCCCGGGCCACGAGGCGGTCGGCGACGTCGTCGAGGTGGGCGATGGGGTCGACGAGGTGCGGATCGGCGACCGGGTCGGGGTGCCGTGGCTCCACCGCTCCTGCGGTCGCTGCGACGCCTGCCTGTCCGGCTGGGAGACGCTCTGCCCCCGGCAGCAGCGTTCCGGCTACGACGTGGACGGCGGGTTCGCCGAGTACATCGCAGCCGACGCCGGCTATGTCGCGCATGTGCCCGATGGCCTCACCTATGAGCAGGCTGCTCCGCTCATGTGCGCGGGCCTCACCGTTTACAAGGGGCTCAAGGTGGCCGACCTCATGGCCGGTGACTGGGTCGTCATCTCAGGTGTCGGCGGGTTGGGACACCTGGCGGTCCAATACGCCAGGGCGATGGGGTATCAGGTGGTCGCTGTCGACGTCGACGACGCCAAGCTGACGCTCGCGGCCCGGCTCGGCGCGCACATGACCATCAATGTGCGCCAGACCGAACCGGTCGGCTATCTCCAGCGCCAGATCGGCGGAGCCCACGGCGCGCTCGTCACTGCAGTGTCACCGTCGGCTTTCGGCCAGGCGGTCGGGATGATGCGCCCAGGCGGGACGGTGGTCCTGAACGGGCTTCCGCCGGGCGCCTTCCCGCTGGAGATCTACGACATGGTGATGCGTGCCATCACTCTGCGGGGCTCGATCGTCGGAACCCGATTCGACCTGAAGCAGGCGCTCACGCTGGCTGCCCAGGCGCGCATCAAGGCGGAGGTGCACACCGCCGCCCTGGCAGATGTCAACGACATCCTTGACAAGATGGAGTCCTCGTCGCTGCCAGGTCGCACGGTCCTCGAGTTCTGACCGGGGCCAGTCCTCAGACCTAGTCCCGCCGATAGATCTCCCGGCCGCGCAGGTAGGTGGCCTCGACGGGGTCGGGGAGATCGCGGCCGTGGTACGGGTTGTTGCGGCTGAGCGACGCGGACGCGTCGCGGTCCACCGGCGCGCGGCGGGTGGGGTGCACGAGCACGACGTTGGCCGGCTCGCCCACGGCAAGGGGCCTGCCCTGCCCGTCGAGGCGCGCGACGCTCGCGGGCGTGTGGCTCATCCGCTCCGCGACCCCCGCCCAGTCCAGGCGGCCCGGGAGCACCATCGTCTCGATCACCACCGAGAGCGCCTGCTCCAGCCCGATCATCCCCGGCTTCGCGTCGACGAAGGCGTGATCCTTGTCCTGAGGGGCGTGCGGGGCGTGGTCCGTGCCCACCACGTCGATGGTGCCGTCCGCCAGCGCGGCGCGGAGCGACTCGATGTGCTCGGGGGTCCGCAGCGGGGGATTGACCTTGTAGACCGTGTCGTAGCCCTCGAGCTCCTCGGTGCCCAGCAGCAGGTGGTGCGGGGTCACCTCGGCGGTCACGTCGATGCCGCGGGCCTTGGCCCAGCGCACCACCTCCACGCCCTCGGCCGAGGTGATGTGGCACACGTGCAGCCGCGACCCTGTCGCCTCCGCCAGCATCGCGTCGCGCGCGATGATGGTGGCCTCGGCCACCGGCGGCCAGCCGCCCAGCCCGAGCCGCCCGGAGATCTCGCCCTCGTGGCAGCAGGCGCCGGGCCCGGCGAGGTTGGATTCCTGCGAGTGCTGGGCGATCACGCCGCCGAACGGCTTGACCCACTCCAGGGCCCGACGCATCAGCGCCGCGTTCTGGATGCACATGCCGTCGTCGGAGAACACCGTGACCTTGGCCCGGGAGCGGTTCATCAGCCCCAGCTCGGCGAGCTCCTCGCCGCGCAGGCCCTTCGAGATCGCGCCGATGACCTGCACGTCGACGAGGCCCGCCGCGACACCGAGGTCGTGCACGTGCTCGGCCTTCTCGGCCGTGTCCGTCACCGGCTGCGTGTTGGCCATCGCCAGGACCGCGGTGAATCCTCCCCTTGCCGCGGCCCGCGCACCGCTGGCCACGGTTTCCGCGTCCTCCCGGCCGGGCTCGCGCAGATGCGTGTGCACGTCCACCAGGCCGGGCAGGGCGATCAGGCCGTCGCAGTCGACGACGGTGGCCTCCCCGGTGGGGGAGTCGACGAACACGCCGTCCTCCATCACCAGGTCCGTGCGGGTGCCGTCGGGGAGCTGCACCCCGCGGAGCACTGTTGCCGTCATGACTGTTCCTCTCCAGCGAGCAGGTGGTAGAGCACGCTCATCCGCACCGCGACCCCGGACGAGACCTGGTCCAGGATGATGGAGCGTGCCGAGTCGGCTGCCGCCGACGAGATCTCGAGGCCGCGGTTCATCGGCCCCGGGTGCGCGATGCAGGCGCCGTCCTTGAGCATGGCCAGCCGTCGGGGCGTGAGCCCGTAGCCGTCGATGTACTCGCGCTCGGAGGGGAAGAAGCCGCCGCCCATCCGCTCGCGTTGCACGCGAAGCATCATCACCACGTCCGCCCCGGGAAGCACCGGGTCAAGCTCGTGGCTCACCTCGACGCCCCAGTTCTCCACGCCCGGCGGCATCAGCGTGGGCGGCGCCACCAGCACGACGGAGGCGCCCAGCTTCGCCCACAGCAGCACGTTGGAGCGGACCACCCGCGAGTGGAGCAGGTCGCCGGTGATGGCCACACGCTTGCCCGCGACCTCACCCAGCCCGTGCAGGGCGAAATGCCGGCGCACCGCGTGCGCGTCGAGCAGCGCCTGGGTGGGGTGCTCGTGCATGCCGTCGCCGGCGTTGATCATCGACGCGCGCACCCACCCCGCCGCCTGCCGCACCGCGCCGGACCCGGCGTGCCGCATGACGATGGCGTCCACGCCGAGGGCGTCGAGGGTGAGCAGGGTGTCACGCATGGACTCGCCCTTGGACACCGATGAGCCTTTGGCGGAGACGTTGATGGCGTCTGCCGAGAGCCACTTGGCGGCCAGCTCGAACGACGAGCGGGTGCGGGTGGAATCCTCGAAGAACAGGTTGACGACGGTGCGGCCCCGGAGCGCGGGGAGCTTCTTGATGGGCCGGGACTGCACGTCGTGCATCTCCACGGCCAGATCAAGGATGGAGGTGATCTCCTCGACGCTGAGGTCGGCGATGCTGAGAAGGTGCTTCACTGGGCCGTCCGTTCGATGGTCACGAGGTCGTCGCCGTCGATCTCGCTCAGCGTGACGCGCACGCGCTCGTCGCGGGCCGTCGGCAGGTGCTTGCCCACCACGTCGGCCTGGATGGGGAGCTCGCGCAGGCCGCGGTCCACGAGCGTGACAAGTTGGATGGCGCGCGGGCGTCCGAGGTCGGCCAGCGCGTGCAGCGCCGCCTGGACGGTGCGGCCGGAGTAGAGCACGTCGTCGACGAGCACCACCACCTTCCCGTCGATGCTCCCCGGCAACACGGTGCGGCCGACGGGGCGGGTGGGCTGCGCGCGGAGGTCGTCGCGGTACATGGTGATGTCCAGCCTGCCGACCGGAAGTTGGTGCCCCTGAGACGCCGCGATCGAGGCCAGCCGCTCGGCCAGGGGGGCGCCGCGGGTGAGGATGCCGAGCAGGATCACCCCGTCGGCTCCGTGGTTGCGCTCCAGGATCTCGTGGGTCATCCGGGTCATCGCGTAGGACATGTCGTCGGCGGTCATCACCGTTCGCGGGGCCTGTTCCATCGCACCTCCTGGTCGGGGAAAATCTATCGCACGGCGCCCGCGGCCCGAGCTGGATGCCTGTCCCGGTGGACGGTCTTCGGCTAGAGTGCCCCCATGATTCTGCTCCCCCTTGAGGTCCTCCCAGGCTGGCCCCAGCCGGAGCCGGCGTCTGATCTGACGCTGCTCATGCTGACCGTGATCCTCCCCTTGGCCTTCGGTGCCATCGTCACTCTGCTGGCCTTCGGTCCGAAGCTCGCCCGCAGGCAGCGCGAGGAGCATGCGCGCGCCGCCGAGTTGGAGCCCGTGCGCAAGCTCTGATCACCCTCACACGACGACGGAGGGGCGGACCGCTGATGGTCCGCCCCTCCGTCGTCGCTTCCTCAGGTCACGCGTCGGCGCGGCTTCTGGCCTGCGCGCGCAGCGCCCGCTTGGCCTCGTCCAGCCGCTCGGTGACCGCTCGCCGGACCTGTTCGCTCGGCTCGTTGTCCACCAGCCACGCGTCGACGGTGGCCACCAGCCCATCGTCGACCAGCGGCGTCGGGAACAACCAGCGCAGCGCGGTGCCGATGGTGGCGTACCCGCGATCCGCCCAGGTGCCCTCGCGGCGCGAGATCTTCCCCAACAGGTCCAGGTACGCGGCCGGGTAGGGCTCAAGCACGTCGTCCTGGCCGTACCGCCAGAAGCCCATGCACAGCGCGCGGTGGGTCTCGTTCGGGATCGAGGGGTCGTCGGTGGCGCGCGTCCACGCCTCCATCTTCGCCTCGACGGTGGGCAGCGACGCGCCCGCCCCGGCGGCCTGTTCGGCGCCCGCGGAGGTCTTGTCCCGCTCGAGCTCGGCCGCGATCTCGTCCTCGCCGATGGCGCCCAGCTTGGCCAGCGCCGACGTGATGGCCCACCGCATCGCCGTGTCGATGGCCAGCCCCTCCGGGACCTCCTCGTCGACGAGCCAGCCCTTGAGCAGCGCCACCCCGGCGTCGGCCCGGATGCTGGCGATGAGCGCCTTGGCGATGAGCACCTGCTCGTCGGAGCCGGCCGGCGCACCCTTGAGGAGCCGCGCAAGGCCGGCCACCAGCTTGACGTTGGCGTCGTCGCGCAGTTCGGGCGCCGTGAACGACAGCGACGCGGTGACGGCCTGGCCGAGCAGCGTGGAGACCGCTGCCATGTCGTGTTCGCTCGGCAGCCCCGCCAGCGCCAACTGCACGTAATCCTGAGGGCGCAGCTCCGCGTCGCGGGTCATCTCCCAGAACGAGGTGAAGGCGACGGCCCTGGCCAACGGGTCCGCCAGCTCGCCGATGTGCTCCACCAGTGTGGCCGCGGACGCCTCATCGAGGCGCACCTTGGCGTAGGTGAGGTCTCCGTCGTTGAGGAGGACGACGTCCCCCCTCTCCACGCCGACGAGCTCAGGCAGCTCGGTGCGCTCCCCGGAGATGTCCACCTCGGCGTAGTGGCCTCTGGTGAGGGCGCCGTCGGCCAGCGAATACAGCCCGACGCCCAGCCTGTGCGTGCGGAGCGTGGGCCACCCCGGGTGCGCGCTCTGGGTCACCGCGAAGCGCGTGAAGCGGCCCTCGTCGTCCACGTCGAAGTCCGCCGCCAGGGTGTTGACCCCCGAGGTTTCCAGCCATTGCGCCGAGAACCAGGAGAGGTCGCGGCCGGAGGCCTCCTCCAGCTCCTCGAGCAGGTCGGCGAGCTCGGTGTTGCCGTACGCGTGCTTGCGGAAGTACTGCGTGACGCCCGCGAGGAAGGCGTCGCTCCCCACCAGCGAGACCAGCAGCTTGAGGACGGAGGCGCCCTTGGCGTAGGTGATGCCGTCGAAGTTCTGCTCCACCTTCTCCAGGTCCGACATGTCCGCCGCGATCGGGTGCGTGGTGGACAGCTGGTCCTGGAGGTAGGCCCACGCCTTGCGCTCGTTGCTGAAGGAGGCCCACGGGTCGGCGCCGGTGCCGAAGGCGGTGGCGATCTCCGCGTTGGCGAAGTGGGAGGCCCACTCGGCGAACGACTCGTTGAGCCACAGGTCGTCCCACCACCGCATGGTGACCAGATCGCCGAACCACATGTGGGCCAGCTCGTGGAGGATGGTGTTGTCGCGGGCGTCCAGCTCGCGGCTGGTGACGCGGGAGCGGAACAGGTACTCGTCGCGGAACGTGACGCAGCCCGCGTTCTCCATCGCGCCGGCGTTGAACTCGGGCACGAAGATCTGGTCGTAGGTGCCGAACGGGTAGGCCACGCCGAAGGCGTTCTCGAACACCTCGAAACCGCGCTGCGTGGTGGTGAGGATCCTGTCGAAGTCCAGGTACTGGGCCAGGGACTGACGGCAGGCCACGGAGGCCGGCACCTCGCCCGCGGCGGAGGCGATCACGCCGCGCTGCACATGGAAGTCGCCGGCCACCAGGGCGGTGATGTAGGTGGAGATCCGCGGTGTCGCGTCGTGCTCGAAGCGGCCGAAGCCGTCGCCGATGTCCGCGGGCGCCACGCTCGGCGCGTTGGTGAACACCAACCACTCGACGGGGGCCAGCACCGTGAGCTGGAAGGTGGCCTTCTGGTCCGGCTGCTCGGCGGTGGCGTACATGCGCCGCGCGTCCGCTGCCTCGAACTGCGTGTACAGGTACGTGCGCCCGTCGGCCGGGTCGATGAAGCGGTGGAGGCCCTCGCCGGAATTGGAGTAGCGGCACACCGCGACGACGACCACCTCGTGGGGGCCCTCCTCGAGGTGCGGCAGCGGGAGGCGGTAGCCGTCGTAGCCGGAGGTGTCGAAGGGCTCGCCGTCGAGCGTGGCCTCGCGCACCTCGTCGGCGATGAGGTCCAGGTGGGTCTCCCCGCCCTGTGCCGCGAGTGAAAGCTCGGTCGTGGAGAGGAAGACCCGCTCCGGCTCCGCGACCTCGCGGCCCGTGAGATCCACGGTGACCCGGTAGGCCTCCGTCGCGATCACGCTTGAGCGCGCGATCGCCTCGTCGCGGGTGATGTTCGCCGTTGCCATCTGGTGCTCCTACTCGTCAACTCGTCGACGCCCGGGCCCGGCCGGGCGCGTCTCCCGCCCATTCTGGTGGGCGTTTGCGCCGTGGCGTGGGATTTCGGGCTTCGAATCGCACGGCGGTGCGCTGGGAGGGTGTGGAACCATGGCCCCATGACCGAGCACAACGAGGCCGAATCGGGGGTGACGTCCCCTGATCTGCGCAGGCGCTGGACCGAGCTGAACCAGATGCTCGCGGAGGCGCAGGAGGCCTATTACGGCGCCGCGGCACCCACCCTCTCCGATGCCGAGTACGACTCGGCGATGCGCGATCTCGAGGCTCTGGAGGCGGAGCACCCGTCGTTGGTGACGCCCGACTCCGTCACGCAGCGTGTCGGTGCAGCTCAGGTCACGGACTTCAAGCCGGTGGAGCACCGGCGCCGGCTCATGAGCCTGGACAACGTCTTCTCGGACGAGGAACTCGCGGCCTGGCTGGCCAGGACCCCCGCCGAGAGTTATCTGTGCGAGCTCAAGATCGACGGACTGGCGGTCAACCTGCTGTACCTCGACGGGCGGCTGAGTGTCGCGGCCACCCGCGGCGACGGGCGGGTGGGGGAGGACGTGACGCCCAACGTCCTCACACTCGACGGCGTCCCGCACCGACTGTCGGGGGATGCCCCGGCCGTGCTCGAGGTACGCGGCGAGGTGTTCTTCCCGGTGGCCGGCTTCGAGGCGCTCAACGAGAGCCTCGTCGAGGCGGGCAAGGCCCCGTTCGCGAACCCCCGCAACGCCGCCGCCGGGTCGCTACGGCAGAAGAACCCGGCCGTCACGGGGTCGCGGCCGCTGCGGATGCTGGTCCACGGCATCGGCGCCGTCGAGGGGGCCGAGTTCAGCCGGCAGAGTGAGGCCTATGCGCGAATGCGGGAGTGGGGCCTGCCCGTGCCGGACACGTTCGTGGTGGTCTCCTCGCCCGACGAGGTGGCCGGGTTCGTGAAGCACCACGGCGAGCACCGCCACGACCTCAGTCACGAGATCGACGGCATCGTCGTCAAGGTCGACGACCTGGCCGAGCAGGACCGGCTGGGGTCCACGTCGCGAGCCCCACGGTGGGCCATCGCCTACAAGTACCCGCCGGAGGAGGTCAACACGAAGCTGCTGGACATCCGGGTCAACGTGGGCCGCACCGGCCGCGTTACGCCCTACGGCGTGATGGAGCCCGTGTTCGTTAGTGGCTCCACCGTCGAGATGGCCACCCTGCACAACGCCCACGAGGTGGCCCGCAAGGGCGTGCTCATCGGCGACACCGTCGTCCTCCGCAAGGCCGGCGACGTCATTCCCGAGATCGTGGCGCCCGTGGTAGCGCTGCGCGACGGCACCGAGCGCCCGTTCGTGATGCCCACGCGCTGTCCGTCCTGCGGCGCCGAGCTGCGGCCCGAAAAGGAGGGCGACAAGGACATCAGGTGCCCCAACGCCCGCAGCTGCCCCAGCCAGCTCCGCGAACGGCTCTTCGCCCTTGCCGGCCGGGGCGCGTTCGACATCGAGGCCCTCGGCTGGGAGGGCGCCGGAGCGCTGCTGGCCAGCGGGCTGATCGCCGACGAGGGGGCGCTGTTCACGCTCACTGCCGAGGACCTGCTCCGCACGGACCTGTACACGCGACAGGCCAAGGCTGCGGAGCTGACGGACCCTCCGGCCACCGGCGTCCGCGACTCCCGCGTGCTGTCCGCCCAGGGAGAGAAGCTGCTGGCCAACCTCGAGGCGGTCAAGACCCAGCCGCTGTGGCGGGTGCTCGTCGCGCTGTCCATCCGCCACGTCGGCCCGACCGCCGCCCGGTCGCTGGCCGGGCGCTTCGGCTCGATGGAGGCCATTCGCGCCGCCAGCGTCGAGGAGCTGGCCTCCGCCGACGGCGTGGGCCAGGTGATCGCCGAGGCCATCGTCGACTGGTTCGAGGTGGACTGGCACCGCGACATCGTCGAAGCGTGGGCCGCGGCCGGGGTCCGGATGGCCGACGAGGTGGACGACTCAGCGCCGCGCACGCTCGAGGGGCTCACGGTGGTGGTGACCGGTGGACTGGAGGGCTTCACCCGCGACGGCGCCAAGGAAGCAATTCTGGCGAGGGGCGGCAAGGCGTCTGGCTCCGTCAGCAAGAACACCGACTTCGTGGTGGTGGGGGAGAACGCCGGCTCCAAGGCCACCAAGGCCGAGCAGTTGGGGCTGCGGATCCTCGACGAGTCCGGGTTCGTCACCCTCTTGGCCGAGGGCCCGGCCGGGGTGGAATAGTTGCCCCATGCGAGTCCACATTGCCACTGACCATGCAGCGTTCGAGCTGAAGAACTACCTCGTCGAACGGCTGCGGGAGGACGGCCACGACGTCGTCGACCACGGCGCGCACACCTATGAAGCGCTCGACGACTACCCGCCGCTGATCATCCCCTGTGCCGAGGCGGTGGCGGCCGAGCCGGGCTCGCTGGGCATCGTGCTGGGCGGATCCGGCAACGGGGAGCAGATGGCCGCGAACAAGGTGAAGGGGATCCGGGCGGCGCTTGCCAACAACGTCGAGCTGGCACGCCTGACCCGCGAGCACAACGACGCCAACATCATCGCCCTGGGCGGACGGATGCAGAGCCTGGAGGCGGGCTACGAGATCGTCGCCACGTTCCTGGCCACGCCGTTCAGCGGCGATGAGCGCCACCAGCGTCGGATCGATCAGCTGTCGGCGTTCGAGGCACGCTGACGCGCTCTACTGGCTGGAGGAGGTGTTTCATGTCACGCGCCTGGCCCACCATGGCGGAGGTCGCCGACGCGGTTTCCCGCGAGCTTGCTCTGGGGGACGTCGACATGGCCCACCGACTCGTCATGGACGGTGTCAACCGCCTCCCGGCCGCGGCCGAGGCGGGGCTGTTGAGTCACGTGCTGGAGCCGCCACCGTCGACTGGCGACCAGCGGTGGGACGCGCTTCTCGCAGCCGCCGTCCGTTACCGCCTCCATGGGCTGGGGCGGCAGGCCCCTGAATGGACCGTCAAGGAACCCCTCAACGTCTTCTGGTGGCCGACCCGGATCAGCCCGTCTCAGCAGTACAACGCGATGGCCCACACGCCCGCCGAGTTCCGCCGCCTGGGGATCTTCATCGACGAGCGAGACCTGACGAGCGCATGAACACCCTGGATCGTGAGGCCGTGCTGGACCTGCTGCGGCAGGTCGGCGCCCGCCTGCAGGACCGGGGAGTCACGGCGAGCATGCCTCACCCGAGCACCTCATCGCCATGAAGCTCCGGGCCATGCGCAGCAGGGACATGGAGGACCTGGACGTGCTCTTCCGTCTCTCCGGGATCACTAGCCCGGAACAGGCGGCAAGGATTCACGACAGGCTGTTCTCAGAGGCCGACATCGGCTATGGCGGAGCGGACGAGAGTCTGTTCGCTGCCCAGATGGTGTTCGATCGGGCGCGCCGCGCTGGCAGGCCGATCGCACCGTAGGCTCACTTGGGGTGCGGGGCGCTCCGGGATGGGGTCTCGCCGCGCGGGCGCTTCGGCGGCGGGAGCAGACGGGCACGCAGGGCGCGGTGGTGATCCACCAGGCCCGAGATGCCGTCGCGGCCGAACTCGCGGCGCTGTTCCTCGCTCATGGGCACATGCTACGCCCGGCTAGGCTGGGCCGATGCCCGAGGGACACGTCATCCACCGCCTCGCCCACGCGCTGACCGACACCTTCGGCGGCCGGCCGGTCAACGTCACCTCGCCCCAGGGACGATTCGAGGCTGCCCCGCTCGACGGCGCGGAGATCGAGCGAGGCGAGGCGGTGGGCAAGCACCTGTTCATCGACTTCTCCACCGGCGACGTCGTCCACATCCACCTGGGCCTCATCGGCAAGCTCACCCTCGAACCGCTTGCGCCCCCGCGCGGCCAGGTCCGGCTCCGGATCGACGACGGCGTCACCGCGGCCGATCTCCGCGGCCCCCAATGGTGCCGGACCCTCACCCCGGCCGAACGGGACGCCGTGGTCGAGGCCAGCGGACCGGACCCGCTGCGCTCGGACGCGGATCCGGCCAAGGGCTACGAGCGGCTGCGGCGCTCGGGCAAGTCCATCGCCGCCCTCCTGATGGACCAGCGGGTGGCGGCCGGCGTGGGCAACATCTTCCGCGCCGAGGTGCTGTACCGGCACCGGCTGAATCCCACCGTGCCCGGAAACCGCATCGACGAGCGCACCTGGAGCGCGCTCTGGGACGACCTCGTGGGGTTGATGGGCTACGCCGTGCAGCAGGGGCGCATCGACACGGTGCGCGACGAGCACGGGCCGCAGGCGCAGGGCCGCGACCCACGCGTCGACAGGCACGGCGGCGAGGTCTACGTGTACCGCCGCGCCGGTCAGCCCTGCCTGGTCTGCGGTACCGAGATCCGCACCACCGTGCTCGAGGGCCGAAATCTCTACTGGTGCTCTCGCTGTCAACGCCGACGAAGGGCTCCCGCTGCGCACTAGTCTCAGACGATGGACTGGAGCGCATACGCGGCCGTGCTGTTCGACCTCGACGGGGTCATCACCCCCACCGCACAGGTCCACATGCAGGCTTGGGATGAGATGTTCAACGGCTTCCTCGCGGAGATCCCCGGGCAGGCCCCCTACACCGAGTTGGACTACTTCAACTACGTCGACGGAAAGCCGCGCTACGACGGCGTCCGCGACCTCCTCGCCTCGCGCGGCCTCACCATCCCGGAAGGCAGCCCCGACGACGATCCCGCCCTGACCACGGTGTGCGGACTCGGAAACCGCAAGAACGACACGGTGACCGCGGTCATCGAACGCGACGGCGTGGCCGCCTACCCCGGCTCGGTCAGGCTGATCGAGGAGCTGGCAGCCAGCCACCACAGGCTGGCGGTCGTCTCGTCGTCGAAGAACGCTCACCTGGTACTCACCGCCTCAGGCCTGCTGAAGTACTTCCCGGTCATCGTCGACGGCAACCTCGCCCACGACGAATCGCTGCCGGGGAAGCCTGCGCCGGACACCTTCATCCGCGCCGCCGCGCTACTCGGCGCCCTGGCCAGCGAATCCGTGGTGATCGAGGACGCGATCTCGGGTGTCGCGGCTGGCGCGGCCGGCCACTTCGGGCTGGTGATCGGGGTCGATCGCGGCGTGGGCGAAGAAGCCCTGCTGGCTGCCGGGGCGCACCTCGTCGTGACCGACCTCGGAAGCCTGGTGTCGCGATGATCCGCGAGATCGCGGCTGACCCGCTCAACCGGATGCGGTTCCCGATCGACGAGTGGCGGCTGGTTGAGGTGGAGCCGGACACCGCCGACGTCGGCGTCACCGAGACACTGTTCGCCGTCGGCAACGGCTACCTGGGGATGCGCGGCAACCCCGAGGAGGGCCGCCCCAGCTACGCCCACGGGACCTTCATCAACGGGTTCCACGAGACGTGGCCGATCAAGCACGCCGAGGAGGCGTTCGGGTTCGCGCACACAGGCCAGACCATCATCAACGTGCCGGACGCGAAGCTGATGAAGATCTACGTCGACGACGAACCGCTAGTGCTGTCCGTGGCGGACCTCGACGACTACGAGCGTTCCCTGGACTTCCGCAGCGGACGGCTCACCCGGACGCTCATCTGGCGCACCCCCGCCGGTAAGCGCGTGCGGGTCCGCAGCTCGCGCATGGTCTCGTTCACGGACCGGCATCTGGCCCTCATGGAGATCGAGGTGACCGTGCTGTCGGGTGGCGGCGCCCCCGTCGTGGTCACCTCGCTCATTGTCAACAGGCAGGACGGCTACACCGACTACCGCCGTCCGGACGCGGGCGGCGAATCCTGGGATCCGCGGCGCTCCTCGTCGATCAACGGGCGCGTGCTGCAGCCCGAACTGCACTGGTACCGGGGGCAGCGCATGTTGTTGGCCTACCAGACCAGCCGCTCCGGGATGACCATCGCGGTGGGGGCCGATCATTACGTCGACACGGAGAACCCGGTGGAGATCTTGTCGTCGACGGAGGACGACGTCGGCAAGCAGGTGTTCCGCGTGGAGGCCGCCGAGGGGGTCCCGGTGCGGGTGCGCAAGGCGGTGGCGTACCAGACATCGCGGGGGGTGCCCTGTGCCGAGCTCTCCGACCGCTGCCGGCGGACGCTGGACCGGGTGCGCGACAACGGTTTCGAGCACTACTACGACAGGCAACGGCAGTGGCTCGACAAGTTCTGGCTCGATGCCGACGTCGAGGTGGAGGGCCAGCCGCACATCCAGCAGGCCGTGCGGTGGTGCCTGTTCCAGCTGGCCCAGGCCACGGCGCGCAGCGACCAGCAGGGGATCGCGGCGAAGGGAGTCACCGGCTCCGGGTACGAGGGGCACTACTTCTGGGACACGGAGATCTACCTGGTCCCCTTCCTCATCTACACCGCGCCCGGCGTGGCGCGCAACGCGCTGAGGTTCCGGGTCAATCTGCTGCCCCAGGCCAGGGAGCGGGCCGCGGTGATGTCACAACGTGGCGCCCTCTACCCCTGGCGCACGATCAACGGCGAGGAGGCCTCCGCCTACTACGCGGCGGGCACGGCGCAGTACCACATCGATGCGGATGTTGCCTTCGCCTTCTCCAAGTACCGCGACCTCACCGGCGACACCGAGTTCATGTACCGCGACGGCGCCGCCGTGATGGTGGAGACGGCCAGGCTCTGGGCGGACCTCGGCTTCTGGAGGGCGGAGTCCGACGGCACGCAGCGGTTCCACATCCACGGCGTGACCGGGCCCGACGAGTACACGGCGGTGGTCAACAACAACATGTTCACCAACGTGATGGCCCGGGCGAACCTCCGCTCGGCCGCCGCCCTGATGCGGGAGATGCGGGTGTCCGACGATCACGCCTACCGGCGCGTCGCGGCCGCCCTCCGGCTCGACCCGGCGGAGATCGACGAGTGGACGGCCTGCGCCGACGCGATGGTGGTGCCGTTCGACGAGACCTTCGGCATCCACCCCCAGGACGACAAGTTCCTCTCCTCGGAGCTGTGGGACCTGCAGAACACACCCGACGACAAGCGGCCTCTGCTGCTCAACTACCACCCCCTGGTCATCTACCGCTTCCAGGTCCTCAAGCAGGCCGACGTGGTGCTGGCGCTCTTCCTCCAGGGTGACGAGTTCACCGCGGAGGAGAAGCGTGCCGACTTCGAGTACTACGACCCCATCACCACCGGTGACTCCACGCTGTCGGGGGTGGTGCAGTCCGTGATGGCGGCTGAGGTGGGCTACCAGGACATGGCGATGCAGTACTTCCTCTCGGGCCTGTACGTGGACCTGGCGGACCTCCACTCCAACGCCCGGGACGGGGCGCACATCGCGTCCACCGGAGGGGTGTGGAACGCGTTGGTCTACGGGTTCGGGGGGCTGCGTGACCACCACGGCCGGATCTCGTTCGACCCGCGACTCCCCTCAGGGTGGGCGGCCCTCACGTTCCCGCTGAGGATCCGCGGCTCACGTCTCCGGGTCCGCCTGAGCGCGGAGGCCATCTCATTCGAGGTGGAGGAGGGCGGCGCCGTCGAGCTCACCGTCCGCGGAGCGGGAGTGACGGTGCAGCCCGGCTCGCCGGTCACCGTCGTGCTGGAGGATCAGGGCACGCGGCTACCCTCTATGGAGGGCAGCTCCCCTATCCTCGGCGAGAATCGCGAGGACGGGTCTGTGGTCCGCGCGATTGTGCCCGAGTCGCATCCCCAGGAAGTGACGAGTTCTGACTGATGACTGCTGAAGTGACCGGCGCGGTGCGCGAGGCGTTCGAGTCGCGCACCACCGCCCGCGGATTCGAGCTGCTCGGCGAGGGCAGGCTGACCCGCCTGGCCGTAGAATTCCACGACGGTTGGGGCCACCCCCGGCCCGCCGCCGACGCGGTGGGAGTCGACGTCGAGCATGAGGCGGGCGTGGCCGCCACTGTGCGGGTGCGCAGCGGGCAGCGGATGCGCCTCGAGGTCTCGCTGGAGTCCCAGTCCCAGGACGTGGTGACGGTGCCCGGCCCCCTCCTGCGCGTGGAGGGGCCCCTGGAGCCCATCTCCTGGCTGGCCGGCGCATCCGGGGAGATCGCGCTGCGGTCCGCGGCCGGGCCCGGGCTGCTGACCCAGCGGCGCGGGTTGTCCGCACCGTCGGAAGAGGTCGGAGTGTCCTACCCACTTGAGGAGTCGGTGCTCGTGCGTCCCCGCCAGATGGTGTCGGCAGCATGGACCTACGAGGCGCACCACGGAGACGAACTCGAGGTCCCCGCCGAGCCGTCGTGGTTGCCGTGGGCACGGCACGTCCCCCTCGGGCAGTCGGTCGAGTTCAGCGCACCCGACGGCACGGTCACCGTCCCCGACGGCGTCCAGATGGAGGAGAGCGACGGCGAGTTCGCGCTGGTCACCCCGCCCGGTCTGGTGCAGGTGGGCGTGTGGGGTCCCGGGGGTCGGACCTCGGTGGAGGTGGGTGCCTTCCGGGACCTTGCGGTGCTGCGCGGCGAGCTGATGACCTCCGGCCCGAGGAGCGACGCGTGGGCCTATGTCGCGGTCCGGCACATGCTCGACGCGTGGGCCTCCGATGACCTGCTCGACGCCGTCGACAGGGTGATCGGCGAGCACCAGGACAGGCCCACCGCCTGGATCGCGTGTGCGGCCGCTCTGGCAGGGCAGCTCGGGCTTCCCGTGGCGAGCGAGGCTGCGGCGTCTGCCACCGAGGTTCTGGCTCGGGCGTCCCGGCGCGACGGGGTGCTCCTGGCCCTGCACGGGCTGGTTCCCATCGAGCTGGGGTCTGGGACCTGGCCGGTGGGGGACTTCGACGTGCTGGGGGCGCAGGCGTTCGCAGCCATCGGGTTCGGGCGGATCAGCACGGATCCGAGGCCGCTCCGCGGGGCCGATGTGGCGTTGGCGAAGCTTTACGCGGCTGGGCTCGGGGAGACCGAACGAGGGATCCGGCTCGCCGCCTACGCGCAGGCGGCGGAGAACCGACTCCTGTGTCAACTCTCCACTCAACCGTCGGTCTCCGACGTGGCCTGGTTGTCGATCTAGCGGCCTCCCCGCTCTGAGGAGGGTCGCCCGCGTAACGCCGTGGGTCCATTTTCGTTCCCTGAGGAGGCGCGCCGCCGAAGGCGCGGGTGCCGTCTCGAAGGGTTGTGACTGCCACCTTCACGCGATCTCCCCGCACTCGTCCTGCTTGTGGCGTGGTCTGGTCCGGGTGTGGGCCGACAGGGCGGCGTTGGGGTCGGGCCTGCTGGGGCGGGATGCCAGCTGGGTTGTGGTCGGGTTGGGCACCGCTGCGCAGTGCCGCCCTGCCGTCCCCCACCTTTACTGTCGGGTGCGGGTTTTCGACCCTTCGGGACTCAAGCGGGGACCCTCAGGGCCCGAGTTTGGCCGTCCCTCTATAGGAGGCTCCCTGAGGTAACCGAGACTTCCTCTGGCCCGGGTCAGCTGATGCGGCCGAGTTGGTCCTCGAGGTTGAAGACCTCCTCCAGCAGCACCATGCCCTCGTCGGGGGCCACGGCGAGGTCGGCGAAGAACTCGCCCATCTCGGCCTGCCAGCGGGCGTTGACCTCGGTGTTGCCCATCGCCTCCTGGGCAGCCGCCAGGTCGTCGGATTCCACGTAGCCGATCAGCAGCCCGTCTGCGCGCATGAACAGCGAGTAGTTGTGCCAGCCCGACGCCTTGAGCGCCTGCAGCATGTCCGGCCAAACGGCGGCGTGGCGGGCCTTGTACTCATCCAACCGGTCGGGGCGGACGTGGAGTTCGAAGCAGTAGCGGCGACGGGTGGTCATGGGGCGTCCTCCTGGGATGCGACCGAATTGAAACGATCGAATCACGGGCTTCCACTTATGTCAAGGGAGCCGGGCGACGCAGGACGCGGCAGAGGGACCCGCACGGCGTGCGGGTCCCTCTGATTGCCGTGGCGTGTGCCAGGTGTCAGCCGAGCAGCGCGGCGGCGTCGACCGTCGGCGGCACGATGACCTTGTCGATGACGTGGATGACGCCGTTGGAGGCATCGACGTCAGTGGTCACGACATTGGCGTCGTTGACCATGACGCCGCCGTCGGTGGTGATCGCGATGGTGGAGCCCTCGACGGTCTCGACATCGCCGGCCGTGACGTCAGCGGCCATCACCTCGCCGGACACGACGTGGTAGGTCAGGATGCTGGTGAGGGCGTCCTTGTTCTCCGGGAGCAGCAGGGCGTCGAGTAGGCCCTCGGGGAGCGCGTCGAAAGCCTCATCGGTGGGAGCGAAGACCGTGAAGGGGCCATCGCCGGACAGCGTCTCGACGAGGTCGGCCGCGGTCACCGCCGCGACGAGGGTCTCGAAGTCGGGGTTGCCAGCAGCCACGTCCACAATGGTGCCGGCCTCCTCCATGGGGGCCTCAGACATCGTCTCGGTCATGGACTCCGACGGGGAGGCCGCTGCGCTGGAAGTCTCAGCGGTGGTGGCCTCCGGGGTCATCTCGTCGCTGGCGCCCGCACATCCGGACAGGAACAGAAGTGCTGCGACGCTTCCGGCAGCTGCGATCTTGATGTTCATGGTGTCTCCTTGGGGTGAAATGAAGCCGCCGTGTGCAGCTCGCTCTCACAGATGGATTCGCATGAAGTGGCGCCCTTGGATGCACCTGTCGCCAAGTTTTTTTCAAGGCTGGGGGCACGTGGAGGGTGCCCAGCTCGATCAACCGGCCACCAAACGTGGCTGACCAGGTGTTTGAGTGGTCGGGGCGACAGGACTCGAACCTGCGTAGGACGCCATTTCGCAATGCCATGCTGACAGGCAGGGATGCTTTCAAACACGGTTCCACAAGCGCGGATGGTTCTCTGAGGGTCAGTACTACCGAGGTCTGGATTGGACAGAGATGTCCACTCAATCTGGCACGAATCTGGCACGGACGGAGGCGACAATGGAACGGACTGCGGGCTCAGTGTCGGCAACGGCGAAGCGCGGAGGAGGCAACCGCCGGGGGACCAAGGCCGGATTCGGCAGCGTGCGCCGATTGCCTTCCAAACGCTATCAGGCGCGATTCACGGGTCCCGACGGTCTGGAGCACAAAGCGCCGACCACGTTCGAGACGAAGGCGGACGCCCAGGCGTGGTTGGCGATGGAATCGGCGGCGATCACCGAACGGCGGTGGAAGCCGAGGCTCCCAGACCGAGAGCCAGGCGAGCCGTTGACCTTCCGGCAGTACGCCAGCAGCTGGCTCGAAGCCCGGGAGCTCAAGCCCAGAACGCGTGATGAGTACCGCAAGCTTCTCGGGTTGCCAAGGGATGGGGCGGGAGTCATTCGTCAACCAGCCAAGTCGGCGGTGACGTTGCTGGACGAGTTCGGAGACTCAACACTCGAAGCGATCGTTCCCCAAGCGGTCAGGTCCTGGCACCGAGGACTGGGGGCTGCCACTCCTACGAGACGCGCCCACCTGTACGCGTTGCTCAGGACGGTTCTTGGTAGCGCCGTCGAGGACGAAATCATCGCAACGAACCCGTGCCAGATCCGGGGTGCAGGCAAAGCGAAGCGAGTGAGACGAATCGAGCCAGCCACTCTTGAGGAGCTCCGGATCATCGTCGCGGCGGTGCCGGTGGGCTGGGCCATGCTCGTTGAGCTCGCGGCTTGGTGTGCACTCCGTTTCGGAGAAGCGACCGAACTCCGCCGCAAGGACGTGTCCAAGAACGGTTCAGTGCTGAAAGTTCGACGCGGGGTCACCTGGCTGAACGGCTCGCCTGTCGTCGGTGAACCTAAGTCGGAGGCCGGCGCGCGTGACGTGACGGTTCCTCCGCATCTGATTGAGTCATTGTTGCAGCACCTCGATACATGGGCTGACCCGACTACGAACGGCCTTGTCTTTCCTGCCGTAGGGAACGGCCACCTGAACCACGGCACTTTCCACAAACACTACCGAAGGGCCCGGGCGAGCGCCGGACGACCGGACTTAAGGCTCCATGACCTCGGTCACACGGGAGCCGTTTTTGCCGCGCAGGCGGGTGCTACAACCCGCGAGCTCATGGATCGGCTTGGGCATACCACGGCAGAGATGGCTATGCGCTATCAGCACGTCGCGGAAGGCCGCCAAGCGGAGATTGCCCGTCGGCTATCACAGCTTGCGGCAGATGGAGATAAGCGCGCTTGAAGGTGGATGTGTCTTAACTCAGTCTCTGACACCCGCGACGGGCGCCAGTACGTCGGCACGGTCGATGGTGCGGAGAACATCAGCTAGCGGTGGGGAATGTATGCAGCGAACGGTCGCCGCGAGAATGTCGAACTGCGCGGTCTCAATCCAGCGAGCTTCCGCTTCCCGCTGCTGCGGGTCTTGCACCTGCGACGCCGCCCCGATCGACGCCTCGGAGAGCCACTTCAAGCGCGCTCTGGACGCGCGCAGCAGGCCGAGGGACCGCGTTGACCAGCGCCGTGGCCATGTAGTCGGGGTTGTAGGCGCCGGAGGTGTGACCGGCCGCGCTGAGGGCCATCATGGCAGCCACGACCAAGGAGTCCGGATTCAGCCTCGCGGAATTCTCACTCCACGACGGGTTCGCCGCAGACACCGCCGAGGCTGCGCGCCTCCTCGCCGACGCCGGACTGGGGGGTGGCCTGCTCCCGCGGGCTGGCCCTCGACGCCGACGTCTCCAGCGAGGATCCTGCCGTCGTCGAGCGCGGGGTCGAACTGCTCATGGAGTCCATCCGTATCAGCCACGAGCTGGGGCCGTAGTCCTGACGGGCGCGCTCTACGGGGCGTTCGGAAAGGCATCCGTACCGTTGAGTAGCGCCGGCCGGGCCAACATCGTGGCCAGCCTGAAGGAAGCGTCACAGGCGGCCGCCAGGGTCGGGATGACGCTCGGGCTCGAGGTCTGCAACCGGTACGAGACCAACGTGGTCAACACCGCCACCGAGGCACTGGTGATGGTCGACGACATCGGCGCCTACAACGTGATGGTCCACCTAGACGTCTACCACATGAACATCGAGGAAGAGGACTTCGTCAGGCCGGTCAAGCTCGTCGGGGACCGTTTGGGCTACGTCCACGTAGGTGAGAACCACCGAGGCTATCTTGGCAGCGGCCACGTCGACTTCGCGTCGTTCTTCCGTGCTCTTGCGGATATTGACTACGCGGGCGGCATCACCTTCTAGAGCTTCTCGAGCGCTGTGGTGATGCAGTCGCTGAGCACCGACCTCGCTATCTGGCGCAACACCTGGTCCGACGGCATGGCAGTGGCCAAGCAGGCGAACACCATGCTGCGTGGCTGGATCGAGGCCTCCCGCGTCGGCGTGTGACCTACAGCTACGGCGCTGCGGTCGGCAGCGAATGAGTTGGACGTCGGCAAGAGTTGTCCGGCGTGACGATGTTCCCGACTCGTGTGCGCAGACCGCCGCCTCGGATCGGCGGAGCTTAGGCTGGAGAGCCGACAGTTCGCGTCACGAGCGCAATGCCGGCGCACCGAGCCAGCCTAAACGCCTCGGTCGCCCGAGTCCCTGACTGAACCGAGAGTCGAAACGCCGGAGCGTTGGAGGGTCGTCGTTAGCTGCTCACAGTCCAGACCAGCCCCTCCTCGGCGCCTCGCTTCACCCTCCAGGAGATTTGCCGTCCCGTGGACGGGGAAGCCGTGGTGCGTTTATGAGGAGATTGGCACGTCCGGAAGCGGGGTGAATCCCGAATCTATGTGACCGACACACCTCGACGTAGGGGGACGGTTATCCGCTCGTCTCCGTGGGTCACGTCGGTGTCGCCGTCAAAGTCGGGTACCAGCCTGAACCAGTCCGCCATGTTGTTGGACCAACCAATGTCCGGAGTCAGACTGTCCCGGCTCGGAGGGACGGTCGATGTGCCCCGTGACAAGCAGGGACGTGTCAGGGCGAGGTTGCTGACCTGGTCCTGGGCCGCTCTTGTGCGGTCTACAGTGGTTGGCTGAAGGCCCGAGGGCCCAGACTTGAGGTCCCATAGCTGTGGTGCGACGGCGTGACCGAGTGGCCTTGTCAGGAGAGTCCCTCAGGCCGATTCGCGGCGGATCAGCTCCCAGGGGAAGTCGAACGGGGCGGGCTGCACGTCGGGCTCCTCGATCCGGCTGACTAGGTGCTCCATCGCCGCTGTGTAGTCCGGTTCCAGCACGCCCAAGGTGGTCAACGGCGGATAGGTCATCAGTCCCAGCGGCGCGTTGCCCATTCCGATGATCCGCAGGTCGTCGGGAACCCGGATCCCTCTCTGGGTTGCAGCCCACAGCAGGGTCCCCGCGCTTCTGTCAGACGAGCACAACAAAGCGGGGGAGGGCAGGGCCATGACGCCCTCCAGGAGGGCCGCGGCGGCCGCGTGCGTGGGGTGCGCTCCGTCGAACTGGCGCACGGGTTCGAACCTCACACCGGGCCAGGCGGACTTGGTGTCCTCGGCGGCCCAGCGGAACCTGCTGCTGCCCGACGGATCCGTCCGCCGCACGTCGTCGAGGACGAACTGAAGCGTCTCGACACCCTCACCCCGTAGGAGCTCCAGCGCGCTTCGGATGGCGCCCCGCTCCTCCTGTCGCAGGTAGGACATCCCACGCGGGCCGCCCTCCGCGTGAACCAGCGTTGGCGTCGGCAGTTTCGCGAACTCCGCCTGCAGCTCGACTCCCAGGTCCTGGAAGCCGATGACGACAACCGCGTCGGCCAATCCGTCCCGCAGTAGGACGAGGTGACCCTGGATGTCCTCGTGGGGACCGTGTCGTAGGAGGATGACTTCGAGGTTGTTCCTGCGAGCCACGATCTGGAGTTGGCTGAGGAGTTCCTCCGCCCAAGGAGTGAGGGGAGAGTACGTGACGACGGCGAGCAGACGCGTCCGTTGCGAGCGGAGCGCCCGCCCCGACCAGTGGGGGGCGTAGTTCAGTTCCGCCATCGCTTGGCGGACTCGCTCGACGATCTCGGGGGACGCGCTGGCCCGCCGGTTGGGCCGTCGTCCCCTGACCACGTAACTGACGGTGGAGGAAGAGACTCCGGCGTGTGCGGCGACGTCGGCCTGCGTTGGGCGCCGTTCTCGGGCCATCGGCGAGCAACTCCTTCTCAATGGCCGTCCGCCACCGTTGCAGGATGACCGGGCCAGATTATATCAGCAATGGATCGTTGGCATCCTGCAAGAGCCCTCGAGGAGGCCGGTCCGCGCCGCGGATTTTGGCAACGTACTAGGCAACCAGTCGATGCATTGGGTCACAGACGGCAGGAGGAAGTTCATCTGGTTCTCCGGCTCCGGCATGGAGCAGTTCTTCGACCTGGACGGCGATCCCACGGAATCGCGGAACCTGATCCACCAGCCGGACCGGGCCGAAAAGGTCGCCGGCTGGAGGAACAGGCTCGTGGCGCATCTGGATGGCCGGGAGGAGGGGTTCGTCAGCGACGGCAGACTCGTCGCCGACCGGCCGGTCCAGACCGAGATGTCGTGGGTCCGGGCACTCCTGGGCTGAGGCGTCGGGGCTCAGGCCACAGTCCAGCCGTGCTCCCTCTTGGACGCGAACCTTTCTTCGAGCGATCTGCCTCCCACGGTGGGGGCGGCACCCTGCCCCCAGGACTCCACGCGGATAGGTTGATCAGGCGTGCCGTATCCCCAGAGCACGACGTCGGCGTCGGGGGTGTCGGTGCCGGAGCGGAACCGCAGCACGGCGCCGGTTGCCAGTTCCACGTCCCGGAGCTGCTCCATCGAGGCGATCGGACGTTCAACCGAGCCGTCTCCCGCGTGGCTCACCGATCCGTCGATGTGGACCTCCCGTGCCTTGCCCGGGTCTGATGCCAACTGCTCCCACAGGTGGATCGCCGCAATCGTGTAGCTGCCGCGCGACGATGTCATGCGGACCCGCCAGCGTTGGGCCGTCACGGGCTCGTCGAGTTTGACGATGCGGTGCGCCCCGATGGTGCCCCCCCGTGCCACCTCGCGCCAGCCGTCCCCCTCATCGCACTCCACGATGAACAGGCGCACCGTCTGTCCTGCCCCGAGGATCTCCTCGCTCAGCCCGACGCGGCTGATCTGTCTGGGCTCGCCGAGGTCGAGTTCGATCCAGGGGTGCTCGTCGGCCGTGAAGGAGTGGCCTTTCCTGAGGTTGCCGTTGGTCATCGTCGCGACCACGGAGCCCTCCACGATGGCGTCGCGACCCAACGCGTGGTCCAGCGTGAATGCCTTGCGCCGCTCCGCCGCGAAGCCCTCCACGCTCGCCACCACGTCGGCGGAGAACTGTCCCGAGACGGTTGGGGGCACGTTCAACAGCATCACCGAATTGCGACCGTACGTCTGTTCGTAGTGCCGCAGCAACGTCAGTGGGGCCTTGGGGACGTCGTCGGGGTGCGCGAACCACCCGGCAGTGATGCGCATGTCGGACTCCGTCGGCCACCAGTGCAGCCTGTCAGCGCCGCCCGAGCGGGCGGCGTCGACGAGTTGCTGGTCGGATCCGAGATCCGCGGAGAAGTGACCCTGCTGGACCGGCGAGATGGCCCCCCCGTCGCCGGCGTCGGTGATCGCGACGCTGGCCCATTCGTCCTGGCGTGCCACCCCGCTCTCGTTGCCGACCCAGCGGATGTCGCGCCCTCCGACGGCGATGTTGGCGCCCGGCTGGAGTTGGTGGATCATGTCGTAGAACGCGGCGTAGTCGTAGTGTTCGGTAGCGCCTGTGTTGCCTTGGGCGCCATCGAACCAGACCTCGTGCACAGTGCCGTACTCGGTGAGGATCTCGTAGAGGGTGTTGAGGAAAAGCGCGCCGTAGTCGGTGGCATGGTACTCGAACGTCTGCAACTCCTGACCGGCCCGGTCGTCGTCGGCCGTGAGCGTGGGGATGGTCCGAGGACTGCGCTGCGACCCGTTGCCGAACGTGCCCTGCAACTCCGCGTTGGAGTCGGCGGGGGACAGGTAGAAGCCCACCTTCATGCCGTAACGATGGGCCGCTTCGACGAACAGGCGCGCGATGTCGCCGCCACCGGAGGCCCAGGAGCTCGCCTTTACGGAGTGGTCGGTGTATCGGCTCGGCCACAGGCAGAAGCCGTCATGGTGCTTGAGCGTGATCACTGTGGTGCGGAAGCCCGCGTCGCGCAGCACCCTTACCCAGGCGTCGGGGTCGATGTCGGAGGGGAGGAACCGGCCCGGGTCCTCGGTGCCGTGGCCCCACTCCTGGTCGTAGAACGCGTTGATGCCGAAGTGGATGAAGGCGGTCAGACCCTCCTGTTGCCAGACGGCCTGCTCGGGTGTCGGTCTCAGCAGTGATGCCTTGTGGATGATGGCGGCGGGGGAGTCGCTCGGGCTCACGTTCTGGTAGTTGGCCGGGTGGAGTCCGGCAAGGTCGGCGGCCTCCGTGGCAGTGAGCTCGGTCTCGACGTCGATGACCGGAGTCGTAGGTTGCCAGCGCCACTCGGAGGACGCGACGGCCACGCGTACACCGTGGACCTCGCCGACGAGCCCTGAAGCGCCCTCGAAGTCGCTGCCGAAGCTGAACAGCGCCTGATCCGAAACCGGGCCGAACTCCAGGTACCCCATGTCCCGGCCGTCGAGACGGGCCTCCATCTGCACGGAACCTTCGTCGCTCCGGATGATCCGCACCGACAGCGTGTGGTGGGTATCGACGCCGAACACGTCCTCGCCGCCGGGCCAGCCGTGCCACTCGCCGCGGGCCCAGAGCATCAGGTTCAGGTGATGCACACCCAGCGTCACTCCGGAGCTTGTGATCAGGACCGCAGGGCTGACCGTCGGCTGGTCAAGTGCGAAGCGCAGTTCAACGGTCGAACCCTCGGGCTGCGCAGCGGCAGGCTCAAAAAGCAGACCCCCGTCGCCGGCCAGCCTCACGCCGGACACGGACTGCTCCTCGGCTCCGGTGATGGGGCGCAGCGTGCCCCGCATCACCTCCCCGGCCTGGGTGGTGTATTGCTTGCCCTTCACCAGCGAACCGGCGAACTCCACCTGCAACAGGTCCGGCTGTTCCCGTCTTTCCATCTCGGCTCCTTCGGTTTTGGGGCTTCCTCGGCCTCTTGAAGCGACTATAGTGGGCCGTTGGCGAGACGTCACACCATTTGTGTTAGCGTTAGCACCCTTGGCCGCAGGCCTCGCTGGGACGACCGAAGTTGTGAGTCCCGAAGAACGATCGATGACGGTGGGTCAAGGACCAGCCCCGCCGGGAGAGGAGTCGAGTTGGCCGCCAAGAGCCGAACGGCAAACCGCATCACCGAGACCAGAGGGGACAAGCGCCTCAACATCACGCTTCTGATAGTCCTCGGGGCATTCTCGGTGTCGGTGTTGTACCCGCTGATCTACGTCATGAGCGCGTCCCTGTCGGAGACGTCGGCGGTCACCTCTGGCGAGGTCTGGCTGTTCCCAATCGGATTTTCGACGAACGCGTACACGGCGGTCTTCGAGTCGCCGCTGCTGTTTCGTAGCATCCTGAACTCGTTGTTTTACGCCGGGATGGTGATCGCCATCGGCACGTTCGCGACGATGGCGGGGGGCTACGCGCTGTCGCGGCGCGACCTGCCTGGCAGGAACCTCCTCACGTTCGCGTTCATGATCACCATGCTGTTCAGCGGCGGCATGATTCCCACCTACTTGGTCGTGCGCGATCTCGGGCTGCTCAACACCGTGTGGTCCATGATCCTTCCGGGCGCGGTCAGCGTGTGGCAGTTGATCATCTCGCGTGCGTTCTTCTCCCAGACCATCCCGCATGAGCTCTTGGAGAGCGCCAAGATAGACGGCGCCTCCGACTTCACGTTCTTCTTCAAGGTCGTGTTGCCGCTCTCGGTGCCAGTCCTTGCCGTCAACATGCTGCTCTACGGCGTCACCACCTGGAACGCCTACTTTAACGGCCTGATCTACTTGACCGACGAGGAGTTGTACCCGCTGCAGCTGGCCATGCGAAACATCCTCGTCCAGAACACCTTCGACCCGGCGAAGATGGCGGGCGTGGACCCGACGAAGATCGCCGAGATGCAGGCCATCGCCGGCAAGCTCAAGTACGCGCTGATCGTGATCGCGTCGATCCCGCCGCTGTTGGCATACCCGTTCGTCCAGAAGCACTTCGTCAAGGGCATGATGATCGGCTCGGTGAAGGGATGACCCAGATGTTAAACACCAACGACGGCACCGCATCCACGGACAGCGCGCACAAGGGAGGAGCCGCCTCCGGGAGCACCATCCGGAGCAACAGGCCGGTTCCCCTCCTGAAGCGGATGGCCAGAAGCTGGCAGCTGTACGTCCTGTTGCTGCCGAGCCTGATCTGGCTCGTCCTGTTTGCCTACCTGCCGATGTACGGTCTGCAGATTGCGTTCAAGGAGTTCAACCCCATCCAGGGCATCATCGACAGCCCATGGGTGGGCCTTGCCCAGTTCGCAAGGTTCTTCGAGTCCAACAACTTCGGGCCGCTGTTGTGGAACACCATCTCTCTGGCGCTCTACGAATTGATCGCGGGATTCCCGATCCCGATCCTCCTAGCGCTTGCCTTGAACGCCCTGCGTCAGAAGTACCTCAGCCGTTCCGTGCAGCTGATCACCTATGCCCCGAATTTCCTGTCCGTGGTTGTGGTGGTCGGCATCATCATGATGATACTGGACCCCCAGATCGGCGTGGTGCACCAAGCGCTTGGCGCGCTCGGTTTCGAGGCGCCGCAGTTCCTCACGGATCCGGGCTGGTTCCGCCACATCTACGTCTGGTCCGGCATCTGGCAGACCGCCGGGTTCTCCGCCATCATGTACCTCGCCGCGCTCAGTTCCGTACCCCCCGAGCTCCACGAGGCGGCCAAGGTCGACGGTGCGTCCCTGTTCCGACGCACGCTGCACATCGACCTGCCCTCGATCATGCCCATCGCCGTGATCCTGTTGATCCTCAGTGTCGGCAACATCCTGAACACCGGTTTCGAAAAGGTCCTGCTCCTGCAGAACCCCCTGAACCTGACCGTGTCGCAGGTGATCGACACCTACGTCTACGAGGTGGGCCTCAAGTCACCGATACCCCAGTTCAGCTATGCCACCGCGATCGGGCTGTTCAAGTCGGTTGTCGGCCTCATCCTCTTGTTGGCGGTCAACTTCTTCGCCAACAAGACCACCAAGAGCGGTCTCTTCTGAGTCAGCACACCATTCCAGCTCCCAAGTCCGTATCCCCAATGAAAGGTTCGAAGTCTATGTCCGAGCACATCCTGCCGAAGGCGGCAGTTTCCAGGCGCTCCCTCCTGACGGGCGGGCTTGGCGTCACAGCCATGGTCGGCCTGTCCGCCTGTGGTTCAAGCGGCTCCAACACGCCCACCACCGCGGCGTCCACTGCTGGTGGTTACGTCCCGGGGAGCGCACAACTGAAGGTCGAACTCGGCAAGGAGTTGACCGGTGTCCTCTATCCCGACGGCTACGTCGGGCCCAGGGCCCGCGCTGCCGAGAAGTTCGCTGACGGCCAGACCACATACAGGGTGGTCGCGCGTAGCTTCGTCGGTCAGGACGTCGCCGGGGTCAACGCCTTCTCCAAGCATCTGGAGGAGGCCACCGGCGTCAAGGTGCAGTACGAGATCGTTCCCGCGGGCGACGACGGCGCACCCAAGCTGAACGCCATGATGTCCTCGGGTGACCTTCCTGATGCGTTCATGACGGGTGCCCCGTGGATGGGCGGTTTCACCCGCTCCCAGCTCTGGACCTACGGGCAGCAGGGGATGTTCCTACCCCTGGATGAGCTGATCGACCAGTATGCCCCAGAGTTGGTGAACCTCTTCAGTCAGTTCCCGGAATTGCGCAAGGTCATGACCGCCCCCGACGGGAAGATGTATGCGTTCCCATCGATCAACCAGTGCTTCCACTGCGCTTCGAGCGGGCAGCGCACCTGGATCCACACCCCCTCGGCCGAGGCCGTCGGTGTCACGGGGGAGAGCGTCTCCACTCTTGAGGATTTCGAGGCGTTGCTCAGGGAGTTCAAGACCATGGGCATGATCCCCATGAGCGGTTACATCGATTTCCCCCCGATGTCGCTCATCGAGGCGGCCTACCTCAACGTCGGCGAGGATCGGCTGCGGCGCAAGGACGGCCAGATCTCATACACCCCGATCGAGGAGGCGTGGCGCGAGGCGATGATCACCACGAACCGGCTGGTCAAGGAGGGTTTGCTGGATCGCAACGGCTTCAGCCAGACCAAGGAACAGTTCACGCGGCTGGCGATGGACCCGGCGGGCACCCGGGTGGCCGTCCTGCCCGGTCAGTCCCAAGGCGAGTTCGCCGAGGTCAACTTCAGCGACCCCAACGCCAGGTTCCGCGAGTTCGAGCCGCTGAAGCCCTTCACCGGACCTGATGGCAACGCCTACGTCGCCTGGAGGTACAATCCCGGTCACAACGTCGGTCTCGTCCTGACCAGCAAGACGCGCAACCCAGAGGAACTCATCCGCTGGGCCGACTACCAGACGGGCCTAGTCTCGACGCTCGCCATGCGGCTGGGCACACTCGACGAACACTGGGTATGGGCGGCCGAGGGCGACACGGGCATTGACGACCGCCAGGCTGTCTACAAGAAGACCGCAACCCCAAGCGACGAGAACGACGTCTGGTGGGAGATGGGTCCCTACAACTTGGTGATGGACGTCCGCCATGGGGAGTTGGTCGACGAGGCGACCTCGATCGAGCCCGCCCTCTACCGTGCCGGCAAGATGTACGAGCCCTTCGCCGCACCGGAGGAGGAGTACTTCCTGGAGCCTTTCTTCACTGTCGAGCAGGCCGCCCAGGTGGGCGAGTTGAAGGTGAACCTCGACAACGCGTTCACGCAGGGTCGGGCCAACCTCGCCCTCGGCAACGCAGACCCGGCCAACGACAAGGACTGGGAGAACTACGTGAACTCGCTGAAGGGTGCAGGTCTCGACCGCTATCTCGAGATCCTCAAGGCCGCGGACGACGCCACCAACGGCTGATCCGGCACGCACTCACCCTGCACCCACAGGCGCCACGCGGGCGTCTGTGGGTGCTAACACTTCCAACGCCGACCGCGTCACAAGGAGTCACCGTGTCCACCGCCACCGCCAGGCCCAACCTGCTGTTCGTGATGTCCGACGACCATGCGGCCCACGCGATCAGCGCCTACGGCAGCGCGGTGAACCAGACACCCAACATCGATCGGATTGCCCAGGAGGGTGCGCGTCTCGACAGGCTGTCTGCAACCAACTCAATCTGCACGCCGTCGAGAGCGACCATCCTCACCGGCACCTACAGCCACGTCAACGGCGCCTGCTCCATCTACTCGGAGCTGGACTACCGGGTGCCGCCGTACTCCCAGGTGCTGCGGGCTGCGGGGTACCAGACCGCGATCTTCGGGAAGTGGCACCTGGGCGTCTCGCCGCAGGCCAGACCTCGGGGGTTCGATGACTGGCGCATCTTTCCTGGTCAGGGGGCCTACGTGGACCCCGTCATGTACGGTCCGGACGGCGAGGGTGTTGTCGAGGGCTATGCCACCACCGCCCCTGGGTGCCGCATGAGCGACACCGGGACCTCTACCCCGCCGGCTCGATCCCCGAGCCTCTGACCATGTGGGACGACCACAGCGGTCGTGCAAGCGTTGTGCAAGCGGTTCGGATGACGATCGCCGACGACCTGACCGATGCCGACATCAAGGAGACCGTTCCGGCGGAGTTGTTGGGAGCCGAGAACACACGGGAGCGGGCAGCGTGGAAGTACCAGCGCTACATGCGTGATTACCTGCAGACCGTCCAGGCCGTCGACGACGGGGTCGGCCGACTTCTCGACTGGCTCGATGCTGAAGGCTTGGCCGAGAACACCATCGTGGTCTACACCTCGGACCAAGGCTTCTTCCTCGGAGACCACGGCTGGTTCGACAAGCGCCTGATGTACGAGCAGTCCCTTGGCATGCCGCTGGTCATCAGGTGGCCCGCGGAGATCACCGCCGGAACCCGGTGCCAGGAGATGATCATCAACGTGGACTTCGCGGCCACGTTCCTGGACATGTGTGGGCTGGACCCCGACGTTGCGCTGCCCCACCAGCAGGGCCGGAGCTTCCGTGTCCTCCTTCGGGGAACGGACGTGCCCGACTGGCCATCAGCTGTCTACTACCGCTACTGGGAGCACGATGACCCGGAGCACCACGCCCCAGCGCACTACGGCGTCCGCAGCGAGGACTTCAAGTACATCGTCTACTACAACGACGGACTGGGGACGCCCGGGTCGTCCGAGCGGGTCCTGCCGACCGAGTACGAACTGTTCGACCTCCGCAGGGATCCCGCCGAACTGCACAACGTCGTCGATGACCCGGACTACGCCGCCGTGAGGCTGGAGCTGGAGGCGGAGTTGGGCCGGCTGCAGGACAAGTACGCAGACGAGCCATGCCAGGGACCGCAGACCCCGCGTCTGCACTGGAGCACCTGAGACCGGGCGGGGTCAGGAAGCACGGAGCAACACACAGCGGTAAAGCCGCTTCGAGACGCCAACGGGAGCCTCGACCTCACACTCCACCACCGTCGCCCCGGACTCCAGGGTCACGGCCAGCCAGCCGTCGGCGTCGGGCTCGACGGGGATGCCGTGGACTGCCAACCGCACCGGGTGGCCGTCGACGGGCTTGAACCTGATGCGGATCCGGGCCAGGTCGTCGGGCACCCGGACGACGACGCTGTCCGCGGGCCAGGGAAGCGGTGGCACCGACAGACCTTCCGTTTCGACCGACTCCAGCGCTGCGAGGGGGGCCTGCGGGGGCTCCAGCCGGACGAAGCCCTCGACGATCAGGTCATCGGCCGCCATGGCATGGCAGGTCACCTCCTGGTTCACGCCCTGACCAGTGGCGTTACCGCGGAACTGCACTGCTGTGCAACCGCGAACGATCGCGAGCGGGCCGGAGGGGGTGGGCTCCCCCAGCGGATCAGCCCCGTAGCGGACGATCGTGTTGCCGGTGAAACTGATCCCCGAGACGGATCTGGCGTCCAGGACGGGGATGTCGGCCGACAGGAAGACGTTGTCCCGAATCACGATGCCCGAGTGCGCCGCCTTGGACGGGTCCTCGCCGGCCGCCGTGGGCTCCACGAGGATCTCGGCCTTGGCCCTGGTCGAGGTGGCGGGCCTGACGAAGACGTTGTTCCGGATCACCAGGTCCCGCACCACACTGGACTCGTACCACTGGGAGGCGTCTGCGGAGACGTAGATGGAGGCCATCTCGACGTGCTCGAACCGGTTGTCCTCGATGACCACGGAGCCTCGGGTGGTGACGAGGATGCCCCGGGTGGCGATGGATTGGAAGCGGTTGCGACGCACCGCCACCGCCGGGTTGTAGGTGAGGTTCTCCGCGACGACGCGGCCGGGAATGGCCGCGTCGGGAAGTGGCTCGTCAAAGGTCAGGCTGACGTTCTCCAGATCAACGGAATGGTCCCGCCCTGAGGGGCCGTGCACGTCAATGACGGTGCCAGCCCAGGGCAGGTCCAGCATCGTGTCGCGGTCCACGAGCGCCACTGTGTCGCCGGGGTGGAACAGTGGGAACCCGCTGGTTTCGTGGTGCATGAATCTGAACGTAGCGACGGGACCGTCGACCGCCACCAGCTGGACGTAGGTGTTGTGGATGTTGATGGCGTCGTCGTGAGAGAACCCGAAGTCGTTGTCCTCTATCACGACGGTGCCCTTGTCTCCGGAGATCTGCACCAGGTCCGCGAACCCGACAGTCGTACGCCTGGACCCCGCGGGCGCGCGGAAACGCACCCCCCGCACGGTGACGGAGTCTGTCATCTGTGCGATCATCCCAAATCCGTGGAGGTAGCCGATGTCCATGTCGGCGATGACCGAGTCCTTCGCCTCCCAGAGGAGAGCGCCGGGCGTGTCGCGCATGGTGCGACGGAGCTGGAAGACCGTACCCAACGCGCTCGGGGAGCCGCCCTCGCCGTAGGTGTGGCGCAGCACACCGGGCGCGATCTCGCGCACCGAGACCAGACCGCTGCGCAGCGGGTTGGGCAAGTCCAGCGTGGTGCCGCCGTGGGCCCTCCCCGTTTGCAGGTCGGTGATCTGCATGAAGTCGTAGCCGAGGTCGGGCAGCGGTACGTCCAGGGGTTCTGGGCGGTGGTAGACCCAGTGGGGCTGACCCGAGGAGCTGTCCTCGGACAGCCAGGTGACCTCCGTGCCGCAGATCTGGTAGCGGTACCCCGCGGGCACGAGCAGGTCGTGGTGGTCTGCGCCTGAGTGGATCACTGTCAGGTCGATCGCGCGGGGCGTGACCCAGTCCACTGCGAAGCCCCGGATGGAGGCGCGGCGGGTGCGGATCATAGCGAACAGTGTCTGCTGCCCGTGCATCACCAAGGTGGCGCCTTCGCCGTCGATGGTCACGTCGCACAAGTCCTCCAGGAGGATGGCGATCCGCTTCTCGCGGTGATCTTCGCGGCTGCCGACAGTGTTGGACACGTAGAGCTCCCGCACCGGGGCATGGTCCGGGTGGACGTGGTAGACGCCCGGCGGGACGACCACGCGCTTGGGGCCGGGAACGGAGCGGGCGTGTTCGAGCGCTCGTGCGAGGGCTGGCGTGAGGTCTCCCTGATCCAGCGAGAAATCCGAGACGTCGATGAGTGTCTCATCTGGGTGGCTCGCCTCATCCAAGGGACGGTTCACTTGGGTATCCGTTTCCGAGGGCGTGACTGTTCTGCCGGGGCCACGGCCATCTCCCGGACGCTCGGCTGGTGCGACGTCACCATGCCGTTGACACTCACGTCCACCGGGGTGTCGCTTGCGCCGCGGTCCGCGACGACGTCGAAGTCCACCACCTTGCCGTCGCGCCAGCGGCAGTTGACCTGGTAGCCGCCTCGGGCGCGCAGGCCGGTGAAGGAGCCGGTGGCCCAGGCCTGGGGCAGGGCTGGTAGGAGATCGATGGTCCCGTCGTGGCTCTGGAGCAGCATTTCACTGATCGCCCCGGTGATGCCGTAGTTCCCGTCCAGCTGGAAGGGTGGGTGGTTGGTGAACAGGTTGTCGAGGGTGTTGAAGGTCAACAACCCTCGCAGCATGGTGCGGGCGCGTTCGGCGTCGCCGAGCCTGGCGAACAGGGCGGCGCGCCAAGGCCAGGTCCAGGAGCGGCGGCTGTCTCCGGTGACGGTGGCTGCGGTGAACGGCTCTCCGTCTATCTCGCCGGACCGGGCCTTGAGGGATACCAGCGCGGCGGTGGCGAATTCACGGTCTGCGCGAGTGATCTGCCGGCCGGGGTAGACGGCGAACAGGTGGGAGGTGTGGCGGTGGAAGTTGTGGGGATCGTCGCGGTCGTCCTGCCATTCCTGCAGTTGGCCCCAGCTCCCGATCTTGTTCGGCGCGAGGCGCTGTTGCAGACCGGCGACGATGTCCTGGTAGTGGTGGTCGACGTCGAGGGCCTGGGCGCAGTCGAGATAGTTCTGGAACAGGTCCCAGACGATCTGCTGGTCGTACATTACGCCGTCCTCGCGGGGCCCTTGCTCGGGGGACCAGCCGTCGGGGGAGTAGAGCAGACCGTCCTCATGCTCGACGAGGCGATCCTCCCAGAACTCGCAGATCTCCTTGACCAACGGGTAGATGGTCCCGCGCAGGAGGTCGGCGTCCTGGTTGAAGGCCCAGTGCTCGTAGAGGTGCTGGGCGTACCAAGCGCTGGCGACCGTATTCCATTCCCATGAGTTGCCGCCGAAGATCGACTGGCTGGTGCGAGTGGTCCAGCCGCGGACGTCCTCGCCAAAGGCGTTGCGGGTGGCCACTCGCGACGGCACGGCCACTTCCTTGACGAACTCCACCAACGAGCGGTGACTCTCCGGCAGGTCGGTGGTCTCCGCAGCCCAGTAGTTCATCTGGATGTTGATGTTGGTGTGGTAGTCAGCCCCCCAGATGGGCTCATTGCTGTCGTTCCAGAGCCCCTGCAGGTTCGCGGGGAGGCCATCGGCGCGGGATGCGGAGAACGTGAGATATCGGCCGTAGTCGAACAGCAGCTGCTCGAGCGACGGATCCTCCGCCCCGTCGGCGTAGCGCCGGAGCCGCGCATCGACGGGCATCGCCAGGACTGCGGGATCAGTGGCACCCCAGTCCACCGCCACCCCGTCCATCAGCGACTTCACCCGGTCCACATGGTCAGACCGCAGCCGCTCGTGACCGAGCGACTCGGCCGCCGCGACGGCCACAGCCGGGTCCGGGGCAGCGCCGGTCCGCCAATCGGCGGAAGCGTCCAGCTTGTAGTCAGTGCGAGCGTCCAGCACCAGCGTCACCTGGCTGCAGCCCTCGAACCGCAAGGAGCTGCCATCCCGCGCCAGAGAACCACCGACCGGCAGGACACGCAGCTCGGCCCCGAACCGCAGGTCATTGGCCAGCACCGACGCGAACCGTAGCGCAGCCTCGGACTCGTCGACCTCGACGTCAACGCCCTCCTGAGCCGAGGTGAGGGCGACGGTGCCGGAGAGTCGTTCACCGGTGTAGTGCACGACGACGACGTCGGCGTCCCGGCTGGCGAAAGCCTCCCGGGTCACCGGGCCCGTCACGCCAGAAAAGCTCGTGGTGTGCACCCCCCGCTCCAGGTCCAGGACCCGGCGATAATCCACCACCGGGGTGAGGGTGCGGCTGTCCATGCCGTCAGCAATAAGGAACACCCCCGCGAGCGAAATCGCTTGGCCAGGGGTGAAACTCATCCGGTAGGACGAGTACGCGCGGCCCGCGTCCACGGGGAAGGTGTGGGAATCCCCGCGCCCGGCGAAGCTAGTCCCGGATTGGGTGTCAAGCGTGTCCCAGCTGAGGCCGTCCACAGTCGCTTCAAGGCTCCACCCCATGGGATCGCCGCCGGGGCGAAGCGAGGAGACCACACCGTATGCGGTGACGGCGCCCGGTCTCACCAGATCGGCCTGCCACACCACCGGCTCACCGTTCCCGGTGGCTTCCCAATCAGTCTCGCGGTCGCCGTCGGCGGTGAACTCTATGCCCGCGGAGTGCCCGCTGGGGGAGTGGAGGTAGAGGCGCTCGGGCTCCGATGACCCCAGAATGGGCTCCTCGCCGAACGAGACCACGACGTCCCCGAAGTTGAGATACGAACCGAAGCCGGTGACGCTGAGGTCGTAGCCGCTTTCGGGCTGACCGGCCAGCGCGTTGTCGTAGCCGTTCAGGCCACCCCAGAGGCTCTGCTCGTTGAACTGGATGCGATCGACGAAGGGACCGCCGAACAGCATCGCTCCGAGTCGGCCGTTGCCGATCGGCAGCGCCTGCGTCTCCCAGTCCTGCGCTGGCAGCCGGTACCACAGCGCCCTTCGACACAGGGCCGGCTGTCCTGGGATGATTTGCTGCTCTGGGTGTGCTTCGCGCATCGGGGCGTCCTTCACGGGTTGGGTTCTCAAAGGCTCGGGCGGGGCTCTCCAGTGCTGAACTCGAGTGCCCATTGCGCCATCCTGGGCCGAAGCATGTACTCGGGGCGTACGTCTGGGCCGCAGGAGCGCGACCCGAGGCCCTGCTGCTGCACGTCCAGCCACAGATAAGTGGCCTTGGACGGCGGCAACTCGTGGGGGTGGCGGGCCTCAGCAACCTCAGGGACCGAGTGAGCCCGGAGCGTGAAGCCTGGCCGCTCCCCACCGGCCTTGAACGCGCGCATTTCGAGTCCCAGCTCCGGCAGGCGCAACTCGCGCATCCCACCCCGGTGACCGCTCTCCTGCGGAACCGCATACTGGGTGATGAGGTCCTCGATCGCTGACTCGTAGCGGCCGACGCGGGCTGCGATAGCGGAGTCGGCGTAGTTGTCGGAGGGTCCCGTGCCGAACCAGGCCGCCTGCGTGAGTCCCGCTGGCAGGTCGAACCGCAGTCCGATACGCGCCCAAGTGCCTGGCCAATTCTCGGAGGGGACGGCGGTGGCGCTCATGCGGAGGCCCTCCTCGCCCAGACTCCACGTCAGTTCGACGGTAACAGCCTGACTGATGGCGGCAGGGGCGTAGCGATGGCGCACCGTGAGCAGCCCTGGGCCGGCGGTAACCGAGATGACGCGACGGTGGAGCCTGTCCAGGCCGACTTGGCGCCATTGCTCATCCCATGACGGTGCGGGCTTGCCGCCGTTCGGGTGGGTGGAGGGCTCTGCGTCGACGTAGGAGGGGAAGGCGGACAACGAGTCATTCTCGGTTGGTGCGCGGAACAGTTCCAGATGCGGTCCCGCCATCTGAACCGATCCCAACTGGATCAGGTCGCCCGAGACCGCGTCGAAACGCGCGTCGCCCAACACCCATGCACCCTCGACCAGATCGGGTGTCTCGCCCACGGCGGCGCGCCCGACGGGAGTGGGGTTGTCCTGCAGCAATTGCTGCGTGCTGCTGACGACGTGACCGGCGACCGCCCACGGCTCGTCCCGAGCCGAAACACATTCGAAGGTGCGCCACAGTTCACCTTGGTCCGGACGGGTGAACCCAGGGAGGGGGACGGTGCGTTGTTCCCCGGCAGGGACCGGCGGCACGTCCAGCTTCCCGGAGGCGACCTCCCTGCCGTCGAGCTCATCCCGCCAGCGGAACCGAAGGTCTGCCGTGTCCCCGGCGTGTCGTCTGTTGTCCACCTCCAGCCGCCCGTCCTTCAGGCGGAGCTTGATGGGAGTCACCACGGCCGCGTACTCGGTCAGCATGGGTGTGGGAGTGAAGTCCGAGAGCACCATTCCATCGCAGACGAACGATCCGTCGTGGAGTTCCTCGCCGAAGTCGCCTCCGTAGCCGTAGAACTCCTGACCATCTTGGGTGGAGGTCCGCAATCCGTGATCGCGCCACTCCCACACGAAACCGCCGTGCCATTGCGGGAGCGTGTCGAACAGCTCCTCATAATCGGCGACAGCGCCCGCGCCGTTGCCCATGGCGTGGAGGTACTCACACAGAATCATGGGACGCTCCGCCAGCTTTGCCGTGCGGCCTGGAGTAGCAATATCATTTCGGCCCAAGCCAGCGGACATCGCCCGCAGTTGTTCGAGCGTTGAGTACATGCGCGAGACGATGTCGCTGTAGCGGCCTTCGTAGTCTGACTCGTAATGCACCGGCCGTTCGGGATCGCGTGCTTTCAGCCAAGCAGCCATCGCAGCAAGGTTTTCTCCGCTGCCCGACTCGTTGCCGAGCGACCAGCTCACTATGCAGGGATGGTTCTTGTCCCGCTCGAACTGACGCTCGACCCTGTCGAGATAGGAGTCTCGCCACAGTGGATCGTCCGAGGGGTTGCCCACCCAGTTGTCGTAGACGAAACCATGGGTCTCGAGATCGCCTTCGTTGATGACCCAGAATCCCAGCTCGTCGGCAAGGTCGAAGAACTCGGGGTGAGGGGGGTAGTGGGAGGTGCGGATGGCATTGATGTTGGATCGCTTCATCAAGAGCATCGCTTCGCGGGTCTGCTCGCGGTCGAACACGCGCCCGTGATCCGGGTCATACTCGTGCTTGTTCACCCCCCGGAGTCGGAGCTTGCGGCCGTTCACCCGCCACTCGTGGCCGACGATCTCCACGCGGCGGAACCCGACCCTGAGGTCAAGTGTTTCGACGGCGTTCGTGACCTCTGCCCGGTACAGACGAGGCACGTCGGCGCTCCACGGCTCCACCGGCCCGACGTCGATGGGCCCCACTTCCCGGGAACTGGCGAAAGTCTGCTCCACCCCCAGCTCTTCCAACCGGACCGTGATGGGGAAGGCAGACTCGGTGGCTCGGACTTCAGGCAGGAGGCGACCCCGCCCATCCACGGTGTCATAGTCTGCCCTCAGCCACACATCCTCGATCCCGTGCTCAGGGCGGGAGATGAGGGTGACCGCCCGGAAGATACCGGGGAGCCACCACTGGTCCTGGTTCTCCAGGTAAGTGGCGGCGGACCACTGATGCACCCGCACGTGCAGCACGTTCCTGCCGGGCCGCGCCTCGCTTGTGATGTCCAGCTCCTGCGCCAGCCGACTTCCCCTGACCACACCCACACGGGTCCCGTTCAGGGAGGCGATCGCGACGGACTCGACACCATCGAACCGCAGGTACAACTGATGGTCCAGCATCTCGTCGGAGAGCTCGAAGGTGACGCGGTAGTCGCCGGTGGGGTTGTCGTCCGGGACGTGGGGCGCATCCATCGGGAAGGGATACGACACGTTGGTGTAGATGGGTTGGCCCCATTCGGGGCGGTCCTGCAACACCCAGTGGGCCGGCACCTCGATGTCATCCCAGGCGGAGTCATCAAACTCGACCGCCGCCACAGCTTCTCCCGGCGCCGGTGGCCGCGGGGAGAAGCGGAACCGCCACGTTCCGCTCAGGTCAAGCTGGGGCGCGGTGGTGGCGACCCTCGCGCGCGGAGGAACCCGACGCCCGGACCCTGGACTCAACGAAATGATCTCTGACATTGCCATGACTCTCTTCTCATCAACCCTGAGGGGATCTCATCACCTTGAGTGGACCGGCAGCCAGACGGGTCTGCCAGCCGCGTTGCGGGAACCGTGACCGTACCATCGGGGGAACGGCGCCGAGCAGCGGACCGACCCTCGGCGGCCTTGCTGTGCTGGCTCTGGTGAGCCGCGGCGCCCCGGGTGCCGGCAGCTCACCGAACAGCCGTCTTGCCGAACCCAGCAGCACCGCTTTCGTGACGGTCGCTCCCCTAGTAATTCGCCAGATCGGCGATTTGGGCGGCAGTGAGCGCCGGCCCGTGACCGTCTGGCCGCCGCCGTCTGCCCTCGCCACCGCGCTGCCAGGGGTGTGGACCCTCGAGCGGGCGGTGGTTGACGCCAGCGGCCTCCAGCCGTCGCAGGTGCGCGCGCAGTCGGGGTTCTAGTTCCGATGCCTCCACAGGTCCGCTCCAAGCCACCTCTGCAAGGACGCAGGTCCGGGGGAAGGCCATGTACTCCACCTCGGCGGGCGTGGTCATGAACTCCGTCCACACCTGGCCCTGGATCCCGAGCAGGTTCGGCAGGTGCTCATCGGCCACCCCGGCCACGGGGTCGAAGGAGGCCACGTCCTGCCAGCTGGACGGGGCCGGCTGGGCGAACGGTTCGTCGGGTGAGTCGGACTGGTAGTAGTCGAAGTAGTAGGGGACGTTCGACGCCATCACCACCTGGTGTCCGGCCGCCAGCGCCCGTCGGCCGGGTTCCCGACCGTGCCAAGACATGACGACCGCTTCCGGCATGTCGCCGTGGTCGACGATCTCATCCCAGCCAACAGTAGTGCGGCCACGCTGCGCCAGCCAGTCGCGCAGGTGCTCGGTGAACCAGGGCTGCAGCCCCTCCACCCCGGCAAGACCACGTTCCCGCACCAGGCGGGCAGCGTCGTCGCTGCGCTCCCACTGCGCCGTGGGGCACTCGTCGCCACCGATGTGGATCCAGGGCGAGTCGAAGACGTCCAGCAACTCGGTGAAGACGTCCTCCACCATCGCCATCGTCTCGTCGCTGAGGTGCAGCACCTCCTCGAACACCCCGGGCCCTGTCGGCACCTCGGCGCCCTCGGCGCCCTCACCGAACTCCGGGTATGCCGCCAGCAATGCCCTGGTGTGGCCCGGCACGTCGATCTCCGGAACGATCGTAACCCCGCGCCGCTTCGCGTACGCGTTCAGCGCCCGTAGCTGGTCCTGGGTGTAGAAGCCACCGTGCGGGGTGCCGTCACCGGGGCTGCCGGGGACGAACACCGTCTCGGCCCGGGTGGCACCCACCGTGGTCAACCTCGGGTACTTGCGGACCTCGAACCGCCACCCTTGGTCTTCGTTCAGGTGGAGGTGGAAGCGGTTGAGCTTGTGCATCGCGAGCAGGTCAACGAACCGGTACAGAAAGGGCAGCGGCATGAAGTGCCGGGCCACGTCCAGATGCATCCCCCGCCAACCGAACTTGGGATCATCCACGATCCGCACGTGCGGCACCGCCAATTCCCCACCAGGCAGGGGGGCGAGACCGTGGGCCCAGTCCGGCATCAGTTGCCGCAGGGTCCCAAGTGCCGCGACGAGGCCGTCCCGGTCCGCGGCGTCTACGGTGAGGCCGTCACTGCCGCAAACCAGCGTGTAGCTCGACGGCACACCCTCGGCCTCGCTGAGCCTGAGCAGCGCCCCCTCCTCAGCCGGCACCAGCCACAACCCAGTCCCGCCGGCCAGCAGATCGGCTGCGGTCTCAACCCAGTCGCCGGGGCCCGAGACCGTCAGCCGAGCCGGGAGAACGAGAGCGCCCTCACCGAACTCGACACTGCGTGGTTGCGGGACCAGTAGTGGTCGGGTCAGGGCTGCGTCGTGGTTCGTCGCTGTGGCGTGAGGCACCGATGCTCCTGCGGCTTGTGGGGGCGGCGCAAACGCCGCTGGCTTACGTGTGACCTTACAACCCCGGGGGGCAGTGTCAAGGCGGCGATGAGCCTCGCTGGTGGCGGTGCCACCCCACATGCTCGGGAACTCGCTGGGCGCCTTGGACAGAGGCATTAGGGCCACACTCCGTGGCCGATGATGCCCAGTCGGAATATGGCCCAGATCTCAGCGCCAGCCGACCAGTCAGGATTCGAAGTAGCGCCAGCTGGCGGCGCGCTACAGCGGACCCTGGGCCCCAGACGTGCGGAGTAATCCTCCCACGCCGCGCTGCTGCGCGGCGGCCAGCCTTGCTCCGCGAAACCGGAGTCGGAGTAGCCGCATCATGTTCAGGTCCGCCTCATCCTGGATGGTCTCGCACCAGACCGCCGCTTCAACCCCGATGACACCGTCGAAGTCGACCTCGGGCACTGCATCTGGAAACTCCCAGCTCACGGTGTCCGCGGCGGGCGCGGGTGACTTCGAAGGCTAGCCGAATACCTTGGGGAGGAAGGGGCAAGTGGTGTCCATCCGCGGGTCGAGGTAACCGAACGCCATGGGGCCCTGTGCTGGGGGCAGGTCCGGTGAGCGTAGCTGCGGCACCTCCGCACACCGTGCACATCGCCGTCTCGAGCGCCCCAGCTTGCACTACTTCGGGTCATGCTCGCCTCGCACTTGATGATTGAGGAAGTACGCCACCAGATCCTCCGGAAGCTGCGGGAGATCCCGGGGCGTGGAGCCGTCTCGGATGGACTCGGTCGCCTGGATGGCGGTGGCCGCGGCGTACCAAGCACCCAGGGGGGACGTGTCAGTGGGTCGTCCTGTGCGGACGAACTCAAGGAACTCGGTCATTGTGAGCATGTCGGCGTCGTGGTGGCCGTGGGCATCGCCGCTGATGGGATAGCGGGCGTCACCGTCCGGGTTGTATTGCGAGCGGCGGTTCCACAAGGTGATGTGGCCACCTTCCCCGTCGCCGAAGTTCTCGATGCGGCCCTCGGTGCCAATGACGGTGTAGTTGCGCCAGTAATCCGGTGTGTAGTGGCACTGCTGATACGACACGTACGCGCCGGAGGCCATCTTGGCGGAGAACATGGAGAGGTCCTCGACGTCGACCACGGGGTTGAGCCCCTTCTGCGTCAGCGGCGGCCAGTTGTCCACGTTGTACCATTCCCACATCAGCTTGCCGCTGCGGTCCTGTCGATCCGTGATGTCGCCGTAGACGGTCAACCCACCCATCCCCACGACGCGGGTGGCGTGCGAATCCGCCAGCCAGTTCATCACGTCGATGTCGTGCGCTGCCTTCTGCAGCAGCAGCCCGTTGCTATAGCGACGGTCCGCATGCCAGTCCTTGAAGTAGTAGTCGCCGCCTTCGCCCACGAAGTGCCGGCACCAGATGGCCTTGACCGCGCCGATCTCCCCACGTCGGATGATGTCACGCATGGTGCGCACGACGCTCATGTGCCTCATGTTGTGGCCGACGTAGAGACGGGTGCCCGTGTCGTAGGCCGTCTGTAAGATGCGCGTGGCGCCGTCGAGTTCAATGGCCATCGGCTTTTCCAGATACACGGGGATCCCTGCGTCGAGAAGTCGGCACGTGATCTCGGCGTGGGTGTCATCTGGGGAGGTCACCACGGCCGCATCCAAGCCGACGGCGATGAAGGCGTCGAGGTTGTCGGTGATCACAACGCCCGCAGGGTCGATACGAGTCCAGTCGCGCAGGCGGGCCTCGGTCTCGGGACGCGGGTCACATGCCGCGACCACCTGCGCATCGTTGTGCGGCAGTTCAGCGTGGGCGAGGATGGTGGAGCGGGCGCCCACACCCACCACGCCGACCCTGAGTGTTGCAGGGGAGGGCGCTGCGTCTTCGGCAACCGTGCCGACGCCGGTGGGCTCTGTGGTCATGATTGGTTCGATCTCCTTCGGGTTCGCTGGGTGGAACGACCCTGATGCCGATCAGCCTAGTTTGGGCTCGTGCCAAATGCGAATGTCCAGAGAGACTCACATGTGGTTCTTGGGTAGCAGCTGACTCTTCGGTGGCTGAATGATGCCGCGCACCTCCCGCGGGGGGGGGGGGGGCACGACGTCGCAGCCCAGACGAGCCGATCAGCTGGGCCGACGCGCGGATCGCTGCGGATCCTTCAACTCCGCATACTGGGAGCGGACTCGGACGAGCTCTGGGGAACTATCTGGCCAACGGTCGAGTCCGACGCTTACAGGCGATCTCAGCGTTCGTCGGACCCGGTCAACCTCGCCAGTTCCTGCAAAGCAGCAGCATGGCCCCGCAGGTAATGACCCGGGTCCCGGGGGTATTCGGTCAGGGACACCGAGTCGAGCCCCACCAGAGCGGCAACGGCTCCTCGACCCTGCTCCTCAGTGGCCGGGGCCGCGGTGCGGCCCTCGTGGGGTGGGAAGAATCCGGTCTGGTCACGAGGGCCTGGGGAGGGGAGAGTAGTGGGTGTGGATGGTGGTCGACCTCGTCGCTGGTTCGTGCCTGTGAGCCAGAACCTCAGTCTGGGGTGTGGGACTGCCACGGGACCCGTGGATTGTTGCTGCGAGCACGCAAGTCAGACTCCTTCGTCTACTTGAATCCCACCCACTGTCCATCCCCCCGTTGACCGGAAAGGAGTGGGGAAGATGGAAGTGCTGCACCCGCGCTGCGCCGGGCTGGACCTGTCGAAACGCGACGCGAAAGTGTGTGTACGGATCGTGCCCGAGGGCAAGGTCCGTGCCATCGAGACGGTCACCACGTGGCCGTCGATGACCGGCGGGATCCTCGCCTTGCGCGATCATCTGATCGCCGCCGGGGTGACCTGTGTGGTGATGGAAGCCACCGGCGTCTACTGGAAGCCGTTCTACTACCTGTTGGAGGATGCGCCGTTCGAGGTGATGCTGGTCAACGCCCGCGACGCGAAGAACCTGCCCGGCCGCAAGACCGATGTCTCTGATGCCGCCTGGCTGGCACAACTGGCCGCCCACGGCCTGCTTCGGGCCTCGTTCGTGCCCCCGCCACCGATCCGTGTCCTGCGCGATCTGACCCGCACCCGCACCGTCCTCGCCCGCGACCGGGCCCGCGAAGCGCAACGGTTGGAGAAGGTACTGGAGGATGCCGGGATCAAGCTCGCGGCTGTGGCCTCCGATATCACCGGTGTCTCCAGCCGACGGATCCTGGCCGCGATGGTCGACGGGCAACGTGACCCGGCCGTGCTCGCGGACCTGTCAGTGCGTGGCCTACGGGAGAAGATCCCAGCCCTGACCAAGGCCCTCCTGCCAGGCCGCTTCACCGAGCACCACGCCTTCCTCGTCGAGTTGCACTGCACCATGATCGACCACCACGACGCGGCCATCGCGGCCCTGACCCGCCGGATCGAGGACGCGATGATCCCGTTTCGCGCGACCCGGGAGCTGATCTGCTCAATCCCCGGGATCGGTGTCACAACAGCCGATGTCATCATCGCCGAGACCGGCGCCGACATGACCGTGTTCCCCACCCCGGGACGGTTGGCCTCCTGGGCCGGGGTCTGTCCCGGACACCGTGAGTCCGCCGGCCGCGCCAAGCCCGCCAAGGCCCGACCCGGTGACCGATGGCTCAAAGGCGCCCTCGGTGCTTCGGCAATGTCGATCGCCAGCCACTCCGGCACGTTCCTCCACGTCAAATACCAGCGCCTAGCCAGAAGCCGAGGCCGTTCCAAGGCCATCGTCGCGATCGAACACACCCTCCTCAACGTGGTCTGGGCGATGCTGACCAACGGCACCTACTACCTCGACCCCGGCCCCGATTACTACACCCGACGCAACCCCGACCGCGCCAGGAACCACGCCCTCCGACAGCTCAACAACCTCGGCTACCACGTCACCCTCCAACCCACCGGAGCCGCCTGACACGCTCACCCAGAGTTATCTTCAAGTCAGCCAGCGCGGTGAAGAGGCGAAGATCATCCATCGCTTCCCTGAACACACGAAACCGGATGGATTCCCAGGGCAGACCCCCTTCACCCGGGTAGACGATCGACGCGTCACCAGCTTGGAATCCCCCGCCTGCGGTGGGATCGGTGAATGGATTGAGGGGGCGCCTGGAGAGCTGGGTGTTCCAGAAGTTGAAACCCCAGTGGAGGAAGCCCACGGCCTCGTGCTTGAACAATTGCCAACCAAGCACCCGGTTTCGGTACGAGGGCATCCCGATGAACCGATTTGCCACGTCGACCGACTGCACAGTGCAGTAGTAGAGCCACGGATTCTCCAGCCCTCGGTGCAGGAACTCAGCGACGTGGTCGGTAGCCACGATCGGTGGGTCCACCAGCCCCGAGGACCACAGCTGCGGATCGGACAGGGCGTCTGTGACCAGGCAGCCAGCAAGCAGGGGCTCGACGGACTCCTTGAGGGCTCGGTAGCGCTTCGCGTGTTCCGCGGTGGGTTCATCGGTCAGGTGCCAGAACACCGGGCCATCCCAGTGGTCGTCCAGAACGTGCCGCACCGCGGGGATGTAGGCCGCGAGGAATCTCTGGTACTCGTCACCCAAGGAGTCGGTGTGCCAGCCGAACAGTGCGCGTCCTGAAACGTCGTTGATCGTCGGGGCGTGCAGCCCGCCCCACTGTGTGAACAGGTGCGCCATCTCAATCTCCCGCACCCCAACGCGGTTGCACATCTCGAGCCATTTCAGGAGCCGGGCCATGTCGAACTCGTAGTACGAACCTTCGCGGCGGATTCCGACCAGACCGACGTCGAGACGTCGCGTCCCGACTGCCGTGTCCAGCGGCGGCGTGTGAACGCGTCCGGTTCCAGCCTGGTGCAGATGATCGGACAGGGCCCCGGCAACTACCTCGAGATCCAACGCGCCGCCGGCTTCGACGAGGCCGGCGACTACGACATCTCCGTCCACTACGCCAACGCTGAGGTCTCCGGCCAACACGACTACAACCCGCAGGTGGTGGACCGGCTGCTGCAGGTGCACGAGGCGGGTCAGGAGGTGGGGCGCGCCCACTTCCGCTACACGTACTCGTGGAACAGCTTCTTCGAGCGCGCCATCCAGGTGAGTCTGACAACCGGCGACAGCCCCCTGAGATTGCTGAACACCGACGGGTGGGCCCCGAACATCGACAAGCTCACCATCGCGCCCCTGTCCACCGGGACGCCCACCAGCACCCTGATCGACGAGCCGGGTCCCGACCCGTCCGAGGAGCCGTCCGAGGAGCCGTCGGCGGAGCCCACCGAGGCACCGTCCGAGGAACCGTCGCAGCAGCCGAGCACAACCCCCTCGGAGCAGCCCAGCTCGCGTCCGTCCTGGCCCCACTCGGCCCCGGGCGGCATCTACGAGACGCCCGGCTTCCACCAGTCCGGTGGCAGGTGGTGGTACACCGAGTGCGAGCCATACTCGCAGACCCTGCGATGCCGCACCGACATCTGGTCCACCCAGACCAGACTGGTCGGCGGGGCGTTCGCCTCCGAGACCGGCTGGCACTTCAACAACCTCACCTACCTGCCGTTCATGAAGCGGGCCCAATGGGCGGGCAACCCGCTCGGCCGAACCGGCGAGTGGACCACGCAGGGTCGTCGATGGAGAACAGAGTGTGACACAGCCACCAGCGGGCGCAACGGTTGCCGCAGCTACGTCTGGACCAACTACGTGGCAGCGGTGAAGACACCGACGGGGGCGTGGGACTACCGTCCCGTCGCCGGCTGGGTCTTCAACAACATCGTGAAGTTCTCGGACTGACCACGGCGCTGGGGCGGGTCCGGTCTGGCGGACCCGCCTCTGTCTCTATCACCCGGAGGGCGAGGCCGATGCGGTGTCTGCTTCTGCTGGCCCCATGAAAGGGCTCAGGCAGTACGCCTTCTGACTCAGGCACGTGTGGACGGGGCCCGAGAGTGGGCAGTTCCGCCAAGAGCTGACGCAGTGCTGTATGGGTCTCGTGGATCGGTGAGGTCTGAGGGACGGATGTCTGGAGCTGGTGGTGGGAGACCGGCGTGATGGTCGGTTACGACCTGAAGGAGTTCACGCCGACGGCCCTACCCCAGTCTGCCGCGTCCGCAGCCACCCTCCCCATCGACCCCAGCAGGTCGCGGCGGGACAATGCTCGCAGAAATTTCCTGGAACGGAACTGCGAGCCTCGGTCGCTGTGGTCGATGCATCCGACCACGCGGCGGGCAACAGCACTGTCCAGTGCGTTGACGGCCAGCCGGGACTTCATCCTGGAGGTAATCGAGTAGCCGACGATGCGGTTGGAGTAGACGTCCTTGATCGCACACAGGTAGAGCTTCCCCTTACCCGCTTGGATTCCAGCAGTCGTCGCAACACCAGCCGCGGGGAGCGGAGATGCCGGCGAGAAGTACACGGAGGAGCAGAGGCTGGCGTTCCTGGCGTTGATCGATCGGGGTGGGTCGGTGCGGGCGGCGGCTTGGTCGTCGGGGTTCAACCGGACCGCGGTTGCGCCTGGATGAAGCAGGCGGGGTTGTCGACCGCGCAGCACGCAGCGCAAGCACACCCCGGAGGACAAGGCGGAGTTCTTCAGGCGGCTCGCCGTGAGCGGCAACGTGTCGGCGGTCGCACGCGAGCTCGGCTTCAATAGGGTCACTTGCTACGTCTGGGCGCATAGGGCGGGGATCTATATGGAGCGTATGCCGACGCGAAGAGGCAGGAGTTTCTCAAGCTTCACAGGGCGTCTCGCGGCGTGATGCCGCGGCTCGACTGGGTGTCGAGTCGCATCAGGCGCTGGACTGGGACAAGGGCATCCGCGTGTTCTCGAAGGGCCGGATCTACCCCGACGGCAGAGTGGTGCTCTACCGGCCCGAGGAGGTTCTGGCGAACGTGAAGAACCTAGAACCGCATGGGTGCAAGGCGAGCGCATCCCTCTTGCTCGCGTCGAGCAGGTCATCGACGCCCGCTTCCTCAGTCTCGTCGAGCGAGAGCGGCTGAAGGACTTGATGATGACGGGTGTGTCGCTCCGGAAGATCGCGGCGACGATGGGTCGGGCGCTTCGACGATCAGCCGCGAGCTGAGGCGCAACACCGTGAGCAAGAGCGGCTGCCTGCCCCATGCCGCGCACCGAGTCTCCGTGAAGCGGCGCGAACGCCCGCGGGCGGCGAAGCTCGCCGTCGAGGGGCCGCTGCGAGACTACGTCGCTGCCCAAGGCGTACAGCCCAGCCCGGTGACCGGACAGGTTGCAGTAGCGGAGGGTGATCTGGTTCGGGTCTCGCGCCGCCGGGAAGTTGAGCGAGGCCCCGTTGTCACTGCGCCGTTCCCCCCGATCGTCGAGTGCTCGAGGATGATCCCGCGTGCGTTGCCGTCGAGGCTCGGCTCTGGAACCCGTAGACGACACCGGCCGAGTCTTGGTGGATGTTGCCGAAGGTGATGTTGTCAGCGGTCACGCGGAGGGTGCCGGTGATCTGGTAGCGCTCCACGATCCAGCGGCCGCCGATCCGCCGGACCCGGCCATTGCCCTCGTTCGCCGCCAGCCATGCCTGACTGATGGTGAGCGTGCCCACGTGGGTCTGGTAGGTGAGGGCGGGGTCGTGGCCGGTGTAGACGCGATACCGGTCCCTGATGAGGCCGTAGTCGTTGCTGGAGAAGACGTCGGCCCAGCCCTCGGGGGCGCCGCCGTCCGCGTCCGGCGGGGCGGCTCCGTGACCACGTTCCCGCCTGCGAGCACGAGCGGCAGCAGCTGACCGTCCGCGCTCCCCATGCCGAGGACCTGGACCGCGGTCCACTTGCCGTCGATCTAGGCTTCGAGGCTCACAGCGACCACACCCTGAAGTCGTCCCACCAGACCGAGGCGGTGCTCGACCCACGACGCCGGCCAGCCCGGCCCCGGGTGCGATGAGCGCCGCCAGCGGGGCCTCGGGTGCGACGTAGACGACCCGGCCGTTCCACATGAGGGTCAGGTCCGCCCGCTCCCCTCAAGGGCGTCGCTGACGAAGTCGCGTTCCTTTTCAGCGCCTTGGACTGGCTAAACAACCGCTCTCAAGCCACTTCTTCACGTGGGTGACGTCGTACATGACCCGACCACGGACATTTGCAGTCGACAGGTACGCGGGGCCGCGTCCTGCGCTGCGCCAGTTTTCGGGGTGCCAGGGGACACGCCGAGCATCAAGGCCAGATCGGCGGGACGGATCAACCCCATCGGGTTTACGACACCACCGACGTTTGGGTCGGGGGCCGGGATGAGGTTGCTACTCGTGGTCTTCTTCACTCTGGCCATGCACCACACGAAAGCGGGCAGCCTTGGGGCTTCTCCGGGACCTCGCGAGTGTTCCGGGCTGTCACTATTGCACGCTAGTTGCACGACGTCTGAAACCAGAAACACTCCTGACCGGTGTATCACCTAGTCAGGAGCGTTTCCCTGTGGTAGCGGGGACGGGATTTGAACTTGGCGCCGTGGGCCGAGGCGCTCGTTGCTCCATGCCGTCGGGTCAGGTCGAGAGTGTCATCAGCACCCCGGCGGGTGGAGCCCCAAGCCGTCAAACCTCCGCTCAATACGACCTGCCGGGCAGTGCCCTCCCACGGAGGTTGTCAGGTGGGCACTTGGGCGCGCCCAGGTCGGCACCCGAAATGTGACATAGACGCGCCACGGGCGCCTGATCAGGACATGTGATCTGGCACGTATCTGGCACGAATCGAGCTTCGGCCGTCGAAATCGCCGCTGACTAGGGGGTGTACAGTCGGGGCGACAGGACTCGAACCTGCGGTCTCCTGCTCCCAAAGCAGGCGCGCTAGCCACTACGCTACGCCCCGGTGGCCGTCGAAACCCCTGTCAGTGGAGCCTGACAAGGGGCTTCGACGACTCGAGCGGATGACGGGAATCGAACCCGCGTAGTTAGTTTGGAAGACTAGGGCTCTACCATTGAGCTACATCCGCAGAACCGTCGATGACTCTACCAGCCGACTGCTGGAGAGCGCGATTCCAACTCACCCGATCGCATCGCGTCGGCGCCGCGCCAACTGACGACGGACATCCCTGGTGACCGCGGAGTTGAACGGCAACGCGCCGCCCGCAAGGTCGTCGTCGAGGGACGAGGTGGCGCGCAGCGCGGTGTTCAATGCCCGCTCGACCACGCCGGTCGGCAGGCCGAGCCCCCGCCCGAAGTCCACGAGGTGCCGCCGGATGAGGCCGTCGGTGCGGCCGCCGACGCTGAGCGCGAGCGTGTGGTCACCGTAGGGGAGGGTGCTCAGAACGTCGTACATGGGTGCCACTCGCCACTCGCCGCCCGGGTTCTGCAGCACGGACACGTTCTTGGCGTGCACATCGCCGTTGCCGATGAGCCAGGCGAAGATGAGCTGGATGAAGACGTTGCGCATCGCGACGGGTCGTGCCGCGCATGCGTCCGCCACCGCGGTCGCTGCCTCTTCCGCGGACAGGAGGTACTTGTCGCTGGGATAGCGACCGAGGAGCTGGCATGCGTCCTCGACCGCGCGGCGACCATCCGCCCGGTCGAAGCGGTGCACCACAAGCCCCGATCTGCCCCTCGTGTCGGTAATGATCGCCGCTTCCACGACGGAGAGGCCGAGGCGCCTGGCCACGCGGAGGAAGTACGCCTCGTTCTCGACGGCGAAAGGGTAGTCGGGCGGCGACAGTTTGATGATCGTCGATGCCCCTGATCCGGAGTGACCGGGGAGTGTGATCATCCCGGCGGACAGCTTGTCCTGAACGCCTGGCATGCCGACGGGATCGATGCCGTAGTCAGCGAGCAACGCCGCGAAGTCCAGCGGCTCCTCCACCTCCACCAGCGGGCGGGCGGGAACTGGTGGCCTGCCTTGCGGCAACACTTGGACGTCTCCGATGGTGTCGGTACCTGTAGCGAGCAGCAGGGTCAGTTCGTCGTCTCCAGAGGTCTTGACCGCGCGCTGGAGTGCAGCGAGGCGGCGCCCCTCGGGTAACAGGTTGGTGAAGAAGGGCGGCAAGGTGCGCCCGGGGCGCACGAACCGTGAACCTAAGGGGAGCGAATGGGCGACGGGAGCGCCTGAGTAGCGGTTCACATAGGCAAACGTGGTGTCCACGCCGTCGGCGTCGAGCGTCGCGGCGAGCACCCCGTCCTTGTAGACGTCGGCGACGGTCACGGCTTGACCCTGACAACGAACTCCAGCCCTAGGGTGTCAAGCAGGGCGCGGAGTTTGTCGAACTGCACGGAGACCTTGCCCGCCTCGACGGTGCGGACGAAACGCTCGGAGACCCCGGCGAGGTCTGCGGCGTCGAGTTGCGTCAGGCCCAGCGCTCGGCGCCTGTTGACCACGGTGGTGGCGAGATCCATGCTGCTCCAATCGGCGCGAACGTGCCGGTTCAGGTCATTCTGCCCCTGCGGCACGGCGGGGTCAACCCTATTCGGTGCGTTCGTGCCGAATCTTGCTCGTCAAAGCTCTTCCTCAAGGCGTCGAGGGAGAAATCGGCACGCTTGTGCCGGTCAGCGCGATCCGGTCGAAGTGCTCAGAGGCCGAGGAAGGCGCGGATGGCGTCGAGTTCGCGCCCGGCCTGGGAGCGCCCCGCCTGGAACACCGAGCGCAGCACGGGAACGCGTCGCTCCGAGTTGCGGATCGGCATGGAGTCCGGGAACACCAGATAGGCGCGACCCTCCCGCTCCAGCTCGAGGAGCTCGCTGAGCGAGCGATTGTAGTTGGCCGGCCGCTCAATCAACCCCTGGGCGACGGCGGGGTAGCGCCGGAACAGCGTCCGCATGGCGGCCGTCGAACGGACCGGGGCCTTCCGGTAGCCACGTGGGCGGGTCATCACCACGAGGAAGCGCTCGTAGCCGTCCCCCCTCGCCGCATCGAGGGCGAACCCGCCCGTGGGGCCGAGGGCGCCGTCGCAGTAATCCACCCCGTCGATCGTGGTCAGCGGCATGAGCAACGGCATCGTCGACGACGCCCTCACCCGCTTGGCCAGGGACATGACGTCCTGAAGGTCCTCGCGGCCCCAGTAGATCATCTCGCCGTCCGCGCAACGGACCGCTCCGATGCGGACCTGGGCCGGGTTGGCCCGGAAGGTGTCGAGATCCAAGGGGAGGACCTGGTGGGGGAGCGAGGTCTGCTCGTAGATCCACTCGGCGTTGAACATGCCCTTGCCTGCCACCCAGGTGCGCCAGTCGCCGAACTGGGGCTCGGCCGCGACGTCGACGAACGACCGCTCCGCCCGCCCGGGGTCACGGGAGATGTAGTTGACGGTGCAGCTGGACCCGGCCGAGATGCCGCCCACCCAGTCGAGGTGGATGCCCGCCTCCAGGAAGGCGGCGAGCACCCCGGAGGAGAAGGCGGCCCGCATGCCGCCGCCCTCGAAGACGAGTGCGGTGTCGGTCACGGTGCTGGTCATCACGGGCACCCACTCTAGAGCGGTCCCGGGCCAGAGCGGCGCGGAGGGGCGCGCTGCCGATTGGTGGGCTGGGCATTGACCGATAGACTCGATCCCGATCATTCCAACTTCAGGAGTCCATTCGTGCCTAGCACCTCCCAGAAGCTGAGCCCGACGCGGGTGAAGCTCACCGTCGAGATCCCCTTCGCCGATCTCAAGCCCTACCTCGATGACGCCTACAAGGGGATTGCCGAGCAGATCAACATTCCCGGCTTCCGCAAGGGGAAGGTGCCTGCCACCGTCATCGATCAGCGCTACGGCCGCGGCGTTGTGCTGCAGGAGGCCATCAACGAGGCCATCCCCTCGGCGTACAACGCAGCCATCGAGGAGCACAAGGTTGTGCCCATGGCGCAGCCTGAGGTTGAGGTCACCAAGCTGGAGGACAAGGAGCTCGTCGAGTTCACGGCCGAGGTGGACATCCGCCCGGACGTGACCCTGCCTGACTTCACCAAGGTCGAGGCCACCGTGGACAACGCCGCCAGCATCGACGCGCTCGTCGAGGAGCGCATCGGCCTCCTGCGCGAGCGCTTCGCCACCACCACAGAGGTGGACAGGGCTGCGGCCGAGGGCGACGTGCTCACCCTGGATCTCGTCGCCTCGCAGAACGGCGAGCCGCTCCCTGAGGCCACCGCCGAGGGCCTCACCTACAAGGTGGGTCAGGAAGCCAACATGCTCGAGGGCCTGGACGAGGCCGTGACCGGGCTCAAGGCCGGCGAGTCGAAGACCTTCACCTCCACCCTGGTGGGCGGCCAGTTCCGCGGCCAGGACGCGGAGATCGAGGTGACCGTGATCAAGGTCTCCCAGCAGGACCTGCCCGAGGTGGACGACGAGTTCGCGCAGCTCATCTCTGAGTTCGACACCGTCGAGGAGATGAAGGAAGACCTGCGCAAGGGCGCCGAGCAGCAGGTGAAGGCCGATCAGCTGGCAGATGCCCGTGACAAGGTGCTGGAGGCCGTTCTGGAGGCCACCGAGTTCGAGTTGCCCGAGTCCGTGCTGGCCCGTGAGCTTGAGGCTCGCCGGGCTGAGGTCCAGCGTCAGCTGGCAGGCGGCGGCATGACGGTCGAGGACTACCTCGCCAACTCCGAGGACGAGGAGGCCAAGGATGCCGACGAGTTCTGGGCCATGATCGACAAGCGCTCCGAGCAGGCTCTCAAGGCGCAGGTGGTGCTGGACGTCTACGCCGACACCAACACCGTCGACGTCTCCCAGCAGGACCTGACCGAGCTCATCTTCCGCAAGGCGCAGCAGAACGGCTCCAGCCCGCAGGACGAGATCAACCACATGATGGAGCACAACCACATGCCCGAGTGGATGCAGGAGATCCGTCGCGGCAAGGCGCTCGCGGCCATCTGCGCAGACGCGAAGGTCACCGATGAGGACGGCAACCCCGTCGAGACCGCGCTGGCGGTCGACGCCATCGAGGCCGCCGAGGAAGTCATCGCCGAGGAGGAGGCCGAAGAGGCCGAGGTCGACGCCAAGTAACACCCAGCACAGGATCGCCGCGGGACCCGTTCCCGCGGCGATCCTGTCGTCTCCGGTGACGCCTCGGGCGAACACGGCCCCGCGCTCTTGGGTCCTTGGCGAATGCCGGTAGGTTAGTGGGGTGACTGAGACTCGAAACGACATCCGGATGGCCGGGCCCTCGGGCGCCGGCCTCGGCATGACAGACAACGTGTATTCGTCCCTCCTGGCCAACCGGATCATCTTCCTCGGGTCGGAGGTGCGCGACGAGAACGCCAACGCGATCTGTGCACAGATGCTGCTGCTGAATGCGGAGGACCCGCACCAGGACATCTACCTCTACATCAACTCGCCCGGCGGCTCGGTGGACTCCGGCATGGCCATCTTCGACACCATGCAGTGGATCAGCAACGACGTCGCCACCGTCGCCATGGGCCTGGCGGCATCGATGGGGCAGTTCCTGCTCTCGGCCGGCACGCCCGGGAAACGCTTCGCCCTGCCGCACAGCCGGATCATGATGCACCAGCCCTCCGGCGGGCTCGGCGGCACCGCCTCCGACATCAGGATCCAGGCGGAGCAGTCGCTCCACATCAAGCGCACCATGGCCGCCCTCATCGCCAAGCACACCGGCCAGACGGTGGACCAGATCGAGGCCGACTCAGACCGTGACCGGTGGTTCACCGCCGAGCAGGCGCTCGAGTACGGATTCATCGACCACGTCTACGAGCGCGCATCCCAGATCAAGACGGAGGCCCCGAACCAGTGATCACCAACCTGCCCCAGGGCTCCGCACCCACCGGAATGGACATGAGCTACTACATCCCCCAGTGGGAAGAGCGCACCAGCTACGGCATGCGCCGGGTGGACCCCTACACCAAGCTGTTCGAGGACCGGATCATCTTCCTCGGCACCCCCATCAACGACGACGTGGCCAACGCCGTCATGGCGCAGCTCCTCTGTCTGCAGTCGATGGACCCCGAGCGCCAGATCTCGATCTACATCAACTCGCCCGGCGGCTCCTTCACCGCGTTGACCGCCATCTACGACACGATGCGCTACATCAAGCCGGACATCCAGACCGTCTGCCTCGGCCAGGCTGCCTCCGCCGCCGCAGTGCTGCTGGCCGCCGGCACGAAGGGCAAGCGGCTCGCGCTGCCCAACTCGCGCATCCTCATCCACCAGCCCGCCACCGAGGGCGGCTACGGCCAGTCCTCGGACCTCGAGATCCAGGCCAGGGAGATCCTGCGGATCCGCGCGCTGATGGAGACCATGCTGGCCGCGGACACGGGCCAGGACCTCGACAAGGTGAGCAAGGACATCGAGCGCGACAAGTACCTCACCGCCCAGCAGGCGGTCGAGTACGGCATCGTCGACGACATCCTCCCCTCGCTCAAGGGACTCGACTGAAGACCCCGGAACACTCCGGGCTCGGGAAGGCGTTTCGCAGTCCCCAGCCCGGGTGTCCCGGGTAGGGTGGGAAATCGGAGATCAACGCAAGACACTCGAGCCAAGGAGGTGGAGACGTGGCACGCATCGGCGAGTCAAGTGACCTGTTCAAGTGCAACTTCTGCGGCAAGAGCCAGAAGCAGGTCAAGAAGCTGATCGCCGGTCCCGGCGTCTACATCTGTGACGAGTGCATCGGGCTGTGCAACGAGATCATCGAGGAGGAGTTCCCGGCTCCGGTGGACGCCGGCCTCGTCACTGAGCTGCCGAAGCCGCGCGAGATCCGGGACTTCCTGGACACCTACGTCATCGGCCAGGACGGCGCCAAGAAAGCCCTCTCCGTGGCGGTGTACAACCACTACAAGCGCATCCAGTCCCAGCAGGAGGCGCACGGCCGGCGCGCCGAGCACGACGACGTCGAGGTCGGCAAGTCGAACATCCTCCTCATCGGCCCCACCGGCTGCGGCAAGACCTACCTGGCCCAGACGCTGGCCAGGATGCTCAAAGTTCCGTTCGCGATGGCCGACGCCACTGCCCTCACCGAGGCGGGCTATGTCGGCGAGGACGTGGAGAACATCCTGCTCAAGCTCATCCAGTCCGCTGATTTCGACATCGCCAAGGCCGAGACCGGCATCATCTACATCGACGAGATCGACAAGGTGGCGCGCAAGTCCGAGAATCCGTCCATCACCCGGGACGTCTCAGGCGAGGGAGTGCAGCAGGCCCTGCTGAAGATTCTTGAGGGCACTGTCGCCTCCGTCCCCCCGCAGGGTGGCCGCAAACACCCCCATCAGGACTTCCTCCAGATCGACACCACCAAGGTGCTGTTCATCGTCGGAGGTGCGTTCTCCGGCCTGGAGGACATCATCAACCAGCGCATCGGCAAGCGCCCGCTCGGGTTCAACAACTCGGCGGACGCGCGGAAGCCGGACGTGGACCCGTTCACGGCGGTGCGCTCCGAGGATCTGCACAAGTTCGGCCTCATCCCCGAGTTCATCGGCCGGCTGCCCATGATCACCTCGGTCTCCCAGCTTGACCGAGACGCCCTGGTGCGCATCCTCATCGAGCCGCGCAACGCGCTCGTGCGCCAGTTCCAGAAGCTCTTCGAGCTAGACGGGGTGCAGTTGGAGTTCACCGACGAGGCCATCGTCGCCATCGCGGACCTGGCGCTCCTGAGGGGCACTGGTGCGCGCGGGCTACGCGGCATCCTTGAAGAGCTCCTCCTAGACGTCATGTTCGACGTCCCCTCCGAGGACGACGTGGCCCAGGTGCTCGTCACCAAGGACGCCGTCGACGGTGTCGCGGCGCCCACGATGGTGCCGCGCGCCAAGCTCGCCCGCCGCCGCGACCTCTCGGCCTGATCCCTCACCCGCCACAGTGGCAGGCATGGAGCTTCACCGACTGGTCGCCACGTCGGCGGCCGTCGCCGCCACCCGATCACGCCTGGAGAAGCGACGCCTCCTCGCCGAGGCGCTGAACGCGGCGGACCCTGCAGACGTGGAAGTGGTGGCCACCTTCCTCGCCGGCGGCATCAGACAGCGACGCACAGGGGTGGGATGGCGCACCCTCGCCAGCCTGCCGGCGCCCGCCCTTGAACCCACGCTGACCGCCGCCGCCCTGGACGACGCGCTGGCCCGGCTCGCTGACCTGGCCGGGCCGGGGTCCCAGGAGGAGCGCACACGCGCAGTGCGCGCACTGTTCGGCGCGGCCACCGCGGCCGAGCAGGAGTGGATCAGGGGACTCATCTCCGGTGAGTTGCGCCAAGGCGCGCTCGACTCGTTGCTCCTCGAGGCCATCGCCGAGGCCGCCGCGCTGCCTCTCGCGCTCGTCCGACGCGCCGCGATGTTCTCCGCCCCCACCGGCCCCGTCGCCGCCGCGGCCCTGACGGGGGGCCGCCAGGCGCTGGCCGACTTCCGGCTCGCGGTGGGTCGGCCGGTGCGGCCGATGCTTGCCGCTTCCGCCCCCGATGTGGACGCGGCCCTGGTGGGCCTCGGCGGCGAGGTCGCGGTCGACGGGAAGATCGACGGGATCCGCATCCAGGTCCACCGGGCGGGCCAGGACGTGGCGGTGTTCACCCGCTCGCTGGACGACATCACTGATCGGCTGCCGGAGGTGGTGGCGATGGTGCTGGGGCTGGATGTCAAGGCCGTGGTGCTCGACGGGGAGGCCCTTGCGCTCGGCCCGGACGGCCGGCCACGGCCGTTCCAGGAGACCGGCGCCCGGGCGATGAGCAGGGACGACACCCTCCATGAGGCGGTCCCGCTCACCCCGCTGTTCTTCGACGTTCTGCACATCGATGGCCGGGACCTGATCGACGAGCCGGCCCGGACGCGCTTCGAGGCGCTGGCCGCCGTCGTCCCGGAGGCCGCGAGGGCCCCCCGCGTGATCACCTCTGAGCCCGCCGTCGCGCACGAGTTCTTCGCCCAGATGCTGGCGCTCGGACACGAGGGGGTGGTGGTGAAGGACCTCGCGGCCCCCTATGACGCGGGGAGGCGGGGCTCCGGGTGGGTGAAGGTCAAGCCGCGACACACACTGGATCTGGTGGTGCTGGCGGTCGAGTGGGGCAGCGGCCGCCGCCGGGGTCTGTTGTCGAACATCCACCTCGGGGCCCGCGACGGCGACGGCTTCACGATGTTGGGGAAGACGTTCAAGGGTATGACGGACGAGATGCTGGCCTGGCAGACCGAGCGCTTCCTCGGGTTGGAGGTGCGACGGGAGGGCCACGTCGTTCACCTGCGCCCCGAGCAGGTGGTGGAAGTGGCCTTTGACGGGGTCCAACGTTCCAGCCGCTATCCCGGCGCCGTGGCCCTCCGATTCGCCCGGGTTCTCCGCTACCGCGACGACAAGACCGCCGCCGAGGCCGACACCCTGGAGTCGGTTCGGGCTCTCGCCTAGGCGGTATCGTGGGGCGGTGACTGATGGCTACCTGCGCTTCCCGCACCTTCACCGCGACACTGTCGTCTTCGTCGCCGACGACGACCTCTGGCTTGGATCGCTCGGAGGCGGACGCGCCTCGCGGATCACACTGGGGGAGGAGACGCCCCGCAACCCCCGAATCTCGCCCGACGGCTCCCGGGTTGCCTTCACCGCCACCACCAACGGCGGGTGGGACGCCTACGTCGTTGACCTCGACGGCGGCACGAGGCGGCTGACCTGGCTGAGCGGGCGGCCCATGCTGGTGTCCGGGTGGCTGGATGCCGAGCACATCCTGGTCTGCTCCCAGCACGAGGGCTTCCACCGCGTGGACTCGTCCATGTATTCGTTGTCGCTGGACGGCCGGCTCACCCGGCTTCCGTGGGGGCTGGCCACCTCGGCGGCGGTGCACAGGAAGGGTCGCGTCGCTATCGCGTCGGCGAACTTCCGGGATCCCTCGGGATGGAAGCGGTACCGGGGTGGCATGGCCGCCCGCCTGTACCTCTCTGCGGAGGGCAAGGGCGACTGGAAGCGGCTCCTGCCGGACGTGACCGCCGGCCTCTTCTGGCCCTCCTGGGTGGGGGAGCGGCTGATGTTCACCTCGGATCTGGGGGAGGGGCCGGACGTGCAGGGGCAGGTGTGGTCCGTGAACTCCGCAGGCAAGGACCTGCGTCAGCACACCCGGCACAGCGCCGAGCAGGGCTACGTGCGCGACGCCACCACGGACGGCCAGGCCGTCATTTATCACGCCCGGGGTCGTCTGCACTACCTGGCCACGTTGAAGGCCGAACCCCAGGCCCTGGACATCACCGTTCCCCTGGGGCGCCCCCAGCCGGTGCCGGTCGCGCCCACGGACCGGCTCGAGTCGATCGCACCGGACCGCGGTGGGGACGCCTCACTCGTGGAGTGGCGCGGCGCCGCCTACCTGCTCACCCACCGCGGAGGCCCGGCCCGCGCCGTCGCCGAGTCGCCGGGCGTGCGCATCCGCGAGCCGCGTTTCCTCGCGCAGACAGGACGCGGGGTGTGGGTGACAGACGAGGGGGGCGAGGACGCGCTGGAGATCCGGCAACTAGACGGCTACGGCCCGGCCCGCCGCCTCGGCGCAGGGCGCCTGGGTCGCGTGATGACGTTGGAGCCCAACGCCGAGGGCAGCAAGGTCGCGGTGGGCAGCCACGACGGCACGGTCTACATCCTGGACGTGGCCCGCGGCTCCGCTCGGAAGGTGGGTCGGTCTCCGGTGGGTGAGGCCACCGGCCTGACCTGGTCCCCGGACGGCCGCTACCTGGTGTGGCGCAACGCCGTGGCGAACGAGGGCATGCTGGGCCAGCTCGTCGGCTACGACATGACGGCCGAGGCAGGATTCACGCTCACCCGCGGGCAGTTCAACGACTACTCGCCCACCTTCACCGCGGACGGCAAGTACCTGTGCTTCCTCTCCAGCCGCACCATCGACCCCACCTACGACGAACTCGGGTTCGACCTGGCGTTCACCAACTCCACCCGTCCCTGGCTGGTGCCGCTCAGCGCCACCGAGCCGGCCCCGTTCGGGCCATCGGCCGATGGATGGCCCATCAGCGAGTCCGACGACAAGGATGATGAGAAGAAGTCCGACGTTGCCAAGGACGGTGAGGGGGCGCAGGAGGAGGCGGCCCCCGTCGTGGTCTTCGACCTGGATGGTGTGGAGGACCGGATGGTGCCGCTGCCGGTGGCGTCGTCGCGGTACGCCTCGCTGCAGGCCGCCAAGGAAGGCCTGGTGTGGGTGGCGCTGCGCTCCACCGGTGAGCTGGGTGCCGCCCGGGCCGGGGTCGAGGGCGAGGTCAAGGACCACGTCGAGCACTTCTCGTTCAAGACCCGCAAGCTGACGGTGGTGGTCGAGGGCTGCGACGGCGCCGCGATCAGCGGGGACGGCGAGCGCCTCGTCGTGCGCAGCGGCGAGGACATCTGGGTTCAGCAGGCAGACCACGAGCCCGACGGCGACGACGCCAAGATCCCCGTGGACCTCAGCCGCCTCCGCCGCGAGGTGGACCCGCGGGCGGAGTGGCGGCAGATGTTCGAGGAGAACGCCCGGCTCATGCGGGACCACTACTGGCGCGACGACTTCGACGGCACGGACTGGGCGGCCGCCGTCGCCCGCTACCGGCCGCTGCTCAACCGGATCGCCAGCCACGACGACCTCGTCGACGTGCTCTGGGAGACGGTGGGGGAGCTCAACACCTCCCACGCCTACGTCGATCCGCCGTCGCATCATCACGACGGCGCACACGTGGCGTTCCTCGGTGCGGAGTTCACGCGCAACACCAAGGGCGAGGTGGTGATCTCGCGGATCCTGCCGGGGGAGACCTCGGACCCGTCCGCCCGGTCCCCGCTTCGGGCCGCAGGGGTCGCGGCGGCGCCAGGTGACGTCATCGCCGCAGTCGACGGGCGCTCCACGGCAGAGGTGCCAGACATCGGTGCGCTCCTCCAGGGCGCCGCTGACAAGGTGGTGGAGCTCACCCTCGTGCAGGGGCGGCAGCGCAGGCGCGTCGCCGTGGTGCCCACGCCCAGTGAGGCGCCCATGCGCTACCACGAGTGGGTGGCCGGCCGCGTGGCCCACACCCGCGCCCGGTCCCAGGGGCGCGTCGGGTACGTGCACGTGCCGGACATGGTGGCGCGGGGGTGGGCGGAGTTCCACCGCCTCATCGACGCGGCCATGCGGTGCGAGGCCGTGGTGGTGGACGTCCGCTTCAACGCCGGCGGTCACACCTCCGAGCTGGTCATCGAGCGGTTGTCGCGGCGGGCCGTGGGCTGGAACGGGGCGCGGCATCACGACGACGTCACGACCTACCCCAGCCAGGCCGCTCGCGGGCCGGTGGTGTTCCTCACCAACGCCTATGCCGGATCCGACGGCGACATCGTCACCGCAGCCGCCCAGGAGCTGGGCCTCGGCCCGGTGGTGGGGGAGCGGAGCTGGGGAGGCGTCGTCGGCATCGACGGCCGGTTCACGCTGGTCGACGGCACCGAGGTCACGCAGCCGCGGTACTGGATCGCGTTCGACAAGTACGGCTTCGGCCTGGAGAACCACGGTGTGGACCCGGACATCGTGGTGGAGACGGGGCCGGCCGAGTGGGAGTCCGAGGACGACGTGCAGCTGGACCGCGCCATCGACGAGGCGCTGTCGCGGCTGGCCGATCGACCGGCGGCGAGCCCGCCGTCGTTCGACGCCCCCCGATTCGCGCGCAGGGAGAACTGAGATGACAGGGAAGAACTGGGCCGGCAACGTCACCTACTCCGCACGACGCCTGGCCGAGCCCACGTCCGTCGAGGAGCTGCAGGAGCTCGTCGCGGCCGAGGAACAGATCCGGGTGGTGGGGTCGCGGCACTGTTTCAACGACATCGCGGACACCGTCGGGGTCCAGGTCTCGCTGGGGAGACTGAGCGATGAGGGCCCCGTGCGGGTGGGCGAGGCCACGGTCAGGGTCCCGGCGTGGTGGCGCTACGGCGACCTGGTGCCCGCGCTGCGCGACGAGGGCGTGGCCTTGGCCAACCTGGCCTCCCTGCCCCACATCTCCGTGGCGGGGGCCGTCCAGACCGGCACGCATGGTTCCGGGGACCGCATCGGTTCGCTCGCCACGCAGGTGTCCGCGCTGGAGGTCGTCGACGGTCGCGGTGAGCTGGTGCGGATGGAGCGCGGCGGCGCGGACTTCGACGGCGCCGTCGTCGGACTCGGTGCCCTGGGAGTGCTCACGCACGTGGAGCTCGACGTGGCGCCGGCGCGCCCGGTGGCGCAGAGGGTCTTCGAGGGGGTGCGCCTCGACGCCGTCCTGGGTGATCTGTCGGCGGTCACGGGGGCCGGGGACAGCGTCAGCATGTTCACGACCTGGCAGGACCCGGCAGTCATCGAGCAGGTGTGGGTGAAGTCCGCGGGTGAGCCGTCCGTTGGCGGGATTCTCGCCGCGGGCGGGCGCCCGGCAGGCGGGCCGCGGCACCCGATCGCGGGCATCGACCCCACCCCCTGCACCCCGCAGATGGGCGAGTTCGGGCCGTGGTACGACAGGTTGCCGCACTTCAGGCTGGAGTCCACCCCGTCGGTGGGGGCGGAGCTGCAGTCGGAGTACCTGGTGCCGCGGACTGATGCTGTCGCGGCGATCGAGGCGGTGGCCGGGCTGGCACCGAGGATCGCGCCGCTGCTGTTCGTGTGCGAGATCCGCACCATGGCCCCGGACCAGCTGTGGCTCTCCCCGGCCTTCGGGGCGGACACGGTGGGGCTCCACTTCACCTGGAAGCCGGACGAGGCGGCGGTGCGCGCGCTCCTGCCCGAGCTGGAGGCGGCCCTGCCGGGCACGGCGCGCCCCCACTGGGGCAAGGTTTTCACGATGCCCGGCGGCGAGGTGGCCGCCCGCTACCCGCGGTGGTCGGACTTCGCGGAGCTGCGCGGCCGGATGGACCCGGCCCGCCGGTTCGCCAACCCCTACCTGACCAGGCTCGGCCTGTAGCTCACGACCGACGGACGGGACCGGCGCGCCGTTACTGGTCGGCCGTGGGAGCCAGCTCCACCTCGACACCGAGCGGGGCGTCGACCTCGGCCCACGTCACCTCGCCGACGAGCCGACCCACCGCGCGGAGGTCCGCCTCGATGGTGCGCAGCCTCGCGACGACGCCCGCGGGGCCGGCGAACGCCGCCCGCGACACTTCCGCCTTCATCGAGACCTTCGCCGTCGATTTGGCGCCCCGGATGGCGATCAGCGCGGTGGCCACGTCCGCGAGCAGCGCGGGGTCGCCGGTGGGAAGCTCCTCGACAGTGGGCCACCCCGCCAGGTGCACCGAGGCGCCGTGCGTCCAGCGCCACACCTCCTCGGTGACGAACGGGAGGATGGGGGCGAACAGCCGCAGCTGCACGTCGAGCGCCAGCGCCAGCGCGGCCTGCGCGGAGGCCTGCGCCTCGGGCCCTTGGGCGCCGTATGCGCGTTCCTTGACCAGCTCCAGGTAGTCGTCGCAGAAGGACCAGAAGAACGACTCCGTGGCCTCGAGCGCCCCGGTGTAGTCGAAGTCGTCGAACGCCTTCGTCGCGGTGGCCACCACTCCACGCAGGCCAGCCAGCATCGCAAGATCGACGGGGCTAGTCACGGCCTGGAGCCCGCCCGGATTCTCGGCCATCGTGAGCACGAACTTGCCGGCGTTGAGGATCTTCATGGCGAGGCGACGACCCACCTTCATCTGGGTCTCGTCGAAGGGCGAGTCCATCCCGGGGCGCGCCATCGCGGCGCGCCAGCGCACGGCGTCCGAGCCGTACTTGTCCAGGATGTCTGTGGGCACCACGACGTTGCCCTTGGACTTGCTCATCTTCTTGCGGTCCGGGTCCACCACGAAGCCGGAGATGGTGGCGCGCTTCCACGGCAGGGAGCCGTTCTCGAAGTGCGCCCGCACCACCCGGCTGAACAGCCAGGTCCGGATGATGTCGTGGGCCTGCGGCGCCACGTCCATCGGGAACGTGAGCGCGAACAGTTCCTCATCGCGTTCCCAGCCCGTGGCCAGGTGGGGGGTGAGCGACGACGTGGCCCAGGTGTCCATCACGTCCGGGTCCGCCATGAACCCGCCTGGCTGGTCGCGCTGATCGGCGGTGAACCCGGGCGGGCACGCGGTCACGGGATCGATGGGCAGCGAGGCCTCTTCGGCCACGATGGGGGACTCGTAGTCGGGCTCGCCGTCGGCGTCCAGGCGGTACCAGACGGGGAACGGCACCCCGAAGAAGCGCTGCCGGGAGATCAGCCAGTCGCCGTTGAGCCCCCCCACCCAGTTCTCGTAGCGGTGTGCCATGTGCTCGGGGGTCCACTGCAATTCGTGGCCTCGCGCGAGCATCTCCTGCTTGATGTCCTCGTCGCGTCCGCCGTTGCTGATGTACCACTGGCGGGTGGCCACGATCTCGAGCGGCTTGTCGCCCTTCTCGTAGAAGTTGGTCATGCGCGTGGTGGGCTTGGGGTCGCCGTCGAGGTCGCCGGTCTTGCGCAGCATCGCGACGGTGGCCTCCCGTGCGGAGAACGCGGTCTTGCCGGCGATGGCTTCGTAGGCGCCGGCGTTGACGATCCACTCGGGCGTCTCCCCCTGGATGCGGCCGTCGCGGCCGATCACCGTGCGGGTGGGGAGGTTGAGCTCGCGCCACCACGTGACGTCCGTCAGGTCGCCGAAGGTGCAGCACATGGCAATGCCGGCGCCCTTGTCTGGCTCCGCCGCCTCGTGCGCCAGGACCGGGATCTCCACGCCGAAGAGGGGAGAGGTGACGGTGCTGCCGAAAAGCGGCTGGTACCGCTCGTCGTCCGGGTGCGCGATGAGCGCGCAGACGGAAGCCAGCAGCTCCGGGCGGGTGGTCTCGATGTGCACCGGGGTGCCGTCGGGCCGGTGGAACGCCACGCGGTGGTAGGCGCCCGGGTATTCGCGCGCCTCAAGCTCGGCCTGCGCCACGGCGGTGTGGAACGTGACGTCCCACAGGGTCGGGGCGTAGCTGAGGTAGGCCTCTCCGCGGGCGTGGTTGCGCAGGAAGGCCTTCTGGGCCACGGCCTGCGAGCTCGCGGAGATGGTGGTGTAGAGCGTGGACCAGTCCACCGAGAGGCCGAGCTGCTTCCAGAGGGCCTCGAACGCCTGCTCGTCGACGGCGGTCAGCTCGTGGCACAGCTCGATGAAGTTGGCGCGGCTGATCGGCACCTGCCGCTTGGGGTCCGGCTTGGCGGGAGCCTCGAAGCCCGCGTCGTAGGGGATCGACGGGTCGCAGCGCACGCCGTAGAAGTTCTGGACCCGGCGCTCGGTGGGCAGGCCGTTGTCATCCCAACCCATCGGGTAGAACACGTGCTTGCCGCGCATCCGCTGGTAGCGGGCCACGGTGTCCGTGTGGGTGTAGCTGAACACGTGGCCCACGTGCAGCGAGCCCGACACCGTCGGCGGGGGCGTGTCGATGCTGAACACGTCCTCGCGGCTTGAGGGCCTCACGAACGCGTAGGTGCCCTCCTCGGCCCATACCTGCCCCCACTTGGCCTCCAGGCCTTCGAGGACGGGCTTGTCGGGGAGGGCGCGCGCAGACGCGTTCGAATGGGTCATGGGACCCGATCTTAATAGGCAGCGCGCGCCCGCCCGAACCGTCGCCCGGTCAGCTCTCGAGCTGCTGGCCGCCCGACTCGAACGCCTCGGTGATGGCCCCGAGCAGGCTCTCCGCGGTGGGCTGGATCAGGACGGTCTGGGACTCCTGGTCGTAGAACTCCAGGGCCTGACCGCTCACGAGGAAGGTGGGCGTGGCGCCGATCTGGTCGTCGTTGAACTTCTGGTTGGCGGCGTCGGTGAAGTCGTTGAAGGCCCGGGTGTCGTAGAGCTCCTGGTACCGGGTGAGGTCCTCGCCCTCGATGCCGGCCAAGGCCGGGAACTCCACCCGCAGCTGCTGATCGGTGAAGCCGGTGCCCTCCTGGGCAGGATGGTTGGCGTAGACCACGCGGTGGAAGGCGTCGAACGCGCCCACCTCGTCGGCCGCTGCGGCGGCCAGGGCGGCGCGCTTCGACGAGTCGTTGCGCAGCCCGGCGTCCAGGAAGAACGCGGTGCGGATCTCCGCGGTGATCGAACCGTCGGCCACCAACTGCTCGATGATGGGCCCGTAGCTCTCCTCCCGCGAGGCGCAGGCCGGGCACTGGAAGTCCTCCCACACCACCAGGTGGGGGGTGCCCTCCTGTGGCTGCTTGCCCGCCAGAGCGATGCCGGAGGAGGCCGTGGCGTTGGGGGGCGTCAGCTGCTCCGTCGCTACAGGCGCCTGCTTGGCCAGCGCCTGCATGATCACAATCGCCAGCACCGCGACGATGGTCAGCGCCGCGAGTCCCGCGCCGACGGCGAGAATGCGGCGCGTGCGCTTGGTGCGCTCTTCCATCTCCTGCTGCTGGCGCAGGGCGGCGCGCTTGCTCAGCGACGAATTGTTGGCCATATTGCGAAGCTCCTTGAGGGGCGTGAACGGTGCGGCGGAGCGATGGAACATGGCCCATCGCTGCCTACGGGTCATCCTAACCGGGCAGCTCAAAGGCCCGAATCGGCCATCAGGGTCCACGCGGCCATCGCGGCCCAGGCGCGGTTCGGCCTCGCCCCGACGCCGCTACGCCGGGGCCTTGAGCTCACCGTCGAGGCTCTTCGACGAGAGGCCGGTGCCCACTAGGCTGGGGTGCACCATGACTGACACCACGCACCACGAGTTGACGGCCGCCTTGACGAGCCGGTGGCCCGAGCACCGGGTGGCGCCCAGCCTGACGCGCATCTCGGCCCTCATGCATCTCCTCGGCGACCCGCAGAAGGCCTTCCCCGTGATCCAGGTGGCCGGCACCAACGGCAAGGGCAGCACCGCCATCATGATCGAGGCTCTGCTGCGCGCCGCGGGCCTGCGCACCGGACGCTTCGCCAGCCCGCACCTGAGCGATGCCAGGGAGCGGATCAGCGTCGACGGGGAGGCGGTCAGCGAGGAACGCTTCGGCGAGGTCTGGCGTGACATCGAGCCGTACGTCGCCATGGTGGACGAACAGCGGCTCGACGGCGTGTCGATGACGTTCTTCGAGGTCATCACCGGCATGGCGTACGCGGCCTTCGCCGACGCCCCGGTGGATGTGGCCGTCATGGAGGTGGGCCTCGGGGGAAGGTGGGACGCCACGAGTGTCGCGGACCCGACTGTCGCGGTGGTGACGCCCATCGGGCTGGACCACATGCACATCCTCGGCTCCACCCTGGTTGAGATCGCCGCGGAGAAGGCGGGCATCATCAAGCACGGCTCGACGGCGGTCCTGGCTGGTCAGGACCCGGTGGCTGCGCGGGTGCTGCTGGAGCGGGCCATCGAGGTGGGGGCCCCGGTGAAGGTGGAGGGGCCGGACTTCGGCGTCCTGGACCGCAGCCTGGCCGTCGGCGGGCAGCTTCTGCGCATCGACACGGCGGGCGGCCCGGTGAGCGACGTCTTCCTCCCTCTGTTCGGCGAGCACATGGCCCGCAACGCCGCGCTGGCCGTGGCCGCCGTCGAGGCGTTCCTCGGCGGCCAGCCGCTGAGCCCCGAGGTGATCGTCGAGGGCCTCGGCTCGGTAGAGGCACCGGCCCGGCTGGAGCTGGTCCGGACCTCGCCCCCCATCGTGGTCGACACCGCCCACAATCCACCGGCCGCGCGCGTCACCATCGACGCGGTGGTGGAGTCCTACACCTTCGAGCCCCTGATCGGCGTGGTGGCGATGATGCAGGACAAGAACGCCGAGGAGGTGCTGGGGATCTTCGCGGAGCAGATGGATCAGGTGGTCATCACGCAGGTGTCGTCCTCTACCCGCGGCCGCCCCGTCGACGAACTGGCCGCCGTGGCCGAGACCGTGTGGTCCACGCATCAGGTGCACCGTGCAGCCACCATGGCGGAGGCGCTGGACCTGGCCGTCATGCTGGCAGACACGGCAAGCGCCCACGCCGGCGTGCTCGTGGCCGGCTCCGTGATCGCCGCCGGCGAGGCACGCGACCTCCTGAGGACGGAGCGACACCCGTGACCCTCGATCCCTCAAACCCACTGCGCCCCGCCGCGATGTCGGTGCTCGTCTTCGAGATCATCGTGGTGTGGCTCGCCTTCATCGGCATGATCCAGGTCTCCGGGGTCAACCTCTGGGTGGCCGCCGCCTGGTGCGCCGTCGCCACCCTGCTGTGCCTCGCCGCCGCCGCGGGCCTCAGGAAGCGGTGGGGCTACGTCGTGGGCTGGGTGGCCCAGCTGGTGCTCATCGGGCTCGGCCTCCTCACCCCGTGGATGTACGCCATGGGTCTCATCTTCGCCCTGATCTGGGTGACTTGCGTGGTGCTGGGGAAGCGCCTCGAGGCGGCCCAGGCTGAAAGGAACCTCTCATGACCGAGCAGACGTTCGTCATCATCAAGCCCGACGCGGTAGCCGCCGGCCACGTCGGGGCCATCGTGTCGCGCTACGAGGACGCCGGGCTCCGGTTGGCGGCCATGGAGTTCCGTCAGATCGACCCGGAGTTCGCTGACCGTCACTACTCCGAGCATGTGGAGCGCGAGTACTACCCGCCGCTGCGCGAGTTCATGACGGAGGGGCCGCTGATCGCCATGGTGATCACTGGAGACGACGCGGTTTCCCGCGTGCGTGCCCTCCACGGGGCCACCGATCCCGCCAAGGCCGAGCCGGGCACTGTGCGGGCGGACTTTGCGGAGTCCACTCGGCGCAACGCGGTCCATGCCTCAGATTCGCCCGAGTCCGCGGCCCACGAGATTGCGCTCTGGTTCGGCGAAGGGTAGGTCAAACGCGCCCCCGCGGATATTCTTGGCGGCGTCATGACAACACTTTCCGCGCTGCCCACGCACTCCCTCTTCGCACGGCTGGAGCCGCTGCTCGCGCAGGTGAGCAAGCCCATCCAGTACGTCGGGGGTGAGCACAACTCCGTCGTCAAGGACTGGGATTTGGTCGAGGTCCGCTGGTGCCTGTCGTACCCGGACGCCTACGAGGTGGGTCAACCCAACCAGGGCGTGGCCATCCTCTACGAGATCCTCAACGAGCGCGAGTGGATCCTCGCCGAGCGCACCTACTGCGTGTGGCCGGACATGGAGGCCAGGATGCGGGCGGCCTCGATGCCGCAGTTCACGCTGGACGCGCACCGCCCCGTCGGCATGTTCGACGTGCTGGGGGTCTCCTTCTCCACCGAACTGGGCTACACCAACCTGCTCAACCTGATCGACCTCTCCGGGTTGAGCCTCCACGCGGCGGACCGCATCGACGGCGAGCCGCTGGTCGTCGCGGGAGGGCACGCTGCCTTCAACCCCGAACCCATCGCGGACTTCATCGACGTGGCCGTGCTCGGCGACGGCGAGGAGGCCTCGCTGCTCATCTCGGACATCATCCGCGAGTGGAAGGTGGACGGCCGCGAGGGCGGCCGCGACGGGCTGCTGCTCCGCCTCGCCTTCACCGGCGCGTTCTACGTGCCGAAGTTCTACGACGTGGACTACCTCGACGACGGCCGCATCCAGAGGATCGCGCCCAACCGCGAGGGCGTGCCGTTCCAGGTGCGCAAGCACACGCTGATGAACCTCGACGAGTGGCCCTACCCCAAGCACCCCATCGTGCCGATGGCCGAAACGGTGCACGAGCGCTACTCCGTGGAGATCTTCCGCGGATGCACCCGCGGCTGCCGCTTCTGTCAGGCCGGCATGATCACCCGCCCCGTCCGGGAGCGCTCGATCGACACCATCGGTGCCATGGTGGAGGGCGGACTCCGGGCCACCGGGCTGGAGGAGATCGGCCTGCTGTCCCTCTCGTCGGCGGACCACTCGGAGATCGCTGAGGTCACCAAGCAGCTCGCGGACCGCTACGAAGGCTCCAACGTCTCGCTGTCGCTGCCCTCAACCCGCGTGGACGCGTTCAACATCGACCTGGCCAACGAGCTCAGCCGCAACGGCCGCCGCTCGGGTCTCACGTTCGCGCCCGAGGGCGGCTCGGAGCGGATGCGGAAGGTGATCAACAAGATGGTCACCGAGGATGACCTGATCGACACTGTCGCGGCCGCGTTCTCCTCCGGCTGGCGCCAGGTCAAGCTGTACTTCATGTGCGGCCTGCCCACCGAGACCGACGAGGACGTGCTGGCCATCGCGGACCTGGCGCGCCGCGTGATCGAGACCGGTCGGAAGGCATCCGGCACCCGCGACATCCGCTGCACCGTCTCGATCGGCGGGTTCGTGCCTAAGGCGCACACCCCCTTCCAGTGGGCGGGCCAGGCCAGCGCCGAGACCATCGACCACCGGCTCCAGCTGCTGCGCGACACCATCAGGCAGGACCGCCACTACGGCAAGGCGATCGGCATGCGGTACCACGACGGCAAGCCGGGGACCATCGAGGGCCTGCTGTCCCGCGGGGACCGACGGGTGGGCCGCGTCATCGAGCGCGTGTGGCGCGACGGCGGCAAGTTCGACGGCTGGAGCGAGCACTTCAGCTTCGAGCGCTGGGCCACGGCCGCGGCGGAGGAGCTCGCCCCCTTCGGTGTGGACCTGGACTGGTACACCACCCGCGAGCGCGGCTACGAGGAGGTCCTGCCCTGGGACCACCTGGACGCGGGTCTGGACCGTGACTGGCTGTGGGAGGACTGGCAGGACGCCCTCGACGAGCGCGAGGTGGAGGACTGCCGCTGGACGCCGTGCTTCGACTGCGGCGTGTGCCCCCAGATGGACACATCCATCCAGATCGGCCCCACCGGCAAGGTGCTCCTGCCGCTCGCCGTGGCCAAGCCCTCCCTCCAGTAGGGGGAGGGCCGCCCAGTAGGGGGAGGGCCGCCCGGACCGGCTAGGCTGGCCCCTCGTGGAGAGCGTGCGCAAGGTCGGGTTCGACCGCGAGAAGTATCTGGTCCTTCAGTCCCACCACATCGATGAGCGGCGCAGGCGCTTCGGCGGCAAGCTGTACCTCGAGTTCGGCGGCAAGCTGTTCGACGACCACCACGCCTCCCGTGTGCTGCCCGGCTTCACCCCGGACAACAAGATCGCCATGCTGGAGACCCTCAAGGACGAGGTCGAGGTGGTCATCGTCGTCAGCGCCCACGATCTCGCCCGGAACAAGGTGCGCGCGGACCTCGGCATCCCCTATGAGTCAGATGTGCTCCGGCTCATCGACGAGTTCCGGTCCTACGGGCTGTATGTCGGTAGCGTCGTCATCACGCAGATGACCGATGAGCACCGGCAGGGGAGGGCGTTCAAGCGCAAGCTGGAGCGGCTCGGGCTGAAGGTCTACCGTCACTACCCGATCAAGGGCTACCCCAGCGATGTCGCGCTGATCGTCAGCGACAACGGCTACGGCCGCAACGACTACATCGAGACCACCCGCGACCTCGTGGTCGTCACAGCCCCCGGCCCCGGCAGCGGGAAGATGGCCACCTGCCTGTCGCAGCTGTACCACGACCACAAGCGCGGGATCCCCTCCGGCTACGCCAAGTTCGAGACGTTCCCCATCTGGAACCTCCCGCTGGACCACCCTGTCAACCTGGCCTACGAGGCAGCCACGGCGGACCTCGACGACGTCAACATGATCGACCCGTTCCACCTCGCCGCCTACGGCGAGCAGGTGGTCAACTACAACCGCGACGTCGAGATCTTCCCCGTCCTCAAGCTGCTGTTCGAGCAGCTCACCGGCGCCTCGCCGTACCAGTCGCCCACCGACATGGGCGTCAACATGGCGGGGCAGTGCATCTCCGACGACGAGGTGTGCAGGGCGGCCTCCAAGCAGGAGGTCATCCGCCGTTACTACAAGGCGCTGGTGCACGAGCGACGCGACGAGCTCGAGCCCACGCTGTCGGACCGCATCGCGTTGATAATGCGCACGTTGGGCATCGGGGTGGAGGACCGCCCGGTCGTGGGACCGGCTCTGGAGACCGAACGCCGCACCAAGGGGCCGGCAGCCTCGCTGCAGCTGCCCGACGGCACCGTCGTGACCGGCAAGACCTCGGCGCTGCTGGGCAGTTCCTCGGCCCTCCTGCTCAACGCCCTCAAGCTCCTCGCCGGCCTGCCGGACGAGGCACACCTGCTGGCGCCGGAGACGATCGGCCCGATCCAGACCCTGAAGACGCAGCACCTCGGTAGCGCCAACCCGCGTCTGCACACCGACGAGGTGCTCATCGCCCTGTCCGTGGGCGCCACCTACGACGAGTTCGCCAGACGGGCCCTGGCCGAGCTGCCGCACCTGCGCGGCTGCGACGTGCACACCACGGTGATCCTCGGACCTGTCGACGAGGCCATCTTCCGTAACCTCGGGGTCAACGTCACCAGCGAGCCCGTCTACCAGAGCAAGAAGCTGTACCGGAAGCGGTGATCGGGCCGCGCCGTCCGGTGCTGATCTAGACTGCCGCCCGTGGGAAACCGACAGCCGCCAGTCCAGCAGGCACCTCCGGCGCAGAAGCTGCGGCTGCGCTACGCCAAGCGTGGCCCCGGACGCTTCACCTCGCACCGCGACTTCGGGCGTGCGCTCGAGCGCGCCCTGCGACGCGCGGAGATCCCGATGGCCTACTCCTCGGGCTTCTCGCCCCACCCCCGCATCTCCTACGCCAACGCCGCGCCCACGTCCGCAGCCTCCGAAGCGGAGTACGTGGAGCTGGGCCTCACCGAGGTCTGCAACCCGGTCAAGCTCGTGGAGGCGCTCAACGCGGTCCTCCCGCAGGGCTTCGTCGTGCTGGACGCGGCCGAAGCAGTCAAGGAGTCGCTCGGTGATCTGCTGCAGGCGTCGGACTGGGTGATCAGCCTCGCCGGGGCAGAGCCGGGCGTCCTCAGCTCGGCCGCGTCGTCGCTCCTCGATCGGGAGGAGTACATCATCGAGCGGATGACGAAGAACGGCATGCGGGCCTTCGACGTGCGCGCGGCCATCGTGAGTTTGAGTGTCTCCGACGACGAGACGCTGCTGCTGCGCTCGATTCACCAGGCGCCGCTGGTGCGCCCGGATGACGTGGTGACCGCACTGCGTCAGCTCACCCCCCAGGTGCCCGCGCAGGCCCTCCTCACCCGCCTGGCGCAGGGGCCGCTGGCAGACGGCGTGATCGGCGACCCGCTGCACTGATCGGCGCGGTGATGCGCCAAGTGTTGCGACGGTGTGCGAGAATAACGCTCAGGTCACGGCACCGCCGGTGCCAACCGGGAGCAGCGAGGCTGCACCGCGGCAGATCTGCCGCGACTGCTCGCACTGCCCTGGAGGCCGGAGTCTTAGCGCACAGCGCGTCTGTGCCCGTCCGCGCATCCGCGCCTGAGGAGCCTCATGCTCGATATCGAGAACGACGGCGTCACCACCGCCGAGGAAACCACACCCACCGCCCCCGTGAGGCGCCGCCGCGCTGCGGGCCGCCCGGCAGGCCCACCCCAGGACGCCGCGGCTGAGCCCACGGGTAGCCCCACGGCTGAGCCCACCAGTAGCCAGACGGCTGAGCCGGAAGCGGCTGACCTGACGCCCAAGCGACGCCGCGTCGCCTCGAAGCCGGACGCGGCCGCCGCGCCCGTTCGTCGACGCAGGGTGAAGGCGGTGGAGGCTCCCTCCGAGGAGGCTCCCGCTGAAGTCGCCCCCCTTGAAGAGGCCCCCGCTGCGGAGATCGCCGCGGAGGCTCCCGTCGTGGAGGCGACCCCGCCGGTAGAGGAGAGCAAGCCGGTACGCCGCCGCGCCACCCGCCGCACCGCGCCGCCCGCGCCAAGCGAGCCCGCGCCAAGCGAGCCCGCGCCCGTCGTCACCCCCGCCCAGGTCGATGATTCGCCCGCGCCGGCCGAGGAGTCTTCCGCGACGCCGATCGACGAGCAGTCCCCGGAAGCAGCAGTGCCGCAGGCGTCCGCGCCCGCTCCTGTCCGCCGCCGGCGGGCGTCGCGACCGGCCGCCGCCCCCGAGCCGGTGGTCGCCGCTGAGCCCGCAGCAGTCCCGGAGCCAGCGGCCGCGCCGCAGCCGGCACTCGTTCCCGCCGAGACCGCGACCCCCGTCGCTTCCGAGACCGCACCCGCCGAGGAAGCAGGCCCCACCTCCACCCGCAGCCGTCGTCGGCGCGCCAGCCGCCCGGCGGCCCCGCCCGCCACGCTCCCCGAAGGGCAGGACGAGGACGCCATCGGTGTCGCGCTCCGCGCCGCTGAGGAGGTCGCGGAGGCCCGCCGGGCCCTCCTGACCGACCCCTTCCTCACCGCAGCAGCCCGTGAGCAGCAGCTCGCGGCCCTGGCCGGCGCGATTGCAGGCAGCCCCGCGGAGGAAGGCGAGGCTGAGCCCGAGGACGAAGACGGCGAGCTGACCGAAGCAGAGACGGACGAGGCTGCCGTCGAACCCGCGGAGGACGAGCCCGAATCCGACGAAGAAGACAGCGACGAAGCCGTCGACGATGAGTCCGACGACGACCGTCCCTCCCGCCGTCGCCGCCGACGCGGGGGCAGGCGCCGCCGTCGGGGTGGCTCCCGCGATGGCGCGGAGGACTCGGAGGCCGACTCTGACGAGGCCGAGGAAGCGGAATCGGAGGCCCCCGCGGAGGAGGCTGCCGAGGGCGAGCCTGACGCCGAGGGTGCCGAGCAGGACACGGCTGAGGCAGACGACAACGGAACAACCCGCCGTCGCCGCCGCCGTCGCCGTCGTGGCGAGGGCGCAGATGCCGATTCCACGTCGTCTGACGAGGTGACCGGCATCGAGGGCTCCACCCGCATGGAGGCCAAGCGCCAGCGCCGCAAGGAGTCCCGTGCCGCGGGGCGCCGCCGCGCCCCCATCCTCAGCGAGGCCGAGTTTCTGACGCGCCGGGAGGCGGTGGACCGCAGGCTGGTCATCCGCCAGTCCGAGGACTACACGCAGTTGGCCGTGGTGGAGGACAACATCCTCGTCGAGCACTACGTGGACAAGGCGTCGGCCACCTCCCTGATCGGCAACATCTACGTCGGTCGCATCCAGAACGTGCTGCCCAGCATGGAGGCCGCGTTCATCGACATCGGCCGCGGCCGCAACGCCGTGCTGTACGCCGGTGAGGTGGACTGGGCCAACTTCGGCGTCACAGGGGAGAACCGCAAGGTCGAGAACGTCCTGAAGTCGGGCCAGAGCGTTCTGGTGCAGGTGACGAAGGATCCCGTCGGGGCCAAGGGTGCCCGCCTCACGGGGCACATCTCCCTGCCTGGCCGCTACATCGTCTACTCGCCGGGCGGCCACCTGTCGGGGATCTCCCGCAAGCTGCCGGACACCGAGCGCAACCGTCTCCGCACCATCCTCGGGTCGCTGATCTCCGACGACGAGTCCGTCATCGTGCGGACCGCGGCGGAGGGCGCCAGCGAAGAGGAGCTGATCCGTGACGTCAACCGTCTCAAGGCCCAATGGGAGGTCATCGAGAAGAAGACGAAGCAGGGCAGCGCCCCACAGGCCCTCTACTCGGAGCCGGACCTGACCCTGCGGATCGTCCGCGACCTCTTCACCGAGGACTTCGGCCAGCTGATCGTCCAGGGCGACGGCGGCCCGTCTGACGCCTACGACGCCATCTCGGCCTACGTGAGTCACGTCGCGCCGCACCTGGCGGAGCGCCTGGTGCGCTTCGAACCCGCCGAAGACGGCCGGGACGCGTTCTCGCAGTTCAAGATCGACGAGCAGATCGCCAAGGCGTTGGATCGCAAGGTCTTCCTGCCTTCCGGCGGGTCCCTGGTGATCGACCGCACCGAAGCCATGACGGTCGTCGACGTCAACACGGGGCGCTTCACGGGCACCGGAGGCAACCTCGAGGCCACTGTCACCAGCAACAACCTGGAGGCGGCGGAGGAGATCGTGCGCCAGCTGCGCCTGCGCGACATCGGCGGCATCATCGTGATCGACTTCATCGACATGGTCCTGCCGAGCAACCGCGAGCTGCTGCTGCGCCGCCTCGTCGAGTGTCTCGGCCGCGACCGTACACGTCACCAGGTCGCGGAGGTGACCAGCCTCGGGCTGGTGCAGCTGACGCGCAAGCGGATCGGCACCGGCCTGGCCGAGGCGTTCACCGAGCCGTGCGAACACTGCCAGGGGGCGGGCTATGTCCGCTTTGAGGAGCCTGTGGATTCGCAGGCGCCCTCCGACGGCGGGGAGCGCAGGTCGCCGCGACGCCGCGGCAAGAAGTAGGCCCCATTTGGTCAATTCCACGCGGGCGGGTTAACATTCTACGGTTGCCTGCTCGCGTGGGCTTCACCCCAGAGCAATCCAGGCCATGGCCTGGGCACAGACAACAAGGAGATTCCAGTGGCCGCCACGTGTGATGTTTGCGCCAAGGGACCCGGCTTCGGTCACAACGTTCCTTGGTCGAAGAAGAAGACCAATCGCCGCTGGAACCCGAACATCCAGCGCGTGCGTGCCACCATCAACGGCACCCCGCAGCGCGTGAACGTGTGCACCTCCTGCCTCAAGGCCGGTAAGGTCTCGCGCTAGTTCGCATCCCTGACGCCGAGAGCCGGCGGTCCCCACGACGGGGCCGCCGGTTTTTCGCGTCCCCATCCCGCGCCCCTCGGACTGTCTGCGGGGGCCGGTAGGGTCTTGCTCATGTCCTTCTGGCGCACCCCGATCTACCGCGACCTCGGGCGTCGGCTCGTTGATGTGGTCGGTGGCAAGACGGCCGCAGAGTTCGAGCGATTGGGGATCAGCACCGTCGACGATCTGGTGCGGCACGTGCCGCGCCGCTATATCTCCGGCACGGAGATGTCCGACTTCAGCACCCTCACGGTGGGGCAGGACGTCGCGGTGATCGCCCAGGTGGTCGGAGCGAGGCAGTTCCACTCCTCTGGCGCGGGCCGCGTCCAGGCCGTCCTGAGCGACGGCCACGGGCGGCTCTCGGTGGCGTTCTTCGCGAAGAAGCAGCGGGTGCTGGATTATTGGGAGCGGCAGCTGGCCCCAGGCCGTCGGGGGATCTTCATCGGGCGTGTCGGCCGGTTCAACGAGCAGCTCCAGCTGGCCCACCCGGATTTCGTGATGCTCGACGGCGCCCGCATCTCCGGAGGCAAGGACGCCGAGAAGAGGGCCGCCATGGAGCGCAGCGTGCAGCGCGCCACCATGATCGGGCTGTACCCGGCCACAGGAAAACTACCCACGTGGGTGATCGCCGAGTCGATCCAGTTGGTCCTGCCCACCCTGTCCGGAGACACCCTCCCGGGGTGGGTGGTCGACGAGGCAGGGGTGCTGCCGTTCCAGGACGCGCTCACCGCCGTCCACGAGCCTGTCGAGGTACGGCAGGCGGAGCACGGCCAGGCGCGGCTCCGGTTCGACGAGGCGTTCGGCATTCAGCTGGCCATGGCGGCCAGGCGGAGAGAGGCCGCCGGGGAGCTCGCCACGCCGCGTCCCCGTCGCCCAGGGGGGCTCCTCGAAGCGTTCGACGAGAGGCTGCCCTTCACCCTCACCGACGGGCAGAGAAACATCGGGGAGGTCATCTTCGGCGAGCTCGCAGGCGGGGCGCCGATGAACCGTCTCCTCCAAGGCGAGGTCGGGTCGGGGAAGACGCTCGTGGCGCTCCGGGCCATGCTTGCGGTGGTTGATTCCGGCGGACAGTCAGTACTACTGGCTCCCACCGAGGTCCTGGCCAAGCAGCACTACCAGACCATCTCCCAGCTGCTCGGTGATCTGGGCCAGGGTCGCCAGCTCGGCGCCCACCCGGAAGCCACGGGAGTGGTGCTCCTCACGGGGAGCCGCTCCGCCGCGGCCAAGCGTGGTGTGCTGGCGCAGATCGCCACCGGCGAGGCGGGGATCGTGGTGGGCACGCACGCGCTCCTCAGTGACCCGGTGGCCTTCAACGACCTGGGTCTGGTCGTCGTCGACGAGCAGCACCGTTTCGGCGTCGAGCAGCGGGCCGCGCTCGCCGCGAAGGCGGAGAGGAAGCCCCACACGCTCGTCATGACCGCTACGCCCATTCCCCGATCCATCGCCATGACGGTGTTCGGGGATCTGGAGGTCAGCGAGCTGCGCGAGCTCCCGGCCGGCCGGGCGGCCGTGCAGACGGTGTTCGTCGATACCGCGCAGACGCCGCACTGGGTGCCGCGCGCCTGGGAGCGCATCCGGGAGGAGGTGGAGCGGGGCAGGCAGGCGTTCGTGGTGTGCCCGTCCATCACCGCCAAGGAGGCAGAGGCGGGGGGCGCGCCCGCGATGTCCGCCGTCGAGGAGCTCGCCCCGCAGCTGGCCGCCGGACCCCTCGCGGGTCTGCGCATCGGGACGGTGCACGGCAAACAGCCCGCGGCCGATCGGGACGACGCCATGGCCGCCTTCGCAGATGGGCGGCTGGATGTGCTGGTGGCCACCACGGTGATCGAGGTGGGCGTGGACGTGCCCAACGCGTCGGTGATGGTGGTGGTGGACGCGGACCGCTTCGGGCTCTCCCAGCTGCATCAGTTGCGGGGGCGCATCGGTCGAGGGGAGCATCCGGGGCTGTGCCTCCTGCTCGCCGCAGTCGGGGAGAACCTCGACGCTCTGACCCGCCTCCAGGCCATGACGTCGACCACTGACGGCTTCGAGCTGGCCGAGCTCGACCTGAGGCTGCGCCGGGAGGGAGACGTCCTGGGCGCCGCCCAGTCCGGCGGGGGATCGCTCAAGCTGCTGCGGGCTCTGGACGACGCGGGTGTGATCCAGGCGGCCAAGGCGCTCGCTGAGCGTGTCCTGGAGGACCCGCGGTCCTCCACGGACCCGCTGCTGGCAGACCTGATGGCGAAGGCAGACGCCGTCGCCGCCGGAGAGTGGATGGAGAAGTCGTGAGCAGGATCATCGCCGGCCGGGCGAAGGGACGCCGCCTGAGCACCCCGAAGGGCGCGCGCACCAGGCCCACCACAGACCGCACCCGGGAGGCGTTGTTCTCTGCGCTGTCGAGCTGGTTCAACTCCGCTGACTCGGACGCCTCAGCCCACCTCGCGGGGGTCTCCGTGCTGGACCTCTTCGCGGGCTCGGGGGCGGTTGGCCTCGAGGCGGCCAGCCGTGGTGCGGCGCCGGTGGTGCTCGTCGAACAGGACAGGCCCACCGCCAGGCTGATCCAGGACAACGCCCGGGCCACGGGCCTGGCGGTGGAGGTCGTCGTGGCCAAGGCAGAGGCTGTCGCCGGTTCCCCGGGCCGGACGTTCGACCTGGTCTTCCTCGATCCCCCCTACGAGATGGCCACCGAATCCATCGAGACCCTGCTGGAGAACCTGGCCGTCAGCGCGTTGGCGGGGCGCGGTCTGGTGGTCGTGGAGCGCTCCTCTCGGGACCGTGACCCCGGCTGGCCGCCGGGCTACACAGACACCTGGCTGCGCCGCTACGGTGAGACGACGCTCCACTTCGGGGCTGTGGACTAGGAGTGATGCCATGACGGTCTTGTGCCCCGGGTCGTTCGACCCGATCACCGTGGGCCACCTCGACGTCATCCGGCGGGCGCACGCGCTGTTCGGGGCCGTGGTCGTCGCCATCGGCAACAACTCCACCAAGAACTACCTGTTCAGTTTCGACGAGCGCGTGGAGCTGGTTCAGGGAGCGACGGCGGACCTGGACCACATCACCGTGGAGCCCATGGAGGGGCTCCTGGTGGACTTCTGCCGCACCCGCGGGATTCCTGCAGTGGTTAAGGGCCTGCGGTTCGGGTCTGACTTCGACTTCGAGCTCCAGATGGCCCACATGAACCACGCCATGGGTCCGGTGGAGACTGTCCTGCTGCCCGCCGGCAAGGAGCACGTGACCTTGTCCTCGACCATCATCCGTCAGGTGGTCCGGCTCGGCGGCGACGTCTCCGCCTACGTGCCCGGCAACGTCGCGCTCGCCATCGAGGAGAGGCGTCGAGCGGGCACGCTCTGAGCGCATTTCCGTTTTGGGAATTCTGCGGGCCCTCGGTAGAGTTGGAAGCCGGTCATGACGAGTCATGGACGGTAGACGAAGGGAATCCGACGTGTCACCCGTGCATCCCCACCCGGATCGCCGCTCGCCACTGGTTTTTGAGGTGCACGAGCTCGCGCGCAGGGCTGGGACGATGAAACAGGTAGTCACCACGGTTCCCGCGCCTGCCGACATGGGCACGGAAGTGATCGGGGTGCCGCAAGACACCGACATCGAGCTGGATCTCCGGTTCGAGGCGGTGACCGAAGGCGTCCTGGTGACGGGCACAGCAACCGTGGAACTCCACGGCCAATGCGCCCGCTGCCTGGATGACATCGAGGAGCAAGCCTCCTTCGATGTGCAGGAGCTCTACTTCTATCCCGGCAACGAGATAGACACGGACGAGAGCCTCATCGTGGATGAGACGATCGATCTGGACGAGGCCCTGCGTGACGCCGTGGTGCTCGAGTTGCCGTTCACGCCCCTGTGCGAGGATGATTGCCTGGGTCTCTGCCCCACATGTGGAGCAGACCTCAATGACGATCCCGACCACACTCACGGTCTACAGGTTGATCCCAGGTGGGAGAAGCTGACCGGGCTGAGCGGGGAAGCACCCAACTGAGCAAACCTGTCAGTTACTGACGAAGGAGAAGATCGTGGCCGTTCCGAAGCGGAAGATGTCGCGCAGCAATACCCGTTCGCGCCGTGCGCAGTGGAAGACGACTGTCGTCCCCACCGTCGTGTGCGCCAACCCGGCCTGCCGCGAACCCCACCTGCAGCACACCGCATGCGCGAGCTGCGGACAGTACGGACCCCGCGGCAGCCGCCGCCAGGTCCTCGAGGTCTGAGCCTGGCCCACCCCCGCGGAGCGGGTCGTCCCCGTCCTCGGGGTCGGTGTCACGACGAGACCGCACGCGTGGGGGTCTCAGCGGGATGAGCAGACTGGAAGAGCAGCTGAAGGAGCTGGGCGTCGAGGTGGACGCCCAGCTCTTTGAGTTGTCCTTCACGCACCGCAGCTACGCCTACGAGCACGGCGGCATCGAGTCCAACGAGCGGCTCGAATTCCTCGGCGATGCAGTGCTCCAGATCGTCGTCACCGAGCACATCTTCCGCAGCTATCCGGACCTCCCCGAGGGACACCTGGCGAAGCTCCGGTCCCGCGTGGTGAGTTCCGTGGCCCTCGCGGACGTCGCCCGTCTCCTCGAGCTCGGGGATCACCTGCTCCTCGGCAAAGGCGAGGTGGCCACCCGCGGGCGGGACAAGACCTCCATCCTGGCGGACACGATGGAGGCGGTCATCGGCGCCGTCTACATCTCTGACGGCCCGGAGTCCGCCGCGCGTTTCATCCACCGCAATCTGGATGAGCAGATCGCCGACGCCCAACGAAGCAGGGACTACGCGGATCACAAGACGGCGCTGCAGGAGATCTGCTCGCAGCGCGGTTGGTCACTTCCCCGCTACGAGGTCAGCGGCGAGGGCCCTGACCACCAGCGGGTCTTCACGGCAGTCGTCATCGTCGACGAGCGGGTTCGTGGGCGGGGTACCGCACCGAGCAAGAAGCACGCCGAGCAGATCGCCGCCCGCGCGGCCTGCGAGGATCTCGCCGGTGCCTGAGCTGCCCGAAGTCGAGGTGGTGAGGCGCGGGCTGTCGGGTCACCTCACGGGACGCAGGATCATCCGCGTCAGCGTCCTCCACCCCAGACCCGTGCGAAGCCACCCTGGGGGGCCTGCGGGGTTCGTCGCCAACCTTGAGGGGCGACAGGTCGACGGGGTGCGCCGCCGCGGCAAGTACCTGTGGTGGGTCCTGGGCGACGACGCGATGGTGGCCCATCTCGGGATGAGCGGCCAGTTCAGGCTCAACCGTCCCGGCGACGAGCACGCCCGCAACACGCGCGTGATCTTCGGCCTCGACGACGGCCAGGAGCTGCGGTTCGTCGACCAACGGATGTTCGGCGGACTCGACTGGCGCGCCGGGCAGGCCACGTGTCCAGTCCCTCACGTGGCGCTCGATCCCTTCGACGAGGCTTTCGACGAGGCCGCCGTCTCAGCGCGGCTCCGCAGCAGGCGCACGACCGTGAAGCGGGCGCTGTTGGACCAGACCCTGGTCTCCGGCATCGGGAACATCTACGCCGACGAGGCCCTGTGGCAGGCCCGGACCCACTTCGACCACCCCACCGCGGGGCTGTCACCCCAGCGTTCCCGGAGGGTCCTCCGCGCGGCGGGCGAGGTGATGGCCGAGGCGCTGGCCCAGGGTGGGACGTCGTTCGATTCCCTCTACGTCAACGTCAACGGGGAGTCCGGCTACTTCTCCCGCTCGCTGGAGGCCTACGGGCGCGAGAACGGGCCCTGCTCGCGCTGCGGCACGCCCATCGCGCGCCGCTCCTTCATGAACAGGAGCAGCTACTTTTGTCCGAGATGCCAACGGGCGTGGAAGGGTGGCCAGTGATCAAGAAGATGCTGCACCGCTATCGGAGCTCAATCCGACAGCTCCTCCGCTTCGGCATGGTCGGAGGCCTCGGAGTGGTGGTCAACATGGCCGTCATCTGGGTCCAGCGCCACAGCCTGCCCATCTTCTGGCCGGAGTCCGCCTACGGCGGCGGGGCCTGGTGGTCCATTCCGGGCACCGAGTTCAACATCCGTTGGTATCACGTGATGAGCATGGTGGCCTTCATGGTGGCCAATCTCGTCAACTTCCAGCTCAACAGGTGGTGGACCTTCGGCTCGCACAAGCACTCGGCCTGGTGGCGCGAGTACTGGCCGTTCCTCACCGTCGGGCTCGCCGCGCAGCTCATCGGAATGGGCCTGCTGACCCTGTTGATGTGGGAGCAGTCGCCCATCGCGCTGCCCAGCGACGTCTTCGACAACTCCAGCGGCCTGCGGACCAAGTTCTACTGGGCGCAGCTGATCATGATTTTCTTCACCATCCCGGTCAGTTTCCTCCTGAACAAGTTCTGGACGTTCCGGTCCATTCGGACCGCCCTGCCGCCGGTCGAGGCAGCCTAGAGCAGGTATGTACCTCAAACAGCTGACCCTGCGCGGGTTCAAGTCCTTCGCCTCCGCTACCACGCTGGTCTTCGAACCGGGAATCACGTGCGTCGTCGGGCCCAACGGCTCCGGGAAGTCGAACGTCGTCGACGCCCTCAGCTGGGTGATGGGGGAGCAGGGAGCCAAGACGTTGCGCGGCGGCAAGATGGAGGACGTCATCTTCGCCGGCACCGCCAAGCGTGCCCCGCTGGGGCGGGCCGAGGTCGAGCTCACCATCGACAACTCGGACGGTGCGCTGCCCATCGAATACGCAGAGGTCACGATCACCCGCACCATGTTTCGCAGCGGCGGCTCGGAGTACGCCATCAACGGGGCCGCGGCCCGGCTACTCGATGTCCAGGAACTGCTGAGTGACTCCGGGATCGGCCGCGAGATGCACGTCATCGTCGGCCAAGGCCAACTCGACGCCATCCTCCAAGCCACCCCGGAATCCCGCCGCGGCTTCATCGAAGAGGCGGCCGGGGTGCTCAAGCACCGCAAGCGCAAGGAGAAGGCGCTGCGGAAACTGGAAGCCACGAAGGCGAACCTCGAGCGGCTGGGCGACCTCGTCGCGGAGCTGCAGCGCCAACTGAAACCCCTGGGCCGGCAGGCCCAGGCGGCGCGCAAGGCGGCGGTCATCCAGGCCGAGCTGAGGGATGCCCAGGCACGCCTCCTCGCCGACGACCTCGCCACCGCCCAGGCCCAGCTGGCCGCCGAGCTCGCAGACGAGGCGGCCGCGGCTGAGGCCAAGGCGCTCGCCGAGGCAGCGGTGCGGCAGGCGCTCGAGGCGGAGGAGGCAGCCGAACGGATCCTGCGGGAGACCGGCGCCGCGTTCGATGCAGCCCAGGAGCAGTGGTACGCACTCGCCGGGCTCCGCGAGCGCGTCACCACAACGGTCTCGATCGCAGCCGAGCGGATGCGCGCGGGGGACAACCAGCCGTCGCTGGACGTCGGAGGCCGAGACCCGGAGGCGATCGAGGCCGAGGCAGCCGAGTTCCGGACGAGGGAGCTGGGGCTCCGGGCGGAAGTCGAACAGGCGCAGAGCCGCCTCACGGACGCGTCGCTCAGGCGCTCCAGCGCAGAGCAGCGGCACGCTACGGCGGAGCAGGCCTACGCGGCGGCCCTGAGGGCCATCGCAGACCGTCGTGAAGGACTCGCCCGGCTCACCGGCCGCGTGAACTCCGTCACATCCCGGCTCGAGGCCTCGGACGAGGAGGTCCAACGGCTCTCGTCCCGGCGCGACGACGCGCTGGCGCGCGCCGAGGAGGCGGGACGCCGCTACCACGCCACGGAGTCCTCACTCGCCGGGCTGGGCAGCTCGGAGTCGGACCTCGACGAGGGCTACGAACGTGCCGCCGCCCTGGTGGCAGAGGCGGAGGCGGAGTCCGCCACCATGCGGAGTGCGGAGGCGGAGCTCGGTCGGCGCCGCGCCGGGCTGGAGGCTCGCGTCGACGCGCTGCGCCTCATGAGGCTGCGCCGTGACGGGTCGGCGGACCTGATCGAGGCGGGCCACGAGAGCGTGCTGGGGCGGCTGGGTGACCTGCTCACCATCGAGCCGGGGTGGGAGGCGGCCGTGGCCGCCGCGCTCCGAGGGATGGCCGAGTCCGTCGTCGTTCAGGGCCTCGACGGCGCGTTGGACGCCTCCCGCTACCTCGCCGACGGCGACCTCGGCCGCGCGCCGCTCGTGGTCGCCGGGGCGCCGCGGCACGACGGTGCGCCTTCGGTCGGACGACCGTTGCAGGCACTGGTGCAGGCCCCCGAGTCCCTCGCGGGGGCCCTGGACCGGCTGTTGGGTCCGGCGGTGGCGGTGGAGTCGGCGGACGAGGCGGCGGCCGTCGTCGCCGCGCACGCCCACATTGTCGCGGTGACCCGGTCGGGAGATCTGTTCTCCTCGTGGCTGGTGGAAGGAGGTTCGGCGGCCGCCCCGTCGATCCTCGAGGTGCAGGCCCAGCTCGCCCAGGCGGAGCAGGAGCTCGCCCAGTGCGAGCATGAGGCGCACCGGGCACGATTCGCCGCGGAGGCCGTGGCCGAACGTCTGGACGCCGCACGGCTCGACGAGGCCGCCGCCCTCGCGGAGCTGCACGCCTCGGACGCCCAGCTCGCGGCGGTCGCGGAGCAGCTCAACTCGCACCGTCAGGGGCAGGCGTCGGCCGCACGGGAGGCCGAGCGGCTCACCGAGGCCATCGATGCTGCGCTCGCCGCGAGAACCCGGGACGAGGAGCTTCTGACGGAGCTGTCCGCCCGCCTCGAGGTGGCCACAGCCGAGGGGGAGGACGCCGAACCCGATTCGGCAGACCGGGACGAGCGGGCCGCCGAGGCGCGCCGTGCGCGCCAGGAGGAGATGGACGCACGGCTCACGCTTCGCACCGCTGAGGAACAGGTCAAGGCCATCGCGGGACGGGCGGAGGCCCTCGCCCGGTCGGCCCAGCACGAGCGTCAATCACGGGCCAAGGCCAGGGCGCGGGCCGAGTATCTCCGACGGGAGGCCGAGGTGGCCCGCGTGGTGCATGAGGCCGCGCTCAGGCTGACGGAGTTCGTCGAGGGCGCGCGGCGGAGTGCGTCCACGGCGCGCGACGCAGCCGACGAGGCCCGCCGCCGCGCCGAGTCCGGCACCACTCAGGCCAGGCACGCCGCCAAGGCCGCTGCGGCCCGCCTCGACGAGATCGTCCGTGGGGCCCATCGCGATGAGATGGTCCGGATCGAGCATCGGATGCGCGTCGAGCAGCTGGTGGACAGGGCGCTTGCGGAACTCGGCCTGGAGCCCGGGCAACTGGTGGCCGAGTACGGCCCGGACGAGCTGGTCCCGGTGCTCACCCGCCCGGACGGCACCGCGCTCGCTGAGGACGACGAGCAGCCCCCGCCCATGCCGTACAACCGCGAGCAGCAGGCGGCCAGGCTCCGGGCGGCGGAGAAGAACCTGGCGATTCTGGGAAGGGTCAACCCGCTGGCGCTGGAGGAGTTCGACGCGCTCACCGCCCGCCATCAGTTCCTGGCCGAGCAACTCGATGACCTCAAGCAGACCAGGATCGACCTTCTCGAGATCGTGGGGGAGGTGGACAGACGGGTCCAGGAGGTGTTCGAGACGGCCTACCGCGACGTGGAGCGCAGCTTCGCAGACGTCTTCGGCCGTCTGTTCCCCGGCGGCGAGGGGAAGCTGATCCTCACCGATCCCGGTGACTGGCTCACGACGGGCGTCGATGTCGAGGCCAGGCCCGCGGGCAAGCACGTCAAGCGGCTCTCCCTCCTCTCCGGCGGCGAGCGTTCCCTTGTCGCGGTGGCATTCCTGGTGGCCCTGTTCATCGCCCGCCCCAGCCCGTTCTACATCCTCGACGAGGTGGAGGCGGCCCTCGACGACGCCAACCTCGGCAGGCTGCTGGGTATCTACGAGGAGCTTCGCGCCTCGTCGCAGCTGCTCATCATCACGCACCAGAAGCGCACGATGGAGATCGCGGACTCGCTGTACGGCGTCACCATGCGCGGCGACGGCATCTCCACCGTCGTGTCGCAGCGCCTCCACGAACGTTGAGGCGCACAATGGGCTCGTCGTCCGCAACGGCGACTCGCCGACGATTTCCCGGCACGTCCGGGGGTCGGCACTATGGAGGTCCTTCCCCCAAGTCCTCCGAGAGGAGCCCCGAAGCATGAGTGTCGCGGTTATCGCAGTCCTGTTCGCCCTGGTCCTGGCCGTTGGCCTCCTGGTGGTGGTCGCCGTCTCGGCCGGGCACCTCGAGGTGAAAGAGCCCAAGCTCGGGCGGGTGATCGACGAGGCCAACCGTCACCTCAACGGCACGGGCGAGGTGCCGAAGTTCCTCGAGAGGCTGGATAACAGGGTCGGCTGACCGCCTCGCTAGGATGACCCCGTGGATTGGTTCTTCTGGGTCATCATCGCGATCGTCGGCTTGGCGGTCCTCATCGGCGGCATCGTCGTCACGCTGGACAGGCGCCGGCAGCTCGAACACCAGCAACGCCCCGAGCTGGCCGAGCCGGACCGCGAACCGGATGTGGTTCTGGCGCCGGAGGTTGAGCCGGCAGCTCCGGAGCAGGTGGCTGTCGAACCGGTGGCCGTGGAGCCCGCCGTTGTTGTGCCGGAGTCGCCGGTCGTCGAGGTGTCCCGTGCACCGTCCCTGGAACGGCCCGAGGCCCCCGCATCCCGTTGGGCCCGCCTCCGTCGTCGGTTGTCGAGCAGCAACAATGCGTTGGCCCGCGCGCTGGCCGATCTTCTCTCCGTGGACCGGCTCGACGCGGACACGTGGGATGACTTCGAGACCACGCTCATCACCTCGGATCTCGGGGTGGGCCCGGCCACCGAGCTCACCGAGGCGCTGCGTCGCCGGCTGGCGGTGGACGGCGTTGCTGATCCGGCTTTGGCTGAACAGGTGCTGCACGACGAGCTCCTCAAGCTCGTCGACCCCTCGTTGGACCGTAGCCTCAACCTCACCCCCGGCAAGCCCGGAGACCCGGCCGTCGTGCTCGTGGTGGGTGTGAACGGGACTGGCAAGACCACCACCGTCGGCAAGTTGGCCCGTGTGCTGGTGGCCGAGGGGCGCACCGTCGTCCTCGGGGCGGCCGACACGTTCCGCGCCGCCGCCGCGGAGCAGCTGGCCACCTGGGGCGAGCGGGTGGGCGTGGAGACGCTGCGCGGTGACGAGGGAGCGGACCCGGCCTCGGTGGCGTTCGACGCCGTGGCCGCAGGCGTCGAGCGAGGCGTGGATGTGGTGATCGTGGACACCGCCGGACGCCTGCACACCAAGACGGGGCTGATGGACGAGCTCGGCAAGGTGAAGCGCGTCATCGAGAAGAAGGCGGCCGTCACCGAGGTGTTGCTCGTCCTCGATGCCACCACCGGCCAGAACGGCATGACCCAGGCCCGCATCTTCGCCGAGGTGGTCGACGTCACCGGCATCGTCCTGACGAAGCTCGACGGGTCCGCCAAGGGCGGAATTGTTGTCCAGGTCCAACGGGAACTCGGCGTGCCGGTGAAGTTGGTCGGCCTGGGTGAGGGAGTCGACGACCTGGCGCCGTTCGAGCCGGGGGGATTCGTCCAAGGAATCCTCGGCCGCTAACTTTTGTCCACATTTCCGGGGCGACACGAGCCGACCTAACGTTGGTCAATAGCCCAGACATCTGGGATCGGCAACGATCATCACATGATCGAAGCGAGCCACCTGACGAAGACCTTTGGTCGCAGGACCGTGGTCGACGATCTCAGCTTCAGGGTTGATCCCGGAGTGGTCACTGGTCTGCTCGGCCCTGACGGCGCGGGCAAGACCACCACGCTGCGAATGATCCTGGGCCTGGAGCGCCCCACATCCGGATCTGCACTGATCAACGGGCGCCCCTACTCGCAGCTGGAGCGCCCAGACAACTCAGTGGTCGCCATGCTCGGCGGTAAGTGGCTGAGCCACGGATGGATCGGAAGATTCCGTCGTCGGCAGGCAGACGGCCCGGTCCCCGCCGGCCTGAGGAGGAGGGCCGGCATGGCTGAGGCTGCGCTCGCTGATCCGGATCATTACCTGTTCGACGAGCCGTTCGCAGGCTTGGGACAGGAGGATGCCCGCTGGATGAGGCAGTCGCTCAGGCGGCTCGCCGCGCAAGGGAAGGCAGTACTCGTGACCGGCCACTCGCTGGCCGAGATGGCCCAGGTGGCCGACAACCTGCTCGTGCTGGGCAACGGGCGGCTGATGGCCGCCACGTCGGTGGACGAGTTCATCATCAGCAGTGGTGGCCCGGCGGTTCGGGTCCGGGCGCAGCGCCAGGCCGAGCTGTACGACCTCCTTCTTGGCATGGGCGCGCGGGTGACACCCCGCATCTCAGATCAGGGCGTCTTGCTGCTCGTTCACGGGCTACCGATCGCCCGGGTCGCAGAGGCTGCGGTCAACTTCGGCATCCTGGAGTTGATCGAAGAAGATGCCACGCTGGAACGCGCACTCCTGGAGAGGTCCGGGATGAATGTGCCCACCGTCGGCACGCTCGCCAGGGGTGGGATCACCTGACCGAGGGCGGGTCCAACTCCGCAAGGTCCACCACGCCGAGCTGGATGGCCCGCACCAGGATCTGGGTGCGGGACTTGAGCCCCATCTTGTCGCCGATGTGAGACAGATACTGCTTGATCGTTCCCTCTGAGACGAACATCTTCGTCCCGATCTGCTGGTTCGTCAGTCCTTGGGCCAGCCATCGGAGGAGTTCTCTCTCACGCGGGGCCAGCCCCGGGTCGGCTGGGACGGAGGGCGCCTCCGGCGCGTCCTTCACGTTGGAGACGAGTTCCTTGCGCACGGCGGCGGAGAGAGGCATGTCTCCGTCGATGGCCTGATCGATGCCTGTCAGGAGGGCTGGCCCGCCGGCGTCCTTGAGGAGGTAGCCGGAGGCACCGGCCCGCAGCGCGGCCACGATGTACTCCCGCGTGCCGAACGTGGTCAGCGCGACGATGCAGGCCTTGGGCCATTCGCGGCAGATGTCGCGGGTGGCCTCCACCCCGGACTTCTCGGGCATCTGCAGATCCATCAGGACGACGGAGGGGCGGAGGCGCCGGTAGGCCGTCACGGCCTCTTTGCCATCGCGCGCCTCACCCACCACCTCGTAGTCGCTGTGGCGTGAGAAGAAGGTCCGGTAGGCCTCGCGGACCATAGGGTCGTCATCCACCACCAGGATGCGGCGCACAATGTTCATTGCCTTACCCTAACGGGGTGTGGCCGCTCCATTCCCCTCGGGGACGGCCGATAGTGAACTCTGGCCATTAGTCAGTGTTGGAATTGGCGAGAGGACGGTTGACTATGGGGGAACATGACGTTCTTCAGCGCAAAGGACATTCCCATGAAGCTCCGCCCACTCATCGCCGGTCTGATCCTGACCGTCGCGATCGCCCCCACCGCCATGGCCGCCCCCAAACCAGCTCCGGCGCCTCAGCCCGTGGCAGGATCCAGCAGCACTGTCACCCCGCAGTTCATCTGCCACATCTGGCCCTCCTTGGCCTTCTGCCACCGCTGAGTCGCGGCGTTGACGCAGCGCTGATCGCCTCAGCCGGCCTACCGGTACGATCGAGCGCATCCTGAGCCTGATGGAGCGGTCTGTCACGTGAGTCGTTCCACCGATCCCCGTGGGGGGGGCCTCAACCTCGCAAAGTACATCGTTGCTGCCATGGTGTTGTACGGGTCGTTCAGCACCCTCCTCGCGTGGCAGAGACTGGGCTGGCACACCGCGGTTTCTCCGATTGCCCAGATCACGGAAGGCCTCGCCTGCGTCCTGGTGCTGTGGCGCCCGCGCGCCGGGCTGGCCATCGTGCTTGTCCCGCTGGCGCTGACGCTCACCTTCGGCACAATGGAGGCCGATCTTCTTGCCATTCTTCTGGTTCCCGCTGCCTTCGCGGCCATGTCTCGTCCTCGTGAGGCGGCTGGCGTCGCGGGGCTCTTCTTCAGTTACGCGGCTGCCAGGAGCCTCCAGGCGGCGGAATGGGAGGTCGGGGCCTCCTACCTCATCCTCCTGATTCCCAGCCTCACGGCAGGGCTGTTGCTTCGGGCCATGCTGATCGCCAGGCGCCGCGGGCAGGGCCGCGTCCAGGTGATGGGGGAGGACGCGAGGCGGATCCGTAGCGAAGAGCGGGCTCGGCTCGCGGCCGAGCTGCGGACCCTGGTGTCGGCACGGCTGGCGGACAGCAGCGGCATCCTCGCCGCGGCATCGCGACTCACTGATCCCGACCAGATGCGCACGGCCATCGCCCGGGTGAACGCGGCCTGCCTGGGGGCGTTGGTGGAGGTTCGTGCACTCGTAGGGATGTTGCGGGAGGATCCGACCACAGACGGTCACGACGAGGCGATCGCCCGTCCCGCCGTCACCACCGCGGTGTCCCGGCTCCGCGAGCGGCTGGAGGCGCGCGGCGTCCGCGTCATCATCGAGGTACCCGCGGAGGCGGACCTGGCCACTCGAGTCACCCAGTCCACCGTGATCAGGGTGATGGACGAGATCGCGGACGACGTCGTCGCGGGCGGCGTCGCCGGCGCGGAGGTGACGGTGAAGGTTGAGCGACGACGAGGTTGGATGAGTCTCGAGGCCCTGTACCCGGATGCCCCCGGCTCCCTGGGAGGCCATGAGGGTCGGATGGACCGGCTCCGCCAACGGGCCGAGACGCTGGGCGGGAGCCTGAGGAATGAGGCGCAGGGTGGTGTGCGGCACCTCCACCTCGAACTCCCCCCAGCCGTCGATCCCCCCGCGGGGAGGGGGGGCGACGTGGCGTTGACAGTGTGGCGGCGTCTGGTGACCGCGGCGGCCGCGCGTGGTCTCCTCACAATGGCGTTGACCATCGGCGGCTTGAGGGCGGGTGCGGGACTCGCCGAGGCCTTCGCTGCCGGAGAGGTCAGGTGGGACGCCCTCTGGGAGGTGGCCGGCTTCATCGCCGCCGGCCTGATGCTGTGGTGGCCCGTCGTGGGCGCGCTGCCCGCCGCGGCCGCCACGGTCGGTTTGCTCTACACCGCGCACTCCGACGATCTGGCCCTTGCCGCCATTCTCCTGGTGGCCTGCTGGCACGCTGCCCACGTGACTCACCGTCGGGCGGCCATCGCGCTGGGATTGGTGGCCTCGGGAGCGTTGGTCATCGCGACGGTGGCCGACGTGGGGGCTATGCGCGAGCGGGCCATCGTCGCTGCCGTCATTCTTCTCGTGCTACCGACCCTCATCGCCACGCGCCACTTCCTGATCACGCGACGCACCCAGATCGAGGAGATGGCGGGGCTACGACGCACCACGGAGGGCATCCGCAACGAGGAGCGAAACCTGCTCGCGCGCGAGCTGCACGACGTGGTGGCGCACCACCTCTCGGTGGCCACGCTGCAGTCCATGGCCTACGGCGAGAGCGACAACCCCGATGAACTCCGCACTGCACTGACGCGGATGGAGCGGTCGACGAAGGGGGCGGAGGAGGAGATGGAGCTGCTGAGCAGCATCATGGCCGAGACCGGGGGAGAAGAGACCGGCATCGCCCTGGTGCGCCCCACCACGGTGGTCGGCTTCCTGGCCGAGACCCTGCGGGACAACGGATTCCGAGTCTCCGTCTCTGTGGATCCGCTCTCGGATGAGCTGCCCGCACCAACCCTGCGTACCCTGACCCGCGTCATGCAGGAGTGCGTGACCAACATCCTGCGCTACGGTCGCCGCGACGGGGCGTGCACCCTGACGCTCGACGTCGGCACCCACGAGGTGACGCTGCGGATCGCGAACGCGTTACCGGCCCGGCGTCGGAGCTCACCGCTCTCGCTGGGCTATGGCCTGGCGGGGATCCGCGAGCGGGTCGACCTGCTGGGAGGCCGGTTCGCCGTCACCGCAGATGCGGGCACCTGGGTGGTCGAGGTCGCGCTCCCGCGGGACGGTTGATCCTCGGCGGACCGGGTCAGACCGCGGCCCCGACCGCGGCAACCAGGGCGTCGGCGCTTCCCTTCGCATCCCCGAACAGCATCGCCGTGTTCTCGTTGAAGAACAACGGATTCTCCACGCCGGAGTAGCCGGCTCCCATGGAGCGCTTGAACACCACCACCTGCCGCGCCTCCCACACGTGCAGGACCGGCATGCCGGAGATGGGCAGCCCGGGCTCCATGGCTGCCGGGTTGACCGTGTCGTTGGCGCCGATGACCAGTACCACGTCCGTGCGCGGGAAGTCGTCGTTGATCTCGTCCATTTCAAGGACGATGTCGTAGGGAACCCTGGCCTCGGCGAGGAGCACGTTCATGTGGCCGGGCAGGCGCCCAGCAACGGGATGGATCGCGAAGCGCACTGTCTTGCCCTGCGCGATCAGCCGCCGCGTCAGCTCGGCGACAGGGTGCTGGGCCTGCGCGACCGCCATGCCGTAGCCAGGCGCGATGACCACGGAGTCAGCGTCGCGGAGCCACCCGGCCACTTCCTCCGCGTCGGCGCTGATGGCTTGACGTGGGTTGCCGTCGGCGTCCAGGAGCGCCACCTGCGTGCCGGTGGAGTCCGCGGTGCCGAAGCCGCCCAGCAGGACGTTGGCGATCGAGCGGTTCATGCCGCGAGCCATGACGATCGAGAGGATGATGCCCGACATGCCGACGATGGTCCCCGCGACCACGAGCAGATCCGATCCGATCGCAAATCCTGAGAGAGCGCCCGCCCAACCCGAGAAGGAGTTGAGGAAGCTGACCACGACGGGCATGTCCGCACCGCCGATGGCCATCACCATGATGATCCCGACCACATAGCCAAGCACGTGGGTGATGATCAGCGCCCAGAGATTGGGGCTGGCCAGGTGCCATCCCAGCGATCCGAGGAGACCTACTCCCAGGATGGCCATGACCACGCCGCGGGCAGGCACCGTCAGCGGTTTGGAGGTGATCCTCCCGCCGAGCTTCCCGAAGGCGACCACCGACCCGGAGAAGGTGAGCGAGCCGACGAAGACCGCGAGCCAGACCTCAACGCCGTGGACGATCTGGTCCGTGAGGACGGGATAGTTGTCCACACCGAGGGAGGCGTTGATGCCGACCAGGGCGGAGGCCTGCCCACCGAATGCGTTGAACAGCGCGACCAGGCCCGGCAGCCCCGTCATGGCCACGCGCGCCGAGTACATGAGCCCGACGGCGAAGGCGATGACGAGCCCCACGGCAAGCAGGATGAAGCCGGTGGTGTCCCACCGCTGGGCGAACGTGTGGATGATCGTGGCCACCACCGCGAGGGTCATGCCGACCATGCCGTAGACATTGCCGCTGCGCGCGGTCTCCTGCTTGCCCAGCCCGACGATCCCCAGGATGAACAGGAGGGCGGCGGCGATGTAGCTTCCGAAGACGATGTTGGACAGCATTTGGTCAGCTCCTCTGGAACATGGCGAGCATGCGGTGGGTGATGGAGAACCCGCCGACACAGTTGATCCCGGCCAGGACGATGGCGACGAAGGCGAGGAGTTGGACGTGCAGCAGGTCCGAGGTCAGCTGTGTGATCGCGCCGACGATCGTGATGCCTGAGATGGCGTTGGACACGCTCATCAGTGGCGTGTAGAGCGCCGGCTGTACACCCCAGATCACGTAGTAGCCCACCACGCAGGCGAGGCCGAACACCAGAATGCTGGACAGGAATCCGCCCGGGAGAATCAGTGTCAGAAGCAGCCACACCCCCACCGCGAGCAGCACGCCGCGGAAGCGGGACCACTGGTCCGGTGGTGGGGGCGGAGCGGCGGGCGCAGCCGGGACCACCGCGTCGGCGGCCTTGACCGGTGCCACCGACACTTCGATCGGCGGGGGCGGGAACGTGACCTCCCCGTCGCGCGTCACCGTCATCTGGCGGTGGACCTCATCGTCGAAGTCCAGCTGGGCGACGCCGTCCTTGCCAGGGGTGAGCAGTTTCATGAGATTGACGACATTGGTGCCGTAGAGCTGCGAGGCCTGCCCCGGGAGCCGGCTCGCGAGGTCTGTGTACCCCACGATGTGGACCCCGCCGTCGGTCACGTAGGACTCACCCGGCCGGGTCAGCTCGCAGTTTCCGCCGCCGCTGGCGGCCAGATCCACGATCACGCTTCCGGGGCGCATCGAGGCGACCATCTCCGCGGTGATCAGCTTGGGTGAGGGTCGCCCCGGGATGGCCGCGGTGGTGATGATGACGTCAACGTCCCGGGTCTGCTTCGCGTACAGCTCCGCGGCGCGCGCGGCGTAGTCGGCAGTGGTGGCCTTCGCATATCCGTCGGATGAGATGCCTTGATCTGTCGCCGCGACGGCCAGGAATCTGCCCCCCATGGACTCCACCTGCTCGGCGGTCTCCGGCCGCACATCGGTGGCGGTCACCTCGGCGCCGAGGTTACCTGCGGTCCCGATGGCCGCCAGGCCCGCGACACCGGTACCGATGACGAACACCTTCGCCGGAGAGACCTTGCCTGCGGCGGTGACCTGTCCGGCGAAGAAGCGGCCGAACTCGTGACCGGCCTCGATGACTGCGCGGTAGCCGGCGATGTTGGCCATCGAGCTGAGCGCGTCGAGCGACTGCGCGCGGGAGATGCGCGGCACCATGTCCATCGACAGGGCGGTCACTCCCCGGGCAGCCAGTGCCTCCACAAGGTCAGTGCCGGTTCGCGGATGCAGGAAGCCGATCAGCAGCTGGCCGGGGTGGAGCCGCTCCAGCTGGGCAGCCGTCGGCTCGCCGACCATGGCGACAATGTCCGAGGACCAGGCTGTCTCCGGGCCGACGACGGCCGCACCGGCCTCCGCGTAGGCGCTGTCCGGCAACGCGGCCAGCATGCCGGCCCCGGTCTCCACGGCCACGTCGTAGCCGAGCTTCAGCAGAGCCGACACCGTGACCGGTGTCGCGGCCACCCGCGTCCCTGGGGACTCATTGGGAATGCCGATCCTCATGCGTGGGGTCCTTTCGCCGGTGCCGGTGCGATCCTCAAGGGAGCCTAACGGTCCGGCGCCAGGAAGTCCCGGCTGGGGGTGCCTGGGGCGCCGGGCGCGCTGAACCTGGCCGCCTCGCCTATCCTGGTGCGGTTCACACATCTTCGAAGGGCTCAGATCAGTGTTCGACACTCTGCAGGACCGGCTGTCGTCGGTATTCAAGGGGTTGCGCTCCAAGGGGCGGCTCACCGAGGCCGACATCGACGCCACGATGCGCGAGATCCGCATCGCGTTGCTCGAGGCAGACGTCAACCTGGGGGTCGTCAAGGAGTTCGTCGCGGCGGTCAAGACGCGCTCCCTCGAGGCCGAGCTGTCCAAGGCGCTGAACCCTTCTCAGCAGATCATCAAGTTCGTCAACGAGGAGCTCGTCAGCATCCTCGGGGGCGAGGCGCGGGCACTCAGGTTCGCCAAGCGCCCGCCCACGGTGATCATGCTGGCCGGCCTCCAGGGAGCAGGCAAGACAACCCTGGCCGGCAAGCTGGCCAAGTGGTTGAAGTCTGAGCAGCACACACCGCTGCTCGTGGCGGCGGATCTTCAGCGGCCCAACGCGGTCAACCAGCTCCAGATCGTGGGTCAGCGCGCCGGGGTCCACGTGTTCGCGCCGGAGCCCGGCAACGGCGTGGGGGACCCCGTCGACGTGGCCCGGCGTGCCATTGTCCATGCAGAGGCGAAGCTCTACGACGTGGTGATCGTCGACACCGCCGGCCGGCTCGGCATCGACCAGGAGCTGATGCGTCAGGCGGCCGACATCAAGGCCGCGGTCAACCCGGACGAGACGCTGTTCGTGGTCGACGCCATGATCGGCCAGGACGCCGTCAACACCGCCAAGGCCTTCGACGAGGGCGTGGGCGTGGATGGCGTGGTCCTCACCAAGCTCGACGGCGATGCCCGCGGTGGCGCCGCCCTGTCCATCGCGCGGGTGCTCGGCAAGCCGGTCATGTTCGCCTCCAGCGGCGAGGGCCTGGCGGACTTCGACAGGTTCCATCCGGACCGGATGGCCTCTCGGATCCTCGGCATGGGCGACGTCCTCACCCTGATCGAACAGGCGGAGAAGACCTTCGACGCCGACGAATCGCGCGCCGCGGCCGAGAAGTTGATGGGCAGGAACAAGTTCGGCCTGCAGGACTTCCTGGGTCAGATGCAGCAGCTGCGCAAGATGGGCCCCATGTCGAAGATCCTCGGCATGCTGCCCGGCGCAGGTCAGTTCAAGGAGGCCATCAACGACATCGACGAGAAGGAGATCGACCGCATCGAGGCGATCATCTACTCGATGACGCCGAAGGAGCGCGACGACGTCTCCATCCTCAACGGTTCGCGCCGCTCCCGCATCGCCAAGGGTGCGGGAGTCCAGGTCTCCGAGGTCAACAAGCTGGTCAACCGCTTCGTCGAGGCCCGCAAGATGATGGAGGCCATGGCCGGCGGCGGCATGCCCGGGATGGGAGGCATGCCGGGGGCGCCCGCCATCGGGGGCGGACGCCGGGCCCAGCAGAAGAAGCAGCAGCAGAGGAAGCAGCAGCGCAAGGGCCCCAAGGGCGTGCGCCAACAACCCGCGCAGCAGCCGCAGATCCCGCAGTCCCTCGACGACTTCCAGTTGCCGCCGGACCTGCAGAAGATGTTCAACGAGAACAAGCCGAAGTTCTAGGAGTCACCATGGGGGCAGCGCTCCATCTCACAGGGACCTTCCTCCCCGATGAAGAACCGCGGGAGGCGTGGATCGCCGACGGCGTGATCTCGCACGAACCGGTCTCGGGGGCAGACACCGTCGCCACGGACGCCTGGGTGATCCCCGGGCTGGTCGACGCCCACTGCCACATCGGGCTGGGACCCCAGGGTGCCGTCAGCGCGGAGACGGCGCGGGGCCAGGCGGAGACGGACCTGGCGGCGGGCACCATGCTCATCCGCGACGCCGGCTCTCCGTCGAACACTCGGTGGATGCAGCAGGCCCCCGAACTGCCGCGGCTGATCCGTTCTGGGCGACACGTGGCGAGGCCGCTGCGCTACATCCGCTATCTCGGCATCGAGGTCGAGCCGGAGCAGCTCGTCGAGCAGGTCCGCCATGAGGCGCGAGACGGCGACGGGTGGGTCAAGCTGGTGGGGGACTGGATCGAGCGCTCCGTCGGCGACCTGGCCCCCCTGTGGCCGGCCGATGTCGCGGCCGCGGCGATCGCGGCCGCGCACGAGGAGGGCGCGCGCGTCACCGCACACTGCTTCGGCGAGCAGTCGGTCCACGAGCTGGTCGAGGCCGGCATCGACTGCATCGAGCACGGGACCGGGCTCTCCGATGAGGGGATCGCGCGGATGGCGGAGCGGGGCACGGCGCTGGTGCCAACGATGATCAACCTGGACAATTTCCCGCGATACGCCACCCCCGCCCGCGAGAAGTTCCCCAGCTACTACACGCACATGATGGACCTCTATGCCCGGCGCAAGCAGACCATCGGTGCGGCCATCGAGGCAGGTGTCTCGGTGTTCGCCGGAACCGACGCGGGCACCGTCGTCGAGCACGGCCGGATCCGCGACGAGGTGGAGGCGCTGGCCGAGCTCGGCGGCACCGAATTCGCGCTCGGTGCCGCCAGCTGGCGCGCCAGGGCATGGCTGGGTGCCGACACCCTCACGCCGGGGGCAAGCGCCGATCTCATCGTGCTCGACGCCGATCCACGGGAGGACCTCACCACCCTCCGTCGTCCTCTCGCGCTGATCCTGCGGGGCAGGATGGTCGGCTGACTGGGTAGTCTGGCGGCTGACCGAAGGAGGCCCAAGTGTCCGACCCCAGCCAGTCGTTCCCGCCGCCCAGCGTGGAGCAGCGCTCAGCCGATCTGCCTCAGCCCGCATCGCCCCCCAAGCCGCCAGAGCCGCAGCCGCCGCGGCAGCCGGCCGGTCCGCAATTTGCGCCCGCGCCGAAGCAGCCGAGCGGGTTCGGGCGCGGGTTCGGCATCGGAGCCGGCATCGGACTGGGCCTCGGGGCGGCGTCCCTGCTCATGGCCGTGGTGCTCGGCGCCATGACGATCATCGGCTCCCTCACCCTCGTGTCGACCGCCAGCGGCGTCGCCACCACCCAGCTGGCCACCATCTGGGGCGACGGGAGCCAGAGCCTCCGCGCCATCCCGGTATCGGGGCCCATCATGGCCGACGCGTCGGATGGTGCCCTGCTCAGCGCGGGATCGTACGGCTACGAGATCGCCTCCCAGCTCGATGAGCTGACGGTCGACGACGCAGCCGGCGTGGTGCTGCTCGTCAACACCCCGGGAGGGAGTATCGCGGGCTCGCGCGCCGTCAGTGACGCGGTGGTGAGATACCAGGAGCGCACCGGGCAGAAGGTCCTGGTCCATGTGAGTTCCATCTCGGCCTCGGGCGGGGTCTACGCGACGGCGCCAGCCGACGAGATCATCGTCGATCACGGTGCGCTGGTGGGCTCCATCGGGGTCATCTTCGGCCCGTTCGACCAGTACACGGACGTGATCGCCACCAGCGGGACCCTGTTCGAGTCCGGTGTGACCACCACTGGAGGCATCACCAGTGAATACCTGTCGCAGGGGGAGGGCAAGGACTTCGGCAACCCCTTCCGTCCGATGACCGACGAGGAGCGCGCCATCTACACGGCGGGCCTCGCCACCGAGTATGACGCCTTCGTGGCGCACGTCGCGCAGCACCGTGACATCACCGAGTCCGCGATCCGCGATCAGATCGGGGCGCACCTCTATGATTCGGAGCGCGCGCAGGAGTACGGGCTGATCGACGGCGTGTTGGGACGCGACGAGTTCTTCAGGCATGCCGCGGAGGCCGCGGGGCTGGATCCGGAGGACACCCGAGTCGAGGCCGTCCGGCAACCGAGCTCGTGGGAGGTGTTCCTCGGGGTGGAGCGACCGTTCGGGGCTGCGCCGGCGGTGCTGACCGGGGAGGGCATCGTGCCCGCGCTCAGCCCCGCTCTCTGTCGTCCCTCCCAGCCGTTGGCGCTTGCGGGAAGCCTCGAGGTCTACTGCGGCTAGGTCAGCCCCAGCCCAGTGAGTGCAGGGCCTCTTCGTCGATGCCGTGATAGTGGCCCAGCTCGTGCACCAGGGTGATCCAAACTTCGTCGTAGAGTTCGTCGGCTGTGCGGCACATCCGGCTCAAGGGTCCGCGGAAGAGGACGATCCGGTCCGGCAGCTGCCCGTAGCCGTACTGGTCGCGCTCAGTCAGCGCGGTTCCCTCGTACCAGCCCAGCGAGTCGGAGCCGTCCTCCGGTTCGTCCTCGACTACGAAGATGAGATTGTCCAGGCCGGTGACCAGCTGCTCGGGGAGGGCGTCGAGGGCCTCCTCGACAACCGCGTCGAAGTCGGATTCGGAGATGTCCACGGCTCCGATGCTACGTGCCGGCTGCGCCGAGGATTGGTCGTCGCGCGCTGATCTGGCACAATGTCGGGTGCACCTCTTTGCCCGGGCCCTCTCATCCGAGCGTTGAGGCCCCTAGGTTTGTCCGCGCCGTGCCCCACACGTCGAGGGCGTCCATCCACATCGTCTGCTGGCAGACGCTTTCATCAACAGGAGAACCCACACCCGTGGCCACCAAGATTCGCCTTAAGCGGCTCGGCAAGATTCGCTCGCCCCACTACCGCATCATCGTCATCGACTCGCGCGCCAAGCGTGAGGGTAAGGCCATCGAGGAGATCGGCCTGTACCACCCGAAGAATGATCCGTCCGTGATCCGCGTCGACTCCGAGCGTGCCCAGTACTGGCTCTCTGTCGGCGCCCAGCCCACGGAAGCCGTCGTCGCGCTGTTCAAGCGCACCGGAGACTGGCAGCAGTTCTCCGGCGATAAGTCCCCGTCCGGTGTCGATCCCCAGCCTGAGCGGCGGGACCGTGAGGCCGAGTTCGCCAAGGCCCTGGCCGAGGACAGCGGCGCCACCTCACCCGCCATCTCCAAGGCGAAGAAGAAGGCCGACGAGGCCGCTGCGAAGGCCGCGTCCGCCGAGGCTGAGGCCGCTCCGGCCGCCGAGGCCGAGGCTCCTGCCGAAGAGGCGTGAGCGTGCTCGCCGAGGCACTTGAACACCTCGTCGCTGGGATCGTCTCGCATCCTGACGAGGTGAGTGTCAAGGACAAGGACCTGCGCCGCGGACGCCTTCTGGAGGTGCGGGTGCACCCGGAGGACGTCGGCAAGGTGATCGGCCGCCAGGGTCGCACCGCGCAGTCCCTGCGCACCGTGGTCGCGGCGCTCGCCGGCAAGGAGAGCGTCCGCGTGGACTTTGTGGACGTGGACCGACCCCGTCGGCCCTGACCATCATGTGAATCGATGCCCCGGCACCCCCACGGGTCCGGGGCATCGTCATCCCCGCACGAGGCGGGCTGAGTGAAGGAGAACCCCGTGCAGGACATGGTGGAGGTGACCGTCGGCAGGATCGGCCGTGCGCACGGCCTGGGCGGCGAGGTATTCATCGACCTGCGGACCGACGAGCCCGTTCGACGTTTCACGGCCGGCGCCACACTGCTCCTCGGGGACACGGGGCGCAGCGTTGAAATCGCCACGGTGCGGTGGAACCGGGGACGGCTGATGCTGACCTTCGCCGGGTACCCGGACCGGACGGCCGTCGAGGCGCTCACCGGGCAGGTGCTGGCCACGCGAGTTCCTGCCGAGGAGCGCCCCAGCGAGCCCGAGGAGTTCTTCGACCGACACCTGGTGGGGCTCAGAGTCCTGGACCACACCGGCAGCCAGGTGGGCACCGTCACCGATGTGCTGCATCTCCCCGCGCAGGATGTGCTGGAGGTCGCCGTCGACGGCGGGGAGCGGCTGATCCCGTTCGTCGCCGCACTGGTGCCCGAGGTGGACCTCGCCGCCGGTCACGTGCGGCTCGCGGAGGTCGGCGGCCTCCTCGAGGACATCGAATGAGGCTCGACGTCGTCACGATCTTCCCGGAGTACTTCGCGCCTCTCCGCCTGAGTCTCGTGGGCAAGGCCATCAGCTCAGGTCTGGTCGATCTGGCGGTCCACGACCTCCGCCAGTGGACACATGACCGTCATCACACCACCGACGACACCCCCTACGGCGGGGGTGCGGGCATGGTGATGAAGCCCGAGCCGTGGGGGGAGGCGTTCGACGCCCTTGAGGTGGCGTCGCCGCTGCCGATGACGGTGGTGGTGCCCACGCCCGCCGGCACCCCGTTCACGCAGGCCACCGCCTACGAGCTGGCGTCACGGGAGAGACTCGTCTTCGCGTGCGGTCGCTATGAGGGCATCGACCAGCGGGTGATCGACCACTGCGCGGAGCGCTATGACGTGGTGGAGGTCTCGCTCGGCGACTACGTCCTCAACGGCGGAGAGGTGGCCACCCTGGCCATCGTCGAGGCCGTCGTGCGTCTGCTGCCCGGCGTCCTAGGGAACCCCGCCTCGCTGGTGGAGGAGTCACACTCGGATGGCCATCAGCGCCTGCTGGAGTATCCCAACTACACCAAGCCGCCCGTCTGGCGGGATCGTGCGGTCCCGGCGGTGTTGCTGAGCGGCCATCACGGCCTCATCGAGGAGTGGCGACGTGAGCAGGCGGTCCGGCGGACGATCGAGCGCCGTCCGGACCTGCTCGCTGACGACATTTCGTGAGCGAATCGGCACGTAAATGGCCTAGCTAATCGCGCCTTCGGTAACCGAACCCCGATGCCCGCAGGCTTGCTGGTTTGGCTACAGTGGGGTCCGTGGCAACAACACTCACCATTCATCAACGGGCGTTGCGAAGCACGGTCGTCAAGAAGGTCATCATGGCAGTGACCGGCTTGATCATGATCGCCTTCCTCCTCGTGCACATGTACGGCAATTTGAAGATGTTCCTCGGTCCCGAGGCCTTCGATCACTATGCCCACTGGCTGAAGGGGACCACCGAAGACGGCGGAATCCTTTATCCCGTCCTTCCGGCCGGATGGTTCATCTGGATCTTCCGGTCCGCCCTTGTCCTCTCCGTGATCCTTCACATCTGGTCCGCCTACACGCTCTCCATGGAAACGCGTCGCAACCGTGGCACGAAGTACGTCAACAGCCAGAAGAAGGTGCAGACCTACTCCTCGCGCACCATGCGCTGGGGCGGGATCATCGTCGCGGCGTTCCTCATCTTCCACCTCATCCAGTTCACGATCGTGCCCGGATCCTTCGGCGGCAGCGCCGACGAGCCGCACACCATGGTGCTGGCAGCGTTCGAGCAGTGGTGGATGGTGGCGCTGTACGCGGTGTGCATGGTGCTCATCTGCATGCACATCCGCCACGGCTTCTGGAGCGCCTTCACGACGCTGGGCGGCAACACCAGCGCCCAGACCCGTTCAGTGCTCAACGCCCTGGCCATGATCGTGGCCGTCGTCCTCTTCGTCGGCTTCATGATCATGCCTCTGGCCGTTCTCTTTGGAGTTGGTATCTGATGACCGCAACCACCACCGCTCCTGCCGTCAGCACCCAGCACTGGGTCGAGGGCGCGGATATCGCAGACACGAAGGCGCCCACCGGCGTCGACATCGACAAGGTGTGGAAGACCCGGCAGTTCCAGGCCCGCCTGGTGAACCCGGCCAACCGCCGCAAGCTCAGCGTCATCATCGTCGGTACCGGCCTTGCCGGCGGCGCTGCTGCCGCGACGCTCGGCGAGGCGGGCTACAACGTCCTCAACTTCTGTTACCAGGACAGCCCTCGTCGCGCCCACTCGATCGCGGCTCAAGGTGGCATCAACGCCGCCAAGAACTACCGCAACGACAACGACTCCACGCACCGCCTGTTCTACGACACGGTCAAGGGTGGCGACTACCGCGCCCGCGAAACCAACGTGTATCGGCTCGCTGAGGTCTCGGCCAACATCATCGACCAGTGCGTGGCCCAGGGCGTCCCCTTCGCCCGCGAGTACGGCGGCCTGCTGGACACCCGCTCGTTCGGCGGTGTGCAGGTGCAGCGCACCTTCTACGCCCGCGGGCAGACGGGTCAGCAGCTCCTCATCGGTGTCTACCAGCAGCTGGAACGCCAGATCGCGGCCGGCACTGTCAAGATGTACGCCCGCCACGAGATGGTGGAGATCATCGTCGTCGACGGTCGTGCCCGCGGCATCGTGACCCGCAACATGATCAACGGCAAGGTCGAGACGTGGACCGCTGACGCCGTCGTGCTCGCCACCGGCGGCTACGGCAACGTCTTCTTCCTCTCCACCAACGCCATGGGCTGCAACGTGACCGCCACGTGGCGTGCCCACCGCAAGGGCGCCTACTTCGCCAACCCCTGCTACACGCAGATCCACCCCACCTGCATCCCTGTGCACGGCGACACTCAGTCCAAGCTCACGCTCATGTCCGAGTCGCTGCGCAACGACGGCCGCATCTGGGTGCCGAAGCGGGCCGAGGATTGCGCCAAGGATCCCCGGCAGATCGCCGAGGAGGATCGCGACTACTACCTGGAGCGGATCTACCCGGCGTTCGGCAACCTGGTTCCCCGCGACATCGCTTCCCGGCAGGCCAAGAACATGTGCGACGAGGGTCGCGGTGTGGGTCCGGCCGTCACTGAGCGCGATGCCGACGGCACCGAACGCCAGGTCCGCCGTGGCGTCTACCTCGACTTCTCCGATGCGATCAACCGCATGGGCCAGAAGACGGTGGAGAACAAGTACGGCAACCTCTTCGACATGTACGCGCAGATCACGGGTGAAAATCCCTACGAAACGCCGATGCGCATCTATCCGGCTGTGCACTACACCATGGGCGGTCTCTGGGTGGATTACGATCTGCAGTCGTCCATCACCGGCCTGTACGTCACCGGTGAGGCCAACTTCTCGGACCACGGCGCCAACCGCCTGGGTGCCTCGGCGCTCATGCAGGGCCTGGCCGACGGCTACTTCGTCCTTCCGAACACGATCAACGATTACCTGGCCGACGCACCGTTCGACAAGGTCGCCGATGATCACCCCGCCGTCGTCGAGGCGCGGGAGTCTGCCCAGGAACGGATCGACACGCTGCTGTCCATCCAGGGCACCCGGTCGGTGGACTCGTACCACAAGGAACTCGGCCACATCATGTGGGAGTACTGCGGCATGTACCGCACCGACGAGGGCCTGAAGAAGGCCATCGGCCTCATCCAGGACCTCAAGGCCGACTATTGGAAGAACGTGCGCGTCACCGGCGTCAACGAGGACTTCAACCAGGCCCTCGAGCGCGCGGGTCGCGTGGCGGACTTCTTCGAGCTCGGCGAACTCATGTGTGTCGACGCCCTGCACCGGCGTGAGTCGTGTGGCGGTCACTTCCGCGGCGAGTCTCAGACCGAAGAGGGAGAGGCGCTGCGTCACGACGACGAGTACCTCTACGTCGGCGCCTGGGAATGGGGCGGCGAGGGCGGCAAGCCCGTGCTGCACCGTGAGCCGCTGATCTACAAGGCAATCGAACTGAAGCAACGGAGTTACAAGTGAAGCTCAAGCTACGTATCTGGCGTCAGGCCGGCCCGGGTGCAGCCGGCCGGATGGTCGAGTACGACCTGGACGGCGTGTCGGACGACATGTCCTTCCTGGAGATGCTTGATCTGCTCAACGAGAACCTCACCCAACGCAACGAGGAGCCGGTGGCCTTCGACCACGACTGTCGCGAGGGTATCTGCGGCATGTGCGGCGTCGTCATCAACGGCATCGCCCACGGCGCCCCGGAGGGTGTCCGGACCACCACCTGCCAGTTGCACATGCGCTCGTTCGCCGATGGGGCCACCATCGACATCGAGCCGTGGCGGGCGGGCGCCTTCCCGGTGCTGAAGGACCTCGCTGTCGACCGCACCTCGTTCGACCGGATCATCCAGGCCGGCGGTTTCATCTCCTCCAACACCGGCTCGGCGCCGGACGCCCACGCCACTCCCGCCCCGAAGCGGGAGGCCGACGTGGCTTTCGACAATGCCACCTGCATCGGTTGTGGCGCGTGTGTCGCGGCCTGTCCCAACAGCTCCGCCATGCTCTTCACCGCGGCGAAGATCATGCACCTGGCGATGCTGCCCCAGGGCCAGCCCGAGCGGTACCGCCGGGTGAAGTCCATGGTGGCGCAGCACGACGAAGAGGGCTTCGGCAACTGCACCAACATCGGCGAATGCGCCGCGGTGTGCCCCAAGGGCATCCCGCTGGAGTCGATCTCGGCGCTCAACAGGGACCTGATCTCCGCCATGTTCAAGAAGGACGGGAAGTGAGTTTCTGCCGCTGAAAGCGACAGAAACTCAGGTTGAGTAAGGACGAGCCGCCAGGCGAGTCCGCATCGAGACAATCGCGAGGGGCCCGGGCACTCAGCCCGGGCCCTTCGTGATGCTCAGTCCACCTCAGTCGCCGCTCTGGAGGCAGGGGAGAGGGGCGAATTTTCCGGCCTCGTCGTCGTCTGCCATAATGACTAGTCGTTGCCCATACCCGGGCAGCCCGGATTCGTCGCAGCTCCTGCCACTGGGGGACTGTCTGTGGCCGTCCGGTCAGATCAAACCGCGGTGACCTGTGGCACTGACGGAAGGGTTCACACATGACCAACCAGCTGATCCAGCAGGTCAACAAGGCCTCGCTTCGCGACGACATCCCGGACTTCCGCGCCGGTGACTCGGTGAAGGTGCACGTCAAGGTCGTCGAGGGCGCGCGATCCCGCGTGCAGGTCTTCGCGGGCGTCGTCATCGCACGCAACGCCGGTGACGTCCAGGAGGCGTTCACGGTCCGCAAGGTGAGCTTCGGCGTCGGCGTCGAGCGCACCTTCCCGCTGCACAGCCCCATCATCGAGAAGATCGAGGTTGAGCGCCGTGGAGACGTGCGTCGTGCCAAGCTGTACTACCTGCGCGGCCTCCGCGGCAAGGCCGCCAAGATCAAGGAGAAGCGCTACTGATCGCTCACTCCCTTCGAGCAATGCAACCGCCGGTGGCCCGTGGCCGCCGGCGGTTCGTCGTGTCCGGGCCCCGTGAGGACTCGCGGTATGCTCTGGGGAGCGCCTGCCGCTCCGCCCCCGAAGGACTGAACTCTTGAACTCGACGACCGATTCGCTCGAAGACGCCCCGGCGCACCGCAGCTTCGGACGGAAGCTTCTAGGGTGGCTCACCGAGGGCGTGCTGATCCTGATCGGCGCAGTCGTCATCGCCACGCTCCTGCGCACCTTCGTCGGGCAGATGTTCGTCATCCCGTCCGGCTCCATGGAGAACACCCTCAAAGTCAACGACAGGGTACTTGTTGCCAAGTTCGGTGGCTTCCAGCGCGGCGACGTGGTGGTGTTCGAGGACCCAGGATCCTGGCTCGGGCCCAGCACCCCGTCGACCAATCCCGTCAAGATCGCGCTCGAGTTCGTGGGAGTGCTGCCCAGCTCCGGCACCGAACACCTGATCAAGCGGGTGGTCGGGATGCCTGGAGATCATGTGCGCAGCACCGAGGACGGGAAGATCGAGGTCAACGGCTCGGTCCTCGACGAGACGGGCTACCTCTACAGCGAGGAGGGCATTCAGGTGGCGCCGGTCACGGTCCCCTTCGACATCGTCGTGCCCGCGGACCGGCTCTTCGTGATGGGTGACCACCGCAACGCGTCGGCTGATTCCCGATGCCGGCTGGCGGAGGTCTCGCAGAACCCGGGGGAGAGTGCCTTCGTGCCCACCAGCAAGGTGGTGGGCGCCGCAGTGGCCATCGTGTCCCCCCTGGACCGGCTCGCCACCTTTACGCTCCCTGAGACTTTCACGGAAGTCCCGGCTGCCGTGGAGCCCGCGCCCGAGGAGCCCGAGCTCATCCATGTGGAGCCCGGCTGCTGATGATCCGGCTCGGACGGGGTGCCTACGGGTACGAGCGGGCTTTGGTGCGCGCGGGCCTGGGGCCGGTGGCGGGCGCCGACGAGGCAGGCAGGGGAGCCTGCGCCGGTCCGCTTGTGGCGGCGGCGGTCATTCTGGACCCGGGCCGCCCGATCGTCGGCCTCGATGATTCCAAAGTGCTGTCCGAGGCGACGCGCGAACGATTGTTCGAGGAGATCACCCGCCGTGCCACGGCCGTGGCAGTGGCGGTGGTCGAGGCCGATGAGTGCGATCGTCTGGGCATGCACCAGGCAGACCTGCAGGGGCTGCGACGGGCGGTCGGCCGGCTGGATGTGGCACCCAACTTCGTGTTGACCGACGGATTCGCCGTCGATGGACTGGGCGTCCCGGGGCTGGCGATGTGGAAGGGGGACAAGGTGGCCGCCTGCGTAAGCGCGGCCTCCATCATCGCGAAGGTGACGCGCGACCGCATCATGGTGGCTCACGACGCTTCATATCCGGCATACGGGTTCGCCGTCCACAAGGGGTATTGCACCTCGGTCCACCAGTCTGCGCTGGACCGGCACGGACCCTCCGCGATCCACCGGTGGTGCTTCGACAACGTGTCGAGAACGGCTAGAGTGATGGAACCATGAGCGCCGAGGATCTAGAACAATACGAGAGCAAGCTTGAGCTCGATCTGTACCGCGAGTACAAGGACGTGGTGGGCATCTTCACCTACGCCGTGGAGACCGAGCGGCGCTTCTACCTGTGCAACGCCGTGGATCTGAAGGTGCGCACTGAGGGCGGTGACGTCTACTACGAGGTCTCCATGGGTGACGCCTGGGTGTGGGACATGTACCGCCCGGCCCGCTTCGTGAAGTCGGCGAAGGTGCTGACGTTCCGCGACGTGTCCATCGAGGAGATCGCGCACTCGGATCTGCAGGTGCCCGAAAACCAGTAGTCCCACCACCTGTGGATAACGGGATTGAGGTGGTGTCGCTTCCGATCAAGGGATCGGAAGGTGGTGGCCATGGAAACCCCAACACAGGCCCTCGGGCGCCGCGGCGAAGACAAGGCCGTGGAGTATCTGGAAGCCCGCGGCTGGCGGGTGCTGGAACGCAACTGGCGTTGCCGCGAGGGCGAGATCGACATCGTCGCAGCAGAACCGGACGGGAAGACGCTCGTCGTCGTGGAGGTGAAGTCACGCTCAGGGTTGGGCTTCGGCTCGCCGATTGAGACCATCACCTACGCGAAGGCCTGCCGGTTGCGCAGGCTTGCCGCGCTGTACGTCAGGCAGTCAGGGTTGCGCCCCAAGCTCATCCGCGTGGATGGCATCGGCGTGCTCTGGCCGCGCGGTGGCGAATGCGAGTTCACCTACGCTCGAGGGATCGACGAATGGTAGGCCGACGGGTGTGGTCGGTGGCACTGTCCGGGATCAACGGCTTTCCTGTCGAGGTTGAGGCCGCCAAGGGAGGCGGGCTGCCGAGAGTTCAGCTGGTGGGTCTTCCCGACGCCGCGCTGAGCGAGGCCAAGGCGCGGGTGCGGGCAGCCGTCCTGGCCACCGGCTTGTCCTGGCCCCCGGGGCTGGTCACCATCAATCTGTCGCCTGCGGGCCTCCCGAAGGCCGGCACCCACTACGACGTGGCCATCGCCGTGGCGGCGCTCATCGCGGAGGGCCAGATGGAACTCGTCTCGGACACCCGCACAGTCCTGGTGGGCGAACTGGGCCTGGATGGCCGGATCCGCAAGGTCCGCGGGGTGCTCCCCGCGATGCTTGCGGCGGCCAAGGCGGGATTCGAACGGGCGATCGTGCCTGCGGGTCAACAGGCTGAGGCGTCCCTCGTGCCGGGCCTCACCGTGTGGGGGGCCGGCCGGCTTGCCGAGGTTGTCGATCTGCTGGAGGGCAAGCCGGTCTTCAACCCCACTGAGGCCGCCCCCGCGTCCTCGCCTCCCCTCGAAGGCCCCGCGGGCTTCACCCCTGACCTGGCAGACGTCGTCGGTCACCAGGACGGCAAGTTCGCCCTGGAGGTGGCTGCCGCCGGGCGGCACCACCTGTTCCTCCATGGCTCTCCAGGCGTGGGCAAGACCATGCTCGCGGCCCGCCTTCCATCCATCCTCCCGGACCTGGCGGAACAGGAGGCGGTGGAGGTCTCCGCCATCCACTCCCTGGCCGGCCGGGAGCTCACAGGGCTCATCCAACGGCCACCCTATGCGGACCCGCACCACTCCGTGACCCCGGTGGCGCTCGTGGGTGGCGGCACTTCCGAACTCAAACCCGGGGCGATCTCGATGGCGCACCGTGGCGTGCTCTTCCTGGATGAGGCTCCAGATTTCGGTGCCAAACTCGACGCCCTGCGGACCCCCCTGGAGGACGGCACCATCACGGTGAGCAGGGCCAGGCACACCACCACGTTTCCTGCCCGATTCCAGCTCATCATGGCCGCCAATCCGTGTCCCTGCGGCTCCCATGGCGTGGCTGGCATGGAGTGCACCTGCGATCCGATGAGAGTGCGACGGTACCAGGAGCGGATGAGCGGGCCCATCCTGGACAGAATCGACATCAAGCACCAGATGGCGGGCATCAACAGGGTCCTGCTGGACGTGGCCTCTGGCAGCGCCGAGTCCAGCGCCACGGTGCTGTCGCGGGTGGTGGAGGCCCGTGACAGGCAGCGTCGCCGCCTTGCAGACACGCCGTGGTCCACCAACGGTGAGGTGCCGGGCCCTTATCTCCGCCAGCAGCTGAGCCTCCCGACGGATCTCGGCGTGCTGAACACGGCGCTCCAGAGGGGTGTGCTCAGCGCCCGAGGTGTGGACAAGGTGATCAGGCTGGCCTGGACCCTCACGGACCTCGCCGGCCGGGACAGGGTGGGCAGCCGTGAGCTGCGGGCCGCGCTCCACCTCAGGCAGGGCGAGCAGCGGAGGGGCGCCGCATGAGCGTCACTGAACGCACGGCCCGGATGGGTCTCTGCTCCCTCCAGCCCCTGGGCTCGCCCCCGCTGGTCAAGGCTGTGGAGGAGTTCGGCGCAGTGGACGTGTGGCGCGGCCTCCTGGCGCAACCCGACGGTGGGGCGCTGTCACGCAAGGCAGCCCTGGTGGACACGGGCCTCGTGGAGCGTGCGGCCGCGGCGTGCGGGGCCCGCTTTCTCATCCCCTCGGACCAGGAGTGGCCCGCCCGGCTCGGTGACCTCTACAGGGCCAACGTCGCTGGGCAGACCGGGCCGCCGCTCGGGCTCTGGGTACGCGGCGCCTCGTTGGAGGGCCTGGAGGGTGGCGTGGCTGTGGTCGGGGCCAGGGCCTGCACCTCGTACGGGGAGCAAGCATCCATCACACTCGCCGCAGACCTCGCGGCAGCAGGCACTCCGGTCATCTCCGGGTTGGCCTTCGGGGTGGATGCGGCCGCCCACCGCGGCGCCCTGGGGGTCCAGGGACTCACGGCCGCTGTGGTCGCCAGCGGACTGGATGACCCGTACCCCACCGCCAACGCGCGCCTCGCGCAGGCGGTGGCAGGATCCGGAGCACTGCTCTCCGAGCTCCCCCCCGGGGCTCGGCCCACCAGATACGCCTTCCTCGCCAGGAACCGGCTCATCGCAGCCCTGTCGGAAGCCGTGGTGGTCGTCGAGGCCTCCTCGCGCTCCGGGGCGAAGAACACGGCCTCCTGGGGCCTGGCGCTGGGGCGTCACGTGATGGCAGTGCCTGGGCCCATCACCTCGTCGTTGTCAGCCACACCCCATCGACTCATCCGCGACGGCGAGGCGGTGCTGGTGTCCACCGCCCAGGAGATCCTTGCGCTGCTGGCCCCCCTCGGAACCGCGCCGGAGCCCTCCGGGAGAGGGGCGAACCGGCCGATGGACACGCTGGCCTCACCGCTCAGGGAGATCAGGGAAGCCGTGCACACCCGCGAGGAGGTGACGGCATCGGAATTGGCGGCCCGCACAGGCCAGACCATGGTGGAGGCGTTGGCCAACGCGGCCGAACTCGTCGAATCCGGTTGGCTGGCGGAAGGGGAGGAAGGCGGTTTCCGCCTCCCGGGGCGCTGTCGCTAAACCCTCTCGGCGGTGGCAGGGGACAGCTGCTCCCGGGCGGAGACGAGCCCTTCGGTCGTCCCGGCCTGAAGACGACTCCCCGCCACGATCCGTCCCATCCCAGAGGCTCGCCTCAGGACGACGAGGACGGGGCGCCCGAGGAGCACGATCGCCAGCAGTGTGCTGATCGCCCGGCCCGTGTCCCAACCTCCGGTGGACGTGATCAGGGTGAACCAGCCGAACCGGGCCAGGTTCTCCGTCATCGGGGCTCCGGCGACGTAGTCGAGGCTGCCCGCGCCACCGTCGATCCCCGTGATGAACGGCCAGAACCACATGTTCATCAGCGCGCCGTAAGCGTAGGCGGAGATGACGCCGAAGGCGCCCAGCATGGCCACCTCGGCCCCGCCCCGCACCCGCTTGGGGAGCAGCCCCGCCCCCAGGCCGATCCATGCGGCCCCCAACATCTGGAACGGCAACCACGGCCCCACCCCGGCCGTCAGCAGCGCGGAGGCGAACATCGACAGGAAGCCCAGCAGATAGCCGAACCCGGGGCCGAAGACCCTCCCTGCAAGGATCAACAGGAAGAAGGCGGACTCCAGGCCGGCCGTGCCGGGGCCCAGCGCCGGCCTGAGTGCCGCGTTCAGGGCGGACAGCACGCCGAGCACAGCCAGCGACCGCGCATCGAGGCCGCCCTCGCTCACCTGGGCCACCACCAGCAGAAGCACCACCGGAAGCAGGGCGGCGAAGACGAACGGCGCGTCGCCCGTGTGCTGGGGGGTGACCCCGATGGCAGGGATGAGGAGAGGCCATCCGATCGCGAACAGCCCTAACAGGGATGAGGCGCCTATCACCGCCCAGGTCCGCCAGCCCAGCTGGACGCCGACGAGCGGAGCGGGAATCGTCACGGTGGATTCATCGCGCATCGAGGTACTCCTGCACTGTCAGGATGGGGATCGGATTGGCCACCTTGGCCACCTGCGTGGCCAACAGCGCCGAGCCGGCGAGGATGTCGCGGGTGGGCCCGTCCGAAACCACCTCGCCCTCAGCCATCACCACCACGCGGGAGCAGCTCTGAGCCACCATCTCCACGTCATGGGTGGCGATCATCACGGCCCGGCCCTCGGCCGCCATCGCGGCGACGATGTCGGCGAGCACGGCCTTGGCCGCGTAGTCCAGGCCTCGGGTGGGTTCATCGAGCAGCACCACTGGGGGGTTGCCCGCCAGTTCCACGGCCAGCACCACAGCGAGCTTCTGCCCCTCGGAAAGGTCGCGGGGGTGGGCTTGGGGGTCGATGCCTGGGACCAGGCGCCGGAGGAGGGCCGCGGTTGTCCCCTCCGGGAGCCCGGCGGCCTGATCGCCGGCCAGGCATTCCGCCTCCACGGTGGCCAGGTACAACAGGTCGGTCGGAGTCTGCGGGACGAGGGCGACCCTGGCCCCATCCGTGAGGGTCACTCGGCCGGCGTCACGGCGTCCCGCGCCGTGAAGGGCCCACATCAGGCTGGACTTGCCGCAGCCGTTGCGCCCCATCAGGGCCGTCACCTCTCCTGCGTGCAGGCTGAGGTCGACATCGGACACCGCGACAGTCTCGCCGTACCGGACCACGAGGCCGTGGCCGGCCAGCACGCGCCGCCCCGGGGGCGGTGCCGTGGGAAGCGCAGGGGGGAGCTCGAGCCATGCGCGGCGCTGCTCGGAGCCTGGACGCCTCGCCTCACGGATCGTCAGGGGGAGGGGCGACCATCCCAGCCTGGCGCCGAGCTCCACCAGCGGCGGTTTGATGGGAGACAGTTCCAGCACGTCCCGAGTGGGGCCATGCAGGACCGTGCGTCCCACCAGGAGCACGCTGTCGGCAAACTCGATCACCCGCTCCATGCGGTGCTCGGCGATGACGACGGTGGTGCCAAGATCCCGCACCAACCGGCTGATGATCGCCAGGACTTCCTCCGCCGCGATCGGGTCCAGTGCGGAGGTGGGCTCGTCCAGGACGAGAACCTTCGGTGAGCTGGCCAGCACGCTGGCGATCGCCACCCGCTGCTGTTGGCCTCCGGAGAGGGTGCGCAGCGCCCGCGACCGCAGCTCGGCGATGCCCAACAGGTCGAGCGTTTCCTCCACGCGGCGCCGCATCTCCACAGCGGCGAACCCGAGTTGTTCCATGGAGTAGGCGATCTCGTCCTCGACGGTGTCGGTGACGAAACCGGCCAGCGGGTCCTGGCCCACGTAGCCCACCGTCGTGGCGAGCTCGCGGGGCGGGAGAAAGGTGGTGTCGCGGCCGTCGATCCGGATGCGGCCGGTGCGCACCCCTCCGGTGAAGCGGGGGACGAGGTTGTTGATGCAGCCGAGCAGCGTTGACTTACCGCACCCCGTGGGGCCGACGACGAGGCACAGTTCGCCCTCGTCGATGGTGAAGCTCACACCGTTGAGCCTCAGGGTGTCGTTGGCGGCGTAGCGGAAGGAGATGTCGTCGAAACTGATCATCGGGCGGTCCTCACCGTGACCGGTTCCGGCGCCAGGAGAGCGGGGAGGAACGCCACCGCAAGTGCTCCCGCGAGGAGGGGTGTGAGGGTCGGCCACGCCAGCGGGACGAGCGTTGGGAAGAGGACGGCGGCGTCGTCTCCCGACCCTACCCAGCTCACGACCGCGGCGGCGCCCACGCCCGAGGCGAGGACGAGGCTCTCATCCACACTCCAGGGGATGGGCCGGTACTGGGTGCGGCGGACGGAGGCCCCCGAGACCCGGAGCGCAGCGGCAGCGGCGGCCAGACCGCCCAGGAGGAGGCCGGCTGCCAGCAGCGGAATCCCGAACACCGGATAGTCAGGGGAACGGGCCAGGAACCGGAACGACCACACCGCCAGCAGCATCATGGCCAGCAGGCCGAGAGCCAGCGACAGCCTGCGTTGGCCCCGCGAGGAGGTGCCTGCCCGGCCGAACCCCCGGACATCCATCGATGCTGCGAGGGAGAGTGAGCGCTCCAGCGCATCGGAGAGAACGGGAACGATGATGGTCTCAACCGCGCGCAGCTTCGCCCGTCGGTTGGTCCCGTCAGGGCTGCGGCGTAGTCGTCGGGCGCGCAGCACACGTTGCAGGGATTCACCGAGTTGGGGAAGGGCGCTCACAGCCACGACGAGCACAGTGCCGGCCTCGTAGAAGGCGCCGGGCAGGCTTGCCAGCAACTTCCTGGGGTTGGCCAGGGCATTGGCCGCACCGATGCACACCACGATCGTGGCCAACCTCAATCCGTCATAGAGCCCCGCGAGGAGCGATTCAAGCGACACCGGGCCGAGCAACCGGATGCCCGTCACCCAGGAGGGAAGGGGCACCTCCGGCAGCGTGAACAGGATGGTGGGCCCGTCGCCGCCGCCGAAGATGATCCGGAAGACCACCCGCAGCACCACGATGAACAGGGCCAACCACAGGTAGAGCGAGAAGGACTTCGCCCACGGGCTGTCGCCCCGCTTGGAGAGGGTGACTACGCAGGCGACGGCGATGAGCCCCGTCAGGAGCAGTGGGTTGGTGGTCATGGAGGCGGCAGCTGCCAGCGCCAGCGCCCAGGCCCACCACGAGAACGGGTGGAGCTGGCGCGGCAGCCTCGGCCGCGACATCACTGTCCGCGGCGTCGCCACCACACCAGGCCACCGGCGGCGGCCAGGGCCACCACCACGCCGATCCCGATGATGGTGCCGGTGGGCACTCCAGAAGCGGGCTCGTCGTCTTCGGCGTCCGTGGCCGGCGCGGAGGCATCCGCCGAGGCGATGGGGGACGCCGACGCATCCGGTGCGGCCGAGGAGGCATCGGGTGTCGTTGCTGGGACGGACTCCGACGGTGCGGCGGAGGAGTCCTCAGGCTCGGCGGCCTCATCGGAGAGGGGGTTGAACTGAGGGGCTTCCTGCGGCTGGTTGTAGTCCTCGAGGAGGCGCCAGCCGATCACCTGTCCGGCCTCGGGCACCAGATCCCCGGCACCGACCTGCGCGAACACCCATTCGCCCAGCTGCCCGTCCTCGACCGACGCGGTCCACAGGCTCCACCACTGCGGGTCCTCGGCTGTGACGCCGTCGACGGTGATGAAGAACGCTCCCTGGTCCGCCGCCAGCCCGGTGCTGACCATGGCCTCGGTGGCGGTGGCGAACTCGGTGGCGCAGGCGCCGGTGACCTCTTCGTGCTCCACGTGCACCCAGACGTTGCCGGCATCGACGCAGGCCACTGCCGTTTCGTCGGCCGATGCGTGGGGCGCGAGGCCTGAGAGCCCGACCGCCAGCAGGGCAGCGAGAGGAAGCGCCCAGCGGCGCGTGGTGATGGGGGACATGTGGACCTCTATCCGTTGGTCCGTCGGCCAAGGGTTCTCCGCTGGTTCGCGACGGAAGTGAAACGACCTCTGTGTTGACCGGCGGTCCGACTCCCCACAGGTGGGTTCACGGTTGCGCGACAGTTCCGGGATCGCACCGGATTCACCTGCCAACGGCGACACATTACCCCACCGCTAGGCTGGGCCTCACCCCTACCCTCGAGGAGCGCGCATGCTGCCCCAGGCCCTCGTCTTCGACATGGACGGCACGTTGACCGACACTGAGGCCGTGTGGGACGTGGTGAGGCGCGGCCTCGCGACTGACGCCGGCCTCCCGTGGCCCGACGGCGCCACCCAGGCGATGATGGGGATGAGCACCCAGGAGTGGAGCTCCTTCCTCGTGCACACTGTGGGGCTGCCCGTCGCGCCCGAGGAGGCGGCCCGGCTCACGGTGGAGGCGATGGCCGAGCACTATCGTGGCGGGATCACGTTGCTGCCAGGCGCTGTGGAATCGGTCCGGCGCATGGCCGAGCTCTGCCCTGTGGCGATCGCGAGCTCGTCGCCACGGCTGCTGATCGACGCGGCGGTGGAGGTGATGGGCCTGACTGACGTGTTGACGGCCACCGTGTCCACCGAGGAGGTGGCACGCGGGAAGCCCTCCCCGGACGGCTACCTGCGCGCCTGCGAACTCCTGGGGGCAGATCCCCGGCTCAGCGTCGCCGTCGAGGACGCGCCCAACGGACTCCTCTCGGCGCTGGCCGCGGGGATGGCCGTGGTGGCAGTCCCCCCGCACTTCCACCCGCCGGCGGCCGAGCTCCTCGCCCGGACGACCGTTCTCGGGAGTCTCAACGAGCTCACCCCCGAGCTCGTCGAGACGCTCATCCCAGCTGCCACGTGACCTGACGGCCGAGCGTGCCGGCGAGTTCCTCAGCTGCGCCGGGGCGGGTGGACGTCTCCAGCCGTGCCTTCATCGCGTCGATCCGCTGGCCGATGCCGAGCCGCTCCGCCGCCGCAGCATTGGTGGGTTCCTCGATGAACTTCGTCATGGCCGCCACCGCGTTGCGTTGGTGCGTCGAGTCCGACTCGCTCTGCGACTCCAACCGGGCGCGGTACCACGCCGAGGACAGCACGTCCTCGCGGTCGAAGAGGCGGCGGAACCGCTCGTCGTGCAGGGTCATCCCGTCGGACTCGCCGGTGGCCATGATCTCCAGTAGCGCCCTGATCGGCGGAACGGCCAGGGCGACCGTGCCGTCGTCGAGGTAGGACTGGGCGACCCGCTTGTGCGTGGTCACGATGGTGCGCACGGAGGCGACGTAGGCCGCCACGTCCTGCAACTCGGGTTGCAGCATGTTCTCCGAGAACACCACGTGTGGGTGCATGAAGATCCGGCCGAAGTACTTGGCCTGGAACTTCGACGTCATGCGGTAGCCGAGCCGGCTGGCCTCGATGAGCTCGCCCTCATGCTCGAAGTCAGGGACCTGCTCGAGCGCACCCTCGGCGATGAGGCATCGGGCGTCTCGCTCCTCGGGCGTCATCCGGGAGAACACCTCCGGCACCAGGAGCGAGATGTCGTGATCGACCCGCACGTTGGGGCCGATCACACCGGCGCTGGAGAGCCAGCCGTCGTAGCCGGTCAGCGCGAACGACAGGAACGCGGCGTTGAGGTCGATCACCGAGGGCAGGGCGTTGAACGGACCTTTGGTCATCGCGCCCTCTGAACCGGCCCCCGTCGTCGAAGGCGACTTGCCGGTCATCGACGAGATGAATTCCATGAACAGCTCGGGCAACTCCATGTAGTGGAGCGGGGCGTAGGCGCACAGCGGCGGCACGCCGTCCTCCGCCGCGTTGTTGCGCCGACCCGCCGCCACCACGTCCACGGGGAGACGCAGCGGCTCGGCCATGGCCAGCCTCCGATGGAGCCGTGCCACCATCTCGGCCAGCACCGTCTCCTTGGGACGGGCGATGTCCTGTCGGACCTGAAGGTAGCGGGGATTCTTGGACCGCGCGCCGTTGATCAGCCGCGGGTGCGCCGAGGAGACGAAGTAGCCGGGGACCCCCTCGCCGCCCTTGGCCACTCTCCGGATCAGCTCCTGGATGGGCTTGGAGAAGGTGGAGAACGCGATGGCGTCGTCGACGAGCTCGCGGGCGTCCGCAGTGGTCAACGGCTCGAAGTTGCTGAGGAAGGCGCCGCCGGCGATGTCGAACTCTGCCTGCCTGTCGTAGCCGCGGTGGATCGCATCGTCGGGCCGCTGGAACAGGAGCTGTTCGCAGTTGGTGACGTACTTCCTCGACAGGCCGTCCTCGCGCCCGGCGACCGTGCCTGGGACCACGATGCTGGCGGTGATGTCGTCTTCTGTCTGCACCTTCGCGGCGGGGTGGAAGTCGTGCCTGAGGCCGAACAGGCGCCAAGACCCGTCAGGGGCGAATCCCACGCGCAGCATGTTGACGGTGATCTTGTCGCCGTCGAGGCGCAGCGCGTGCCCCGCCCGTCCGTTGATGCGCCCCACCGAGAAGTGGGGGGCCCACTCGCCGCCCCACTCGGGGCGGTAGAAGCGCTTGACGACGAACACCAGTTCCTTGATGTGGTGTGGGATGGACTCCACCCAGGCGTTGTACTCGTCGGTGTAGTCGGGGCTCGGGGTGAGCAGCTTGATCACGCTGCCCACGGAGCGCTCATCGGACAGGAGCGGGCGGAAATCGGCGGCGGCGGGATCGAGGAAGCGTTGCGAGAAGTCGCGGACCACGATGGCGTCCACCTGGGCCATGTCCTCGACGAAGTCCGCCACGTAGGCGTTACCGAACACGAACGCGTCCGTGATGGACTTTGAGATCTCGGACTTGCCGCCCCCGGAGACCGTGGCCGGCTTGTGGCACGACGTGGCGATGGGGGAGGTGCCGAGCAGCGTCCACTGGGCGCCGTCGGCCTCGATGTGGGCCAGTTCGACGACGTAGCCGTCGGGGCTGACGTAATAGGTGTCGGCCCGCAGTGCGATCGTGCTCGCAGCTCCGTCTCTGCCCCAGGTGATGGTGCTGTCGCGCAGGGAGAAGGTGGCCAACTCCGGCACGAGCACGATGTGTGGCTGCTCAAGGTCCAGGGCGTGCCCCTCCGGTTGCCGCGCGAAGCGCTCCGGGTTCCGGGCGATGACGTCGTCCAGGCGGTAGGACGGGTCCCCGTAGGTGTGGGTGTAGGTCTGGCCAAGGTTGTAGCGGGGGAAGGTGATGGCGCCGCCCGAATGCTCCTCCTCGACCATGCCGAGGAGGTTGGCCGAATAGCTGATCTGCGCCTTGACCTCCTTCTTGCAGTAGCCGAAGTAGTTGTCCGCGATGACGGTGACGATGACGCCCCGCTCGTCCCTGGCGCAGGCTTTGAACGCGGAGCCGTTGTTGTACAGCTCGTTCTCGTCGCGCCAGCACATCCCGTCGCGGCGCTGGCGTTGGCTGGCGTCGTCGTAGTGGGGGAGCCCCAGTTCCTTCTTGGTGAGCCGGGTGAGGTGCGGGGCCAGGACCACGAGGCCGGTGTGCCCGGTCCACTCGGCGGGGTTGAGCGAGCCGTCGTTCTCCGGCAGGTAGGGGTCGCCGCCGTTGCCGAAGATGCCCTCCACGAAGTCGAGGTTTGCCATCAACGTGGCTGGTGCGATGAAGCGGGTCTCCATCCGGCGTTCGACGGTGTAGCCGGGCACGGCTGGGACGACGATCGGGCGCAGCAGCAGCGAGACCCAGCATTTCGGCTGATCCGGCTGCGCGGCGGTGTAGGGCAGCACCATGGCCTCGTCGGGCGGAAGGAACGCCTGCTCCATCAACCGCCCGAAGACACCGCGGGGAACCGCGATCTTGTCGTCCTGAATGGGGAGGCCACCCTCGGCGATGTGGAACACGCCCTTGGTGGTGCGACGGTCGTTGGCCGGGTTGTGCAGGATGCCGTTGACGAGGCGGTAGCTGGTGAGGAGCTCCGAGGTGAACGTGTCACCGTCGACGGGCAGCGACATCTCGCGTGCCAGCCCGGCCTGATCGAGTACCAGGGTCTGTCGCGGCAGGCAGGGCTGGGCCCCGGTTCCGTCGAGGTAGGAATCGAGAAAGTTCTGGATTCGGGTGTCGACGGCGGGTAGCCGGTGGGCGAGGCGCCTGTTGAGTTCGCGTTGCCGCGCCAGGATGGGCCGGACCAGATCCACTGCGCGCCCGGCCGCACCCTCAGAGGGCAGCGGGAGCCCGAGCAGGCCGAGGCGGAGGTTGATAGCTGCGGTGTCCGCGAAAGTCGCCATGGTTCACTATGGACTTCGCACTGGTCCGGACAAAGCGGGGGTCCCCCCTCAAGCGCGATTGACCTCCTTTAGGATGCGGCGGCCCGGTGCACCGACTCGATGGCCTCGACCACCCGGTCGTTGAGTGGGGCGAGGTGGGCGAAGTCCTTCGGCGGATCACCACGGTAGAGGGGCCTGACGCACGTCAACTCCTCGTACAGGTCCTCCTTGGTGAAGTTCGTGCGCCTGGCCAGCATGCGCAACCCGCCGTGTGCCTCACGAAGGTCGTGCAGCCGCCCACGCCACCCCGGGTTGGACAGGGGCGCACCCTCTGAGTCCATGGCCTCGGTCAGGGCGCTGAGCGCCTCGATGAGATCGCTCAGGTAGGGCCGGACGCTCTCCGGGCTGAAGGGCGACAGGATGACCTCGCCGTCGTCGTCGCCGGTGTCGCGCCGCAGCAGCTTGTCGAGAAAACCCATGATGGTCACCCTTCGTCGTCGATTCTCCAACGGTAGCGCCTGGCCGGTGGCCGGCGACGTGGCCGGGCCCGCGAAAGATCAATCGAAGCGGGACTCGCTCTCCGCGTTGGTCAGCCCACCCAGGGAGTCTCCCGGCAGTTCGCTCGAGGTGGGATGGTGCTGATGCCCGCCCGCGTCGGGATCCAGCACGCTGTGTCCTGGGCCGGCATCTGGGTCCAGGATGTCCTGGCTCGGGTGGATCTCAGGGTCGTAGACCTCATCGTCCGGGTGGGTGCTCATCATGGCCTCGCTCCTCTTGCTGGGGGATCGACGCTACCCCCAATGCAGACCGCGTGCGGCGGTTTCAGCCCACCCGCGGCCCGGCGGTGGGAGACTGAAGAAGAGAGAGCGGGCGACGACGCCCGACCGCCTGCCGCCCCCCTCACGTTCGCAGTGTGACGAGGAGGCTGAACATGTTCGAGCAGCAGTATCAGAAGATGGCCGAGGCCCCAGGCTTCGTGGCCGCGTTGGATCAGAGCGGCGGCAGCACGCCACGGACGCTGCAGCGCTACGGCGTGGAGGCGTGGGTCGATGAGGCCGAGATGTTCGAGAAGGTGCACGCGATGCGCTCCCGGATCATGGCGAGTCCCAGTTTCGACGGCGACCGGATCCTCGCCACCATCCTCTTCGCCCACACCGTGGACCGTCAGGTGGACGGCCGTCCCACGCCGGAATACCTGTGGGAGGCCAAGCACATCGTGCCCATCCTCAAGGTGGACAAGGGGTTGGTGGAGGAGCGCGACGGAGCCCAGCTGATGAAGGACATCGACGGACTCGACGAGGTGCTTGCCGACGCACTCGCCAAGGGCGTCTTCGGCACGAAGATGCGGTCGGTGGTGCGGGCACCGGGGGCGGGGGCTGAGGCCGCCGTCGCGCAGCAGCTCTACCTCGGACGCCGCATCCTCGCCGCGGGTCTGGTGCCGATCCTGGAGCCGGAGGTGGACATCACCTCACCCCACAAGGCGGAGGCAGAACGGCATGTCCACGATCTGCTCGCGGTGGGTCTGGACGACCTGCCTGAGGGGGAGCGGGTCATGCTGAAGCTCACCCTGCCGGAGCACGACGACCTGTACGCGGACCTGGTGGCGCACCCGCGGGTGCTGCGCGTGTTCGCGCTCTCGGGCGGGTACTCCCGCGCGGAGGCCACGGAGCGCCTGGCCAGGCAACACGGCGTGGTGGCCAGCTTTGCGCGCGCTCTGATGGAGGGTCTGAACATCAATCAGTCCGACGAGGAGTTCGACCGGGTCCTGGGCAGCTCCATCGCGGAGATCTACGCGGCGTCCATGGCCTGAGGCACGCTCAGGCGGCTCCGTGGTGTCCAAGTTGGCGCCACGCCTCGTAGACGGCGATGGCGGCGGCGTTGGCCAGGTTCAGTGAACGCATTCCGGGCCGCATCGGGATACGCACGCGCTCGGTGATGCGAGGATCGGCCAACACGTCAGCGGCCAGTCCCGTGGGTTCGGGACCGAAGAGGAGAACGTCCCCGGGCGCGTAGGACACGTCGGTGTAGGCATCCTCGGCGTGGGCGGTGAAGGCGAACACGCGCGCCGGCAGCAGAGCGCCGTAGGCGGCGGCCAGCGATTCGTGGACGAAGGTGGCGGCCTCGTCTCGATAGTCCAGGCCGGCGCGGCGCAGCTTGGCGTCGTCCATGTCGAACCCGAGTGGTCGGGCCAGGTGCAGTTCGGCGCCGGTCACAGCCGCCAGCCGCATCGTCGCGCCCGTGTTGTTGGGGATCTGGGGCGCGTGGAAGAGGATGCGCAGCGGCCGGGTCCTGGGGTCTGTCGCGGTCAAGGCGTTACCTGCCACTGGTGGAGGGTGAGCGCATACTCGACGTCGCCGTCCTCGTCGCCATCGATTCGGACCGGCCACTCAGCCACGAACGTCCGGACGAGTCGTCGGGTCTCCAGGTATGGGGTCATGAAGGATGCTAACCCACGGCCGGCAGCCGGCCCGCGGGGAGGGGCGAGGTGGGTTTTCCGGCAGCCGTTCGTGCGGGCGGCGAGACGACTCCAGCGCTGACCGTGATCATTCCCTGAGACGCCCGCAATAGTCGACGGCGCATCGCCTCTGGGCCGGCGTCCTGCGGCAGGGCTCGGGCAGCCGTGAACTCACTTGTTCGACGCAGGCGGCACCCGGCCGGTAATGTGGTTGATCGTTTCGCCTCCACTGTCCCCGACGGAAAGGGGGGGCACCATGAGTGCGCCCGCTCCTGTCCCGCGGCCGGAGACCGGCCACCCGCATCGCCGATGGTGGGTGGAACGCCTGCTGCGCGAACGGGCACAGGCAAGCGAGCCCGAGGCCGAACCCGAGGTCGCCCCCGACCGGCTTCCCCTCGTGTCCCTGGCGACCAGGGTCGGGGCGACCGCGCTGGTTTCCGGTGCGTCGGCGTCCCAAGCCACCGAGATGATCCTGCGGCTCGGTCTGGCACACGGCGTCCGCTTCCAGGTTGACGTCACCTACACAGCGGTCACAGTGGCGTGCACGGAGGCCGACAGGGAGGGCATCCCGCTGAACCTGTTCCGCACGGTGCCGGCGCTCGACCGCGACTACGCACGCCTCGCGCACCTGGAATCGGTCGTGGGCGCAGTCGCGCGGGGAGAGCGGTCGGTCGACCGGGCCACTCAGGAGTTGGTCCTGTGGCAGTCGCGAGCCGGCGTCTACCGGCGCTGGGTGACCGCACTGGTTGCCTTCACCCAAGGCGCCAGCATCACGGCACTCCTGGGTGGTGTGCCACTGGAGATCGGGGTGGCGGGGCTCGCCACCCTGCTGGTGCACGAAGTCACCGCGCGGCTCGCGCGGACGAACGCGTCCTACTTCTATGCCCAGGTCGTGGCGGGGGCGATCCCGATGATGCTGGCCATCGCCCTCATGTTCCTGCGGTCCCAGGGCGTCACCGACCTGTGGGCACTGTCGCCGTCGCTGGTGGTGGCCGCCGGCATGGTCACGATGCTGGCCGGCCTGGGCGTCGTCGGGGCCGCGCAGGACGCACTGGACGGCTACTACATCACCGCCGCCGCGCGCATCGTCGACCTGGTGATGCGCACGGGCGGGCTCATCCTCGGCGTCGTAGCCGTGCTGTGGCTCGGCGTGCGGCTGGGGGTGCCCGCATACCTGGCGCCGGAGTCCATACCGCCGCACCACCCCGCCGTGCAGGTCGCCGCGGCCTCGATCTTCGCCACCGCCGTGGGTCTGTTCGGAAGGTTCGGCCCTCGTGGGGCCCTGGTAGCCGGCATGGGGGGCGGCCTGGGGTGGATGGTGTACTTGCTGCTGTTGCCGCTCGTCGGCGGCGACTATGCGGTCGCGGCCGGGGGTGCGGCCGCCGTCGTGGCGGTGTTCGCCCACCCCGTCGGGCGATGGATGCGCCTGCCCGCCATCGCGATCGTGACCGTCGGCATCGTGCCCCTCATGCCCGGCCTGATCCTCTACCGCGGCCTATTCCACCTTGTCGTCGGGATGCCCGCGGTGGAGCCCGGTGACACGGCCGGAGAGCTGTTTCTTCTCGCCGCTGTGACGGGGGTCATGCTGGCCCTCGGTAGCTCCGTCGGCTCCACCCTCGGCCGGCACCTTGCCCAACCGACTGAGCAACTGGCGCGGCTGGCATTGCGGGCGTCCCTGCGCCGAGGTCAGCAGGGACGAACCTGACAGCCGTCCGTCTGCAGCGGCCCTCCTTGCCGACGCGCATGCGTCGGGTCCTGGTCTTCAACCCTGGAAGGGTTGTGCCGATCACGCTGGAGAGCGTGCTGCGCGAGCGATGACCTCGGCCGCTGTGTCGATGTCGGTGTCGGTGGTCCACCGCCCAACGCTCAGTCGGACGGCCGTGAGCGCCTCCGCCTCCCCGATCCCCATCGCGGTCAGCACAGGGGAGGGTCGGTCCTGCCCCGAGTGGCACGCCGACCCTGCCGACGCCGCCACCGACGGCACCGCCGCGAGCAGCGAAAGCGCGCGTAGGCCGTCGATCCGCACGTTGAGGGTGTTAGGGAGCCGCTCCGCCCTAGGCCCGTTCAGCCACACCCGTCCGGGGAGGAGTTCCCGCAGCCGCGCCTCGAGGTGGTCCCTCAGGCCTTCCAGTCGGGCGGTTTCCCCGCCGGCCAGCGCCTCTGCGGCGAGGTCCGCCGCCCGTCCGAGCCCGACGGCGTAGGCCACGTTCTCCGTTCCCGCCCGCAGTCCGTGCTCCTGCCCGCCTCCGCCGATGAGCGGGCGGAGGGCGACGCCGTCGCGCACGTACAGCGCGGCCACCCCCTTGGGCGCATACATCTTGTGCCCGACCACGGTGAGCAGGTCGACCCCCAACTCGCCCACGTTCACCGGAACCTTCCCGACGGACTGGGCGGCGTCGGTGTGCAGCAGAACCCCGCGGGCGCGAGTGATCTCCGCGATCTCGCGGATGGGCTGCATGGTCCCGGTCTCGTTGTTGGCGTGCATGACCGTGACCAGCACGGTGGCGGGGGTCATGGCGGCCTCGACGGTGTGAGGGTCCACCCGGCCGGCGGCGTCCACTGGGAGCACGGTGACGTCCACCCCGTGCAGTTCGGCCAGGTCCTGGCAGGCGGCGAGGACGGCTGGGTGCTCGGTGGCCTGGGTGATGAGGTGCGGGCGTGCCCCGTCGGCGAACCGCGGATCAGACGTCATCGCGGCCAGGACCGCGCCGCGGACGGCGAGGGCGTCCGCCTCCGAGCCACTCCCGGTGAACACGATCTCGGACGGGTCGGCGCCGATCAGGGCGGCCACCCTGGCGCGGGCGTCCTCCATCGCGGCGCGCGCGCGTACCCCGTATGCGTGGTTGCTCGAGGGGTTGCCCCCCTCGCTCGTCAGGTACGGAGCCATCGCGGTGAACACTTGCGGGTCCACGGACGTGGTTGCGTTGTAGTCCAGGTAGAGCGGGTGGTCGTTCGAAATCGGATGCTGATCGGTCATGTCCGGTGTTCCTCCCGTGCGATTCGGAATGCCCGCCGCTGTCGGGCGTCGGAAAGAGACGACTCCCTGGCGTTCCTGCCGTCAGGAGTGGCTGGGGTGGACGCCGCGGACCGTGTGGCCGCGGCGTCCAATGGGTTCCTGGTCAGAAGACCAGGACCTTGTCTGCGGCCAGGGTGTGGTCGGCGAGTTCTTCCATGGTGGAACGGCGGGCGCCGGGGACGAGCATCTCGGGGGTCATGCCGCGGGCGTCCATGCAGGTGCCGCAGCACAGGATCTCCCCACTGCTGCGCACGATCCCGCCGAGCATCCGGTCGAGTTTGTAGTAGCCGTCGGCCGTTTTCTGCCCGGCCATGGCGGCGGTCACGCCGTCGCCCATCAGGAAGACGGTCATGTCGACGCCGTCCCGCTTGGCCATGGCGGCCGCCAGGCGGATGGCGTTGAAGGTGGAGTCCAGCCCGTAGGCGGAACCGTTGATGATCATCAGGGCCTTCATGAGTGTTTCCTCTCGGTCGGTGGTCTCAGGCGCGTTCGACGGTGGTGGTCAGGGTGATCGGGTTGAGGATCGTGTAGACGAAGGGGCACTTGACGCGTGCGGCGTCCTGCCAGCGGGTCAGGATGGCGTCATCGACGTCCGCGGCGACCTGCATCGTCACGCTGATCTGCTCCATCAGGGGCGCATCTCCGACGTCGTACACGGCGGCGACGTTCACGTCCTGCTGGGCGACCACGCTGACCGCGTCCAGGGCGATTCCTTCGGTGGCGGCGATCGTCACCAGGGTGGAGGCGTAGCAGGCGCCCAACCCGGCCAGCAGGTACTGCAGCGGATCCGGCGCCAGCCCCTGCCCGCCAAAGCCGGGCGCGATGTCGACGTGCAGGTCGGTCGACGCCGTCCCGTGCTGCACAGATGCGGTGTAGGCGGGCTCGCCCGGCGTGAAGCTCCATCGGCCCTCGACGCGCTTGTGCAGCCGGTACACCGACGGATCAGTTCGGCCGCGTTCCATCACGCCGGACAGGACGTCAAGGTCCAGGTTGTTGAGTCTCACGCTCTAACTCCTTATTCAAGGATCGGGTTGAATAATGGGCCTAGCACCACCACGCGTTCCTTGCACTACTATTCACCTGAATGATTGAGGAGGTGTGGGGTTTGGACGATCGACAGTTCAAGGACGAGGCGTTCAGGCACTTCGCGCGTATGGGGGCGGCCTTCGGGCACGCGAAACGGGTCGAGATCATCGACGTGCTGGCCCAAGGCGAGCGGAACGTCGAGTCACTGGCCGAGCAGATCTCGGCCAGCGTGGCCAACACCTCTCGGCACCTGCAGATCCTGTCGGGGGCCGGGCTGGTCAGCCGCCGCGTCGAGGGCACCGCCCGGGTGTACCGGCTGGCAGACCCCGGCGTGGAGAGCGCCTACCGCACTCTGGTCACGCTCGCTGAGAACCACATCGCCGAGGTATCAGCACTGACTGAGGCCTTCTTCGCCGATGCCGATGGCACCCGCCCGATCGCGTTCGACGAACTCGACGAGCTGAGTCGCTCCGGCGAGGTCGTGCTCGTCGACGTCCGCCCCTCCAGCGAGTTCGCGGCCGGCCACGTCGACGGTGCCCTCAACATCCCGCTGGCAGACCTGGCCAACCGCCTGTCCGAACTGCCCGACGACGCCACCGTGGTGGCCTATTGTCGCGGACCCTACTGCGTGATGGCGTCGACCGCCGTCACCCGCCTCCGCGAAGCGGGCCGTGAAGCCGCTCGGCTGGAGGGCGGTTACCCGCAGTGGAGGGACGCGGGGCGTCCGACTGGTTCGGCGTCGAAGGGCTAACTGGCAGCTCTAGTGTCGACTGCGGCACCAGACCTGCCGATGAGCCGCCGACGACTCCCGCAGGGCGCCCCTGACCCGGACTCAGCGATCTGGCGACATCCGGCTGTCGGCCAGATCTGTGCGGTCATCCGAGCCTCGTCTGATCATCGTGCAACACAAAACCCGCAGTCAGAGCGGCTTTTGCCGGATTGACTGGGGGTTTCGAATGGTGTCCGAGAGAGGACTTGAACCTCCCGGGCGGGGGATGATGATGGCCCTCTGACAGGGGCTTATGACAGAATTTCGTCACATTCGTCACCTTGTCGTGGGGAGTACGTGGGGAATCACTTCGGTGCCAAACGAGTTTGTATGGCGTTCGGCGCCTCCCAGGATACCGCGCGTCTTGGCACGCCGTACCTCCTGCGCCCCGCGGACAGGGTCAGATCACAGACGCAGGCCGGTCAGCCCGTACGCCATGCCCGACACCCCACCCACATGAAGCTGTGCGAGAAGTACCCGTCCTACCCATGAGCCTAGAGACCGTCGGCGCCCGGCCGCGCCCGGCGGCAACCGGGCCACAACCGCCAGCCGGGACCAGCAGCGTCCGACGAACCTGTGGCCGCCGTCTCGCCACAGGACCTGGTCGACAGTGCGGTCGTCGAGAACCGCGCCGATGGTTCACCTGGCCCGAATCCCGATACACACCGTTGCGTCCGCCTCCGCCGGTGTGCGCTGACATCAGCGGCATGCTCGGGACGGTGCGGGCGTCGGGCCCGAGCTGCGACCAAGTTCTTTAGTACGCTGAGGACATGACAATCGAGGTCTTCTCCCCGTTCGACCCGCTCAAAGTGAAAGCCGGATCGGATGACTCCTTAGCGGCAACCCGCGCAAGAAAGCGCGAGATCGAAAATATCCTGAGCTCCTACGTCGGCTGGTATGACCCCTTCGGCGAACTTGTTCAGAATGCCCTCGATGCCATTGACAAGCGCCGCGAGGAGGAGAAGGCTCAGGGCACGAGTTCGGATTATCGGGGCGACATCCGCGTCATCATTGACCTTGACGAGAATCTATTGACTGTCTCGGACAACGGTATCGGCATGACCAGTGAGCAGTTCCAGAAATTCCTAGCCCCGAATTTCTCCTTTAAGGAAGTCCGCACTTCCCGTGGGCATAAGGGAGTGGGGGCAACGTACCTTGCATATGGCTTCAATTCGCTGAGGGTGTACACAATGGCGCCCGGGCATCGGGCCCGAGGCAGAATTCTTAACGCGCGCAACTGGACGATTGGGGAGTTGGATCTCGAGCCCCCGCTGGTGGAGCCAGACACGGGCGAAATCCATGATCCCGAGTTCGAAAAGAACATACGAGGAACCTCGCTTACCCTTCGCTTTGATGAAACGACCACGCCGGGGAAGCTGAGTTGGATGGGTGCGAAGACCGCGGACACATGGGCGACGTTGCTCAGGGTTAAGACGGGACTCGGTGCGCTTCAGCCCCTTGAGGACCTTCGATGCACCATTATCTGTGTTAGCGCGGGGGTGGAGACGCGGTCTGATCTTGATTCCCCCTCGTATTTGTGGCTCAACGAGCAGGGTCAGAGCAAGACTGCGAAGTTGCGAGATGTCGAAGACGCGAGAGAGAAGGCGTTCAAGAAGAACGGCACCCTGAAAGCAGTGCCGAACAAGTTCAGGCAGCTTGTGTTCCTGAAGGACGTTTGGCAAGGCACGGACGTGGCCGCACTGCTGAGCGAGGATGAGCGGGCGGAACATGAAGCGGTCATCGAGCGCCACACCCCAACGATCATGATGGAGTATGGCTATACCACTCGGCTTTGGAAGACCTTCAACACTTCGCTTGGTATCAGATCCAACCAAGAGGCCGTACGAGCCGGAATCCAGTTGGCTGCAAATCGCATGCCGCAAGGGGATCCCATCCAGGTTCCCCTCACTAGGTACATTGGCCGACAGAACCAAGTGCATTTCTTGATCCACTTCGACAACTACACGCCTGATCTTGGGCGAAAGGGCTTCGCCAAACCTCTCGTGGACTTCGCTAAGGACGTGTCGCGTGCCATTGTGCAATTCCGGGTCACTCGCGTCCGGGATGCAATGAAGCGGGACTCGGGGGCCACTCCAGATCTCGCGCGAGAAATGGCTCTCGATCAATGGAAGGAGGAGATGCTCGCTCACGAGAGCACGTCCCCTCTCGCTCTCGAAAACGAGCATTTCTTCGCGCCTCGACGAAAGATCAGCATCACGTCTGAACCGACGCGCGAGCAGGACGTCATCGCGCTATTCCACGAACTCGTATCTGGCGGGGTTATCCGTGGTTTGGAGATTTTGTCGACAAATGAACGTTTCACCTATGACGGCCTCTTTCGAATTGACTTCAGCGGCGACCGTGATCTCTACGAGTACGCCGACAAAAGCAATCCCCTTGGCGTGTCAAATGACGTTCTAGAGGAAATGCATGGGAAGAGGACGAAGCCGAAAGTGCTCGAGTATAAGTACTCACTCGATGGGCTTGTTGCGGACATACAGAATCAAGATAAGAACATGAACGACATTGATCTCTGCGTCTGCTGGGATGTGGGGGATGAATGGTCTCAGCACTATGCCATCACGACCCTACTGACCCCCGAGAATGTGCATCAGCGGCAGTATCATGGCGCCACACATGTGCTGCAAGATCCCGATTCGCGCGCGCGACTTTGTGACCTCATCATGCTTAAGGACCTAATCGGCCTTCTTCAGAACTGTGACGCCGAGTACGAGCGCCAGCGTGACACGTACGAATAGAGTCGAGTAGTACATGTCGAGGGCTCGCGCAGGGGATCAAGGATCATCGCGGGAAGGCGCGCGTCGGACTTCGGAGACGCGGTGGCCTCGACCGCCTGGCTCAGGTCTTGGAACAACCGCTCGGTCAGGTCAGTCAGGCGACCCGGGCGATCCCGGGCAACTGGCAGCCGCCAAGTGCGCATCGATGGTGACCGGGGAGTCGGACCTGAGTTCCACAACTGAGGCCTGATTTAGTGCCCCGTTCCGCGAGGGATCTTGGCGAGGATGGCTTCGGCTTCGGTGGTGAGGCGTGGTTGGGCCTGGATGGGCTGGCCGGCGATGGTGATCGTGACGCTCCGGAGGGGTCGAAGTGTCTGCACGAGGCGTTTGATGCTGACGCCGGTCTGGTCTTGGAGGTAGCGCGCGACCGCGAGTGCCGCGAACACGATGGTGAGGTGGGCCTCGATCGATTCACGCTTGCGGTGGAAGATCGGGCGGGCCTGGAGGTCTCCCTTGGCCATCCGGAAGGACTCCTCGACGTGCCACAGGTCCCGGTAGGCGGCCACCACCGCTGCGCCGTCCATCACGTCGGCGCCGATGTTGGTGACGTAGCCCTTGAACCCGGCGCAGAACCTGGCCCGTTCGATGACATCCCAGTTGACCTCGGCCTTCTTCCCGTCGACGTCGGTGGTGACCGTCACGAACCGGTCCCGGGCGACGGGTCGTAGCCCGTCGGCGACCTTCTCGGCCTTGACGACCTGGGCGTTGATGGTCTTGTCGTCTCGCTTGCGGCGCTTGAAGGAGTAGTGATACACCACCCGCCGAGTGCGCCGCTGCCGGCCGGTACCCATGTCGCGGGTGGTCTCGATAGTCGAGTCGTCGGGGGTGTAGTTGCCGTGGCGTTCGAAGTGGTCGCCCAGGTCGTAGGGCACGTGCGACTGGCGGGAGGCGACGATGAACCGGCATCCGGCGTCTTCGAGGCCGTTGAGGTTGTCCGCGGACAGCATCCCGGCGTCGGCGACCACGACCAGTTCCTCGATGCCGTGGCGGGTCTTGAACTGCTCGATCACCGGGATCAGGGTCTTGGTCTCTGCCTTGTTGCCCTCGAAAAGGGCCACCTCCAGCGGGAACCCGCCCGCGGTGACCAGCAACCCGACCGTGACCTGCGGGTCGACGCGGCGTTCCTTGCTCATCCCGACCTTCCGGAGCCGGTCCTCGTTGGTCACCTCGAAATGCAGGGTGGTCAGGTCGTACATCACCAAAGCCACCGGCCCCCGGGCGGTCGCGTGGGCCCAGCAGGCCGTCGCGACCCGGCTGCGATAGTCACGCTCCACACACCGCCGCAGACAGTTGTAGAGAGTGTTCAAGTGCGGCACCGGCAGACCCAGCTCGCCCAGCACCCGCAGCGTGTCCTGCTTCGAGGTCGGCTCGATGATCCGCGCCGCCACCAGCGAGGCGAACACCTCGTCATCGATCTGGTCGAACCCGAGCCGCGCATAGGCGTCAGTCAGCACCCGCCACAACAGCTCGCTGGAGGTGTGTTCCACCACCGGCCCGGCAGGTTCCCGCCCGGGCTGTTCGAACTGCAGCATGTCCTGCTGGACGCCATGGACCCGCTGCTGGGCGGCGCTGAGTAGCACCGCGAGCTCGGCCTCGTCATGAGCCGAACCGACATGCTCCAGGATCCGGCGGCGGCCGTTGCGTTTCTCGACGATCTGGACCGCCGTCGCCCCCGAGGCGGTCTTGACCTTCCGCACGAACGGACTCACCCCCGCACTCTACCCAGACCCCCCGATTAGTGCCCCAAAACGGACCCCCAAAACCACCCTGACAAGCAACTCAATCCCGGCGATCAGGAGCGGTTGTGGAACTCAGGTCGGACCCTTGATGCCGGGTTGGCTACGGGATTTGCTGGTTGGGGTGTGCACTAAGCCGGTGCTGGTTCTAGCCTGTGGGGGTGTCTCCCTACGTGCGGACGGTCAAGACAGCCAGCGGCGCGACCGCCGTTCAGGTGGTGTGGTCCAACCGGCTCGGGTCGAAGCGGATGGATCACATCGACCGGATCCGGGGTGCCCGCCCCGTTCGCCGCCATGGGCCTCACGTACGACGACGTGCTGCTGCAGCCGAACCAGTCCGACGTCATCCCCTCCGAGGCGCACCCCGCCACGCAGTTCTCGCGTCGGATCAGCCTCAACATCCCGCTGGCGTCGGCCGCGATGGACACCGTCACCGAGCATCGCATGGCCATCGCCATGGCGCGCGAGGGCGGCATCGGCATCCTGCACCGCAACCTCTCCATCGCCGATCAGGCCCACATGGTCGACCAGGTGAAGCGCTCCGAGGCCGGCATGGTCAGCGAGCCCATCACGGTGTCGCCCGCGCACACCATCGGCCAGGTCGACGAGCTGTGCGCCACTTACCGCATCTCCGGCGCCCCCGTCGTCGACGAGGAGGGCACGCTGGTCGGCATCATCACCAACCGCGACATGCGCTTCGAGGACGACGCCGCGCGCCCCGTGCGCGAGGTCATGACCAAGGCGCCGCTGGTGACCGCCCCCGTCGGCGTCTCCAACGACCAGGCGCTGGGCCTCATGGCCGCGCACAAGATCGAGAAGCTGCCCATCGTCGACGGGAAGGGCAGGCTCAAGGGCCTCATCACGCTCAAGGACTTCGTGAAGGCCGACAAGTACCCGAACGCGGCCAAGGACGCGCAGGGCAGGCTCCGCGTGGGCGCGGCCGTCGGCTCCTTCGGCGACTCGTGGGACCGTGCGATGGCGCTGATCGCCGAGGGCGTCGACGCCGTGATCGTCGACATGGCGCACGGCCACAGCCGCGCCGTCGTCGAGATGATCAAGAGGCTGAAGGCCGAGCCCTCGGCCAGGGACGTCGACATCATCGGCGGCAACGTCGCCACCTACGCCGGCGCGAAGGCGCTCGTCGAGGCGGGTGCCGACGGCGTCAAGGTCGGGGTCGGCCCCGGCTCCATCTGCACCACCCGCGTCGTCGCCGGCGTGGGCGTGCCGCAGGTCACCGCCATCTACGACGCCGCCCGCGCCGCGCGCCCAGCGGGCGTCCCCGTGATCGGCGACGGCGGGCTCCAGTACTCCGGCGACATCGCGAAGGCGATCGTCGCGGGCGCCAACACCGTCATGCTCGGCTCGCTGCTCGCGGGCTGCGACGAGAGCCCGGGCGAGCTGGTGTTCATCAACGGCAAGCAGTTCAAGAGCTACCGCGGCATGGGCTCGCTCGGCGCGATGGCCGCGCGCGGCCGCAACGCCTCGTTCTCCAAGGACCGCTACTTCCAGGGTGACGTCGCCGCCGACGACAAGCTGATCCCCGAGGGCATCGAGGGCCAGGTCGCCTACCGCGGCCCGCTCGCGGCCGTCGCCTACCAGCTCGTCGGCGGCCTCCGGCGGTCCATGTTCTACTCCGGCGCCGCCACCATCCCCGAGCTGCAGGAGCGCGGACGCTTCGTCCGCATCACCGCCGCGGGCCTGCGCGAGTCGCACCCGCACGACATCCAGCTGACCGCCGAGGCGCCGAACTACTGGTCGCGCTGACCACCCGGCCGATAAGGAGAATCCGCATGTACGAGCTCGGACGCAGCAAGCGCGCCAGCCACGCCTACAGCTTCGACGACGTGGCCATCGCGCCGACGCGTCGCACCCGCGGCGAGGACGAGGTCGACCTCAGCTGGCGGATCGACGCCGTGACGTTCGACGTGCCGATCGTGGCCGCGCCCATGGACTCGGTGATGTCGCCGGCGACCGCGATCCGCATGGGCAGGCTCGGCGGCCTCGGCGTGCTGAACCTCGAGGGTCTGTGGACCCGCTACGAGGACCCGCAGCCGAAGTACGAGCTCCTGACGCAGGACTGCGACCAGGTCACCGCCACCAAGCGGCTGCAGGAGATCTACTCCGAGCCGGTCAAGGCCGAGCTGATCCGCGACCGTGTCGCGGAGCTGCGCGCCGCCGGCGTGCCGGTGGCGGGTTCGCTGTCGCCGTCGCGCACCCAGGAGTTCGCCGACGTGATCGAGAAGGCGGGCATGGACTTCTTCGTCATCCGCGGCACCACGGTGTCGGCGGAGCACGTCGGCGGCGAGGACACGCTGAACCTCAAGGAGTTCATCTACCGGTTCGACACCCCCGTGCTCGTGGGCGGCGTCGCCACCTACCGCGCCGCGCAGCACCTGATGCGCGCCGGTGCCGCGGGCGTGCTCGTCGGCTTCGGCGGCGGCGCCACGCACACGACGGCGTCGGTGCTCGGCATCGAGGTGCCCATGGCCTCCGCGGTCGCCGACGTCGCCGAGGCGCGCCGCGACTACCTCGAGGAGAGCGGCGGCCGCTACGTCCACATCATCGCCGACGGCGCCGTCGGCCGCTCGGGCGACATGGCCAAGGCCATCGCGTGCGGCGCGGACGCCGTCATGGTCGGCTCCCCGCTGGCCCGCGCCACCGAGGCCCCCGGCCGCGGCTGGCATTGGGGCAGCGAGGCGTGGCATCAGCGCCTGCCCCGCGGCGAGCGCTCCTTCTTCGAGCAGGTCGGCACCCTCGAGGAGGTCGTCCTCGGCCCCTCACGCGTGCCGGACGGCACGATGAACCTGGCGGGCGGCCTCCGCAAGGCGATGGCGCTTACCGGATACACGGACATCAAGTCGTTCCAGCGGATCGACCTGATCCTCCACTGAGCGCAGGGGAGCTCGGCATGCCAGACACGAAGTCGGACGCGACCATCTCCGCGGAGGAGGCCCGCGCCGAGCTGGGCCGCATGCGCGGCAGCATCGACAACATGGACTCGGCGCTGATCCATCTGCTCGCCGAGCGGTTCAAGGTCACGCAGCGCGTGGGCGAGCTCAAGGCCCGAGCGGGCCTCCCCGCCGCCGATCGCGACCGCGAGGCGCGGCAGATCGCGCGCCTCCGCGCCCTCGCCGTCGAGGCCGAGTTGGACCCCGAGCTGGCGGAGAAGTTCGTGACGTTCATCGTCCGCGAGGTCGTTCGCCACCACGAGCAGATCGCCCGCGAGCAACGCTGACGGGTCCTTGACCTGGCCTGGGACTGTCGCGGCCAGTCACGGGCTAAGGCCTCATTCGCCAGGGAATCGCACGCCGATCTGGGCACGGATCTGATCCATGGCTGCCGCGATCTGCACCGTCTCGGCGAGAGGCAGCAGCGGGCTCTCCCGCAGCCCCGCATGGACGATGCGCTCGAACTCGATCGCCTCGTACTGCATTCCTCGTCCCGTGACCTCCAGAGAGAAGCGCTCTCTTACCGCATCATCGGGGGTGATGAGGCTGAAGGAGGTCGCGTTGTACCACCAGGGGTCGATCTCGATCCGTGCCTCGGTGCCGAGGACGCTTGCGCGTACGGCGCTGCGGGTGGCCAGCGCGGAATAGGAGACCCCCTGCCGTCCACCGTCGTGAACGGTGATCATGGCGGTCTGCCCATCGACGCCCGTCCCTGTCGGCGCGGCGTGCGCGAGCACCCGCTCGGGGAGGCCGAGCATGTCGATCGCGAACGCCAGGGGATAGATCCCCAGGTCGAGCAGCGCGCCGCCGCCGAGGCTGGCGGCATTGACTCGGTGGGTTGGGTCGCCCGGCAGCGACTGGCCGTGGTCTGCGAGCACCGCGCGCACGTCCCCCAGCGCCCCTCCGCGCACGAGCTCGCGAATGCGCCCCATGTGCGGGAGGAAGCGCGTCCACATAGCCTCCATCACCGCGACCCCTGCCGTGGCTGCCGCGTCGGCGACCTCTCGGGCCTGTGCCGCGTTGAGCGCGAACGGCTTCTCGACGAGCACGTGTTTGCCGGCCGCGATCGCGAGCAGCGCATGCTCCCGGTGGAGGGAGTTGGGGGTCGCGACGTACACGATGTCGACGGCAGGGTCGGCGACCAGCGTGGCGTAGTCGCCGTGCGCGCGCGGCACATCGTGGGACACGGCGAAGGCCCGCGCCGCCGAGACGGTGCGGGAGCCGACCGCCGCGACCCGGAGGCTGGCCCCGTGAAGGTCCTCGGTGAAGATCCCCGCGATGAGACCGGTGCCCAGAATGCCCCAGCCGAGGGAGCTCGTCACTTCGCGGCCACCCGGTAGACGCGCACTTCCCACGGCTCGAGAGCCCGCGCGTCACCCGGCGCGTCGGTGTTTCCGAGGATCAGGTCGCCGACGATCAGCGACTCGTCGGGAATCATCGCGACGGCGTCGCTCATGTTGCCCACCACCGCCAACTCCGTGCCGCGGTATCGACGGCGGAAGGCGATGAGTCGGTCGTGCTCCCGCAACTCCATGGTGAAGTCGCCGTGCGCGACCACCGGCTCCTCGTGGCGCAGCCGGATGAGCGCACGGTAGAAGTGAAGGATGGAATCCGGGTCGTCGAGGGCCTGCGCGACGTTCACGTCGGCGACGTCGCCGTTCACGCGCATCCATGGCTCGCCGCTGGTGAATCCCGCCGTTGGCCCTGGCTTCCACTGCATCGGCGTGCGCGCGTTGTCTCGGCTCATCGCGTTGAGGGCGATCATCAGCTCGGCCTCGTCCTCCCCGCGCGCCATTGCGGCCCGATGGTGGTTGAGCGACTCGATGTCGCGCATCTCGTCGACCGAGGCGAAGCGAGCATTCTGCATCCCGATCTCCTCGCCTTGGTACAGGTACGGGGTGCCTCGCTGCAGGTGCAGCACGGCGGCGAGGAGCTTGGCCGAGGCCACCCGGTGCCGCTCGTCGCCGAACCGCGACACGGCGCGCGGCTGGTCGTGGTTGTTCCAGTAGAGGCTGTTCCAGCCGCGCTCGGCCAAGCCGGTCTGCCATCGGTCGATGGTGTCCTTCAGTGCGCTGAGGCGCAGCGGCCGCACGTCCCACTTGCTGTGGCCCTGATCGAGCATGACGTGTTCGAAGTGGAACACCATGTCGAGTTCGCGGCGCGCGGGATCGGTGAACAGGACCGCCTGATCGACGGTCGCGCCCAGCATCTCGCCGACGGTGAGCAGGCGTTCGCGGCCCGCGAACACCCTCTCGTGCATCTCCTGCAGGAACTCGTGGTTGCGCGGCCCCGCCGTGTAGGAGGCGCTGCCGTCGCCCCACGGGGGGACGATGACGGGGCCGTCGGGGAAGGACTGGTCCTTCGAGATGAAGTTGATGACGTCCATGCGGAACCCGTCGATGCCGCGGTCGAGCCACCAGTTCATCATCTCGTACACGGCGTCGCGGACCTCGGGGTTCTCCCAGTTCAGGTCGGGCTGCTTGCGGGAGAACAGATGGAAGTAGTACTCGCCCGTGGCCTCGTCGAACGCCCATGTCGACTCCGAGAAGAACGAGCCCCAGTTGTTGGGCTCGCGCCCTCCGGTGTCGCGGCGGAGCTCGTCTGCGGGCGGGCGCCAGATGTACCAGTCGCGCTTGGGGTTGTCCAGGCTCGCGCGAGATTCGAGGAACCACGGGTGCTCATTCGAGGTGTGGTTGACGACGAGGTCCATGATCAGGCGGATTCCGCGCGCGTGCAGCGCTTCGACCAGTTCGTTGAGATCCTGCAGTGTGCCGAACATCGGGTCGATGTCGCGGTAGTCGCTGATGTCGTATCCGTTATCGTCCTGCGGGGAACGGTAGATGGGGTTCAGCCACACGACGTCGATGCCCAGTGAGGCGATGTAGTCGACCTTGCCGATGATGCCGCGGAGGTCGCCGATGCCGTCGCCGTCGGAGTCCATGAAGCTGCGAGGGTAGATCTGGTAGACCACCGCCGAGCGCCACCAGGGGGCGGGGGCGTCGTCGAGGTCGGATTCGTTGTCGATCATTTGACTGCTCCCACAGTGATGCCCTTGGTCAGGGTGCGTTGGAAGATGAGGAAGAAGATGAGCGTCGGGAGGGTGCCGAGGAGAGAGGCCCCCGCCGTCGTCGTCGGATCGCTCGTCATCTCGCCCTGGAGCGTTCCCAGCGCGAGAGTGACGGTCTGGTTCGCGTCCGACACGAGCAGGACGAGGGGCAGGAAGAACTCGTTCCACGTCCAGATGAAGAAGAACGTGGCGAGCACCATCAGGGTGGGTCGCAGCACGGGAAGCACGACGGAGACGAGGATGCGCAGTCGCCCCGCGCCGTCCATCTTGGCGGCCTCGAGGATCTCCCTGGGGAAGGCCGTCAGCACCGAGGAGATGAAGTAGGTCCCGAATGCGCTCTGCAGGACGGCGAACAAGACGACGATCGCGATCTTCGAGTCGTAGAGTCCAACCTGCTTCGAGAGGGCGTACAGCGGGTACACCAGCGCCTCCTGGGGGAGCGTCAGCCCGACGATGAACAACGCGAGCAGCACGCCGCGTCCCCTGATCCGGCCAATCCCGATCGCATAGGCGCTCAGGACGCTGAGCGTGACACCCAGCAGGGCCACACAGGTGCTGATCACAATGCTGTTCCAGAGCTTCGTCCCGAAGTCGACGCTCCGCCAGAACGCGGTCACGCCGTCGAGCGTGAAACTTGTCGGCCAGGCGACCGGGCCGCTCGCCGCGTAGTCGGCGGGAGTCTTGAAGGCGTTGAGGAATGCCAGGCCGAGGGGGAGGAGCGTGCCAAGCAGGAGCAGCACCAAGATCGCGAGGACTATCCACCGCACCGGGCGCGGGTGCCGATGGTGGCTGGCGAGGGGGCCGGAGAGTTGTGTCGTGGACATGGCTCAGTCCTCCTGTCCGCGAGACTGTGCGCGCTGGAAGAGCAGCGCGAGCACGATGATGATGATGGTCATCACAGTGGAAACGGTTGCGCCATATCCAACATCGTTGCGTGAAAAGAACGCCTGCCACGCGAGATAAGACGGCACCGTCGTCGCTGTTCCGGGGCCGCCCTTCGTCAGGACGTAGATCGGCGCGAAGACCTTAAGGGCGGTGATCGTGGTCGTGAGGAGCACAACGTAGATCTCCGGCTTGAGCTGCGGGATGATCACGTGGAAGAATCGCTGCCGCCATGTCGCGCCGTCCAGCGAGGCCGCCTCTGTGAGTGACGGGTCGGTGCGTGCGAGGCCGGCCATGAACATCACAAGGCAGTAGCCGATCTGGAACCAGATGAGCACCACCATCACCGACGGCAGGGCTGTGGTGGGCGAGCCCAGCCAGTTGTTGGTGAGGGCCTCCAGGCCGATCGACTTCAGGAAGCTGTTCACGACGCCGCCAGTGGGCATCAGCATCCATCCCCAGAGGATGCCGACGACGGTGATCGGGATGATCTGGGGGATGTAGAAGCCGGCGCGGAAGAAGCTGGCGAGCTTCGGGCCGAACGCGGTCCCGACGTAGTCGTAGAGCGCGGCGGCGAGCACGAGGGTGATCAGCGTCGGGACGACCGCCATGGCGATGATCATCGCGAAGCTGTTGAACAGCGACACCCAGAAGGTCTCGTCGCCGATCAGCCGCACGTAGTTGTCGAGCCCGACGGGGCGCGGATCGCCGATGCCCGCCCAGCTGGTGAAGCTGAGGCCGAGGTTCGTGAAGAACGGGATCGCGATGATGATCAGATATCCGAGGAGGCCGGGAATCAGGTAGGGCAGGTAGCCGAGGCTGAAAGGCCGCCGCGCAGGGCGGCCGACAGGGGCGGTCGACGTCGTCGTCATCGATTCTCCTTTCGCGAGGGGTGGGCGCGCCATCGCGTGCCCACCCCTGTCGAATCAGCCGATCTGGGCCGCGTAGTCCTGGTAGAACTTCGCGATCGCGTCGTTGAACTGCGCGACGGACAGAGTGCCGGTCAGCAGGCTCTGCAGGCTCTTGACCTGGAAGTCGTAGAAGCCGGGTGCGGGCCAGTCGGCGTAGTAGGCCAGACCGTCGGACTCGGCGATCCCCGCGAACATGGTTGCGGACTCTTGCGCGTGCGGATCGGTGACCTGGGCGGGGTCCGCCGCGACCGCGACGGCACCGGCGTTGGCGAGTACCAGCTGTGAGGCGGGTTGCAGGGTGAAGTCGATGAACTCCTCCGCTAGTTCCTTCTGCGTCGACCTCTCGGGCACGACCCAGATGTTGCCGCCGCTGCCCGAGATGTAGTCCGCCCCGGGGAAGGAGAACTTGCTCCAGTTCAGGTTCGTGGCCGCCGAGAGTTGGCCGTCGAACCAGGTTCCCGACACCATCATCGGGTTCTGCCCCGTGGTGAACTCCGAGAGCATGTCGGTGGCCTTCAGGCCCGTGGCGTCCTTGCTGAAGTAGCCCTTCTCCTGCCAGTCCAGCATCGTCTGTGCGGCGAAGGTCCATGCCTCGTCGTGGAAGTCGACGTTGCCCTCGAACAGCTGGAAGTTGTTCACCCAGGTGCGATCCGCCTTCGTGAGCGCGAGCTGGTACCAGAGGTGGTTCGCCCCGTACTCGGCGCCGGCGACCGACAGGGGGGTGACTCCGGCGGCGACGAACGCGTCCATGGCGGCCTCGAACTCGGCCATGGTGGTGGGCACGGTGATCCCGTTCTGGTCGAAGAGGTCCTTGTTGTAGTACACGCTGACGAACTCGCCGTAGTTCGGGATGCCGTAGAGCGGCCCGAGGCCGAGCACGCCGCGCTCGTCGTAGTGGCCGACGGCGGAGACGCTCGGCGGCATGAGGTCGTTCCATCCTCGCTTCGCCGCGGCGTCGGTCAGGTCGACGAGCAGCCCGGACTTCGCGGCGAGGCCCGCTGTGGCGGATCCCTTCGTGAACTCCATGACGTCGGGGGCGGTGTCGGAGTTGAGCACCATCGTCCCGGTCTGTTGCATCTGCTCGAAGCTCTTCTGCTCGAACACGACCTCGACGTCGGGATGCGCCTTCTTGAACTCCTCGAGGGCGTGTGCCGAGGCGATGCCCATGGCGCTGTCGGGGGTGTCGAACCACCAGACGGTGAACGTGTTGTCTTCTTCGCTGGGCGTGGTGCTTGCGGAGCAGCCGGACAGGCCGAGCGCGGCGGCGACGGCGATGGCGGCTCCGCGGATGGCGAGCCGGGTGCGGGGAGTCTTCACAGGGTGTTCCTTCCTTGGAATGGCACAGACGATGTGCCCTGCGACGCAGCGCATTCACGCAAACGCTTGCGTTAAACAGTAAGTTGTTTGCGTGGGCATGTCAAACCGCTAGGCTCAGGGGTAAGTCGAGTAGCCGTGGAGTAAGGCACCGAGCGCAGGGAGATGCACAGTGGGCGGATCGGTGAGCGCGCGCACGTCGGCGGAGGAGCGCAAGTCGGTGCACATGTCCGACGTGGCCTCGGCCGCCGGGGTCGCGCTCAGCACCGTGTCGCGCGCGCTCTCGGGCCATCCCGGGGTCTCGGAGCGAACCCGCGATCGGATTCGCCGGATCACCGAGGAGCTGGGCTACGTCGTGAGCCCAGAGGCGTCGAAGCTCAGTGGCGGTCGCACCGGTCGGGTGGGGTTCGTCACCCCCACGATCGACGAGTGGTTCTACGCGAGTGTGATCGCGGGTGCGACGCTCGTGCTTGCCGCCCATGGCATCGACGTCGTCCTCTATCCGGTGGCGGACAGTGCGGCGCGGGCTCGGTTCTTCGAGGACCTTCCTGCTCGCCGGAAGGTCGATGCCATCATCGTGATCGCGTCTCCGCTGAGCGACTACGAGTGGGAGCGCCTCGACTCGATGAACGTCCATGCGGTCGTGGTGGGGATCGTCACCCCGGATCGACCTTCGGTGGGCGTGATCGACCAGCATGTCGGGCGGCAGGCTGTCGACCACCTACTCGCGCTTGGGCATCGCGAGATCGGCATGATCACGTGCGTCGATCCCGAAGGTTTTCACTACTCGTCCGATATCAGTCGCGAGCAGGGGTTTCGCGCTGCGCTCGCGGAGGCGGGGATCCCTGTGAACGAGGACTTCGTGGTCGCGGTTCGCTGGGGCATCGAAGGTGGCTCTGTCGGGATGAGCGCCTTGCTTGCGCTGCCGCAGACGCCGACGGCGGTCTTCACGTTCTCTGACGAGGTGGCGTTCGGCGCGATGCGCACGCTGCGCCGCGCGGGCCTCGAGGTGCCGGCGGACATGTCGTTGGTCGGCGTCGACGACCACCCGATGGCCGAGTCGATGGACTTGACGACGGTCGCGCAGTCGCCGCGCCGCCAGGGCGAGATCGCCGCCGAACTCTGCATCGGGCTGCTTGAGAACGAGGGCCCTCCGTTGCAGGTTCCGCTCCCGAGCAACTTGGTGATCCGTCGGTCGGTCACCCCTCCGCGCCCAGGGCGCCGCGCCGTGGCCGCGTTGGGTGCGGGCGAACCGGCGGATCGCGATCCTGAGGGGCGCGCCGGGTAGTCGCTGCTGCGTTCGTCGAGACTCGGCTCGGCCCACACTCCTGAGGATGTGGAGATCCTCAAGGCCGTCGCGCAGCAGCGGATGACCGAGGGGCAAGACGAGTTGGACTTCGGCGCCGGGCAACCCAGGGGGCGGGCGTTGACGATCCGCGGTTCCCGCGCTGAGCACCTGTGGGAGGCGTTGTCAGCCGGGTATCGGGCGGTGGGTTTGGAGAGCGCCAGCGGCGCCGACGCGGTGTTCAAGCAGTTGGTGCTGGCCCGCATCATCGAGCCGACCAGCAAGCTGGACTCGATCCGGGTCCTCGACGAGGTGGGGATCAAGCCACCCAGCTATCGCACCATCGAGCGTCGGCTACCGGTCTATGCCAAGGACCCGTGGCGCCGCCAGCTCGCGGCCGGGTTCGCCGGCCATGTGGGGCTGGGGCCGGCGACGCTGGTGCTCTACGACGTGACCACCTTGTATTTCGAGACCGATGAGGGTGACGGGTTCCGCGAGTCGGGGTTCTCGAAGGAACGCCGCCTGGAGCCGCAGATCACAATCGGCCTCCTCGCCGATGCCCGCGGGTTCCCGCTGATGATCGATGCGTTCGAGGGGAACAAGGCAGAGACGAGCACCATGATCCCGGTCCTGCACCAGTTCATGGCCGCCCACCGCATCCCCGAAGTCACCGTCGTCGCGGACGCCGGGATGCTGTCAGATGGCAACCTGAAGGCCCTGGCCGCAGCGGGGCTGCGCTACATCGTCGGGCAACCGATCCCGAAGGTGTTCTACCAGTTGGAGCAGTGGCAGAAGACGCATCCCGGGCAGGACCCGGTCGATCAGATGATCCTCACCCAGCCCTGGGCCCGCGGGTCGTTGGAGGCTCAGCAGTCGGAGACGATCTACTACCAGTACCGGGCTGACAGGGCCCGCCGCAGTCTCCGCGGGATCGATGAACAGGTCCGCAAAGCCGCTGACGCGGTCGCCGGGAAGACAGCAGTCAAACGTAACCGGTTCGTCCGCCTCGAAGGCGGCTCGAAATCAGTCAACCGCGAACTGGAGGCCAAGACCCGCACCCTGGCCGGCTGGAAGGCCTACATCACCAACCTCGAGCACCCGACACCGGAGTACGTGATCGGCGCCTATCACCAGCTCTGGCAGATCGAGAAGTCGTTCCGGATGTCCAAGAGTGACCTTCGAGCCCGTCCGATCTTCCACCACAAGCGCGACTCCATCGAAGCCCACCTGACCATCGTGTTCGCCGCCCTCGCGGTGGTGCGCTGGCTCGAGGCCACCACCGGGGTCAGCATCAAGCAGCTCGTCAAGACCCTGCGCCGCTACCGCACCATCGACATCCAAGCCGGCGACCAGATCGTCACCGCCGAAGACCCCCTACCCGTCGACGTCACCGAACTACTCGACCGCATCCACCACAGACAATGAGCCGACGAGGGGGTTCGGTAGGGTCGGTACTAAATGGCCTAAGTCAGGGTCAGGTTGGCCCCACAGGGCTGGCCCCGTTTGAAGCGTGCGACAGCCGTTGGCTCGGGCAAGCGCTAAGAGGCCTGCTGGCGTCGCGTGGAGCGTAGTGTTGCCCCGGTCAATAGCGGGGTCTGGTGGGCACGCCGCCCCTCGACCCCACTCGCGGTGCCCGGCGACCTGCGGGTCCGCGTCCTGATCACCGGTCGACGGACCGCCCGCATCGGGCAGGCCGGACGCAGCCACCTCGTCGTCCCGGCGACCTGGATCGGACGGAGTGACCTACCCGCGCTGCTCACACGAGCGCGGCAACGTCAGCTGGTGTCGGCAGGCCGGTTCGATGTCGCCTACCAGTGGTTCACCTGGCCGTGGCAGTTGCTCGCCGCCCTGGTGGGCGGGTTCGCCCACAGCATGACCTGGTTGCCGCTGATCGGGTTCGCCTGGCGGATGCGATTGGTGGTCGCCGGCATCGCGGTCTGGCAGACCGTGGTCGCCGGGCAGCAGGCGGCCACCGTGGGGATCGTCGTGGTGATCGGACTGACGTACCTGCTGCCGTGGACTCGCGCCCGCCATGAGCGCCTCGTGACGCAGGCTCGCGGATCTCGAACGGTCGTCGGCCACGCGAGCCGCGCCGGAAACGCGGCGTCCGGTAGTGCTGCCCGTCCGGCCCACCGCGACCCACGCCGGACGCCGATCCTGCACATCTGTTCGGCGGCGTGGCCCTGAGCCCGGTGGACAGTGGCGCTCGCACACACGCCTGGTGACTTGTACGGGCGAAGGGATTCGTGGGCGCGCCGCCCACGATCCGAGGACAACTGGAAGGAAGGGATCACGATCATGACCGGAATGCCGATGCCCGCCGAGTCGATCGCCAAGATCGATCTGCTGCTGGGGCAGGCGACGATGCTGAGTGCTGACCGCTGGGACGACCTGGCCGCGATGATCCACGAGGCAATGGGGATCTCGCTGTTGATGGCGGCCACTCACCCGACGAGCCGGCCCGTGGACGTCCCGGGACTGACAAGACTGACGGCGCTCGAGTGCGTCGAGAACGCTTTGCGCGAGGTTCATACCTGGGACCTGGCCCTCGCCGCAGATCTGCCCGACTTGGCCCGGCTGCGGGTGCTGTTGGCCGACGTCCGCAGGGAGTTGGACAGCACTGTCGGACGGCGAGGGTAACGGCCCATGTGGCAGGCCGTCCGGCGGGAACTCGCCCGCCTCGAGTGGGAGGCCGAGCCGCCCCTCACGCTGGATCTGATGGCCGACTGGACCCAGACCGTGTCCAGGTTGGTGATGATTCGCCGAGCGCTCGCCCCGATCTCCACAGCCGACCCCCTCGCGCTGCTGGGCACGGCAACGACCGGTGCAGCGGGAATTGCTGCCGTGAAGCCGATCCTGGCGCCGTCGCTGGGTGCTGTGAGCGCGGCCCTCGTTGACGTCGGCCAGGACATCGCGTCGCGCTCCGACTTCGACCGGCAGCGCGACGCGGCGACGCTCAACCACGTCGCCTACGAACTCGCGCACTGGGTGCGCGTCCGAACGCCGGACGACCGCGCGAAAGCATGGCTGCTGGCCGGCGAGACCGCACTCGACGGCGCGATCCACGCCCCCACCAGCCGATCTGCCGCCGGCGTCGGTCTGGCGGCCTGGCAGGACGCCCTCGCAGCCGTCCAGCCCGTCCACAGCGCCCCCATCGTGCGCCGCAGCGTGGCGCTCGGGCACTTGGCGATCCTGCGCGACACCCACGCTCTGGTGGACGACGCCGCGAAGGCCGGGGCGCTGCCCAGGCCGTACGCTGATGCCCTCCTCGGCAACATCCGCGAGCTCGCCCGAGCCCATCAGACCATGCTGAGTCAGATCGACGGACGACGGCTGGGCGCTACCCGTGTCGACCAAGCTGTCATGCTCCAAGTCGGCACCGCCGTGCGGCAACTCACTGGACGCCCGGATCTCACCGAGCCTTCCCACGTCCGTTTGGACGTGCTGCTGCGCTCGGGTCTCGGCCAGGCGGTAGTGGTCGCCAACCTCGTCGGCGAGCCCTCGGCCCGGCCCGCTGCCGCGAGGATCAGCCGACTCTCACTCGAGTATCTGACCGATCCCCAGATGCTCCGCCCCTCTGACCCACCCGGCGCTCCGATGGCGCCCGCACTGGTGGAGCCCAAGGCCGCAGCCGTGCGGGGACCCGGGGCCTCGGCACAAGTCGCTCCGATGGAACCGACGATCAGCCCCGGAACCGTCCTGGACGGCCCTTCCATCTTGGCCCTCTGCCACGCCCGCGACCTCGGTGCCGCCGCAGCGACCGGCGATCCGGCGAACCCCCCCGAGATCCTTCGCGGGGTCGACCCATCGCGTTGGCCACAGCTGGTCGTAGAGGGGCGGCAGGCCGTGACCGACTTGGTCAGCTCTGTTATCCCGATGGTCTACGCCCAGACCAGACGAACGCCAAACGCCGCGGACACCCGCGGTCAGATGTTCGTCGAACTCATGGGCGCCGCCTACCGCTTCGACCCTCAGCGAACTAGCCCCGAGGGTTGGGCCAGCTATGCCTGGATGACGCTGAAGCACGCCCGCCTGCGCGGGGTCGACGACGCTGGCGTGGTCCGCAAGCGCACCACCGGCCCCCGACCCACCACTGTGGCGCTGGGCGAGAGGGATCTCGCTAACCCCGCTCCAAGTCCGGGCGAGGTTGTCGAAGATCGGCACGCCGTCGCTGCCATCACCGAGGCTCTCGGGCAGCTGCCTACTTCATTGCGGGAGCCGCTGATGGCGTCGATGCGAGGACACGCGCTTCGTGACATCGCCGACAACCTCGGGTACTCCGAGAGCACGGCCCACCGACGCATCAAGGAAGCGCGTGAACACATCAGGGACGAGCTCGCCCCCCGCGCCGACGACCATCCCTGGGTGCCCTTCGACACGGGGACCGATCCCGTGCTGGAACGCTCCCAGCACCTGTGCGAGCAGACGCTCGCGTCATCGCCCGGCATGGAGCCGGGCCGAGGACCCGCCCGGTGAGCCCCCGGGCCGGGTCCCGGGTATCAAGCCAAAGTCGACTCAGAGTCGAAGCCGCCATTGGAGCAGATGTGAGCAGCCATCGCGCGCCGGCAGCATCTCATCAAATGCCCGTGAGTCTGCTGTAACCTTGAGATCGTCTCGTTGGCGGCTTGCCTCCACGGGAAGCACCCGGCAATCGAATCCCTCCCTCCCCCCAGCCGAAGAGCACTCATGCGCACCTCTCAGTCTGCCGAGACCGCTGGAGTTCCCCACTAGGTGCGCAGACATTCACTATTCAGACCTGGCGATAGGATTGTAGGCGAAATGTCATCGTCAGATTCTGTACTTTTCACCGCAGGTCACGGATTCTATCAATTCGCCGTGACTCGCCCCACCTTCGATCGGAGTCTATTCTATAATCTCCTTTTGCAGCCATCGCTCGCAATTCCGGATCACTACCTGCTGCAAGGATCTTGGATGGGTGCGCATCTGGCCGACTATCCATCCAGGGACTCTTGGGTCGAGGTTGGACTGCGGAACGGCTTCATCAAGCCCTACTTTCGCGCAGAAGGCACCCTTCTCGGCATACTTCGACTCATGGAGGGCGCAGACCGTCGGGGGTTTAGTAGAGATGCAACGAAATCGCTGAACGACTTGATCGGACGCCCTTCAGCCCGCAACTCTGGTCATCGCCAGATAATTCAGCACTATTTGGCAGGTCCCTAACAAAGTTCCTGACTGAGGACGAACCGCCCATGCTCGAAATGAGCGTCGACCCAGACGAATTTAGTGGCTTCTGGGGGAGAAGTCGGGAATGGGTCGAGGGGGAACTGGTCAGCTCAATCGAGCGCTCTTCGGCGACTCTAGGGACCGAGGGGCTCCTGTTGAGCAAGATGATCCAAGTATCTGGCGAACGTCTACTGGGGTCGGACTGTGGTCGAATTATCAGTGTAGACAACCTGCTATCACGTGCGAGATCTGAGGTCAGCGAGCCCGCGGAGCGCGACCTGAGGGCGTATTACACATTAGCATCAGAAATCTACAATCGGAGCCTTGCGGACACTGTGCAAAGCGCGCCCAACAGTCCCCAGTGGACTCCGCACATTGCGGCGATGGACCTGTGGAAAGCCGAACTGTTAAATGGATCGACCATGGATGGCTCCGTCGCCCCCAGGGTTGATGGGATCGATCTACAGATTCGCCTTCCGCGCCCGAAGCACCTCCGGTCAGTGAGTGGAGATGCACTACTGGCAGTCCGTCGCTCGGCATCCGCTGAAAGATACTTCGAGTCACTATCTCACTGGAGGAGCAACCCAGCCAGCGAACCTTTGCAGGCAGAACTCGTCGAATCTCTGCATAGATACGCGCAGGATATTAGGAAGCAGGTCGGCAAAGACGTAGGAAGCATGGGGTTGACCCCGCAATTCATCTCCCGAGCCACTGATGTAAGTCGTGTCCTTGAAAAGGCCCCAGGCGTCGTCCAGGGATTCCTTGCAGTCGGCGCTTCGGCAAGTGCTGGGGTCGCCGCTTTGAGCGGTTCCTCACCGCTGGTGCCAGCAGCTATGTTCTCACTCTTTGTCCTGCAGTCAGTAGCTAGACACCACGCGCCATCCGAACGTGTGAAACTGCACGTGACCCCGCGCCAGGGGCTGCGTGTGCATCCCGATATAAGCATTAGCAAGGCATGATCCAGCCAGGCGTTGAGATGCGAGGGGACAGGGACATGGATCTGTTCTTGGTGAGACACGCCAGCAGCACGCGCGAAGCAATCGGCACTTGGGGGAGGCGCTTTGACGCCCCCCTTGCTGATGGATACCAAGAGCAGTTGCGAGAAACAAAGAATGCGCTGGAGCGACTGCCACGTGCGAGAATCTATTCCTCACCGCTATCCAGATGCATGCAGTCGGCTGAGTATATTTGGCCGGACCATAAGGTGCACGCGGTTGAGGCATTCCAAGCGTATCATTCTGGCTTTTTTGAAGAGAAGTCTGAGGAGTTTGTTAAGGCGCACTATCCCCAGTATGCAGCGATGACCTTCCGGGAACGCTTCCTCGAACCACAGTTTGGTGAAGAGAGCATTAGGTCGCAAGCGATCCGTGTTGCCAACGGACTGCACTCGATACTTGAGCACCTTTCCGGCACACCCGCAATCGTTGCACACTACAGCTCGATCAACATCATCGCGCACTTCGCCTCAGACAACTGGGACATAGACACGCACGCGGACGGAAAGTATGACCTTTTGGATGGCGCGCACATCCGCCTGCGAATGAATCCCCATGTCCTTCATGACAATCTAGAGAGATGGCTTATGAGCGTGAGTTGGATATTGCGCTCAGGTAGAGCCGGTGTTCCGCTGTGTGGTGAGCCAGTGTTCCGGGCGGTGGTGAGCCAGTGCGACGGGCGTGGTGGGGTGGGCTGTGGGTGTCGGGGGCCGGCCGGGACGGTCGGCCCCCGACTGTTGGCTATTCGAGGTGGGTGAAGTGTTTGCGCATGGAGTCGTCGCAGTTGAGGACGGTGGCGTGCGCGTTGGTGGTGATCCGGTCGACGATGGCGTCGGCGAGGATCTTCTCTTCCATCCGGTCGTGCCATTGACCGGGCGGCAGCTGGGTGCAGTAGATCGTTGAGGTGGTCTTGTGGCGCCGGTCGATCAGGGTGTGGAGTTGCTGGACCTGGGGCCGGCTCGGCGGTGTGAGGAACCAGTCGTCGATGATCAGCAGCTCGACCTTGACCAGCGTGTCGAGGCATCGTTTCTTGTCGCCGGTGCGCTCAGCGATGGTGATCCGGTCGAACAGTTCATCGGCGGACAGGTAGAGCACTCTGCGGTACTGCTGGCAGGCCTTGTTCCCCAGGGCGCAGGCGACGTAGGTTTTCCCGGCTCCGGTGGGTCCTTGCAGGATGACGTCTTGGTGTTTGACCAGGTAGGAGCCGATCGCCAGCCGGCTGATCAACTCGGCGTCGACGCTGCGTCCGGGCATGGCCTTGAGGTCGGCGATGTCGGCACCGGGTTGCGCGAGGCCGGCCTGCCGGCGGAGTCGGTGCAGCTTGCTGTCACGGCGCCGTTCGTATTCCCAGTCGACGGCCTGCTTGACCAGCTCTGGGCCGTTCAACGGGGCCGCGGTGGTGGTGTCGGCGAGGTTCTCGAAGTACTCGGCCATCCCCGAGAGCCGCATGGTCTTGAGCCGGGTGAGGGTTTCGATGTCGATCATGCCCGGCTCCCGTAGTAGTCAGAGCCGCGGACGAACCCTGCATCACCCAGCGATGGCGGCGGCGGGGTCGGGACCGGTGTCCATCCAGCCCATAGCTTCTTGATCAGCGTGTAGGACGGCGCAGGGGTGGCCGCCAACGCCCTGCCGCAGGTGTCCTCCAGCCGGGCCATACCGCCCGACCTCTTGGCCAGCGACATCACCCCCAGGCATGACCGGTAGGACTGCTCGACGATCTTGCGTGAGCCGAGGATCGCCCGGATCGCGGCCTGCGTGTTCGGTCCGACGGTCGCGGCCCACTGCTCGAAGCGTTCCGGTGACCAGTCCACCAGCCGGCTCGCGTGCGAGGCCGGCATGTGCGCGGGCAGGGTCGAGTAGCGGCCCCTGACCCCCTTGAACCGCGGATGGGACGCGACGCGTTCGACGCCATCGAACACCTCCACGATGCTGGAGGTGACCCGGACATCCAGCGATTCACCGATCAGCCTCGCGGGGACCGAGTAGAAGTTCCGGTCGACCTGGACGTGATAGTTCGGCCCCACTTTCGCCTTGCGGAGATCGGCCAGCTCGAATCCGATCGGCGGCAGCGGCATCAGGAGCGGCTTCTCGTCGCGTTCGAACACCACCAGCCGGGAGTCCTCCCGCTTCTGGAACGGGCGGGCGTTGATCGCGGCGACCTCGTCGAAGATGGCCTCGTTCAGCTCCGCCAACCCGACGAACTGACGATCACGCAGTATCGCGGCGACCTGACCTGCGACGAACCGGACGCTGCCTTCGACCACCGCCTTGTCGCGGGGACGTTTCACGCGGGCCGGGATGATCGCGGTGCCGTAATGCTCCGCCAACTGGGCGTAGGCCGGGTTCAACGCCGGCTCGTACCGGTCCGCCCGCGACACCCCCGTGCGGAGGTTGTCAGGCACCAGCAGACGACCCACGCCCCCGAACTGCTCGAACGCATGCACGTGGCCCTCGATCCACGACGACAGCGTCATGTCGGTGAATGCCTCCACATAGGTGTAGGCGCTGAACGACAACGCCGCCACGAACACCCACGCCTGGGTCGGGGTCCCGCTCAGCGGATCAGCGAACCACATCGGGTCCCCGGCCCAGTCGACCTCGACCGACTCCCCGGGGCTGCGCTGGATCCGCATCGACGCCCCCGTCGACTTAATCCAGCGGCGGTACTGTTCGTTGAAGAACGAATACTGGTACGGCACCTCGCCCGTCGAGCGGCAC